>JBNKNO010000034.1:23796-35532 GCA_050293885.1 Rhodocyclaceae bacterium | reverse complement strand
GCGGCCAGGCGTTGTTCGAGCACCGTCTCGGAAATGGGTTCATCGTCCCAGAACAGTTGCCCCTCGGCATTGAACGAGACGGTAATCGCATCCGGTTGGGCGTTGGTCGGTTCGTTGCTGGCGGTGGGCAGGTCGATTTTCACCGAATGCGTCAGCAGCGGCGCGGTGATCATGAAAATGATGAGCAGCACCAGCATCACGTCCACCAGCGGCGTGGTGTTGATCTCGCTCATCGGTGCGTTGTGGCGGTCGTCGCCAAATCCACCGAATGCCATCACGCCACCTCGGTGTTGCTGGCGGCACGAGGGGCAGGGCGCCCGGCCGATGTCTTGGTGGTCGCGCCGACGCGGGCGCCGGTGGTGAAGAAGGCGTGCAGGTCGTGGGCAAAGCCGTCGAGCTCCGATAGCTCGATGCGGTTGGCGCGACTGAAGCCGTTGTAGGCCAGTACGGCGGGAATGGCGACGAACAGGCCGAAGGCGGTCATGATGAGCGCTTCGCCCACCGGGCCGGCCACCTTGTCGATGGAGGCCGCGCCGGTGACGCTGATGGTCGTCAGCGCGTGGTAGATGCCCCACACGGTGCCGAACAGGCCAATGAACGGCGCCGTCGAGCCGATGGAGGCGAGCACCGTGAGCCCGCGCTCGAGCATCTCGGTGGCCTGTGCGATGGCCCGGCGCAACGCGCGGGTGACGAACTCGCCGACATCGAGCGTGCTGCCCAGGGTGGCGTCTGCGGCGTGGCGGGTGCAGTGCGCATGAGCGGCGGCCGCCTGGTGCGCCATGTGGGTGCATGGGGCGCCCTTGGCGCGCGCATCGAGGCCGGTGAGTCCCTCTTCGATCGTTGCCGCCTGCCAGAAGGCCTCGATGGCGCCGGTATGACGGCGGGCGCCGAGCATGCGCAGCCCCTTGCTCAGGATCAGGTACCAACTCACCACCGACATCACAATGAGCAGCACCGCGGTGCAGCGGGTGATCAGGTCGGACTGGGCCCACAACTGGGTCATTCCGAATGCGTTTTGGGGATCCATGGTCAAGCGTCCTTCAGTTTGAATTCGATGGGTACGACGAACCAGCCTTCGACCGCTTCATCGCCTCGCCGGGCGGGGACAAAGCGCCACTGGGTGACCGCGTCGCGTGCCGCTTCGTCGAGTCGTTTGTAGCCCGACGATCGATGCAGGCGAACTTCCTTGGCCTTGCCGTCGGCGCTCACGAGCACCCGAAGCAGTACCTTGCCTTGTTCGCCGAGGCGGCGCGACACGCGCGGATAGCGCGGCTTGGGGTTATTGAGGTAGGCCGCATCGTAGCGCGGTTCGACGACCGCGGGCGGCGCGGCGGCCGGTGCCGGTGCGGCAGCGACCGGCGGCGGCGTCGGTTCCACCACGGGCTCGGGCTCGGCGGCCGGCGCCGGCGTTGGCGGGGTGATCGCCTGCTCGGGCTGCGGACGCGGCTTCGGTTTGACGCGCGGTTTCGGTTTTTCCACCTTGCGCACCACCGGTGGGGGCGGCGGCGGGGGGTCGACAGCCTTGGGCGGTTCGGGCGGTGGTTCCACCTTGGGGGGGGCGACGGGTAGCGGCTTCGGCGGTGCGATCAGCGCGACTTGGATGGTCAACGGCGCCTTGGGGGGCTGCACATCCATATTCTGCGCGATCACGGCCAGCAGCACGGCATGCACCAGCACCACCACCGCCAGGCGTGCGAACGCCGCCACGCGCAGTTGGAACGAGGGGACAGGCGCGAACAGCGTTGCCGTGGATGAGACCATGGGGCGAGATTGTAACGCCGACGCCGTCGGGCCGCTCGCGACTCGTGGCCGCACGGCGCTCAGTGAGTGGCGGGAAGTCACGCGCTGATCAGCATGTCGAGCGCTGCGGCGAGGGCGACAAGCGTGACTGCGATGCGCAAGGCGGTGGTCTGTTGACGGCGGGTAGGTGCCGACATGGGGCGTGCCGTGGATCGCGTCGCCAGCGCGAATGGGCCACCGGCACGTGGGTGCCGGCGGAAGGTGCGCTCAGTCGCTGGAGCTGTCCGGGTCCATCTGCGATTGCAGATAGTTCTGCAGTCCGACCCTGTCGACCAGTTCGATCTGGGTTTCGAGATAATCGATATGTTCTTCCGTGTCGATCAGGATCTCTTCGAACAGCTCCCGGGAGACATAGTCCTTACAGGACTCGCAGTGTTCGATGGCGTCGACCAGATCGGCACGGGCGCCGGTCTCGAGTTTTAGGTCACCCTTGAGACACTCGGGCACGTTCTCACCGATGAGCAGCTTGTGCAGATTCTGCAGATTGGGCAGCCCTTCCAGGAACAGCACGCGCTCGATGAGTTTGTCCGCATGCTGCATCTCCTCGATCGACTCGTCGTATTCGTGCTTGCCCAGTTTGGCCAGCCCCCAGTCCTTGTACATGCGGGCATGCAGGAAGTACTGATTGACCGCCGTGAGCTCGTGGGTGAGTTGCCGGTTGAGCAGTTTGATGATGTTCTTGTCGCCTTTCATGCTGCGGACTCCTGATACGAGAGAGAAAAGGCCTTGTGCTGGGGTTGCTGTTGCTCAATGGCCGAGTCGAGGCATGTCTTGGCATGGCAGGCGCAGCGGCCGCAGTCGGCGCTCACGCCCAAGCAACCGCGCAGGTCGCGCAGGCGGCGGGCACCATTGCGCGCGGCCTCGTGGATATCGTCCTCGGTCACTGCGTTGCACACACATACGTACATTCGAGTCTAGCCTCTGAAGTCGGATTGATCCATTTCGTCAGGATGCGCTTGCATTTTAATAAAAATACGAATGATTCGCATTTAAATGACTTTTGCCCCGCAAGTCAAGCGGCGTCCGTTACCTTGCGTGAAAATTCGGGTGCGCCGGCGTACGCGCCGCGCAGGCACATGTTTATAGTGATGCGTGTTCCGGAGGGCCGCTATGGTGGCCGCCCGCCCCTGCCTTGAAGGAGTCAGCCATGCCATATGTCGTTTCTCCGCCCGCCCTCACGGTGCTGCCCGTTGCCGGTCAGGACGCCACCTTCCCCGTACGGCGTGTGTATTGCATCGGCCGCAACTACGCGGCCCACGCCCGCGAGATGGGCGGCGCGCCCGACCGCGAGCCGCCGTTCTTCTTCTGCAAGCCCGCCGACGCCGTGTATCCGGTGGTGGGCGATCAGCCGATGGATTGGTCCTATCCGTCCATGTCGAACGACGTGCACCACGAAATCGAGTTGGTGGCCGCGATTGGTAGCGGCGGGCGCGACATCGTGGTGGACGCGGCACTCGATCATGTGTGGGGCTACGGCGTGGGGCTGGACATGACGCGACGCGACCTGCAGGCGCAGATGAAGGCGCAGGGGCGCAGTTGGGAAATCGGCAAGGCCTTCGACCATGCCGCCCCCATGTCCGCACTGCGGCCGGTGAGCGAGATCGGTCATCCGACCGCCGGTGCCATCTGGCTGGATGTGAACGGCGAACGCCGCCAAAGCGGCGATCTGTCGGACATGATCTGGTCGGTGGCCGAGGCCGTGGCGGAGTTGTCGCGCTACTTCCTGCTGGTGCCGGGCGATCTGCTCATGACCGGCACGCCGGCCGGCGTGGGCGCGGTCAAACGCGGGGATGTGCTGCACGGTGGTGTCGACGGCGTGGGCGAGTTGTCGATCACGGTGCGGTAGGGCGGACAAGCGAAGCGCCTTCCGACTTACGCGGTTGCGGTGGAGCGCGTGCGCTTGATCAGCCCTTCGCCAATCGCTTGATGGGATTGGATGCGGCCACCGTGCCTTCGCTGACAAACGCCTCCACATTCGCTTCGATGGCGTCCGGGTCGTAGAGGTAATTGACCATCAGGCCGAAGGCCTGTCGCATGCCTTTGGACGAGCAGTCGCCCATCCAGTTGAGCCGTTCGATGCGGGCGCCGTTGCCGAGGTGGAAGCGGGCGACGGGGTCGAAGGGCTGCTCGCCGCGACCGCGGGCGTGGACCAGATAGCGGGCTGCCAGACGGGTGAGCGGGGTCTTGAGCACGTCCGCCATGCCGGGTTGCTCTAGCCAGCGGTCTTCTTCGAGTAGCGCCAGCAAGGCGTCGTGGTCGGCGGCGGGTACGCCGAGGTCGGTGAGTTTCTTCCATTCGCTGTCGGTGACGGCCTCGTCCACGGCGTCGGGATGGTCGAGCATCCACTGGCGCAGGCGCGGCAGCGGCGAGAGCGTGGCGAATTGCTTGAGGCCGGGCAGGTCGCGCTTGAGGTCGTCGATCACGCGCTTGAGCAGGAAGTTGCCGAAGGAGACGCCACGCAAACCGACCTGGGTGTTGCTGATCGAATAGAAGATGGCGGTGTTGGCCTTGGCCGGGTCGGCCACCGGGGCCATTTCGTCGAGCAGTTTCTGCACGTTGTCGGCCAGCGCGTCCACCAGCGCCACCTCGACGAAAATCAGCGGTTCGAGCGGCATGCGCGGGTGGAAGAAAGCGTAGCAGCGGCGATCGGCATCGAGCCGGTTTTTCAGGTCTTTCCAGGACTGAATCTCGTGCACCGCTTCGTACTGCACCAGTTTTTCGAGCAGCACCGCGGGTGATTCCCAGGTGATGCGGCGCAGCTCCAGAAAGCCGACGTCGAACCAGGCGTTGAGCCGCGCTTCGAGTTCGCGGTCGAGCGCCTTGAGCTCGGGGTCGTCCTTGAGAAAGCGCAGCAGGTCGGCGCGCAGGTCGACGAGAAATTTCACGCCCTGCGGGATGGCGTTGAACTGGGTGAGGATGCGGATGCGCTGCGAGCGCATGGCGCCGCGCAGGCTGGCTTCGGCGTCCCACTGGCCGGGGGTACCCACCGCCTCCTGGTAGGCCGCGTGGGCCTCGGCGACACGCGCCGGATCGGGGCCGAATTCGAGCGCGATCATGCGCAGAAAGGCATGGCGGCAGCTGTCGTCCAGTTGCAGGTAGGTGTGCGCCAGCCGTGCGGCGCGCTGCCGGGTGGTGACTTCGCCGCCCGCACTCTCGGCGCACTCCTGCAGTTGTTCGCGGATGCGGTCGAGGTCGTGGGGATCGAGTTGCGCCTGCTCCTTGCCGCCCCAGGAGATGATGGCGCGCATGGCGTTGAGGCCGCGGGATACGAGATTGGACATGATGCGTCTCCTGCGCGCCGCCGATCGCGTCGATCAGGCGGTCGACGGCTTGTTCGCGTGCCGCAGCAACAGCGCGCCGACAACAATCATGGGCACGCACAGCCACTGCGCGGTGGACAGATGTTCGGTGATGCCGCTGAAGATGCCGGGGTCGGGCGTGCGGAAGAACTCGGCGCCGAAACGCAGCACGCCGTAGCCGATCAGGAACATGGCGGAGGTGGCCCGCACGGGGCGCGGTTTGCGGCTGTACCACCACAGCAGGGCGAACAGCAGCAGGCCTTCGCCGGCCACCTGGTAGAGCTGCGAGGGGTGGCGGGGCAGGGCGTCGACATGCGGAAATACCATCGACCAGGGCAGATCGGGGCTGGTGACGCGGCCCCACAACTCGCCGTTGATGAAGTTGCCGACACGCCCGGCGGCCAGCCCGGTGGGTACCAGCGGGGCGATGAAGTCGGTGATCTGCCAGAAGCCCTTGCCGTGACGCCTGCCGTAAATCCACATCGCGACCAGCACGCCGAGAAAGCCGCCATGGAAGCTCATGCCGCCCTTCCAGGTGGCGAGGATCTCGGCCGGGTGGCTGAAGTAGTAGCCGGGCTGATAGAACAGCACTTCGCCGAGTCGCCCGCCGATGATGACGCCGAGTACGCCGTAGAACAGCAGGTCGTCCAGTTGCTGGGCGCTCCAGCCGAGTTCGGGACGGCGCTTTAGGTGCCAGCGGCCGAGCAACATGAACAGGCCGAAGGCGACCAGGTAGGTGATGCCGTACCAGTGCACCGCCAGCGGCCCGATCTTGAAGGCAATGGGGTCAATCTGCGGGTAGGTCAGCATGAATCAGTCTTCGCCGAGGCTGGCCTTGAGGGCGGAGAGTTCGGCGCGCAGTGCGGCCACTTCGGCCTCCAGCGCCTCGACGCGCGCGCCCAGCCCGCCACCGCCGCCACCCATGGGCATGGCCGCAGCCAGCGCCTCGACATCCACGTCGCCGCACATCAGGTGCATGTAGCGGGTTTCCTTGGTGCCGGGCGCGCGCGGCAGGGCGACGACCATCGGTGGATACTTTTCTTCCAGATGTTCGAGTACTGCCAACACGGCGGGCACATCGTCGAAGCGATGCATGCGCTCGGCGCGGGTGCGCAGCTCGCCCGGGGTTTGCGGGCCACGCAGCATCAGCAGCGCCAGCACGGCCTGCTCGGCCGGCGGCAGCGAGTGGCGCAGGCGCACCAGTTGTTCGTACTTGACCACGCGGGCGCCTTCGCGTCGGCCCACCAGCCCGCGTTCGTGCAGGCTGTCGACCGCGTCGGCCACGGTGGCGTCATCCAGGCTCATGACCGGGTCGCGGCCAGTGAGCTGGTTGCATCCGGTGGTCAGAGCGTTGAGGCTGAGGGGATATTGATCGGGCGTGGTGTAGCCCTTTTCGATGAGTACGGCGAGCACGCGTGCTTCTTCTGCGCTCAGGTCGTAACCGTCGTTTGCTGCTTCGCTCATGCGGGTATCCCGAACTGTTCGATAGACCTCGGATGATAGCCGAGCGCGGGGTGTCCCGCTTCAGCGTCGGTCGATGCCGGTGCGCGCCAGGTCGATGAGTTGCCGCGTGGAACTGTCGGCGTCTTCGGGGTAGCCGCCGTCGGCGAAGGCCGCCTCGACCTGTTTCGCCAGTTGCTTGCCGAGCTCCACCCCCCACTGATCGAAGCTGTTGACGCCCCACAGCACGCCCTGGGTGAACACCTTGTGCTCGTACATGGCGAGCAGGGCGCCGAGACTGCGCGGGGTGAGGCTGTCGAGCAGGATCATGTTGGTGGGGTGATTGCCGTCGAAAGTCCGGTGTGGCGCCAGCGCGCGGATGCGCGTCTCGTCCATGCCGGCGGCGCGCATCTCGGCGCACGCCTGTTCCTTGCTGCGCCCCTGCATCAGCGCCTGCGCCTGGGCGATGCAGTTGGCCAGCACGATGCGGTGGTGGGTGTCCGGGCTGTTCGGATTGCGCAGGCTGACGATGAAATCCGCCGGAATCAGCCGGGTGCCCTGATGCAGCAGTTGATAGAAGGCGTGCTGACCGTTGATGCCGCTGTAGCCCCACACCACCGCACCGGTCTTGGTCTCCACCGGCAGGCCGGATTGGGTGACCGATTTGCCGTTGCTCTCCATGTCCAGTTGTTGCAGGAAGGCGGGCAACTGGCGCAGGCCGTGGTCGTAGGGCGACACCAGCTGGGTGCCGGCGCGCAGGCCGTTGATGTACCAGATGCCCAGCAGGCCGAGCATGACCGGCAGGTTTTCCTGCCAGGGCGCCGTGCGGAAGTGCTCGTCCATGTCGTGGGCGCCGGCGAGCAGTTCGTCGAAGGCGTCCGGGCCGACGGCGAGCATGATCGGCAGGCCAACCGCCGACCACAGCGAATAGCGGCCACCGACCCAGTCCCAAAAACCGAACATGTTGTCGAGGTCGATGCCGAAGGCGGCGACCTTCTCGGCGTTGGTCGACACCGCCACGAAGTGCCTGGCGATGTCCGCTGCGGACGCGCCCTGATCGAGAAACCACTGACGCGCTGTGTTGGCGTTGGTCAGTGTCTCCTGGGTGCCGAAGGACTTTGAGGCGACGATGAACAAGGTGGTGTCGGCATCGAGCGTACTCAACAGGCGGGTGATGCGCGCGCCGTCCACATTGGCGACGAAATGCGTGCGCAGACGCGGATGTGCCAGCGGGCGCAGTGCGTCGCACACCATGCGCGGGCCGAGGTCGGAGCCGCCGATGCCGATGTTCACCACGTCGGTGATCGGTTGGCCGCTGCGCCCTGTCCAACTGCCGTCGCGCACCGCATCGGCGAAGCGGCGCAGCTTGTCCAGCTCGGCGTGGACGTCGGCGACCACGTTGCGCCCGCCCACTTCAAGCGCCGAATCGCGCGGCATGCGCAAGGCCACGTGCAGCGCGGGCCGCTGTTCGGTGGTGTTGATGGCTTCGCCCGCGAACATGGCATCGATGGCGCGGCGCAGGTTCATGACGTCGGCGAGCACGAACAGCGCTTCCAGGCCGTCGTCGTCGATGCGGTTCTTGCTGTAGTCGAGCCGGATCGGCCCGACCTGGCACTGCATGCGCTGCGCACGGGTCGGATCGGCGGCGAACAGCGCGGCCATCCGGTGGCTGCGGACAGCGTCGGCGTGGGCTTGGAGTCGGTGCCAGGCACCGTGGCGGGTGGGGGGCGGCATACGGCTTTCCCGAAATTCAGTATGAATGCAACGAAGCCCTATTCTAGGCGAGCCCATGCGGGGCGTCACGGGCGCGCCGTAAGCTGATGTGTGCACTGCAGCATGGCGCAAGTGAAATATGCGTGCGCGCGGCGCTGGCCCGCCGTGCGCGCTACAATATTCGGCTTGGTTGAATCGTGGAGACACTCCCATGCCCCAGTACCGTTCCCGCACCTCGACGTCCGGCCGCAACATGGCCGGCGCCCGCGCCCTGTGGCGCGCCACCGGCATGAAAGACGGTGACTTCGAAAAACCCATCATCGCGGTGGTCAACAGCTTTACCCAGTTCGTGCCGGGGCACGTCCATCTCAAGGATCTGGGCCAACTGGTCGCACGCGAGATCGAAGCGGCGGGCGGCGTCGCCAAGGAATTCAATACCATCGCCATCGACGACGGCATCGCCATGGGCCACGGCGGCATGCTCTACAGCCTGCCCTCGCGCGATCTCATCGCCGACTCGGTCGAGTACATGGTCAACGCCCACACCGCCGACGCCATGGTGTGCATCTCCAACTGCGACAAGATCACCCCGGGCATGCTGATGGCCGCCCTGCGGCTGAACATCCCCGTCGTCTTCGTCTCCGGCGGGCCGATGGAAGCCGGCAAGGTGAAGTGGGAAAACAAGGTCATCTCCCTCGATCTGGTCGATGCCATGGTGAAGGCCGCCGATTCGAACTGCTCGGACGAAGAAGTCGACGCCGTCGAGCGTTCCGCCTGCCCGACCTGCGGTTCCTGCTCCGGCATGTTCACCGCCAACTCCATGAACTGCCTTACCGAAGCGCTCGGCCTGTCGCTGCCCGGCAACGGCACCGTGGTTGCCACCCACGCCGATCGCAAACGCCTGTTCCTCGACGCCGGTCGCAAGATCGTCGAGCTGGCGCGGCGCTATTACGAGCAGGACGACGCCAGCGTGCTGCCGCGTTCCATCGCCACCTTCGAAGCCTTCGAGAACGCCATGAGTCTCGATGTCGCCATGGGCGGCTCCACCAACACAGTGCTGCACCTGCTGGCGGCCGCGCGCGAGGCCGGGGTGGATTTCACCATGAAGGACATCGACCGCATCTCGCGCAAGGTGCCGTGCCTGTCGAAAGTGGCCCCCGCCGTGCCCGACGTGCACATCGAAGACGTGCACCGCGCCGGCGGCATCATGGGCATTCTCGGCGAGCTCGATCGCGCCGGCCTGCTGAATCGAAATACCCATACCGTCCACGCCAAGACCATGCACGAGGCGCTTGCCCGTTGGGACGTGATGCTGGCGCACGACAACAGCGTGTTCGATTTCTTCCGCGCGGCCCCCGGCGGCGTGCCCACGCAGGTGGCCTTCAGCCAGGATCGCCGCTGGAACGAGCTCGACATGGATCGCACCCACGGCGTGATTCGCGACAAGGCCAACGCCTTCAGCCAGGAAGGCGGCCTCGCCGTGCTCACCGGTAACATCGCCGAGAAGGGCTGTATCGTGAAAACCGCCGGCGTCGATGAATCCATCTGGACCTTCACCGGCCGCGCCCGCGTGTTCGAGAGCCAGGACGCCGCGGTCGAAAGCATTCTGGCCGATCAGATTGTCGCCGGCGACGTGGTCATCATCCGCTACGAAGGCCCCAAGGGCGGCCCCGGCATGCAGGAGATGCTCTACCCGACCAGCTACCTCAAGTCGAAAGGCCTGGGCAAGGTCTGCGCGCTGCTCACCGACGGCCGTTTCTCCGGCGGTACCTCCGGCCTCTCGATCGGCCACGCGTCGCCCGAAGCCGCTTGCGGCGGCGCGATCGGCCTGGTCGAAGAGGGTGACACCATCGAGATCGACATCCCCAAGCGCAAGATCCACCTCGCCATCAGCGACGCCGAACTCGCCAGCCGCCGCCAGGCCATGGACGCCAAGGGCGGCGAGGCCTGGAAGCCGGTCAACCGCGACCGCGCGGTGTCCGCCGCGCTACGCGCCTACGCGGCGCTGACCACCAGTGCGGATACCGGTGCCGTGCGGGATGTGTCGCAAGTAGAGCGCTGAGCCTCGGCGCGTGACCACAACAAAAAAGGCCGCATCTGCGGCCTTTTTTGCGGTGGTGAGTCTGGCGATGCATCTGCTTCGTTCAAGCGGGCCGGGCCTCACGCGCCATGGCTCGCTTCGCCGCCGGGCGTGACCAGTGCGTTTCCATGTAGTCGAGCAGTAGCGTGGGGACGACCTCGATCTTGGCCGATTGCGCCCAGGCCAGGCAGTGGGTGATGACGATGTCGGCGATGGTGAACTGGTCGCCGGCGACGTAGCGGCGTTGCCCCAGACGCTTGGCGAGCAGGGCGCAGGCGCTGGCGAATTCCCATCGGCAGGTGTCTTCGATGGCGGGCATGCGGCGTGTTTCCGGTAGCACGAAGCGGTGTTTGGCGATGGTCCACAGCGGTGGCTCCAGTTCGGTGAGGCCGAACATGAGCCACTGCAGGGTTTCGGCGCGCGCGTGTCGATCTTCGGCGGGTGGGAGCAGCGGGGCGTCGGGATAGCGTTCGGCCAGCCACAGGAGGATGGCGCCCGATTCGGTCAGCGCAGTGCCGTCTTCGACCAGCGCGGGCACCTTGCCGGCCGGGTTGATGCGCAGGAAATCGGGCGAGCGACCGGCGCCGCGAAACAGGTCGATGAGAATGTAGTGGTATTCGGCGCCGGCTTCTTCGAGCGCCCACACCATGCGCATCGAGCGTGAATTGGGGCAGCCATAGACCGTCAGCATTTGCTTCTCCTGAGTGAACTGCCGACATTCTAAAGCGGCTTCGCGACCGGGTCGCGGCGGGCTCTGCTGTTTCGTCAATACGCGATCGCCGGTGGCGAGAGTCCGATTTCTGCCGCGGGGGGTGTCGAGCCCGGTCAGCGTCTTTGGCGGCGTCGTCGCGCCGCTCTTCGAACGCCTCGATTCATGTGGATGGCGCCGACTCGGCCGGTGGTGGCAAGTGGTAACGCAGTTTCCACCCCGCGTGCTGCCTTGCTTGGTGTGGGTGTCGTAACGCATTGATATAACGTTGTGTTTTGGTCTTTTTGGTGTTTGGCACGCTTCTTGTGTTGGTGTGTCCGTTGATGCGTGTCCGGTGAGCGGACGGCACATCGAATAACACCCAAAGGGAGACACCCGATGACCGAAACCTTCTACGAGGTGCTGCGCCGACAGGGGATCACGCGCCGCAGCTTTCTGAAGTTCTGTTCGCTGACCGCCACCTCGCTTGGCCTCGGTTCCGCGTTTGCGCCGAGGATCGCGCATGCGCTGGAGACCAAGCCGCGCACGCCGGTGGTGTGGCTGCATGGCCTGGAATGCACGTGCTGCTCCGAGTCCTTCATTCGCTCGGCCCACCCGCTCACCAAGGATGTGGTGCTCTCCATGCTGTCGCTCGACTACGACGACACGCTGATGGCGGCCGCCGGCCATCAGGCCGAGGCCATCCTCGACGAGGT
>JBNKNO010000034.1:22590-23635 GCA_050293885.1 Rhodocyclaceae bacterium | reverse complement strand
CATGGGGCTGCGTGCAGGCTGCCAAGCCGAATCCGACGCAGGCGACGCCGGTGCACAAGGTGATCACCGACAAGCCGATCATCAAGGTGCCGGGTTGTCCGCCGATTGCCGAGGTGATGACCGGCGTGGTCACCTACATGCTGACCTTCGGCAAGATCCCCGAACTCGATCGCCAGGGGCGGCCGAAGATGTTCTACGGCCAGCGTATCCACGACAAGTGCTACCGCCGGCCGCACTTCGATGCCGGCCAGTTCGCCGAGCAGTGGGACGACGACAACGCGCGCAAGGGCTACTGCCTCTACAAGATGGGCTGCAAGGGCCCGACCACCTACAACGCGTGTTCGACGGTGCGCTGGAACGAGGGCACGTCCTTCCCGATCCAGTCGGGTCACGGCTGCATCGGTTGTTCCGAAGACGGCTTCTGGGACAAGGGCAGCTTCTACGACCGCCTCACCGACATCAAGCAGTTCGGCGTCGAGAAGAATGCCGACGAAGTGGGGATGGCCGCGGCGGGCGCCGTGGGGGCCGTGGTGGCCGCGCACGCGGCTGCGTCCGCACTTTCCCGGGTGCGTAGCAAGCCGGGTTCCGACATGCCGAAGGGAGACAAATAATCATGGGTGTTTACGAGACGCAGGGTTTCACGATGGACAACACCGGCCAGCGCGTGGTGGTCGATCCGGTGACGCGGATCGAAGGCCACATGCGGGTCGAGGTGAACCTCGATGAAAACAACGTGATCCGCAACGCGGTGTCTACCGGCACCATGTGGCGCGGTCTGGAAGTGATCCTCAAAGGGCGCGACCCGCGCGATGCCTGGGCTTTTGTCGAACGTATCTGCGGGGTGTGCACAGGCTGCCATGCGCTGACCTCGGTGCGCGCGGTGGAGGATGCGCTGGGGATCCAGATTCCGAAAAACGCGCATCTGATCCGCGAGATCATGGCCAAGACGCTGCAGGTGCATGACCACGCGGTGCACTTCTATCACCTGCATGCGCTCGACTGGGTGGACGTGGTGTCGGCGCTGAGTGCCGATCCGCGCCAGACA
>JBNKNO010000034.1:0-22492 GCA_050293885.1 Rhodocyclaceae bacterium | reverse complement strand
CCAACTCGGCCCGTTCATGAACGGCTACTGGGGCAATCCGGCTTACAAGCTGCCGCCCGAAGCCAACCTGATGGCGGTGGCGCACTACCTCGAAGCGCTCGATCTGCAGAAGGAATGGGTGAAGGTGCACACCATCTTCGGCGGCAAGAACCCGCACCCGAACTACCTGGTGGGTGGCGTGCCCTGTGCCATCAACGTGGACAGCACCGGCGCGGTGGGCGCGATCAACATGGAGCGGCTCAACTTCGTCAAGGCGCGCATCGAGGAGATGATCGAGTTCAACAAGAACGTCTACATCCCCGACGTGCTGGCCATCGGCACCATCTACAAGCAGGCCGGCTGGCTGTATGGCGGCGGGCTGTCGGCGCTCAACGTGAGCGACTACGGCACCTACGAGAAAGTCGCCTACGACCACAGCACCCAGCAGCTGCCGGGCGGCGCCATCATCAACGGCAACTGGGACGAGATCCACGAAATCGATCCGCGCGATCCCGAGCAGGTGCAGGAGTTCGTCAATCACTCCTGGTACACCTACCCGGACGAGAACAAGGGCCTACATCCGTGGGACGGCATCACCGAGCCCAACTACCAGCTCGGCGCCAACACCAAGGGCACCCGCACGCGCATCGAGGAACTGGACGAGTCGGCCAAGTACTCGTGGATCAAGTCGCCGCGCTGGCGCGGGCATGCGATGGAAGTGGGGCCGCTGTCACGCTACATCCTCGGCTACATGCACGCGGTCAAGGGCAACCAGTACTGCCAGCGGGTGAAGGAGCAGGTGGACTTCTCCGCGCGCATGATCAACCGGGACATCCCGAAACTGCTGGGCATGCCGGAAACCGACTACTCGCTCAAGCAACTGCTACCGACCACCATCGGCCGCACCCTCGCCCGCGCGCTCGAAGGCCAGTACTGCGGCGAGATGATGATGGACGACTTCAACGAGCTGATCGGCAACATCAAGGCTGGCGACAGTTCGACCGCCAACGTCGACAAGTGGGATCCGTCCTCGTGGCCGAAAGAGGCCAAGGGCGTCGGTACCGTCGCCGCGCCGCGCGGCATGCTCGGGCACTGGATCAAGATCAAGGACGGCAAGATCGAGAACTACCAGTGCGTGGTGCCCACCACCTGGAACGGCAGCCCGCGTGACGGCAAGGGCCAGATCGGCGCCTTCGAGGCCTCGCTCATGAACACGCCGGTGGCGAAGGCGGAAGAGCCGCTGGAAATCCTGCGTTCCATCCACTCCTTCGATCCGTGTCTGGCGTGCTCGACGCACGTGATGAGTCCGGACGGTCAGGAAATGGCCAAGGTCAAGGTTCGTTGATGCCCGGGGGCGGTGGGTGTTCATCCGGCGCACTGCCGAATGCCTGCCCACCGTCGCCAACCACGGAGGTGAAACATGTCTTCTCATAATCTGGCGGACGTCACCGGGGTCGATGACAACGCGGTCGCCCGGGCGACCAGCATCAAGTCGATCTACGTGTACGAAGCCCCGGTGCGCATCTGGCACTGGATCAACGCGCTGGCGATCACGGTGCTGGCCATCACCGGCTATTTCATCGGCTCGCCGCTGCCATCGGTGCCCGGCGAGGCCAGCGCCAACTTTCTGATGGGCTACATCCGTTTCGCGCACTTCGCGGCGGGTTACGTGCTCGCGGTCGGATTGCTCGGACGCGCCTATTGGGCCATCGCCGGCAATCATCATGCGCGCGAGCTGTTCAGCGTGCCGATCTTCACCGCCGCCTACTGGCGCGAGCTGTTCTCCATGCTCAAGTGGTACAGCTTCATGCGCCCCTATCCAAACCGCTACGTCGGCCACAATCCGCTGGCGCGCATCTCGATGTTCTTCGGTTTTCTGCTGATGGCGGTGTTCATGATCGCGACCGGATTCGCGCTGTATGGCGAAGGTGCGCAGGAAGGCCACTGGGCGCACGCGCTGTTCACCAGCTGGGTGATTCCGTTGTTCGGCCAGTCGCAGGATGTGCATACCTGGCACCACGTGGGCATGTGGGTGATCATCTGCTTCGTGATGCTGCATGTGTATGCCGCCATTCGCGAAGACATCATGGGGCGCCAGAGCATCATCAGCACCATGATCAGTGGTTTTCGCATGTTCAAGAACTGAATCGGGTTTGCCAAACGGGTAGAAAATGGGGCGACGCGTGACATGTGTCGCCTTTTTTTGTGCCGATGTCATCTACGCTTGTTCGCGCATTCATTCTGGTAGAGGAGTGAGCAACATGCAGATGAAGATCGGTACGGACGACCTGGAAGACAGGGATCTCACGCTCATTCGGTCGACGATGAAGCTGCGGCCACGGGCCTGGGGCTGGGCGGACACCTTTGCCGAAGCGGATCTGTGGCTGGTGGATCTGACGCGCGAGCAATGGCATACCCCGCCGGACAAGCTCGACGATCCGCGTGTTGCCTGTCTCGACCAGACGCTGGAGCTCACCTCGGCGGGGCTGCAGATTCTGACCAAACCGCTCAAGGCCGGCCGCCTCAATCGCTTGTTCGACAGCATCGAGACGCGGGTCTCCGGAGCCACCCGCATCGCCCCTCAGGCCGCGCCGGACGCACCGGCTGCGCCCCGCGCACCCTGGGCCGGCAAGCATATCCGCTTGCTCAAATCCCCCAATCTGGCGAAGTATCCCGTCTCGGTCGAATTGCTCGACTGGGTGGAAACCATGCGGCAGCATCCGGTCGATGTCGACCTGCTGGATCGCACCATGCCACTGGATCGCGACATGCTGCGCGATCTGCTCAACGACGCCGCCAAAGGCGGCTACCTCGTTGATGACGGGGGCGGGCGAATCGCGCCCATGGCGCCCAGCGGAAGTCGCTTCAAGCTCTGGTGAGCGTGGCAAGCTGCTTTCCGCTTGAGGCGTTTCGCCGGTTGCGAGCTTGGCGATGCGCCAGCGCCTGCTTTCGCTAAGGTATTGATATCCAAGGCGCCATGGCGCTGGCATGAGACTTGTATAGGGAGTGTGCGAGGTGTGCCTAGCGCCTCGCCTGACTCCGCGTCAGTGGTTACCTCTACTTTGCAAGCGATGAATGCGATGCAGCGCGCGGACGCAAGTCCGCGCGACCTTTTTCCTGAGCGCGCAGTTCGCCATCCACACCATGCGGGCGTGGGGCGTCGGCCCGTGCATCCGGGGCGCTTTCTCGAATCCCGCTTCATGCGTCCGGCCGGCATCTCGCAAGAGGCGCTGGCGAGCGCGCTCGGCATCTCGCGTCGCCGCGTCAACGAACTCGTGCGTGGCCGGCGTGGCTTCACGCCGGATACCGCCATCCGGCTGAGTCTTTACTTTCGTACCGATCCGCAGCTGTGGATGGCCATGCAGTCGGCTTGGGATGTGCATCAGACCTGGCGCTTGATCGCATCCTCATGCCTCGTTGTCGCCATGGACTGATCCGGGTGGGGTGGAAACAAAGTTTCCGCTTTGTGTGCCGCGTGACCGCGCCGGCATTGCCCGAGCCCACTTTCCTGAACGCAATATCCTCGTAATGCCTTGATTGTTCGACGTTCCGAGCCGGCGGTGCCGAGTGGCACGGTGTGTGCTGTGTAACGGTTCGTGTAACAACGAATCGAGAGGCCGGGCGTGAGCGACGCTGACAATTCCATTCTGATTCTGGGTATCGGCAACCTGCTGTGGGCCGATGAGGGCTTTGGCGTGCGCTGTGTCGAAGCGCTGCGGGCCGGGTGGGAAATGCCGGACAACGTGACGGTGATGGATGGCGGCACGCAGGGGCTGTACCTGCTGCCCTATGTCACCGCCGCCAGCCACCTGATCGTGTTCGATGCCATCGACTACGGACTCGCGCCGGGCAGCTTGCGTGTCATCGAAGGCGACGACGTGCCGCGCTTCATGGGTGCAAAGAAGATGAGCCTGCACCAGACCGGATTCCAGGAAGTGCTCTCGTCCGCCATGCTCATGGACGGCTTGCCCGAGTCGCTCACGCTCATCGGCGTGCAGCCGTGCGAGCTGGAAGACTACGGCGGCAGTCTGCGCCCCGAGGTGCGCGCGCGCCTGCCCGAGGCGTTGTCGCTGGCGCTCGAAAAACTGCGCGAGTGGGGCGTCGATCCGCTGCCGCGGGCGATCACCGATGCCGCATCGTCGCCGCTCGATCTGCACGCCTACGAGGCCGGCCGGCCCGCGGAGGAAGCCGCCTGCCGGATCGGCGATGAGCGCTTTCTTGCCCGCATGGCCGACGGTCATGCCACCGACGCGGAGCGCTGAGCATGTGCATTGGTGAGCCGATGCAGGTGCTCGCGTGTGACGGTGCCACGGCGCGCTGCATGGATCGCCACGGCCAGCGCCGGGACGTCGATCTGCTGCTGGTGGGCCCTCAGCCGGAGGGCGCCTGGGTGCTGGTTTTTCTCGATGTGGCGCGTGAGCTGATCGACGAAGCGCGCGCGGCCTGCGTGCGCGATGCGCTCGATGCGGTGGGTGCCGTCATGCGTGGTGAAGCCGCCGATGTGGACGCCGCGTTTGGCGATCTGGTCGGGCGTGAACCGCAATTGCCTGATTTTCTCAAGGGAGCCTGAGATGGATGAAGTACTGAGCCCGGACGCGGAACGCTTCAGCGTGCTGCTTGAGCGTCTCACCCGCGATCACGACATTGCCACGCTCGACGTGGCCGCGGCGCAGACTTTTGGCGATGCCGCGGGAGACAGCCTGACGCTGTTGGTCGATGACGTGGTGCGCACGCCCGAGGGCTGGGATGTGGCCGTGGTGCTGCCCGAGGCGCTCAAGTCGGTGGGCAAACCGGTGCGCGCCGGCGTGGCCGATGGCGAGGCGAGCAAGGCGCTGTCCGAGCGCTTCGGCATCCGTCGTTTTCCGGCCATGCTGTTCCGGCGTGGTGGCGAGTACGTCGGCGTGGTCGAAGGTATGCTCGACTGGGGCTATCTGGTGGCCGCCATCGAACGCAAGCTGGGCGAGCCGACGCAACGCGCGCCGAGCATCGGCATTCCGGTTCGCGGCCCGTCGGCCGGCGGCTGTCACTGAGGAGCGACCCCATGAAAGAATTTCCCATCCCGGTGGTCAGCTTCGGCCCCGGTTCGCAACAAGAAGACGAAGCCCTCGAATACATCGCCGCGCCCGGCGACATGGCGACGTTCCAGCCGCCGCAGTTCCCCGACAGTGAAGACCCGGCCGTGCGCGATGCCGCCGTGGCGGTGCTGCAGGATCTGGTCGATCAGATGAAGCGTGTGCCGTTCGGCCAGCCGGTGTCGGTCGATCTCGCCGCGCTCGCCGTGCCGGTGCGCAAGCTGGTGAACGAGGCGTTGGGGGAGGGCGAGGTGAGCGCCACCGTGGCGGGTGAAGTGCCGCTGTGGATTCAGGAAACCGTGTTTGCCGGGGTATGGCGGGTACTGTCCGACAGCCGCGCCGGCGATCGGGGCACCATCGACCGTGTCGAGGCCGGCCCCGTTCCGGATGCCTTGACCGCGGCCGCGCAAGCCGCGTCGGTCACGCGCGTCGAACGCCCGGCGCCGTCCGACGGTGTCATGAACGCGCCGGCCGTGCTCAGCGAGCTCGACGAGGCGATCAACACCCGGCAGGCGGGCGATCCGGCGCATATCGTCAACCTCACGCTGCTGCCGATGACGCCCGAAGATCTCGACTATCTGGGCATCTGCCTGGGGGTTGGCCCGGTGGTGATTCTCTCGCGCGGCTACGGCAACTGCCGCATCACGCGCACGCGTTTGCGCGACACATGGTGGGTGCAGTATTTCAACAGCACCGACAAGCTGATTCTCAATACCATCGAAGTGACCGCGTTGCCCGACGTGGCACCGGCCGCCGAAGAGGATTACGCTGACAGTATCGAGCGTCTTGAGGAATGGATAGACGCGCTGCGCGAAGATTGAGGCGTGGCCCGGCCGCACCGGTTTGAGGAGAGAAGTTCATGTTCGAAGGCAGTTTTCTGGGAGACAACACCCGTATCGCCGACGATGCCCAGCTCGAATGCGGCATCTGCTGGCAGGTGTATGACCCCGCCGCCGGCGACCCGGTATGGCAGATCCCGCCCGGCACGCCGTTTTCGGCACTGCCCGAGCACTGGACCTGCCCCAATTGCGACGCCCCACGTGAAAAATTCATGGTGATCGAATCCTGAGCATGACGGACACGATGAGCACCTTCTCCGACAACCCGTCGAACACCGTGCTGGCGGTGTTCGCACAGATTGCGCGCGAGCGCATGGGCGACGTGCCGATGTGCAATCGGGCGCTGTCGGTCGAAGTCGTGGGCTTTCGCGCCTGGCACGGGCTGTGGGTCGGGGTGGTGATCACGCCCTGGGCGATGAATCTCATGGTCTTGCCCGGCGGTAGCGAGGCCTTTGCGCCTTTGCGTGTGGGCCGCGAGCACGAATGGGATTTTCCCTCCGGCGTCTACCCGTTCATGGGGAATCACGAGCCGGGGCTGGGTGAATATCACTACTGCTCGCTGTTCTCGCCCATGGAGGCGTTCGGCGATCAGGATGACGCGCGCGAGGTGGCCCTGGCATCGCTCGACGCATTGTTTGTCGAGCCGGTGCCCGAGCGTCCGGCCGCCCCCCCTGCCATCGACCGTCGTGCCTTCCTGCGCCGCGCGCTCGGTCGGCGAGCCGGCGCATGAGCGAGGCGCCGCTTCACCTCGTGGCGAACTGGCGCGACGGGCGTGTCGACGCGGTGCACGTGCGCAACGCCCGGCCGCTGGCGGCCAGCGTGCTCAAAGGCAAGACGCCGGCCGAGGCCGCGGCGCTCGCCAGCGTGGTGTTCAGCCTGTGCGGCGTGGCGCAACGGCACGCCGTGCAAGCGGCCTGCGCGGCGGCGCGTGGCGAGGTGGTCGCGCCCGATGCGGGCATCGAGCGCGCGCTGACCATCGAGGCTGCGCAATTGCATCTGTGGCGACTGCTGCTCGACTGGCCGGCGTTGTTCGACATGCTGCCGGTGCGCGAGCGCTTTGCCAGCCTGCATCGGGCCTTGGGCCGCATTGGCGATCAGGCCGCGGCCTTCGAGGTTGGCGGGCAGGTGCTGAATCTGGTCGCCAGCGAGTTGCTCGGCAGTTTTTTCAGCACCGTGCGCGGGCCGCACTCTCTTGAAGAGTTTGTCACCGTGAGCGAGCGGGCGGGGACGGTCGGTCGGGTGCTGGCGCGGCTCATCAAGGCCGGGGCCAGCGATCCGCTCGACGAACCGGTGCCGCTGCTGCCCAGCCTGCGCGCGCAGGATTTTGCCGAAGCCTTGCCCGGCGGCTGGCCCGATGCGGCGTTTTGCCGGGCACCGCATCTGGCCGGGCAGGTGTATGAAACAGGCGCGCTCGCGCGCCATGTAAACAATA
Organism: Rhodocyclaceae bacterium; assembly: GCA_050293885.1. Lineage (GTDB taxonomy): Bacteria > Pseudomonadota > Gammaproteobacteria > Burkholderiales > Rhodocyclaceae > Nitrogeniibacter. Next base: position 15,170 of record JBNKNO010000034.1, on the reverse strand, counting down.
TGTTGGTGGCGCGCTTGGTGGCGCCGCGCCACCGCATCGCGGCCCGCCTGTTCGCCCGCATGGTGGAGTTGGCCGACTGCGCCAGCCGGCTGCGCCACCCGCTGCCGGAGGACATGCCGGCGCTGGTCGATGCCACCGCCTTGCCGGGCGGCGGTGGGCTGGCGCGGATCGATACCGCGCGTGGCGTGTTGCTGCACGCGGTGCGGCTCGAGGGCGACACCGTGGCCGATTACGCCATCGTCGCCCCGACCGAATGGAATTTTCGCCCCGGCGGCGTGTTCGAACAGGAAGGCGCGGGTTGGGCCGCGCCCGATCCGGCCTACGCACGCTGGCGCCTCAAGGTGCTGGCGATGGCGCTCGATCCGTGCGTGATGTTCAACGTGACGGTCGACACCGGCGAGGAGGTGGCGCATGCATGAAATGTCACTGGCCGAAGGTATAAGAGGCATCGTTGAAGACGCCGCGCGCGAGCAGGGGTTCAGTCGCGTCAAGGCGGTGGTGCTGGCGGTGGGCGCGCTGTCGTCGGTGGAGGTGGACGCGCTGCGTTTCTGCTTCGATGTGGTGATGCGCGGCACCGTGGGCGAGGGCGCCCGGCTGGAGATCGACCGCGTGCCGGGCGCCGGCTGGTGCATGCCGTGTGGCAAATCGGTGCCGATGGCGGCGCTGTACGATCCGTGCCCCGATTGCGGCAGCTATCAGGTGCAAGCCACCGCGGGGACCGAAATGCGCGTGCTGGCGCTCGATGTGGATACGGACCAGGACAAACCCGTGCGCGAAGACGCACAGGAAGGAGTCGAATAAATGTGTACGGTATGTGGATGCGGCGCTGGTGAGGTGAGCATCGGCCGCAAGCCGCCGAAGGCGCAGCCCAGCGCCGCGCCGACGGTCGGCTTCAAGCCCGCGGCAACGCATGATCATGACCCCGGTCATGCGCCTGATCACGATCATGACCACGCGCATGTGGCGCTCAGCGAGGGGGCCATGCACTTCGGCCACGGCCCCGCACGGGCGCATGCGCCAGGGCTGTCGCAGGGCGAGATGGTACGCATCGAGCGCGACATCCTGGGCAAGAACGATTCGCTGGCCGACGGCAACCGGCGCTGGTTTGCCGAACACGGCATCTTCGCGCTCAACCTGGTCTCCAGCCCCGGATCGGGCAAGACCACGTTGTTGTGCAAGACCATCGAGGCGATTCGCGCGCGGGTGTCGGTGGCCGTCATCGAGGGTGACCAGCAGACCGAATTCGACGCCGAGCGCATCCGTGCCACCGGCGCCCCGGCGTTGCAGATCAACACCGGCAAGGGCTGTCATCTTGACGCCGCCATGGTCGGGCAGGCGCTGCCGCGACTCGAACTGGCTGACCACAGCCTGCTGCTGGTCGAGAACGTGGGCAACCTGGTGTGCCCGGCGGCCTTCGATCTGGGCGAGGCGCACAAGGTGGCGATCCTGTCGGTGACCGAGGGCGAGGACAAACCGCTCAAGTACCCCGACATGTTCGCGGCCGCCGACGTGATGCTGCTCAACAAGATCGATCTGCTGCCCTACGTGAGCTTCGATGCCGACAAGGCGGTCGAATACGCGCTGCGGGTCAATCCGAATCTGACCGTGTTCCGGGTGTCGGCCACCACCGGCGAAGGCTTCGACACCTGGCTGGCCTGGATCGAGGCCGGGCTCGCAAAGTTGCGCAGGCCGCATGCCGAAGCGCTCGAGACCGGAGGCGACTGAGCACATGGACGCCCGCGCCGACCGTTCCGTCCCGCTGCTCGAACGCCGTCGCGTGCGCGTGCGTGGTGTGGTGCAGGGCGTCGGTTTCCGGCCCTTCGTGTTCCGCCTGGCGCAGGAACTCGATCTGGCCGGCTGGGTGCGCAATGATGCCGAAGGCGTCGAGATGGAGGTGCAGGGCCTGCCCGGCAACATCTCCGCGCTGCTGGTGCGCATGGTCAAGGAGGCGCCGCGGCTGGCGCGCGTCGATCATGTCGAGGCCAATGGCCGCGCACCCGATCCGGCGGACCGTGGCTTTACCATCCGGCCCAGCCGGGGCGGGGCGGTGACTACCGCCATCGGGGTCGATACCTCGGTGTGTGGCGCCTGTCTGGCCGAGCTGTTCGATCCGGCGGATCGTCGTTGGCGCTACCCGTTCATCAACTGCACTCATTGCGGCCCGCGCTACACCATCACCCATTCGCTGCCCTACGATCGCGCCAATACCAGCATGGCCGGTTTTGTTCAGTGCGAGGATTGTCAGGACGAATACGAGGCGCCCACGCATCGGCGCTTTCATGCCGAACCCAATGCCTGCCCGGCCTGCGGGCCGAGTCTGAGCCTGTGGCAGATGAACGGGGTGCGCGTCGCGACACGCGATCCGGTGGCCGACGCGCTGCTGGCAATTCTGTCGGGCCGGATCGTCGCCATCAAGGGATTGGGCGGCTACAACCTGGTGTGCGATGCGCGCAATCCGGAAGCGGTGGAAACCTTGCGCGCGCGCAAGCGCCGGGGCGACAAGCCGTTCGCGGTGATGGTGCTCAACACGCACTCGGCGCGCACCTTCGCCAAATTCGATACCGCTGAAGAAACCCTGCTGAGCGGGCCGGAACGCCCCATCGTGCTGCTCGACAAACGCCCCGCGGCCGACCTGACGCTGTGGGGCGTGGCGCCGGCGCTGGGGCAGATCGGCCTCATGCTGCCCAACACGCCGCTGCACTATCTGCTGTTCCATGACGAAGCCGGGCGGCCGGCGGGGACCGACTGGCTCGACGCGCCGCATCCGCTGGCGCTGGTGATGACTTCCGCCAACCCGGGCGGCGAGCCGCTGGTGATCGGCAATGACGAGGCGATGACGCGGCTCACCGGGCAGGCCGACTTCGTGCTCATGCACGATCGCGACATTCTGGTGCGTGCTGACGACAGCGTGATGCGCATCATCGACCGCGCGCCGGCGACCCTCCGTCGCGGCCGTGGCTATACGCCGCAAGCCATCCACCTCGGTCGCAAGGGGCCGGCCGTGCTGGCCACCGGCGGCTACCTCAAGAACACGGTGTGCCTCACGCGTGGCGATGAAGCCTTCCTCTCTCAGCACGTGGGCGACCTCGACAATGCCGCCACCTGTGCCGCCATGGACGCCGCCATCGAGCATCTGTCGACCGTGCTCGACTGTCATCCCGAGTGGATTGCCTGTGACCTGCATCCGGATTTTCACGCCACCCGCGTGGCGCACGCACTGGCGCGGGAACGCGATCTGCCGCTGATCGAAGTGCAGCATCATCACGCGCACATTGCGGCGGTGCTGGCCGAGCATCGGGTCGATGCGCCGGTGATCGGCGTGGCGCTCGACGGTGTCGGTCTGGGCGCCGATGGCGACGCCTGGGGCGGCGAGTTGCTGCGCGTCGACGGCGCGCACTGCGAGCGCCTCGGGCATTTGCGTCCGTTGCGCCTGCCGGGCGGCGACCGCGCGGCGCGCGAGCCTTGGCGCATGGCCGCTTCGGCGCTGTTCGATGTGGGCCATGGCGATCTCATCGCCGCGCGTTTCGCCCATCTGCGCGGCGCCGATCGCCTCGCCGATGTGCTCGAAAAAGGCACGCGCTGCCCGCCGACTTCGAGCATGGGGCGCTGGTTCGATGCGGTCGCCGGGCTGCTCGGCGTGTGCGACGTGATGCACTACGAAGGCGAGGCTGCCATGCGGCTGGAGGCGCTGGCCGCCGGCTACGGCCCGGTGTTGCCGCTGCATCACGGCTGGCGCATCGATGACGACCGTCAGCTCGACCTGCTGCCGCTGTTCGCCTCGTTGGTCGATGAGACCAACGCCGCGCGCGGTGCGGCGCAGTTCCACGCCACGCTGATTGCCGCGCTGGAGCAGTGGGTCAGTGCTGCCGCGCGCGCACAAGGTATCGACACCGTCGCGCTCGGCGGCGGCTGTTTTCTCAACGCCCGGATCACCGAGGGCCTGGCCCGTCGCTTGGGCGGTCGAGGTTTCAATGTTTTGCGGGCGCAACAGGCCCCCACCAGCGACGGCGGCTTGTCGCTGGGGCAGGCCTGGGTGGCGATTGCCCGCGCGATGGAGTAACGGCTTATGTGTCTGGCGATTCCCGCCCGCATTGTTGAACTGATGGACGACGACGCCGCCCGCGTGGACCTCGGCGGCGTGCGCAAGGACATCTCGCTGGCGCTGGTGGATGGCGCAAAGGTGGGCGACTACGTGATCGTGCACGTCGGCTATGCGCTGTCGTTGCTCGATCCGGACGAGGCGGCAACGACACTCGCCTTGTTCGCCGAATCGGGGCTCGATCTGCAGGCCATCGCCGAGGGGTCTGCATGAAATATGTGGACGAGTTTCGCGACGGCGAGGTGGCCGCCAAACTGGCCGCGGCCATCGCCCGCGAGGCCGACACCGGTCGCCGTTACGCCTTCATGGAATTCTGCGGCGGCCACACCCACGCCATCTCGCGCTATGGCGTGACCGACCTGCTGCCGCCCAATGTGCGCATGATCCACGGACCGGGTTGCCCGGTGTGCGTGCTGCCGATCGGGCGCATCGACATGGCCATCCGCCTGGTGCTCGAACGGCCCGAAGTGATCCTGTGCACCTATGGCGACTGCCTGCGGGTGCCGGCCTCCGGGCAGCTCTCCTTGCTCAAGGCCAAGGCGCGCGGCGGCGACGTGCGCATGGTGTATTCGGCCGCCGACGCGCTGGGCCTGGCGCAGAAGCATCCCGAACGCGAGGTGGTGTTCTTCGCCATCGGCTTCGAGACCACCACGCCGCCGACCGCGCTGGTCATCAAGCAGGCCAAGGCGATGGGGCTGGCGAACTTCAGCGTGATCTGCAATCACGTGCTCACGCCCTCGGCGATCATGACCATTCTCGAATCGCCCGAGGTGCGCGAATTGGGCACTGTGCCGCTCGACGGTTTCGTTGGCCCGGCGCATGTGTCCACCATCATCGGCAGCCGCCCCTACGCCTTCTTCGCCGAGGAATACCGCAAGCCGGTGGTGATCGCCGGTTTCGAACCGCTCGACGTGATGCAGGCGATCCGCATGCTGGTGCGGCAGGTGAATGAAGGCCGAGCAGAAGTCGAAAACGAATTCACCCGCGCCGTGAACGAAGAGGGCAACCTCAAGGCCCAAGCGCTGGTGAGCGAGGTGTTCGAACTGCGCCGCAGCTTCGAATGGCGCGGCCTGCGTGAAGTGCCCTATTCGGCGTTGCGCATTCGCGCCGCTTTTGCCGAGCAGGACGCCGAACGCAAATTCGATCTGGCCTTCACCTCGGTGCCCGACAACAAGGCCTGCGAATGCGGCGCCATCCTGCGTGGCGTGAAAAAGCCGACCGACTGCAAGATCTTCGGCACCGTGTGCACCCCGGAGAACCCGATGGGCTCGTGCATGGTGTCGTCGGAAGGGGCATGCGCCGCCCACTACAACTACGGGCGGTTTCGTGACGTGCCCGTGGTTGCCGCCTGACCGATCGGGCTCGTCCAAGGATGCGTGCCAAAGAAATCTCCCCCGCTGCCGTTAATCGCCTATGCACACCAAACGGATGGCAGGAGATTGATATGGGTTTCTTTGGCAAAGCGAAAAGGGCCGGCGGATCGTCGGGGCAGGGTGTCAGCACCCTGAGGACGACCTCCGGCGAGCTGTCAGCCGCATTGGCGCGGGTACGCCTGAAGCCCACCTTCATCGTCGGCTACGTGTCGCCGCACAACGATATCGATCAGGTGGCCGGGCAATTGCGCGCGCGCTTTCCCGGCGCGGCCATGGCCTTGTGCTCGACGGCCGGGGAGCTCTGCGGCGAGGGCGGCGGCCTGTATTGCGGCACCGACGGCAACTGGGACAGCATCGTCTTGCAGTGCTTCGACGCCTCCATCGTTGCCCAGGCGCAGGTGGTCAGCCTGCCGCTGGCGTGCGACGACTTGCGTCAGGGGCAAGTCGGCATGTCGCTCAAGGATCGTATCGACCGGCTCAGTGCCAGTATCGCGCAGGTGAATACCGGCATCGACATCGACCACCGCGACACGCTGGCCTATGTGCTGTTCGACGGTTTGTCGGCCTCCGAGTCCTTCTTCATGGAAGCGCTCTACGATTCGGGGCGCTTTCCGTGTCTGTTCGTCGGCGGTTCCGCCGGCGGCAAGCTGGACTTCAAGAACACCTACCTCCACGACGGCAGCCGTCGTCTCGAGAACCATGCCCTCATCGCCTTCGTGAAGATGGCGCCCGGCGTGCGCTTCGGCGTGCTCAAGAGCCAGAACTTCGAGCCCGCCGGTGAGCGTTTCAGCGTCTTGTCGGCCTCGGTCGAGCAGCGCTACATCACCCAGGTGGTCGATCGCGAGGGGCGGATTTGCAGTCTCATCGACGCGCTGTGCGACACCCTCAACTGTTCGCCCGACACGCTCGAAGGGCAGTTGGCCGAATACTCCTTCGCCATCAAGGTGGGCAAGGAGTTGTTCGTGCGGTCGGTGTCGCAACTCGATGTGGCCGCCGGGCGCGTGCACTTTTACTGCGACATCGCACCGGGCGACGAGCTGCATCTGGTGCGTCGTACCAGCCTGGTGTCGACCACCGAGCGCGACCTGCAGCGCTTCATGAGCGGCAAGCCCGGCAAACCGGTGGCCGGCATCCTCAACGACTGCATCCTGCGCCGCCTCTACAACGACCGCGAGCTGTCCGGCATGGGCAAGGTGCTCGACGGCATTCCGGTGGCCGGTTTCTCGACCTTTGGCGAGATTCTGGGGCTCAACCTCAACCAGACGCTCACGGCGGTGTTCTTCTTCCGCGTGGCGGCCGGGCAGACCTTCCGCGACGAATACGTGGACAACTTCGTGTCGCACTACGGCGAATTCAAAGCCTTCTTCCTGCGCCGTCAGGTGGCCAAGCTGTCCGGGTTGTCGAGTGTCGTGGTCAGCCAGATCGACGATTTCAAGGCCCAGCACTTCGACACCAGCCTCGACGCCACCGGGCTCGACGAGGCGATGGCGCGAGTGTTCGACGGGCTCAACGATCTGGGTGGTGAGTTGGCCCGCGCGCGGGCTTTGCAGGAGACCACGGCCGGCAAGTTGTCCGATTGCGCAGAGGATCTGTACGGCTCGATGGGCGAGTTGGGCGAGCACATCGCCGAGCAGGAGTCGAGCGTGCAGCAGGCGGCCGGGTCGGTCGACAAACTCACCGGGCGGGCCACGGAAGTGGCCGCCAGCGCGCGCGATCTGGCCGAGGCCAGCGAACGCATCCAGACAGTGGTCGAGGTGATCCAGCAGATTGCCGACCAGACCAACCTGCTGGCGCTCAACGCGGCCATCGAGGCAGCCCGTGCGGGCGAAGCCGGGCGCGGATTCTCGGTGGTGGCGGACGAGGTGCGCAAGCTGGCGGAAAAATCGCGCACCAGTGCCGACGACATCGGCCGCGACATCTCTCGTCTGGCTGCGGAAATCGGCAGCGTGGCCGAAGACATCGAAGCCCAGTCCGGCGGCGTGGCGGACTTGTCGGGCATGCTCGAGGCGATTCAGGCATCGAGCCAGCGCACCCACGGCACCGCCGAGCACACCCGGCGCGTGGCCGATTCACTGAAGGATTTGACTCACACGGAGTATTCGCCGCGCTGACCTGAACGCGTGGCCCGGGGGGCCACATCGGGGACGTGCGGCATTGACACAAGATGCGAGAAAACTACGTACGTCCCCTCGACTTCAAGCGAGGTCGGGTCGATTTGTCCCATGGCGCGGGTGGCCGCGTCTCGGCGCAGCTGATCAGCGAGCTGTTCGCCCGCCACTTCTCCAATCCCGCCCTTGATGCCGGTGACGATGGCGCCGTGCTGCCCGCGCTCGCCCCCGGCGAACGGCTGGTGATGGCGACCGATGCGCATGTGGTCTCACCGCTGTTCTTTCCCGGTGGCGACATCGGCTGCCTGTCGGTGCACGGCACGGTCAATGACGTCGCGGTGATGGGCGCGCGGCCGCTGTACCTGTCGGCCAGTTTCATTCTCGAAGAAGGCTTCGCGCTTGCGGATCTGAAGCGCATCGTCGAATCGATGGCGCAGGCCGCGCGCGACGCCGGCGTGGCGATCGTCACCGGCGACACCAAGGTGGTGGAACAAGGCAAGGGCGACGGCGTGTTCATTTCGACCACCGGCGTCGGCGCCTTGCCGGCAGGGCGTTCGCTCCGCGGTGCCAATGCGCAGGTCGGCGATGTGGTCCTGCTTTCCGGCGCCATCGGCGACCACGGCATGGCCATCATGGCGCAGCGCGAGTCGCTCGCCTTCGATTCCGAAATCGTCTCCGACACCGCCGCGCTGCACGGCCTGATTGCACAACTGCTCGACGCCGTACCGTCGGTGCGCGTGCTGCGCGACCCCACCCGCGGCGGGTTGGCCACCACGCTCAACGAGATCGCCGCGCAGTCCGGTGTCGGCATGGTGCTCGACGAAAAAGCCATTCCGGTGCGCGAGCAGGTCGATGCCGCCTGCGAACTGCTCGGGCTCGATCCGCTGTATGTCGCCAACGAAGGCAAGCTGGTCGCCATCGTGCCGGCGGCGGACGCCGAAGCCGCGCTTGCAGCGCTGCGCGCCCATCCGCTCGGTGCCGAAGCTGCCCGCATCGGCGAGGTCATCGAGGATGCCAACCACTTCGTGCAGATCAAGACCGGCTTCGGCGGCAAACGCATGGTGGACTGGATGAGCGGCGAACAGCTGCCGAGGATCTGCTGATGCGCATCCTGCTACTCACCCACAGTTTCAACAGCCTCACCCAACGCCTGTTCGCCGAACTGCGCGAGGACGGTCACGAACTGTCCGTCGAATTCGACATTGCCGACTCGGTGGCGCAGGAGGCGGTGGCGCTGTTTGCGCCCGATCTGATCGTCGCCCCGTTCCTCAAGCGCGCCGTGCCCGAGGCCATCTGGCGCAAGCATCTGACGCTCATCGTCCATCCCGGCATCGTCGGCGATCGCGGGCCGTCGGCACTCGACTGGGCGATTCTGAACGACGAGCCCGAGTGGGGCGTGACGGTGTTGCAGGCCGAGGCCGAGATGGACGCCGGGCCGGTGTGGGCGGCGCGCAGCTTCGCGATGCGTGCGGCGACCAAGGCCAGCCTGTATCGCAACGAGGTGACCGAAGCCGCGTTGGCCGCGGTGCGCGAGGCGATCGCGCACCTGCCCGACTGGCGCGCCGGTGCCTGGTACCCCACGAAGCTGTCCGACCTGCCCGAAGCGCGCGGGCAGTGGCGCGACCTCATGCGCCAGGCCGACCGCCGCATCGACTGGCCCCGCGACACCACGGCGCGCGTGCTCGCCAAGCTGCGTGCCGCCGATGGCTTCCCGGGTGTTGCCGATCAGCTCTTCGGTCTGCCCTGCCATTTGTTCGATGCGCACCCCGGCCCGGCGTCGGTGGGGGCGACCCCCGGCGCGGTCATCGGCCGCGGCGGCGATGCGCTGCTGCGTGCGACGGTCGATGGTGCGGTGTGGATCGGTCACGTCAAGCGTGCCGAGGGCGATCAGCCGTTCAAACTGCCGGCGGCGATGGCCTTCGCCGACGCCGCTGCGGCATTGTCCGACGTCGCCGAGGCGGGCGAGATCAGTTACCGCGAATCGGACGACGGGCGCATCGGGTATCTCGCCTTCGATTTCTACAACGGCGCCATGAGCACCGCGCAGTGCCGACGTCTGCAGCACGCCATCGAGACCGCTGGCGAACGGCCCACGCGGGTGCTGGTGCTCGAAGGTGGGCGCGACTTCTGGTCCAACGGCATTCATCTGAACTGCATCGAGGCGGCGGCGTCGCCGGCGGACGAATCGTGGGCCAACATCAACGCCATGGACGACGTGTGCCTGGCCTTGCTGCAGATGACCGACAAACTCACGGTGGCCGCGCTGCGCGGCAACGCCGGCGCCGGTGGCTGCTTTCTGGCGCTGGCGGCCGATGAAGTGTGGGCGCGCGACGGCGTGGTCATGAATCCGCACTACAAGAACATGGGCAACCTGTTCGGCTCCGAATACTGGACCTACCTGCTGCCGCGGCGGGTGGGCGAGGACGCGGCGCGCGCGATCATGGCCGACCGGCTGCCGCTGCTGGCGCGTGTGGCAGCGCGCAGCGGCCTGATCGACGCCTGCTTCGGCGTCTCGGTCGACGCCTTCGAAACCGAGGTGGCCCAGCGGGCGCGGGCGCTGGTCGGCGACCACGATTACGCCACGCGGCTGGCGGACAAACAGGCGCGCCGTGCGGCCGACGAAGCAGCCAAACCGCTGGCCGCCTATCGCGAGGACGAGTTGAAGCACATGCAACGCAACTTCTTCGGCTTCGATCCGAGTTACCACGTCGCCCGCTACCACTTCGTCGTCAAGAGCCCGCAGTCGTGGACGCCGCGCCATCTGGCCCGCCACCGCGACATCGGCTGGACCGTGCCGGAAATGGCCGAGGAGGTGCGCTGATGGTTGGCGAAATGCCCACGGTGCTGGTGGTCGATGACGAAGTGCGCTCGCTCGAAGCGCTGCGCCGCACGCTGGAAGAGGATTTCGTGGTGTTCACCGCCTCGTCGGCCGAAGAGGCGCGGGCGGTGCTCGAGCGCGAGTGGATCCGCATCGTGCTGTGCGACCAGCGCATGCCGGGCACCTCCGGCGTGCAGTTCCTCACCGAAGTGCGCGAGAAGTGGCCGGACGCGGTGCGCATCATCGTCTCCGGCTACACCGATTCGGAAGACATCATCGCCGGCATCAACGAGGCCGGCATCTACCAGTATCTGCTCAAGCCCTGGCAGCCCGAGCAACTGCTGCTGACCCTGCGCGGTGCGGCCGAATTGTTCCGCCTGCAGGCCGACAACCAGCGCCTGTCGGTCGACCTCAAAGTGGCCGAGCCGGTCATGCGCCAGCGCGTCGCCGACAAGCGCGCCGCGGTGCGCCGCAGCTTCGCCACCGAGGCCCTGCTGCGCGCGCCCGATTCGCCCATGAACGCGATCTGCGCGCTGATCGAAAAGGTCGCGCGCGTCGACGTGCCGGTGCTGCTCACCGGCGAGTCGGGCACCGGCAAGGAATTGCTGGCGCGCGCGCTGCACCTGGCCAGCCCGCGCACGGCCGAGCCCTTCGTCACCGAAAACTGCGGTGCGGTGCCCGACCAGCTGCTCGAATCCGAGCTGTTCGGCTACAAGCGCGGCGCGTTCACCGGCGCCTATGAAGACCGCGTGGGCTTGTTCAAACAGGCCGACGGCGGCTCCATCTTTCTCGACGAAATCGGCGAAACCTCGCCGGCCTTCCAGGTGAAGTTGTTGCGCGTGCTGCAAGAGGGCGAGGTGCGCCCCATCGGCGCGCCACGGCCGATTCCGGTCGATGTGCGTGTGGTGGCGGCCACCAATCGCGATCTCGAAGCCGAGGTGCGCGACGGCCGCTTCCGCGAAGACCTGTTCTATCGCATCGCCGCCATCACCGTCACCGTGCCGCCGCTGCGCGACCGCGTCATGGATATTCCACTGATCGCCCAGTCCTTCGCCGACAGCATCTTCGATTCCGTCAACGCCGAGCGACAGGCGCTCGACACCGAAATCGTCGCCTGCCTCAAGGCCTACCGCTGGCCCGGCAACGTGCGCGAACTGCGCAACGAAGTGCTGCGCATGGTGGCGCTCGCCGACGGCGCCGCACTGCGCGCCGCCGACCTCTCACCCCGCGTGCTGCGCGCCGGCGAAGCCGACGACGAACCCGAGCTGGCGCTACTGGCCGGGCTCGATGGCGACCTCAAAAGCCGCCTCGAAGCCCTGGAGGCCCGCATCGTCAAGGAAAGCCTCATCCGCCATCGCTGGAACAAGACCCGGGCGGCAAAGGAGTTGGGGCTGTCGCGGGTGGGGTTAAGGAACAAGTTGTCGCGTTATGGGTTGGAGAGGGATTGAGTTGGGAAATAGCCGAGGGCGTATCACCTAGCCAATTTCGGATCGATCGCTTCGGCAATCGCCATCCATCGTCGGCCCAATTCGATACGCTCTGGCCCATACACTCCTTTAGCTGCGTCGCGGCCCAAATAGTATGTGGAGCGCGCTAATGCCTCGGTGCTTTCATCAGCATGGTCTTTCATTAAGAACAATGCGTTTGGAATGTCGACGGGGCCTCCCAAACCAAGCCCATACATCGTCGCGAGAAGGTCTTTAGCCTCCTTTCTCCCAACCAGCGCACCTAGCCTAAGCTGCTGCCTTGCGGTCCCGTAGTCGCCTGCATTAAACGAGACGTACGCTCTCTCAAGCTGGGTGGATACGTGATGTGGCACCAAAATCAGCGCCGACGCAAAAACTACTATGCCTGCTGCAATCGAGAGGTGCCAAGCCCTCATGGAGATACGCACAGTGTGTTGCTCCCATTTCCTGTCCGCAGCTTGTGGGTTGGTGGGCTGAGCGACGCGAAGCCCAACGGTATGCCGCCCGAGAATGTTGGGCTTCCTGCGTCAGCCCAACCGACGCTTGCTGGCGGGAAGCGAATTCTGGCGTTGTGTGAGCTATGCGCCCGTGGCGCATGCGTTTGTCGTATGGCTGCAAGGCGAGATGAGAGGCTTGTCTTGCTACTGGCGCCGATCTTTGGACGGCCCATTTAGCTCTGAATTTATCTCGTCTAAAAGTTCTTCTGCTTGCGTGATGCCAGACTTGCTTGCCCTTTTTAGCCAATATCTGGCGATGTCTACATTTTTCAGTAATGCAAACTGCGAGTAGATGTATCCAAGGGTGTATTGGGCATTCGCGTTGCCGCGCGACGCAGCAATTTCAACCCATGGAAGAGCAAGCAGCGTGTCGCCGACTCCAAGCTCGTAGTGCTGATAGACTTTGTATGCAGCGTCGGCATCCCCTGCGAATGCCGCATGCTTGGTTTTCTCCAGAAGAGGCTCTTCGAGATAATAATTTTCGGATCCTGAAACAGGTTCGACTTCATCTCCTGCCCAAGCGCTCGCACATTGCATTCCGAAGAATATGGCAATAAATATGGCTGTCTTGATCATGGCGTAAACGTGATTATCTTTCCTGGTTTTGCAAAATTCGGCCGGAGCGGGTCTCCATTGATTGCATGGTAAGGAAATACTGCTCCGGATCGGGCGTAATAGTCATATGTGTTCGGGGCGTTTACAGGTGCTCCAAGTGCTTTTGCAAGCCGTTGAGCATAAGAGTCGCCGCCCCCTAGAGGAGTCTTTCCTGTCTGGCAAGACATTAAATCAACGGGGCTTCCTGGAGTATAGTTCGGATCGCTTTTAATCATTTTCGCCAGGGCGGTAGGCGAAATTGGCAAGTTGTTTGGGGCAACAACGCTTGTTGGAGTGCCGTGTGCCCCAACTGAGTAGTTTTTAGTTGCTGGTCCCGCATTCGCATATTTATGGATGCGCTGGTGTTTTGGGAACAGATTCATGTTGACTCGAAGTCCGTCTCTGTCCACGTACCATAGAGGATTTCCTTTTGCATAGGCATAAGTGTTGGCACCACCATGTAGCCCAGTCGGGTCAGACTGAACATAACGCGCCTCAACCCCCAATGACACGCACAACAACATCAGTGTAAGAAAGGTATGAATGAATCGTTTGCTCATGCTCTTCTCCATGAATAGGGCTGCTATCCGTTTCAACCTTCGAATTCGTCCGGCGCCTTCCACCCAAGGCCTCGCGCCTTGCGCTCCCAATGAATCACTTGCTGTTCCAGCTCACGAAACCGGCGCCGTTCCGCGGAGGGAATTGCATTCGGGTTCGGATATCGGGCGACGAACTCGGTGTTCCGCATATATAAATAGGCGTCCCGCAGGCTGAGCATGCTGCGGACATCGCGGGGATCGACATTCTGAAGGAGTCTGGCAAGTTCGATGCGCGCATCGGCCAGCCCTTCGATGCGGTAGTGGGTCAGGAGCACACCAGCCATGACGACCACGGCCTCGCGCTTGCTCAGGGGGCGCATGTAGATACCGTTCTCGATGGCTAGATCGGTCATGGGCATCTGCTTTCGAATCCACACGTCCCTGGCAAATCCACCACCACTGGTGGCTTCCAGGTTGAACAATGCGCCGGAGGCATCACGGTATTTGACGAACAGGTGCTCGGGGGCCGTTGCAAGGCGCAGATCCAGACCGAGCCGTGTGCCGAGGATCACGAACAGCACCGGCATGGAAACGCAATTGCCTTTTCGGGTATCGAGGTAGGTGGGCAGTAGCTTGTTGCGCAGCGTGCGTCCCAAGGGATCCGTCAAGTCGTAGCTGAACGCGCGACCTTGGTTCCACGCGCCGGGGGTGTAGATAAAGCGTCGCAGCGCCTCAAGCTTGACGCGATTGGACGCAACCAGCGGAACCATTTTTCGAAGCGCAACAACCATTCCGTCGATGCGAGCCATTTCTGCCGGGATGTCGATACCCGGGTCGATCATCTTGTCGATGGTCAGTTTTGCGCGCGCCAGATCGATGGTTGAAGCTGGCTGCGATAGCAGCACTCTTAACTTTGCCAGATTGTCAGATGCCGTGTCGGCAGCATGCGCGGAATGACTGGGTGCCAAAGCAAGAAGCAGTATCGATATACCCATCAGCCGGGAGAAGAGGGCGGACGGGTGCGCTACGAGTCGGCGTTTCATGACGAATTTTGGAGAGGCGGCAATTCCGAGAGCATAGTCATCGCTGGCTGATTATTGCAAATGAATTTTCCGCATGGAGCGGGAACAGATCGTGCAACCCCTCTAAGGCATACTTCGCAGGGGGGGGCAAGCGTAGCCTGGATGAGGGCCGACGGCCCGACTCCGGGGCTCGGTGGAGGATCAACTGCCGCTCCCGGATTTCGCTGCGCTGCATCCGGGCTACGAAAATCGGCGGGATTTTGGGGGGCGGTGTAAGCATGCGGCGGTCATGGCGGTCTGATGAATGTTGACCACCCACAGGAGCACGTCGTCATGATCCGCACCCGCATCGCCGTTGCATTGCTGGCCTTGAGCGCGACCGTCGCCCAGGCCGCCGAGGGGTTCATTGCCATGCCCAGTGCCCACGGGCCGAAAGCCACCATGGACAAGCTGGAGGCTATCGTCAAAGCCAAGGGCATGAAGGTCTTTGCCCGTATCGATCACGCCAAGGGGGCGGCCAGCGTTGGCAAGACGTTGCGGCCGACAGAGCTGATCATCTTCGGTAACCCGCAGGGCGGGACACCCTTCATGCAATGCGCGCAGACGGTGGGCGTCGATCTGCCGCTGAAGGTGTTGGTGTGGCAGGCCGAGGAT
>JBNKNO010000033.1:0-35961 GCA_050293885.1 Rhodocyclaceae bacterium | reverse complement strand
CTGCCACGGCCGTTGTAGCTGGCGCCGAGAATGACGGGGCGATCGATGTTGCCGTGCAGGAATCCGACGGTGACTTCCTGCCCGGGCCGGGGGATGAAGTGCCCACCCCAGTTGGCGCCGGCCACGGGGGTGAGCACGCGCAGCCACACGCCGAGGGCGTCGCTGGCGGGGGCATTGTTGTCGCCGGCGGGGTGTTCGTTGCGGTTGGCGGCGTTGGCGCCGCGCTGAAAGGCGAATTGCACGCGCACGCGCAGGTCGCGCTCGGTGTGGGTGGGTGCGCCGTTGCCGACGACGACGGCGCTCAGGACGGTGGGCACGCGCGCTTGGGGGAACAGGGCTTGGCCGTTGGCGTGGGTGGGTATGCGCCAGGGGATGTGGGCGCGCAGCGTGGTGAAGGTGTTGCGGTAGAGGTCGACGGGGTCGGCATCAACCGGCTCAAGCGCGTCGAGCGCTTGCGGGATGCGCTCGGCGAGGTTGTTGCGGGCGCGGTGGGTGACATCGACGATGGCGAAGCGTTGTTCAGGGTCATCGTCGAGGTCGTGCTCGGGGTGGCCGGAGAAGCTGAAGGTGGTGCCGGGAGCGGCGGTGCGCACGGTGCCTTGGGCTTCGAAGCGCTTGGCGTGGGCGTCGATGGCTTGCTGGCGGTTCAGGAGTCGGCGCTCGCCTTGCGCGGCACTTTGCCAGGCGTATTGACCGGGGTCGTCGATGCCGGCGAGGCGGATCGGCTGATCGGCGTTGTCGATGAGGCTACCGGCGCTTTGGGTGCTGGGGGCGGCGCTGCGGTAGTCCCAACTCGTCGCGACCGAGTCGGTGGTGCCCAGCTGGCGGTGAGCGTCCCAGCGGTCGATGCTGTCCTCACCGAGCGTCGCGCCCGGTTGGGTGAAGCGCATGTGCGGCTGGGCGTTGTGGCCAAAAGCGCCGTTGTGGTCGGCGATGACGAGGATGTGGGTGCCGAAGCTTGTCGTGTCCGCCTCGTTATCATCCTTGCTGTGCTCGAACCAGTAGAACAGGCCTTCGTCGGCGAGCAGCCGACGCAGGAAGTCGAGGTCGGTCTCTTCGAACTGCACGGTGTAGGAGCGCCGCGGATAGACACTGCGCTCGGCGACGTCCCACCGCCAAGCCGGTTGCAAGGCGCCCTGCCCCTGCCAGTCGCCAAGCAGCTCGTCGACGATTTCGAACACGGTTTTGTCTTGAAAGACGTAGCTGTCGCGGCGCCGGCCGAGGAAGGCCAACCAGGGTTCAACGATGAGCTGGTAGCGGGCGAAGCCGCCGTTGGCACCGAGACGTTTGAAGTGGGTGACGTGGCCATGGAAGGGGCGACGGTCGGTACGTGACTGGCTGGTTTGCAGGTCGAGGCGCACGGGCTGACCAATGAGTTGCCGGGTGTCGAGATCGGCGCGCATGGACAGCGCAGTCAACGCGATGCGGAAGCCGGCGTGGCGGCGTACCGGGCCGATACTTTCCTGGATGGTCGCCGACTCGGCCAGCAACACGTCCGCCCCCAGCGGCGTGTGCAGCACGAGTAAACGGTCAGTCTGATGCCAAGGGGCGGCGGCGAGTGGGTTCATGGTGTTCGATACAACATTGCAGCCATTGTTGGCGGCCGGGATAGCGGATTGATCGGGTCATGCGCGCCGCGGCAGCGTCGATGCCCGCAGTTCGAAGACGATACTATTCCACAACATTGGCATACTCGATATGCATTATTCACGCTCGAACAACCTTGACTGTCGAACGGCAACAACAATCCGCTCATGGTCGCGCACCGCCTATTTGATGGTGTATTTGAAGTCGCCGTTTTTCAGCGCAGAGGCACGAATACGCACGATCTCGTCCCCGTCGGCCATCCGCGCCAACACCTGCTCGGCCACTTGCGGCAACAAGGTGCCACTGAGGATGTGGTCGACGTTGCGGGCGCCGGAATCGACTTCGGAGCAACGCGCAAGCACGGCCTCGACGAGTTTTTCGTCCCACACGAACTCGGCCTTGTGGTTGGTGGCGATACGGTCGCGGATACGGCCGAGCTTGAGATCGATGATGCTGACCAGCACGTCGTCCGAAATCGGGTAGTACGGCACCACTTTCATGCGCCCGAGGAAGGCCGGCTTGAAGTGTTTGAACAGGATCGGGCGCAGCGCGTCAGCCAGATCATCGGCATCGGGCAGTTCGTCGGCGGGCTTGTTGAGGCAGGCCTGCATGATCTGGCTGGAGCCGACATTGCTGGTGAGGATGATGAGGGTGTTGCGGAAGTCGATCTCGCGCCCTTCGGCGTCGTCGAGCACACCTTTGTCGAACACCTGGAAGAACAGTTCCAGCACATCGGGGTGGGCCTTTTCGACTTCGTCGAGCAGCACGACGCTGTAGGGATTGCGACGCACGGCTTCGGTCAGCACGCCGCCCTCGCCATAGCCGACATAGCCCGGAGGCGAGCCCTTGAGGCCCGAGACCGAATGCGCTTCCTGGTATTCGCTCATGTTGATGGTGACCAGCTTGCGCTCGCCGCCATAGAGAATGTCGGCCAGCGCCAGGGCGGTTTCGGTCTTGCCGACACCGGAGGGGCCAACGAACATGAACACGCCCTTGGGCTTGTTGGGGTCTTCGAGATTGGCGCGGGCGGTGCGCACACGCTGGGCAACGGCTTCCAGCGCGTGGTCCTGCCCGATCACGCGCGCTTGCAGTAGCGGCTGGAGCTTGAGCACGGTCTGGATCTCGTCCTTGACCATCTTGCCGAGCGGGATCCCCGTCCACGCGGCAATGATTTCAGCCACCACGAGGCCGTCGACCTGCAAGGGCACCATGGGCGCTTCGCCTTGCAGATCGCGTAGCCGCGCGATGCACGCTTCGATTTCGTCGGCGGGCTGGGCCTTGCCGTTGCGCTTCGACTTGTTGACGGGTGCGCCGTCGGATGCCGGTTTGCCGCCGGCGTCCGGCCGGTCGGCCTCGCGCGCTTCGCGCAGCGCGAGGATTTCGCTCACCAGCGCCTTTTCTTGTTCGAAGCGCTGGCGATGAGCGGCAAGCTCGGCCTCGATGGTGGCGATGTGCGCGCGCAACTCACCCAAGCGGGTGTCGTGCCACATGCCGCTGGCCGCTTCGCGCTCCAACGCGACAAGCTCTGCACGCTCACGTTCCAGGCGCTTTTCGGCATCGTCGATCAAGGCCGGCGTGGCGCTCTGCCCCAAGGCGACCTTGGCGCAAGCGGTATCGAGCACGCTGATGGCCTTGTCCGGCAGTTGGCGTCCGCTGATGTAGCGGTGAGACAGACGCACGGCTTCGCTCACCGCTTCGTCGAGCACACGGATGCCGAAGTGCTTTTCCATCAGCGGCACCATGCCGCGCAGCATGGCGGTGGCCAGCGGCTCGGTGGGCTCCTCGATCTTGACGACCTGGAAGCGACGCGCGAGCGCGGCGTCCTTTTCAAAGTACTTTTTGTATTCGGCCCAGGTGGTGGCGGCGACGGTGCGCAGCTCGCCGCGCGCCAAGGCCGGCTTGAGCAGATTGGCGGCGTCGCTCTGACCGGACTGCCCGCCCGCGCCGATCATGGTGTGCGCTTCGTCGATGAACAGGATGATGGGCTTGGGACTCTTCTTGACTTCGTCGATGACGTTCTTGAGGCGGTTTTCGAACTCGCCTTTCACGCTGGCGCCGGCTTGCAGCAGGCCCATGTCGAGGGTGTGCAGCTCGACGCCGATCAGCGGCGCGGGCACGTCGTCCTTGGCGATGCGCAGCGCGAGGCCTTCGACCACCGCCGTCTTGCCGACGCCGGCTTCGCCGGTGAGGATGGGGTTGTTCTGGCGGCGACGCATGAGAATGTCGATGGCCTGGCGGATTTCCGCATCACGCCCGATGACCGGATCGACCTTGCCCTCACGCGCGCGGGCGGTGAGGTTGGTGGTGAATTGGTCGAGCGCCGGCGTGGCCGTGGCGCCGGTCGACGGCACCACCTCGCTGTCTGCGTCATCCGATGCACTGGCGCCACCGGCCAGCCCGGCCACTTCCCTCGCCTCGACCGATCCGTCGGTGAGCTTGTCGAAGTCGTGCTTGAGCGCCTCGCGTTTGATCTTGACGAACTGCTTCGAGCCCCGATAGGCCAGCTGGGACAGATCGGGCTCGCTCATGAGCGCCAGCAGCAAATGGCCGGAACGGATGCGCGGGTGGCGGGTGTCGAGCGAGGCGATGAGCCAGGCTTGCTCGAACAACTTGGGCATGTGCGGCGAAAACACCGGCGTGCGACTGTTGCCGGTCTTGAAGCGCCCCACTTCGTCGGACAGATCGCGCTCGAGCGCAGAGGGGCTGATACCGCTGCGTTTGGCGACGGTGATGAAATCGGAGTCGGGCTGTTCGATGAAGGCAAGGAACAGATGCTCCAGATCGACCTCGTAATTGCCTCGGGCAATGCACAGATTGGCCGCGCGCTCGGCGGCAGCGCGGCAGGGGTCGTTGAGTTTGCTTATCAGCGTTTTCAGTGAGGTGCTCATGGGCAATGTCGAAAATGGTCAATGAATGGAATGGAGTTCGAACACGGTGTCGGCGCGGTCTTCGGTCGCGGGTTTGGAGACCATGAAGGTGTCGAAACCGAGCCGGACGCAGGCACGTGATGAGAGCTCGACCGGCTGGACGTCGGCGGCACGCAAGATCGGCCGCACTTCGTACTCGAATTGGGATCCGGTCGCGAGCGACAGCATTTTTTCAAGTGCTGCCGCCAGTTCGCCGCCCGGCAGAAAGGCGTGATAAATGGCGCGCGGCAAGGGGCCGATGTGCACCCGCACGCGCAGGTTGCGCTGCCACACCCGTTCACCCGCCAGTGCGGTCTGCCCCAGGCAGGCATTGGCACCACCGAGCGTGGTGCGCTGGTCTTCGGGCAGCGCGTACCAACGCCCGACAAACTGCTCGATGCGAATCGGCACACGAAAGTAACGGCCAAGCATGCTTTGCAATGCGGCCGCCGACACCGGCCGCTGCCGCAAGATGCCGGCGAAATGGGCGATGGACTCATCGTCGATGCGGCCCGGCGACGCGGCGAGACGGTCGCGCAGCGCGTCGAACCCCAGTCCCCCCAGCGCAAGAATCAGCGGCAGGAAGCGATGGCGGCGGTCGGTCTCGTATTGCACCGGCAATCGGTATTTGCGCCATGCCCGATAGAACTGCCCCACCGAGCGGTTGGAGAACAGATCGAAAAAGGCGCGGGCGGCACGATCGCGGTGATAGCGCTCGCGGTCGACCACCGCTTCGTTGTAGTGCACCGGCAAAGTGCCGTGCACCCCCAGCAAGCCCATGAACGCGGGTGTGATCTGAACATAGGCAATGCGCCTGGCAGCGTCCGGCGCAGTATCTGTGCTCGCCTCGGCGTCATGTTCGACGTGCAGATCTTCGATCTGGCTGGGCGCAAAACTCAACTCGACCGAATTGCGGAAGCGAATGGCATCGGAGACCACGCCATCGTCCGCCCCCCGGCCCCGCCCCTGTTGACGAAAATAGCGCTCGAGCACGCGCACCGCCTGAAAGAATTCAAAGCGCTGCGGCGTGTCGACAAGCTGGTCGATCAGCCCAGGATCGAGTCGCCGGTGCGTGGTTCGCATCGAATCAACACCTCCCCTGTTCTGTTCGACACCAGCACCAACTGAACGAAACTGTTCAGGTGCACATACAGGCCGAGAAACCGGTCGATGGCCTGGGCAAACACGTGCAGCCCGGTGCCGACAAAACTCTCTTCGTCCACCGTGAGCGACACTTCGACGCCGCGTACGAAACTGGCGAACGGCTTGCCGGCCATCCATACGGTTTTGTCTTGATGGTCGATGTCCACAATGCCGTCGATCTGGCGGCGCGTGACCGCCGTGCGCGGCAGATCGTAGAGGGTGAGCATTTCCTTGAAGGCCGCCAAGCCGCTGCGAGTGAGCGACAAGTGGTTGAGCGACAGATGCGACACCAGCCGCCACTGCCCGCCGCGCCGATGATCGAAACGAGCTGGCTTGGTCGGCTTGCGCAGCATCCGGATCGAACGGGCGACCGAGCCGCCCTCGATGAACAGATCGCCGCTGGGCAAGCCGATGGACATGTGCGCCGGCAAATCGCGATTGGTGCACATGAGATTGACACTGAGCACGTCGGTCTGGCGCTGCAGGGGATCGAAATCCGAATCGACAATCGACAATTCAAGCTCGTAACCGGGGCTGCGTTCGGCCACCAGTTCATTGCGCTCGGCATACCAGTAGTTGCCATCCTGCTCCGGCACCTCCCCGTGGTGCAGGGAGAAGAACGGCCGGAATTCGGTAATGTGCTCGCCTTGCGGGCTTTGGCGCACGCGACGCACCGATTCGATCGAATACACCTCGTAGGCAAAGGCCCGTCGCGCGTCGGCGACCACCGGGTAAGTGGCGCTGCGGTGGGTGACGCGAATCGGGTCGCCGCGTTGCGCAAACAAATTGACGACCGGCACGCAGCCCAGGCGGATGTTCTTTTTCGACAGGGTTTGCAGCAGACGAGACGCATCGCTCTCGGCGCGCAAGCCCGAAAACGCGAGGTGCACATTGAGCACGCCGCCACGACGCGCGCCCGTTGGCAGCGCTGCCACGTCGAGATCGAAGAAATTGTATTTTTCCGGAAACGCGAAGTATTCGGTCAAGTGCCGATAGGCTTCGTGCGCGCCCTGTGGCATGTCGATGAACGACTCGTCCGCGGCGAACCCCACCGGAGCAATGAGATCCTTGCGCGCGACATGCCAACGCTCATCCTCGGCGGACGCCCACACACCCTCCAGGCGCAAGAACAGGCTATCGCGAAGCGCAGCGGCAATCGACGGCTCGGCGTCGATGAAGCAGCGCAATCGTTCCAGCCCCTTTCCCGACCAGCCGCCCTCCGTCGCCGGCACTTCGAGTCTCATCGACAACACGGCGGAAGTACCGACGGGCAAACGGACAGACGATGGCGCGCGCGCCAGTGGGTCGAAACTCACATCAGTCATGCGCACCGGGAGCAAGTTGAGATCCCAGGCGGTGCGAAAACGGCAAGCAGCCCCTTTGATAGGCCGTGAGTTCAACTCCGTACCACGCGGCAAGGTAACGGCCGACGACAACTGAAGGTCGCTTCCTTCGGTATCGAAATGCGCGATCGAGCACGACGGAAACGGCCGCAGGTAATGCGGATAGAGCACATTGAGCAGGGCTTCGGTGAACTGCGGGTAGCTGTCCTCGATCTTCTTGCTGACGCGCGCGTTGAGCAGCGCGAACGACTCGATCATGCGCTCCACATGCGGGTCGTCGCAGCCCTCTCCGGACAGCAACAACTGTGCCGCAATCTTGGGATAACGTTCGGCAAACTCACGCGAATGCCGGCGCAGGAAAGCCAGTTCACGCTCGTAATAGGGCAGCAGCTCTTCCAATTACATCCCCTGCGCGCGCGTCGCTTGCTTGTTCACGGAATACTGCAACGTCGTCGGCTGCAGCATGGCGTCGAAACTGACGGGCTCCTGAGCGGGCCGCACCACCAGCAGCGCTCGAATCGAGAAGAACAAGGCGTTGATCGAATGCCGACTCAACTCGAGCGTGACCTGAACGTCGCGCAGGCGCGGCTCATGGCGGGCGATCGCCAGCTCGATGGCACGACAGATGCGATTACGGTCATGCACGCTGGCAAGCGACAGGCCCGCGAAGTCGTTCAAACCGAAACTCACGATGGAGCGCATGGACTCGGGATATTTCCCCGCCAATGCCTCGTCGATCGTGGTGCGCGCATTGAGCAAGGCTTCAAGGTCGCGCGCCACCGAGTCTTTCAATTCATCGATCGAAAGGCGACGGCGTACCGGCGATACCGGCCCGTCGCTGAACAACTTGTCGAGCAAAGAGGGTTCGAAACCTTTCACGGCATGTACCGACAAAAAGAACGGCGGAAACCAAGTTCCGCCGTTCTGACTCAGGAAAAACCGATCAGGTGAGGTTCGGCGTGTTCTTGGCCAGGTTCCAGGCACCCTGGATGTTGACCTTGCCGGACTTGTTCCCGTCGATATTCAGCTCGTCGTAGGTCCACTTCACAGCGGAGTACTTGAGCGAGAAAGTTTCGGCGGGAATGCCTTCGTCGGTCACCGACGGGGACACGGACGCAACAATGACGTTCTTCAGTTCGATTTTCATGTACTGATGACGGTTTTGCGTACCGCCGGGGTTGCCCGTGGTGTTCTTGCCGCCAAATGCACGATAAAAATAGATCACGACATCGTTGATGACGAGGCCGGAAGAGCAAGCCTGGTACAGCTTGGGGCTGGAGCCATCGATGTCTTTGGTGAAGATCATTTCACCGTGTTCGACACGTTCGGCCGTATGACCGCCGGCGGCAGACGCCGTGGCAGACTTGGGCTGACGCATCGTGTGGCTCCAGGTGGCCACTTCAACGGTGTCCTTGTGCTTCTGGTCGCGGGAGTCGCCCTTGATGTCGCTACCCTTGAACTCGACGTAAATATCCTTCATTTCTTACCTACTCCTTGCGTAGAACGGGGTCTTCGGGGTCAATTACGATTTGTTGGACTGCGGCAGTTCGGCGACCAGGCGCAACGAAACCGACAGCTCGTCCAACTGGAAATGGGGGCGAATGAACGACACCGCGCGATACACACCCGGGCGGCCCGGCACTTCGCTCACCTCGATGGAGGCTTCGCGCAGCGGGAATTGCGCCTTGGTTTCCTGCGAGGCGGAATCGTCCGCGGTCACGTACTGATCCACCCAGCGCTGCAGATAGGTCTCGACGTTGGCCGCGGTGGCGAAGCTGCCGATCTTGTCGCGCATCATCGCCTTCATGTAGTGGGCGATGCGACATACGGCAAAGATGTACTGCAACTGGGCCGACAGCGACGCATTGGCATTGGCGGCGTCGGTGTCGTACTTCTTCGCTTTTTGCGCCGACTGCGCACCAAAGAACGCGGCGTAATCGGTGTTCTTGCAGTGCACCAGCGGCATGAAACCCAGATCGCTCAGTTCTTTCTCGCGGCGATCGGTCACCGCCACTTCGGTCGGGCACTTGAGGGCAATCTCGCCGTCGTCGGTACGGAAGGTATGGGTCGGCAGATCTTCCACCAGGCCGCCACCCTCGACGCCACGCACGGCGGCGCACCAGCCATAGTTCTCGAAGGCGCTGGTCAAGCGGGCGGCAAATGCGAAGGCCGCGTTGCACCACAGATATTTGTCGTGATTGGTCCCATCGACTTCTTCAACGAAGTTGAAACCCTCGGTGGTGACGCCGTCGACCGGGTGATACGGCAAACGCCCGAGGAAATGCGGCAATGTCAGGCCCACGTAGCGGGAGTCCTCGGCTTCGCGGAAGGACTTCCACTTCGCGTATTCGACGGTATCGAAGGTCTTGGACAGATCGCGCGGCTTGCCCAGATCGGTAAACGTCTCAAGACCGAACATGTCGGGCGATGCCGCGGAAATGAAGGGGGCGTGCGACGCAGCAGCGATATGAGACATCTGCTCGAGGAAGTACATATCCTCGGGCTGGCGCGACACTTCGAATTGCCCGATCAGCGTGCCAAACGGCGATCCGCCGAAAGTGCCGAATTCTTCTTCGTAGACTTTCTTGAACAGCGCGCTCTGATCGAAATCGATCGCGGTCTTGAAATCCTTGACGAGCTCTTTCTTGGTGGCGCTCATCAGCTTGATCTTGAGTTGCTCACCGGTGGAGGTCTGCTTGCACAGATAGTGCAGACCGGTCCACGCACTTTCAAGTGCCTGAAATTCCGGTGCATGCATCACTTCGCTCAACTGCGAAGAGATCAACCGATCGAGATCCGCTACACGCGCGTCAAGCGATGCGGCCAGGTTTTCCGAGATGACGACCTCACCCTCGAGCACTTGATTGGCGAACTCACTGATGATGTCCTTTGCACGCGCACGTTCGGTGTCTGATCGCGCGACGCGGCTTTCTTCGACGATTGAATCCAGCAGGCCACCTGCAGGCGCCTCGGCCGTTGCAACCGCCTGTTCTGCTTGAGCCGTATTCATTGGTCTTCCTCCTGAGATTTACCCTCGGCACCGATGGCCTCAAGCTGCTCGGTGCTCTGCAACACCTCGGCCAGCAAATCCTCCAGCTTCTCGTTCCCGGCAAGCTTGTTACGCAAATCGGCGAGTTTGGAGCGCGCTTCCATCAACTTGCGCAGCGGCTCGACCTGCTGCACGACGGACTCGGGGCGAAAGTCCTCGAACTCGTTGAAGGTCAGATCCACCCCCAACTCGCCGCCTTCTTCCGAAAGACGGTTCTTGACACGAAACGCTGCGCGAGGCGCGAGCGCTTCCATGACGTCATCGAAGTTGTCCAGATCGACACTGACGAACTTGCGATCGCGCAGCTTGCCCTGTGGCGTCTCGCTCTGCCCCGCGAAATCACCGAGCACACCGGCAACAAAGGGAATCTCCTTCTGTTCGACGGCATCGCCTTTTTCAACGTCGTAGGTCAACTGAACGCGGGGTGGGCGCACCTTCTGCAGACGCTTCTGAACACTTTCTTTCTTTGACACGATGATTTCTCCTGATCGGGGTATTGGAGCGACCCGGCGTGCGGAACGGTTAAGTTCGCAACCGCCTGATCGGAATCGAGTTACTTCGTCAGCACACTGAACGGATCGCCATTGACCTTCGGCGTGGTCGGGCGCTGCGTGACAACCGCCTTCTTGTCGGCGTCCCTGGTGCGACGCTTGCGGTAGCGCCGAACCTGCACCTTCTGCTTTTCAACTTCCTCGACTTTGTCCTCGACCGGCGGCACGAGCACGTCTTCGCCAAGTGTTTCACGCAGAACTTTGGCCAGATTCACGGCATCCGCGCGCGCGGAACCTTTCAGATCCTCGTCGGTACGCAAGTCGGTCAGCGACTGCGTTGCAACACGCAAACCACTGACGGCGCGGACGCTTTTTGCGACCCGATCGGCCGGATCGCGCTGCAAGACCTCATCGGCCGCAACGATCGCCTCGCCATAATTGCCGGCTTCAAAATGAATTTTTGCCAACTTGGCCCAGGGCGCCTTGCGCGCCGGGTTGGTCTTCGCAAGTTGCTTGAGCACACCGGCTGCCTCATCGCGCTTGTTCTCACCCATCAAGGCGTCAACCTTCACTTCCGAAGATTCCATGAACTTGGCGAACTCAATATCCGACAAGGGCTTCGGCGCCGTAGCGCAAGCACTTGTCAGCACAACAACCCATGCGGCAACCAGCCCCCTGAGCACCCAAATTCTCAACATAGACAACCCCTGAATCTCAACCTCAACAAACGCCGACGATAATGCCACGGGCATTGCCATTTCGGGAGCGCCATAGTACATTGACATTCTTTGTGAAGCAACGTATTTGCATACCTATTTCGCATTTTCTTGAACCCTGCAATCATTTCCTCGTACGTGCCCAATATCCAACGCCCGATTCGCGCCATCCTTCGAAGTGGTTTCATTGCGCTCGTTTCGCTGGCGTTGTCCGGTTGTCTGTCGGCCGCAGCGGTTCAGGTCGTCGGCACGGCGGTCAACATCGCCCTTGAGTCGTCCGGGCTGAAGAGCCCAAAACCCGATACGGGCGAACGCACGATTCAGGTACGGCTCACGACGGGCGAGGTGCTCAACAGCACCGCGGATGGCGAGCCCCTCGCGTTGTTGGTACGCATCTATCAACTCAAGACCGATACCGGATTCGCCTCGCTCGGCTACGACCAGTTCGTCGAACGCGCTGACGAAAAACAGCTTCTGGGCAATGATCTGGTGAGTGTTCGAGAGCTCACCCTTTTGCCGGGCAAGACCTACACGCTTGACGAGAAAATGCCTGCCAACGCCAAAGTCCTCGGCATCGTCGCGCTCTTCCATTCACCCGCCGCGGCTCGCTGGAAATACGCGTTTGATCCAGACGGCTCGCTGGAACAAGGCATTACCCTCGGCTTCCACGCCTGCTCCATCACGGTGGGCCAAGGCACACTGACCAACCCGATTGCCGCAGAAGGCGCCGCCAGTCTTGCTGGCGTGCGCTGCGGCACCTGACTCAGGACGACGAATTGACTCAACACGCCAAAGTACTCTGGGGAGAAGGCCTGTTCTTGCGCCCCCAGCACTTTCAACAGCAGGATGCGTATCTCGAATCACTCTCGCGGCAAGCTTTGCTGACGGCTCAGCCATTTGGCTGGGGCTTGCGCGCCCTTGAAATCGACGTCGATGCGCTGTCGGGCGGCACCTTGCGTATCGACCGCATCGATGCCGTACTCCCCAACGGCGAGCGCTATCTCGCACCGGACAACGACCGCTTGCCCGCGCCGGTGGATCTGGCCGCGCTCAATCTGGATGGCGACGCCACCGAGTTTCGTCTCGCCGTGCAGCATCTGCGCGCACACGGGGGTAACTGCCACACGACCGATGCCGGTGAAGAGCAAGCCCGATATGCGATCGACAACCGCGCTGTTGGCGATTTGTTCTCAGACGCGGCAGAAGCGGAGCTTCCGTTCCTGGTCAAGACTTCCGTCATCAAGGCGGAAACCGAAGCGTGCGACGCCTACATCACCCTGCCGCTATTGAAAGTCCGCAAGACGCCGGCCAATGGCTATGAAAAAGATCCCGGCTTCGTCCCACCTTCACTCACCCTCTCGGGGGCACCGCTGTTGCAGTTGCAGCTTCGCCGAATGCTCGATGCCCTGCAGGCGAAGGTGAATGCACTGTACGGTTTCCATCGCGAACCCTCGAAGAACATCATCGAGTTCCGCTCTGGCGACATCGCCTCGTTCTGGCTGTTGCACACGGCAAGCAGCGCCTATGCGGCGCTGTCTCACCTTCACCAGAACCCGGCGCTACACCCCGAGCGATTGTTTCAGGAGTTACTGAGGCTGGCAGGCGGCCTGATGACGTTTTCCAAGTCTTTCACTCTCAGCGACCTGCCCGCCTACGATCACGCCGCACCGGGCCCGGCTTTCATGCGTCTGGATCATCTGCTCCGCGAGCTGCTCGAAACGGTCATCTCGACGCGCTATTTCTCCATCGCGCTGAGTCAGCCAAAACCGTCCTTTCATCTTGGCCGGCTCGATTCGAACAAGATTACCGCCGACACCGCGTTCTACCTCTCCGTACAGGCATCGGCCCCCATGTCACAACTGATCGAGGCAGTGCCCGTGCAATTCAAGGTGGGCGCGCCCGACGACGTCGAAAAACTCGTGCTGTCGGCCATGAGCGGCGTAAAGCTCGTGCATGCGGCCCAGGTGCCACCCGCGATTCCGGTCAAGCCGGGCGCTTGCTACTTTTCGCTCGACGAGCGCAACGCGCTGTACGAACGCATGCTCAAGTCTCAGTCCATCACTATCTACGCACCTGAGAGCTACCAGGATCTCAAACTTGACCTCATTGCGGTGACCTCATGAATTCAGCAGCCCCTCCCCCATCCCTGTTCGGTGAGTTCAAGGCACCCGAACCCCGCAACGAATCAACGCCCGCCGCGCAGAGTCTGGTCGACCTGCTCTACGACGGGTTCTACATGGTATTTCTGCTCAAGAACCGGAAGGCGCCGGCGGATGCAGAGCACTTCACCACCCAGATTCAGAAATTTCTGGCGACGTTCGAACGCAGAGCCCAGCGCTATAGCTTCGCACCGGACGACATCTTCAACGCCAAGTACGCCTTCTGCGCCATGGTCGACGAAGCCATTCTGTCGTCTCGACTGAGCATCCGCGACACCTGGGAGCGGCGCCCGTTGCAGCTCACGCTGTTTGGCGACCAACTGGCCGGCGAGCACTTCTTCGACAAGCTGGAAAAAGCGCGCAATGGCGGCGCCGGGCGGCTTCAATCACTCGAAGTGTTTCACATGTGCCTGCTGCTCGGCTTCCAGGGCAAATACCTGCTCGAAGGGCCGGAAAAGCTCAGCTACCTCACCTCACAACTTGGCGAACAGATCGCCCACATCAAGGGCAAGAAGAACGCCTTTGCGCCGCACTGGGCGATCCCGGACCGGGTCGCGCATGCACTCAAACGCGAGCTCCCCGTCTGGGTGCTGACCTCGGTGTTTGCCCTGGGTGGCTTGATCGCCTATCTGGGCATGAGCCAACTGCTCGGCAGCCAGACCCGAAATACCCTCGCACCGTATTCACAGATTGTTCAACTGGCGCCACGAGCCCCCACGCTGACGATTACGTTGCCATGAAAAAACGCCCCGATCGGGGCGTTTTCTTGGTTTCAACCGGCGTATCCATCAACCGAATCGGCCAGTGATGTAGTCCTCGGTGAGCTGATGGCGTGGCTTGATGAAGATGTCGTCCGTCGGGCCGATCTCGATCAGATCACCCAGATGGAAGTATGCCGTGCGCTGCGACACCCGCGCCGCCTGCTGCATCGAGTGAGTCACGATGCAGATCGAGTACTGCTGGCGCAGTTCGTCGATGAGTTGCTCGACCTTGGCAGTGGAAATCGGATCGAGCGCAGAACACGGCTCGTCCATGAGAATCACCTCGGGCTCGATCGCAATCGAACGGGCAATGCACAGACGCTGTTGCTGGCCGCCCGACAAACCAATGCCCTGCTCGTCGAGTCGATCCTTCACTTCATCCCACAGGTTGGCTTTGCGCAGGCTGCTCTCGACGATGACGTCGAGATCGGCCTTCGATTGCACGAGGCCGTGAATCTTGGGACCGAACGCAACATTCTCGTAGATGGATTTGGGGAAGGGGTTGGGTTTCTGGAACACCATGCTGACACGCGCGCGCAGCGGCACGACGTCGATGTGCTTGCCGTTGATGTCTTCGCCATCGAGCAGAATCTCGCCCGTCACGCGGCAGCCGTTGATCGTGTCATTCATGCGATTGATACAACGCAGAAAGGTACTCTTGCCGCAGCCAGAGGGGCCGATCATGGCCAGCACTTCGCCCTTGCCCACGTCCAGGCTGATGTTCTTGATCGCGTGCTTGTCGCCGTAATACACGTTTACGTCGGTGCAGCGAATACGCGGATCCTCGACGCGGAGGTCACCCACCGTGTTGCGCACATCGCGATCGACAATGGCGGTCGACACGGGGCCGGCAACCGCCGCCTTGTGCGTATCTTCAAAGGTTTCGACACTCATTGATTTACCTTGATTCATCGGCACGTTGGGCTCTTCATGATTCAATTTCATTATGCGCTCCTTACCAGCGCCGCTCGAAGCGCTTGCGCAACAGCACCGCAACGATATTCATCACCGCGAGAAAAGCGAGCAACACCATGATGGCCGCGGAGGTGCGTTCCACATAGGCGCGCTCGGGGCTGTCCGCCCACAAATAGATCTGCACCGGCAAGGCCGTCGAGGGGTCGAACACACTCCCCGGCACATCGGCGATAAACGCCACCATGCCGATCATGAGCAGCGGCGCGGTTTCCCCCAGCGCCTGTGCCATGCCGATGATGGTGCCGGTAAGCATGCCGGGCAAGGCCTGGGGCAGCACGTGATAGAAAACCGTCTGCATGGGCGACGCGCCGATACCCAGCGCCGCTTCGCGAATCGACGGTGGCACCGACTTGAGCGCCGCACGACCGGCGATGATGATGGTCGGCAGCGTCATGAGTGTCAGCACCAGCCCGCCCACCAGCGGCGCCGAACGCGGCAGTTCGAAGAAGTTGATGAACATGGCCAGACCGAGCAGACCGAACACGATGGAGGGCACCGCGGCGAGGTTGTTGATATTCACCTCGATCAGGTCGGTCCACCGGTTCTTGGGCGCGAATTCTTCCAGATACACCGCGGCGGCCACCCCCAGCGGGAAAGACAGCGACAAGGTGACGATCAGCGTGAGGATCGTCCCGGTAAGCGCGCCACGAATACCGGCAAGCTCCGGATCACGCGAGTCCCCGTTGGTGAAGAAGGCGACATTGAAACGCGATTCGAGGCGCCCCTCGGCAACGAGCTTGTCGATCCAGGCCAGCTGGTTGTCCTTGATGCGGCGTTCGCCCTGCGGCTCGTCGCGATCGATATAGCCCTTCATCAGCATATCGACTTCATCGTCAGCCGGCGCCCAGAAAGACACCGTCTGGCCGATCAGATCCGGATTGTCGAGCACCTTGTCGCGCAACTCGAACGCCGCGCCATTGCTGACCAGCCCGTAGAGCGCAAACTTGTCGCGACGCTTGGAAACCTCGGGAAACAACTCGCGCAAGTGCGCCTTGATCAAGCCGCTGTAGTTGGCATGCTTGAGCGTCTGGAGCTCGCGCGTCCCGGCCGGGTCGATCACTTCCGCCGACAATGGCACATCGAGACGCACATAGGTTTGCCAGAAGGCCGAATAGCCCTTGCTGACAATGCTGAACATCAGCACGGCCAGAAAGGTCAAGCCCAAGCCGACGGCGATCTGGCCATAGCGCTTGAAGCGCGCCTCGGCAGCGCGGCGCTTCTTCATGCCGGCCATCACGACTTCGAAATTGCGTTCGCCGCGGCTCTGGGTGGGATCGGGCGTCGAGTTATTCATACTGCTCTCGGTATTTGCGAACGATGTACAGCGCGAGCACGTTGAGTGACAGCGTCACCACGAACAGCATCAGCCCAAGCGCAAAAGCCGCGAGCGTTTTCGGGCTATCGAATTCCTGGTCACCCACCAGCAGCGTGACAATCTGAACGGTTACCGTCGTGACCGCTTCGAGCGGATTGGCGGTGAGATTGGATGCCAGCCCCGCGGCCATGACCACAATCATGGTCTCGCCGATGGCGCGCGAAACGGCCAGCAACACGGCGCCGACGATACCCGGCAGCGCCGCCGGGAAGATGACCTTGCGCACGGTCTCCGACTGCGTTGCCCCCATGCCATAAGCACCATCGCGCAGCGACTGGGGCACCGCATTGATCACGTCGTCGGAGAGTGACGACACGAAGGGAATGATCATGATGCCCATCACCAACCCCGCCGCCAGTGCGCTTTCCGAGGCGACATCGAGTCCGAGCAGGGTGCCGCTATCGCGGATGAACGGCGCGACCGTGAGCGCGGCGAAGAAGCCATACACCACGGTGGGAATGCCGGCGAGCACTTCGAGCAAGGGCTTGGCGACGGCGCGCACCGAGCGGCTCGCGTACTCGGCCAGATAGAACGCCGACATCAGGCCGATGGGCACGGCGACGGTCATGGCGATGAGGGTGATGAGCATGGTGCCGGCAAACAGCGGAACAGCGCCAAAGGCACCCGACGAGCCCGCCTGGTCGGCGCGCAGGGCAATCTGCGGGCTCCATTTCAGCCCGAACAGGAAGTCCGTGATCGGCACCGCATGGAAGAAGCGAATCGACTCGAACAGCACCGACAGCACGATGCCGACGGTGGTGAGGATGGCGACGAGCGAACAGCCGATCATCAACCCCATGATGATGCGCTCGACCCCGTTTCGGGCGCGATGCGTGCGGCTGATGCGTGAGAACGCAAACCAGCCGGCAACGGCCGCGAGGCCGAAAATGAGACCGAACAACGCGATCTTGCTCACGTCCTGCAAGGAACGATAGCGATCCGCAGCCGCCTGCATGGCCGCATCCGGCGTACCCGAAACGATGTTGCCGGACACCAGGTTGTGCAGGTCGTTGATGACCAGATTGAGCTTGGCCGGCTCGAGCGCACGCACGCTGGCCGGCATATCTGCAACGACCATCTGGGTGATGATCGAATGTTCGAACGCAAGCCACAGGCCCAGCAAGATGAGCGCAGGCAACGCTGCCCACATGGCTACGTACAGCCCGTAGTAACCGGGCAGCGAGTGCAGATTGCGCACCTGACCATCGGCGACCGCAAACGCGCGGCGACGTCCAAAATAAAAAGCCGCTGAGCTCAACGCCAGCAGCAGCAATAAAATGATGGGGGTCTGGGTCACGGTGGAATCACTACTCGAATAACAGCAAGGTCGGAGGGCGGTGCAATTCACCCCGCCCTCCGGAGCAGTATTTTACTGCATCGGCGTCAGATTCTTGACCGATTTCTTCACCTCAGCGTATTCCGCTGCGGGCAGCGGAATCAGACCGCGTTCAGCCAAGTAGCCTTCTTCGCCCATGGCGTTCTCGGCGGTGAATGCTGCCAGATACTCCTGCATGCCCGGGATCACGCTCACGTGCGCCTTCTTCACGTAGAAGAACAGCGGACGGGAGACCGGATACTTGCCGCTGGCGATGGTTTCGAACTCGGGCTTCACGCCTTCGATCTGCACACCCTCGATCTTGTCACGGTTCTGGTCCAGGTAGCTGAAACCGAAGATGCCGTATGCGGAGGGGTTGGCCTCGAGCTTCTGCACGATCAGGTTGTCGTTCTCGCCGGCCTCGACGTAGGCGCCGTCTTCACGCACCGTTCCGCAAGCGGCCTTGAAGGCCTTCTTGTCGGCCTTCTTCATGGCCTTGACGAAACCGTACTCTTTACAACCGTGGTCCATGACCAGTTCCACGAAGGCATCGCGGGTACCGGAGGTCGGCGGGGGGCCGAGCACTTCGATCTTGGTGGCCGGCAGCTTGGCGTTGATTTCGTTCCAGCTCTTGTACGGGTTCGGCACCAGCTTCTCGGCACCATCCGGGCTCGGCACGTTCTTGGCCAACGCCAGATACAGCTCCTTGCGGCTGACGTTGATCGCCTTGCCGGTCTTGGCATGGGCCACGGAAATACCGTCGTAACCGATCTTGACCTCGATGATTTCCTTCACGCCGTTCTCGGCGCAGGTCTTCACCTCGGTCGGCTTGATGGCGCGCGAAGCGTTGGTGATGTCCGGATGCTGGACGCCCACACCGGCGCAGAACAACTTGAGACCGCCACCCGAACCCGTCGATTCGATCTTCGGCGTCTTGAACTTGGTGGACTTGCCGAAGTGCTCGGCAACCACCGTGGCGAACGGGTACACCGTCGAGGAACCGACGATGCTGATGTAGTCGCGCGACGACTGGGCGAAAGCAGAACCGATCGAAGCTGCCGAAAGCACGGCAAGGGCGAGAGCCGCCTTTTTCATCAAGAAACCTCCTGTAGAGAAAATCTTTGGCGTTCAGTGGCATGAGCCACTGGAACACCTTGTTTGTTGGAGCTTCGAGCGGCGGAGCCGAACTTCTCGACCCGACCGCTCAACTCCAGGCCGCGCCATTATTTGTCAGTAACATTACAGTCATGTGAAATGACGTTTTTCTCGTCGTGGCCTCGGGCTAAAACGAAAGCAATAGATGATCGCCCGCCCCCCGGCGGCGCCACCGAGCACCTCCAAGGCGCTGCCACACACGGCCCGACCATGCAGCCAGACGCGCCCCGATCCGCCCGCCCCACCCCCTACGCAAATTCGCGCATACCCGCGGCGTGACCGGGCAGGTATGCTCACGCTGTGTCCGAATCCGCCTCGCCCTCCTCGCCACCCAGCGCCGCCGCCCATGCCGCGCCGGCGCAGCGCGTCATCAAGGTGCGCCGCGACTACAACAGCTGGGTCGCGCGCGAGACGCTGGAAGACTACGCCTTGCGTTTTACGCCCCACAGCTTCCGCAAGTGGTCCGAAATGCGCGTGGCCAACACCGCCTTCGGCGCTGCCGCCTTTCTGGTGCTCGAAGCGGTCGGTGGCGCGCTGCTGGTCACCTATGGCTTCTGGAATGCGCTGTGGGCCATCCTCGCCACCGGGCTGATCATCTTCATGGCCGGCATTCCGATCAGCCGCTACGCCGCGCGCTACGGGCTGGACATGGACCTGCTCACGCGCGGCGCCGGCTTCGGCTATCTGGGTTCGACCATCACCTCGCTCATCTACGCCAGCTTCACCTTCATCTTCTTCGCGCTCGAAGCGGCGATCATGGCCTACGCGCTCGAACTGGCCTTCGACATCCCACCGGTGTGGGGCTATCTGATCTGCGCACTGGTGGTCATTCCGCTGGTCACTCACGGGGTCACCGCCATCAGCTGGTTGCAAGTCGTCACCCAGCCGCTGTGGCTGATCATGCTGGTCGTGCCCTTCGCCTATGTGCTCACACAGAATCCGTCGGTCGTCGGCGGCATGATCGGCTACGCCGGGCAGGACGGGCTGCACGGCCAGTTCAGCCTGGTGGCCTTCGGTGCCGCGCTGACGGTGGGCATCGCACTCATCACGCAGATGGGCGAGCAGGTGGACTACTTGCGCTTCATGCCCGAGCGCACCGCCGCCAACCGGCGCAAATGGAATTGGGCGGTGCTGATCGGCGGGCCGGGCTGGGTGGTACCCGGCGTCATCAAGATGCTCGGCGGCGCCCTGCTCGCCTATCTGGCCATCAGCCATGCGGTACCGCCGGAACGCGCCATCGACCCCAACCAGATGTATCTGGTCGCCTACGAATACGTGTTCTCGAATGCCGGCTGGGCGGTGGCGGCCACTGCCATTTTCGTGATCGTCTCGCAACTCAAGATCAACGTCACCAACGCCTATGCCGGTTCGCTGGCGTGGTCCAACTTCTTCGCGCGGCTCACCCACAGCCACCCGGGGCGCGTGGTGTGGGTGGTGTTCAACACGGTGATCGCGCTGGTGCTAATGGAGCTGGACGTGTTCCAGGCGCTGGGGCGGGTGCTGGGGCTGTATTCCAACATCGCCATCTCGTGGATCATGGCGGTGGTGGCCGATCTGGTCATCAACAAGCCGCTCGGCCTGTCGCCCAAGGGCATCGAGTTCAAGCGCGCCCATCTGTACGACATCAACCCGGTGGGTGTCGGCGCCATGCTGCTCGCTTCGCTGCTATCGGTGTCGGCCTACTTCGGCCTGTTCGGCGAACTGGCGCAAGCCTTCTCGGCGCTCATCGCGCTGGTCACCGCGATGGTGGCCTCGCCGCTCATCGCCTGGGCCACCGGCGGCAAATACTA
Organism: Rhodocyclaceae bacterium; assembly: GCA_050293885.1. Taxonomy (GTDB): domain Bacteria; phylum Pseudomonadota; class Gammaproteobacteria; order Burkholderiales; family Rhodocyclaceae; genus Nitrogeniibacter. Next base: position 15,196 of record JBNKNO010000033.1, on the reverse strand, counting down.
TATTGCGCGTCCGGTGGACGCCCCGGAAACCGCCAACAGCCAGTGCGTGATCTGCGAGCGTGCGTACGAGACCGACGACATCTCGGACTGCCCGGCCTACGGCGGGCGCATCTGCTCGCTGTGCTGCTCGCTCGACGCGCGCTGCCACGACCAGTGCAAACCGCATGCGCGCATCTCGGCGCAATGGACGCAGACCATGCACGCGCTGCTGCCGCGTCGGCTGTGGCCTTACCTCGACAGCGGCATCGGCCACTACCTGTTGATCATGGGCGCCATCCTGCCCTTCCTCGCGCTGCTGCTCGGCCTGCTCTACTACCACGAGCTGCGTGTGCTCGGCGATGCCGCCGACGTCCTTGGCCCGCCGTTGCGACTGGCCTTCATCAAGGCCTTTGCCGCGCTGGTACTGGTGGCCGCGGTGGCCGCCTGGTGGCTGGTACTCACGCACAAGAGCCGGCAAGTGGCGCAGGAGGAATCCAACCGCCAGACCGCCTTGCTGATGCAGGAGATCGAAGACCACCGTCGCACCGACGAAGCGTTGCAGCTGGCCAAGCACTCCGCCGATTTCGCCAACCAGGCCAAGAGTCGCTACATCACCGCCATCAGCCACGAGCTGCGCACGCCGCTCAATTCCATCCTCGGCTACGCGCAGATTCTCGATGGCGACGAGGCCATTCCGCCACAGCGCCGCCAAGCCATTCGCGTCATCCGGCGCAGCGGCGACCACCTGCTCTCGCTCATCGAAGGCACGCTCGACATCGCCCGCATCGAAGGCGGCAAACTCACGCTCGACCCGCGGCCGATGGATTTCAACGGCTTCATCCAGCAGATCGTGCACATGCTCGAGCCGCAAGCGGCGAGCAAGGGGCTCGCGTTCCGCTTCGAGGCCGTCGGCGCGCTGCCCGCAGTCGTGCGTGCCGATGAAAAGCGCCTGCGCCAGATCCTCATCAACCTGCTGGGCAATGCGGTCAAGTTCACCTCGCGCGGCCACGTGCGCCTCGCCGTCAGCTATGCGCGCGAGATGGCCACCTTCCATATCGAAGACAGCGGCCCCGGCATTTCCGCCGAGGACGCCGAGCGCATCTTCGAGCCCTTCGGCCGTGGCAGCGCCGCCAGCAAGGCCAGCGGCTCGGGGTTGGGGCTGACCATCAGCCGCATGTTCGCCGATGTGATGGGCGGCGAACTCAAGCTCGACCACACCTCGTCGCAAGGCACGCGCTTCACCGTGCGCCTGTTCCTGCCGCAACTGCACGGCGCCGAGGCCGAGTTGCGCCCGAGCGGCCCGATCCGCCGTGGCTATGCCGGGCCGCGACGGCGTGTGCTGGTGGTGGACAACGAACGCGACGACCGCAGCCTGCTCGCCAATGTGCTCGAGCCGCTCGGTTTCGAGGTGGCACAGGCCGCCTCCGGCCTCGAGTGCCTGAAGATGATCGCCCCCTTCGCGCCCGACATCATCTTCATGGACCTGGCCATGCCCGGCATCGACGGCTGGGAGACCATCCGCCGCATCCGCCAGCGCGGCGACTGCACCGCCGCCATCGCCATCATCTCGGCCAACGCCTTCGACAAGGGGCTGGAAAACGACGTCGCCCTGCCGCCGGAGGATTTCATCCTCAAACCGCTCAAGGTCAACGAGCTGCTCGACTGGATCGGCGAGCGCCTGCAGCTCGCCTGGGTCAACGATGACGACGCCCCCCCGGCCGCGACACCGCCGGGCGAACTCGTGCTGCCGCCCGACGAGCTGCTCGACGCGCTCGCCGATCCGGTCGAGATGGGCTATGTTCGAGGCATTCTGGAGCAGCTCGAACGAATCGAATCCGCCGACGCACGCTACCGCCCCTTTGCCGAGCGGGTGCGCCACATGGCCAGCGAATTCCAGTTCGACGCGATCATGAGCCTGATTTCGCAAGATGCCGAACTCTGAATCCACCGCCGCACGCCGCGTCGTGCTGATTGTCGATGACATCCCCGACAACCTCTCGCTGCTGCATGACGCGCTCGACGAAGCCGGCTACGCCGTGCTGGTCGCCACCGACGGCGAAACAGCACTCACCCGCGCCGCCCGTCAGCAGCCCGACGTCATCCTGCTCGACGCACTCATGCCCGGCATGGACGGCTTTGAAGTGGCGCGCCGGCTCAAGGCCGAGTTCACCACCGCGCACATTCCCATCGTGTTCATGACCGGGCTGACCGAAACCGAACACGTCGTCGCCGCCTTCGACGCCGGCGGCATCGACTACGTCACCAAACCCATCCGCCCGCGCGAAGTCATCGTGCGCATCGCCGCCCACATGCAGGGCGCACGGCAGATGTCGCTCGCCCGCAACGCGCTCGACGCCAGCGGCCAGGCGACGCTGGCGGTGCGCATGGAGACCGGTGAGCTCGTCTGGCAAACCCCGCTGGCCAGAAAGCTGCTGGCGGATTTCGCCCCGTCCGAAGGCGACAAGGCGCCCAGCGAAATCATCCAGTGGATCGAATCGGCCACCACCGCCCGCACCACCGGCCACACCGCTCTGCCGCTGTCGCTCACCATCGACGAGCGTCGCCTGATCTTCAACCTGCACGAGCAAACGGCCGACGGCGAATGGCTGGTCGGCCTACGCGAAGAATCCGACCGCGCCAGCATCGACGCCCTCATCCCCGCCTTCGGCCTCACCCAACGCGAAGCCGAGGTGCTCTACTGGGTCACCAAGGGCAAGACCAACCGCGACATCGGCGACATCCTCGGCCTCTCCCCGCGCACCGTGCACAAGCACCTCGAACACGTGTTCGCCAAACAGGGCGTCGAAACCCGCACCGCGGCGGCCACGCTGGCAATCAACAAGCTCAAGGCCGGCGGGGATTGAATTCCTGATCCTGCCGCGGCGACGGCGCTGACCCCCCATGCATCGGGTCATGGGTTGACGCCCTACCTACTAGTCGGTTAGATTCACGGCCATGGACATGAAGGAAATGATTCTCGACATCGCCCAGCGCCTGATTCAGCGCCGCGGGGTCAATGGTTTCAGCTACGCCGACATCGCGAAGGAGGTTGGCGTCTCCAAAGCCAGCCTCCATCACCACTTCGCCACCAAGACGGATCTGGTCTCACGGCTGCTCGATCGCTACTCGGCGCAACTCGAGGCCTATCTCGAAACGATAGCGCGCGACAATCCGGGGGCCATGGCTCGGCTTGAGGGCTACGCCGGCCTGTACCGCAAAACCCTCGACAGCGAACGGGTCTGCATGGGCGGCATCCTTTCGGCCGAAGCCATCACGCTGGACGAACGTGTCCATCCTCAGCTTGCCCATTTCTTTGAGCTGCAAATGCAGTGGATCACGCGTGTCATCGAAGACGGGCGTGCCGCTGGGGAACTGACAAAGACCGGTACGCCGGCCGAGGACGCCTCGGCCATCATTGCGGCCCTGCAGGGCGGGCTCATCATCTCGCGCTCGGCAAAGACCAGCGAATTCTTCGACCAATGTGCGCACGGCGTGATCGATCGACTGCGCGCTCACTGATTTTGCACCGGGCCGACTTGTCGTCGGCTCATTTTTTGACCCACCAACCTACCTACTGGTAGATAGTTTTCAAAGTGAGGACAACGCATGACACAAGCGCTCATCAAATCCGGCCGCAACTTCGCTCAAATGGAAGCGGGCCCCGTGACGCAATGGCCGGACTATACGGTTCACCTGCCGGGTCTGGACATTCCGGGCAAGCTCTTCGTCAAGGAGACGCTGGGCCTGACCGGCTGTGAAATCTCCATCAACGCCATGCCCCCGGGCGGAGAAATCCCCTTCTACCACTCGCATCAACAGAACGAGGAGGTCTACCTCTTCGTGAAGGGGCGCGGGCAGCTCCAGATTGACGGGGAAACGCTCGACGTGAAGGAAGGCAGCATCGTGCGCATCGCCCCGGATGCAGAGCGTATCTGGCGCAACAATTCGGACGAGCTGCTCGTCTACATCATCTTGCAAGTCAGGGAAAACTCGCTTGTCCAGTGGAGTGGCCAGGATGGCGACATTCTGGACAAGGCGCCGGCCTGGGTTTGATTCGGCACACGGCTCAGGCGTCGGCAATTTCCGTGGCCCGACCCTGAGCCGTCCTTGACGCGATCAGCGGGGAGCGCTAACGCGCGCCCGCACCCAGATCGGCGCTCTCCAATTGCAGGTAGAGAATCTGCACATTCGACGAATGAACGCGCGCTTCTTCGGCGCTCGCGCCCGGTAGCCTGAGCGCCTCTCCAGCCTCACTCAGGCTGAGGCCGCGCTCATAGGCATTACGCACCTGCTTGCCGATATTGACCAGATAGTCACGGGTGCACGAGATCGCCGAAGGCGGCAGCACGCCACCTCGACCGGGCAGGATGCGCTTCGGTGCCAGCGCCTCGATGCGCTCGAGCGCCGCCAGCCAACCATCGAGGTTTCCATCGTGCAGTTGCGGCAGGTGCTGGCCGGCGACCACTTCGGCGGTCACCAGCGTGGCGGTCGTCTCATCGAACAGGGCGAGTTCGCCGGGCACGGCGGCCCAGCCCAGGTCGATGAGGCGAACGGTGCGATTGCCCAGGTCGATACGCGTCTCTCCGGCCAACACCTCGTCGGCCACCGGTACGCGGGAGCCGGCCATCACCACGTCGCCGTGGGACTCGCGCAAGCGCGCAAGACACTGGTCGCAGCGTTGGGCCACGAGGTCTGCGGTGCCGGCGGTCATCGCCAGCGGCACGCCAACATCCTGAAAGGCGGCAGCGCCGAAGACGTAGCCTGGCAACGCCGCCGGTACGAACACGCGCCGTATCGGCGGCAGTCGCCGCTGCGCCACCACGTCGAGGATGAAACGGCCGTCGCGATAGGCCTGACCGGTGCCGAACACGAGGCTGTGTCGCGTCCCGGAAAGCACCACCACGTTGGCGGCACCATCGGGCGCCGGCCCCGCCATTTGCGGTGGGATCAGCAACAGGCCGGAGCGCATCTGCTCCGGCGCGCCCAGTCCAACGGCGCCGACCGCCGCGTGCCATAGCAGGCCGGCCAGCGCCAGCGCATGGCGCCAGGGTTCAGCCCTTGTCGAGCGCGACACTGGTTTCGAAACGCAGATCGTCGGTGTCGATCACTTCGGCCGTCATCTCGCCCCCGCCCTCGCGCATTTCACCCTTGGGCGTGCGGAAGTGGAAACGGAAGTTGGGGTTCTCGCTGATCGAGAAATTCACCTCGGCCTGCATCAGCGGCCGCCCCAGGTAGCTCACCTTCACCGTCCGCACGAAATGCGGCCTCGGGTACAGGCGGCTGACCTGATTCATGGCCATGCCCGATTCGTTGGGGTGGCTGATCATCAGCTGCGCACCGGTGAGGCCGGTCTGGGTGTCACCGTCGAACACCCGCAGGCGCATGCGCCCGAGGTTGGCGGCGGCCTGCGCCGGGTCTTTACCCGCGGGCGCGGAACAACCGCCGGAGGCTTTGACGAACTTGGTGGTCATGTGCAGCGAGCCATCGGCCAATTCGGCAATGGCGCGCATCCAGGTGTATTCCTCGACCCGCACCCGGGTCTCCAGATCCACCACCCCACTGCCCGGCTCGAAGGTAAAAGTCGCGGCCACCGGCGCGGGATTCTTGTCGATGATGAGCCAGGCTCGACGCAACTCGCGCCCCGGTTCATCGCCGAATTTACTGCGGATGGCAATCGGCACCACCGCCGCATCGGCCGCCCGCGGGGGTGCTTCGAGCACCAGTTGGTCGCCGCCATCGGCAATCGGCCGCGCTTCGAACAGTGCCGTCCGGGTCTGCTGCCAGCCGGGGCTCTGCTCGGGATCGGGCCGGTCGGCCGCTTGCGCTGGCGGCGCCATCATGAGCCAGCCGACAAGCCAGCACGACAGAAATCTCTTCATGGTCTCTCTCCTCGGGTGTTCGCGTGTTTTTTGCTTTTTGTCTTGTTCGCACACGCGACGCCAACTTTCATTCTAGTTGTGCAAATACCGCTGTCAGGTTTTGGGTGACTGTCGCCTCGGGGGCACAAACACTACGAGGCTATGACCGTGATATGCGCCCGGCGTTCACGGATTGTTGGCAGATTCCTTGGCATCAAGGTTCTTGTGCGCAAACAAGGCCGCTTCTACCCGGTTTTTGAGGTGCAGCTTGGACAGGATGTTGGTCATGTGGTGTTTGACCGTACGCTCGCCCATGTGCAGTTCGGCTGCGATCTCCTTATTGCTCGCCCCCTTGGACAACGCACTCAATATGTCTTGCTCGCGCGCCGTCAGTCCGTTCAACAGACCTTCATCTGTCCCACGAGTTGCGCTGTGAGGCTTGAGCAGCGCCGCCGCCAATGATGGCGTGATATAGGCGTCCCCAGCGACGACGCGCCGCACGATGTCGACAAGTTCACTGCCCGAGACGCCTTTCAGTACGTAAGCGGCGGCGCCTTTGGCCAGCGCCTGGTGCACGGTTTCCTCATCTTCGGCGGACGTCAGAATGATGATACGAACCGCCGGGCAACGGGCGGCGATTTCCGCGGCGGCGCTCAATCCGCCTCCGGGCATGCTGACATCCAGCAGGATGGCGTCCGGCGCATGCTCGATGGCCGAGGCGACCGCGCAGGGTGCATCGGCGAGGGCATCGACAACCTCGATACTCCCGGCTTCGCGCAAGGTACGTACGACGCCGTCGCGGTAGATAGGGTGATCGTCAGCAACAATGATGCGCAAGGTTTCCATTCACTCGTCCTCGACCAGCGGCAACGTGACGTGCACTACCGTGCCATCGCCAACGCGGCTGTCCACGCTCAGCTGTCCGCCAAGCCCCTTGATGCGTTCACGCAAACCGCGCAATCCCAGACGGTCTCCGTCTTTCTGACTCGTCTCGAGATCGAAGCCTTGCCCGCGGTCTGCAATTGCGATCGACAGCTGTCGGCCGTCGGTATTGACAGTCACTTGCTGACCGACGCCACCGGCATGCCGATAAGCATTGTTCAGCCCTTCCTGAATGGCGCGAAACAGGGTGATCTTGACCGGCATGGCGGGGGATGAATCGGTATCCCCCAGATCGGTCCGCACGGCGACTTCGCTGCCGGTGCGGTGCCGGTGTGCCTTGACCGCACTGCCGATGATTTCCTGTACCGACATGGTTTGCAGGTTTGGAAGAGTCAGCCCCTTGGCAATATTGCGTAGCTCGGTCAGCGAGTCCTGAAGCGCCTTGCGCAGCTCTCGGATGGTCTCGCTGGATGCCTCGGATACTGAGGCTGACAACGCATCCAGGCGCAACAATGCCAGCCCCAGATACTGGGCCGGACCGTCATGCAGGTCTGCGCCGAGACGACTGAGCAGCTTTTCGTTGTTTTCGGTACTGCTGTTCATGGCGCGTCGCAGTTGGCCGCTCAACGATTCGTTGCGCTGAAGTAATTCGCTGAGCAGCGAGATCTGTGCGCGTAGCGCTCTGCCCTGATCGTGGATGATGCTGCTTCCGCGCCAGACGACACCGTAGAGAAGACCATAGGCGACCACCATGCAGACGATGACCACCAGCCATGCCTGGTGACGTGCTTCACCGAGCCGCTCGGCCAAGGCGTTGGCATCCTGGTAGAACTCTGCGATCGCGACCGTGTGGCCTTGCCCCTGGAGCTTGATCGGTGTGTAGATTTCGAGAAGCGCCATGTTCAACTTGGCTTCTTCAGCATCCTCTTGCCCCGCCGCCACTTCGTCAAACTCTGCCGCAACCTGGCCACTGGCTGCGCGCAGGAGACTGGCAGTGGGCTCGAACCGTTGCCCGATCATTTCCGCCTGGGGGTGGTAGAGCAGTCGTCCGTCCGGGGTCCAGATTTTCAGCGAGCGAATCTTCTGTCCCAGCGGGGTCGCTGTCAGCAACAATTCGAGATGTCCAACTTCCTCATCGCTCAAATGTGCTCGGTTGCCCAGCGCCTGCAATTCCGGGGCGACAAAGCTTTGCGCATACAAGGCCGCGTTGATCGCCGTGTTGTCGATAACCTGCTTTTGAATGGTGCGATCGACCCACCAACCAATACAAAGCATCAGCGTGATCAGGACCATCAGGCTGACTTTGGCATAGCTGCCAGCCAGATCGTAATCCGCCCTTTGGCGCGGCACGGCGTTGATGCTGTCCAGATTTCGAGATCGTTCCACCACGATGCCTTGAGGATAGGTGCTCACTTCGGACTTTAGTACGATGTCGTACCGTACCAATGTACAAGGGTTTTTGGCCGAACGTCCGTTGAGGGCACGTGCGGCAAACACTACAGTTTCCATTGTCAGCCTTGTGCTGTACTCGCTCAATCCAAGGCTGCATTCGTTAAGGACACTGTAGCCATGAACGCTTCAAGACAAGCCCATATTCCCCTGCCCCTCTTTCAACAAACGTCGTTGTTCCGCGTGGCATCAACGGTCGCGCTGTGTTTTGCCATGCTCTTCGCATCCACGGTCGATGCGGCACCCCCTGCGGGGAAAGGAAACAAGGGCGGAGGCGGCAATACGGGCGCGGGGGGCGGTTATCAGCCTGAACAGCATGTGCTGTGGCGTGTTCAGCTCAATGCGCCCTATTCGCAGGTGAGACCGGTTCTCGGTGCGGACGGCACCATCTACGCGGTCGACGTCTACGACACGCTGACGGCGGTATCGCCGAGCGGCAACGTCTTGTGGCGGGCGCCCGGCGCGGGGTCGAAAGGCGTCGATGTCGGGCCCGACGGGACCATCTACACGGGCAACGAAGACTGGATCAAGGCGTTCAACCCGGACGGCTCGCTCAAGTGGACATTCGTCCAAACGCCCCGCGCGTTGGTGACGCAGGATATTGCGGTCGGCCCTGATGGCCATGTCTATGTGATCGCATCCAGCGGTTTGGGCGTGTTCTCGCTGGCGGACGAGCCCGGCGGGCCGCGCGTTCGCTGGGCCACCCCGGAAAGCTACAGCCATCTCTTCGACGGGTATGCCGAACTGGCATTCGGGCCCACCAGTGATTTTGCCGATCAGCAATTGTATTTTCAGGCCAACGGTCACACCCGAGCCATTCGCCTGAGCGACGGCGCCTCCGTCTTCACGCAGGGTGCGGAGGGTTTCGCCAACCTGATCGTCAGCCAGGCGGACGGTTCCTGGCATCGACCCGGGCGCTCGTTTTCACCCGACGGCGATCTGATCTGGCGCTTCGAGTTTCCCAATGTCGCCATCGGCACTTCACAGATGTCTCTGGCGACGGACGGGACGCACTACGTGATTCACGGTGGGCAAACCATGTTCGCGATCGCGCCTGACGGAATAGAAGAACGGCACTTTGCGCTGGACGAATGGAGCGCGTCGGTCGAAGTCAATCCACCCGAATCGCAGCTGATACTGGAAACCCAGGCGACCAGCACGCACCCCGTTGCGCTGAAGTCGGTCAGCGCCACAGGCGCCTCGCTGTGGCGCATGGAATTCCCGCCGGCGGACATCGGGGCCACGCAATTCCTCGATAGCCCGATTGCATTTTCCGCGGATGGCCGTATCGCCTACATGACCACCGCACTCGCCACCACCAATCAAACGTATCTGTACGCGGTCAATACCGACCCGTCACTGCCGAATGCCTCGACGCGCCTGCGTGTTGTAGACATCGCGATGAGTTCGCGCAGCAAACGGAATCAGACGACGGTAAGCGGATCGGTCTCGTTCCTGGACGAAAACAAGGCGCCCGTGGGCGGCGCGCTTGTCGTTGCAACCTGGACCTTGCCGGACGGCAACACGGTTCAGCAAACCGCCACCGCGAGCGGTAGCGGAACCGTCAAGTTCAGCATCGTCGGCAACACGGGCTTGTACAAATTGAGCATCGACGACGCGCAACTCGCCCCCTACACCTTTGATCCACTACGTAGCCTGCTCAACGCCTCCTTGTACGCAAACTGAGTACGCCAGGCGCGGAGCGGCTGCCCCACTCAAGCAGCCCATCCAGGCCTGGGCAGAAATGGCAGAGACAGGGGACAGAGCACGGTGCTCGGCACTCAAGGCCGATGCAAAATCGTGCTCCGTCTCCGGTGCTGCACACACCCCCCATGCTGCACGCTGGCCTTGTCTGGCTCGAGTGCTCACTCCCATTCCAGTTCGGCGAAAGCCGCGGTCACGTTTCGCGTGTGATACGCCGGTGCCAACAACCAGCCCGACGTCTCCGCGGGGTCGATGGCTGCCACGGTTTCAGACAATGAACGCCCGTCGGCAATCGCGCTGCGCACCCGGCTCGCGACCCCTTTGAAGTAGGCGTCCTGCACCGCCAGCGCCGCCCGCCAGTCCGCACCGGGCGGGCCATGGCCGGGGATCGCGATCTTCGCCGGCAAGGCGCGCAGCTTCTGGCTCACCGCCAGCCAGCCGCGCAGGCTGCCGTCGAGGGACGGAATGCGCTCGCGAAACAGCAAGTCCCCCAGCCACAACACCCCGCTCGTCGGGTCGAACACCGTGAGATCGTTGTTGGTATGCGCCGTCGGCCAACTGCGCAACACCAGCGTGCGCCCGCCCAGATCCAGTTCCATCGTGCCTTCCACCAGACGCTCGGGCGGCACCGGTCGCGTGCCCTCGGCCACATCGCCAAGCAGCTCGCCCAGGCGGGTCAGGTAAATGGGGGCGCGCTGTGCCAGCGCCGGCGGCAAGCGGTGGTCGGCAACAAACACCGGGCGCGGTTCGAGCACGTCGAAGGCCGCGTTGCCGAACAGATGGTCCGGGTGTGTGTGGGTGTTGATCACGTAGCACACCGGCTGCGCCGTCACGCGCCGGATCGCTGCCAGCAGCGCCTTGCCATCGATCAGCGAACCGCCGGTGTCGATCACCGCCACGCACTTCTCGCCGATGATCACGCCCTTGTTGGCGATGTCCCCGTGGTTGGCGGCGTTGGGCTCTTCATGAACACCGGTGTGCACATAGACACCGGGGGCGAGTTCGTCGAAACGGTAGCTTGCTTCGGCGCTTGCAACGCACGAGAACAACACGAGCATCAACGCGCCCGAACTGCACGCCAGCAATTGCCTCATGGCGACTTCCTCCACCTTCGTACGCGGCCTCGTTGGCACGATGCGCGCACGCGGAACAAGGCTTCATTCTAGCCCTGCAAATACTTGTATCCCTCACGAGGATCGATGAAGGCGGATCATCGATCGACCTTGTGCTTGTCGCTCGAATGCGGTGCGGAGGAATCGGGACTAGCGGTTGATCTGCCGGAAAGCCCTGGCGTCGGGGCAATACCCCACGCCCGGGCTACACCGGGTCGCGCTGTCAGATTTTTTTACAAACAAAAGACACAAACGATCGACATTAAAAATTTACACATGTTTTTCAATAGCTTAAAACAATGGTCCAGAATTTGCTTGACACCTCTCATGAACACCGAATTCTCGAAATATTCGGTCGACGCCTACAAAACGTAGTCTTTCAACAAGGAATTCATCATGCTCGCAACCTTTCGCAAACTTGCCGCGGCCGCACTGCTGATTGGCCTCGGCATTTCCAATGCTGCAGCCACCGTCACCTTTACCGCCACCGGCGTTGCTGGCGTAAGCGGCACCGTCAGTTTTGACGACACGCTGTTCGACGGCTCGTCGAACCAGTTTCTCGGTAATGCTGCTGGAATCACCAACCTGAACCTGACGGTCTTCGGTCAGGTCTTCACCTTCGCCACCGTCGACACGGGCGCCAGCACGATCATCGACTCGACCGGCGTAGATCCGCGCATCGTCAATGGTGCCGGCAACCTTGCAAACAATGGCGTGATGGCCATCGCCTTCTTCCCTGACGGCTTTGGTGGCACCGCGACCGACGGTGACGCATCACTTTCTACCGGCGCAGCCAACGCAGGACTGGCCGATGAAAATTTCTACGCGGTTCAGTGGGTTATCGCAGACGTCAATCAAGTCCCCGAACCGGCCTCGCTGATGCTGATCGGGCTGGGTCTGGCGGGCCTCGGCATGAGCCGCCGCAAACGCGCCTGAGTCGCTCAAGTGAAATGAAAAACCCGCTTCGGCGGGTTTTTTGTTTTTGTACTCCATCGCACTGGCGGGCTTGGGTCTGCGCGCACGTCGGCGCCACTGACCTGATCCCGCTCTTTCATCACATCTGAAATGCCCCCGATCCGGGGGCATTTTTGGCGCCAAGGGACGAGAGCTCACCACGGTTTTTCGTCGCGTTCGCCAATCGAGCGGATTAGGGCCCTTTCACCGCATCGACGAGCCCCCCGCGCCGGCACCGACCGGGATATCGGATCGGGGTTTGGCCCGCCGGTGCAGCCGATGGCGCATGCGGCGCACACCCAGCCAGGTGACACCAAGCACGCAGGGCAACAGCACGCCGATCACGACGTCGACGTTCCCCCCGACGCCCCGCCCGGTGAGCGTGGCGAGCCAGTCCTGTGGCACGTGCCGCGCAGGTGTTCGCTCGAACGGCGCGCCGGCAAGCTCGTGTTCGATGAAGGTGAAGGTGGAGAACTCGGTATGGCGTTCCTACTTGAGCCCGAAGTGGCCGAAGTCATGGAAGAAGTGCTGGGCTCCCGGTCCTGGCGCGCTCACGCCGAAGCGTGTGCAAAATTCGGCCAGCAGACTCTCATCGTCTACCGCGTCATCACCGCAATGAATAGCCAAGTGCGAGACACAGGCCGGCGCCATCAATCGGATAAAGGGGCGCGCATGCAGTTCGGCGGCCAACCGGAGTCCTTGCGGGTGATTCGCGCCGGAGCCAAGCGCCGGTTGCTGTGTGCGGTCCATGGGGATGGCGTCGCTCAGTTGTAGCCCAGTTCCGCGACGCGGCGGAGCGCGGCTTCCCGAGGGAAAGGCATGGGCTCGGGCGGGCGCGGCGCCACCTGTGGGGAGGGGGTGAGATTGGACGGCGCGGGCTGACTGACTGCCGACGGCACGGGTGGCACAGACGAAGTGGATTGCATCATGGAGATCCTCATAGGCGGTTGAATACGGCGGACCGAAGGCCCGCCCCTCTTCTGCGAACAAGTCTTAGGGATACAGACCCCGTTCGGCGCGCGCCTCCAGCACCCGGTGGCAGGCAATGATGAATGCCGCGGTGCGCAACGGCACACGCTTCTCTTCGCTGATGCGCCAGATGGCGGCGAAGGCATTGACCATGATGCGTTCGAGGCGGTCGTTGATCTCGTCCTCCGTCCAGAAAAAGCTGGAGAAGTCCTGTACCCACTCGAAGTAGGAGACGGTCACACCGCCAGCATTGGCGAGTACGTCGGGCACGATCAGGATGCCGCGATCGGTGAGGATGTCGTCGGCCGCCGGTGTCGTCGGGCCGTTGGCGCCCTCGACGATGATGCGGGCACGCACGCCTGGCGCCCGGGCCTCGGTGATCTGGCCTTCGAGCGCGGCGGGAACCAAGTACTCGCATTCGAGCTGCCAGAAGTCTTCGATCTCGATGACGCTCGCCCCCGGGAAGCCTTCCAGTCCGCCACGCTCGGCCACATGAGCAAGCGCGGCAGGGATGTCGATGCCCGCTTCGTTGACCAGCGTGGCGGAGTGATCGGCCACCGCGATCACACGTGCGTTTGCGTCATGAAACAGGCGTGCCGCGACGCCCCCCACGTTCCCGAAACCCTGCACCACCACGCGTGCGCCTTCGATGGGAACCTGTTGATGGCGACCGGCCTCACGAGCGGCGATGTATACGCCGCGACCGGTCGCTTCCTGCCGCCCCAAACTACCGCCCAGCGCAATCGGCTTACCGGTGACCACGCCGGTGGCAGTGCCGCCGCGGTTCATCGAATAGGTATCCATCATCACCGCCATGGTCATGGCGTTGGTGCCCACGTCCGGCGCAGGAATATCCCGGTCCGGCCCGATGATGATCCCGATCTCGGAGGTAAAGCGTCGCGTGATGCGCTGCAGTTCGCCTTTCGACACCTGGCGCGGATCGAGCCGAATGCCCCCTTTGGCCCCACCGAAGGGCAGGCCCACCGCTGCGTTCTTTACCGTCATCCACCCGGCCAGCGCCATCACCTCGTTGAGCGTCACGTCGGGATGGAAACGGATCCCCCCCTTGCCGGGCCCGCGCGACACGTTGTGTTGCACCCGGTAGCCTTCGAAGTGCACAACGGTGCCGTCATCACGCACGATCGGCACATCGACGATCAGCGTCCGCTTGGGGTGCTTGAGGGTTTCGATCCAGCGTTCGAGTTCGCCCAGGTAAGGGCGCACCCGCTCGATTTGTTCGATAAAGCTGGCCCACGGTTCCGGCGCATGTGGGTTCAGGTAGGACAAACCACCGAGACGGGCTTGGGCCACTTCGGATGCGACGGGGTCAGAACGGGACATCGGTTGTCTCCAGACAAGTAGTGCCCGCATTCTGGGTGACGCACCACCCGCGCCTCATGCCATTGCCTCATCGCGTTATGCAATCCGCGCATATGCCCTGCGCTACTCGGGAAATGACGCGTCGGTCGACGTGCCGCTGAGCTGCCCCTCCAAAAGGTGCTGCCACAGCCGCGCGAGTTCAGGGCGCTTGTTGGCGCGATCGCGGTATAGGCGCACCTCCATCTCCAGGCTCCATGTCGAATCACCTGCAGCCACCAGTTCGCCGCGCGCCAGCTCACGAACAACCGCGCTGGCCGGCAGAAAGGCCAGCCCGTGCCCCGCCAACAACATGGCCTTGAGGCTCTCCGCCATGTCCGACTCATAGTGCAGGCGAAGATGGGTGGGCTTCTTGGCGCGATCGAGAATGGTGTCGACCATGCGCCGCAGATAAGTGTTCGGGCCGTAGCGCAGAAAGGGGATCGGCGCCTTCGCATTGCCCGGCAAGTGCCACTGTGGATCTCCGGACATCTGGTGCGGCACGTACGGACGGACCTGCTCGCGCCCCAGACACAACCCTTCGAAGCGCGCCGGATCGAGCCACACCGGATGCGACGGATGGTGATAGCACAACAGCAAGTCGCAACCGCCCTCGACCAGGCTCGTCACCACATGATGCACATTGCCAGCCACCAGCCGTGTAGGCACATCGCCGAACTCCTTCTTGAGCTGCCCGAGCCAGGCAGGGAAAAAGCCAAAGGCCAGCGTGTGGGGCACGGAGAACACCAAGGCATCTCCGGCCGCCTGATTCTGCACCCGCGCCATCGACCTGGCCGCATGCAGCCGATTGACGATATCCGCCGCAGGCCCCTTGAACGCCTCACCGGCAGCGGTCAGCCGACTCGGATAGGTGCTGCGATCGACCACCGTGACACCCAGCCAGGCTTCCAGCGAGCGGATCCGCCGGGAGAG
>JBNKNO010000032.1:27418-38344 GCA_050293885.1 Rhodocyclaceae bacterium | reverse complement strand
GCCCTCCCCTTGAAGGGGAGGGAGCGTACCGCATGCGCATCGGAAGGGGTCTTTTGCGCCTTAACTGAACAGCATTAGGGACGCAGCCCCCGTTTTCGTTGCGCTGCCCGTGACCCCACCTCAGGAGGGGCGTTCCGAATCGAGCACCAGATTCAAGCCCTTCGCATCCGGTTTGACGGTTACCGCCGGGGCTTCCAGATCGCCCGGGCCGGCGCCCGCGCGGCCGCTCTTGGAGATGCGCGCGCCAATGGCCACTTCAGCCGGAATCGGTCGATTGCCCGCCATCGACGGCACGCCATCGAAATCGAACTTCAACGGCAGATCGGCCGCCTTCTGGCGCAAGATGGCGAAGGGCATGCCGCCCTCGACCGGGCGCACGAAGATGAACAGCACATCGTCCGGCGCGGCCTTGGCGGCCAGCGCCGGCGCCAGGCTCAGCTCGCCCGCCAGCGTGATGCCGCTACCGCCGGCCGCCATCGGCCGAGCCCCGGTCGCTGCCGCCGGTGACGACGCGCGCTCTGAATTGACGACCAGATTCAAGCCCTTCATGTCCGGCTTGACGATCACCGGCAGCGCCTCCAGATCACCGGGCGCGGCACCGGCGCGGCCGCTCTTGGAAATACGCGCGCCAATGGCCACCTCAGCCGGAATCGGCCGATTGCCCGCCATCGACGGCACGCCATCGAAATCGAACTTCAACGGCAGATCGGCCACCTTCTGGCGCAGGATGGCAAAGGGCATGCCGCCCTCGACCGGACGCACGAAGATGAACAGCACGTCGTCCGGCGCGGCCTTGGCGGCCAGTGCCGGCGCCAGGCTCAACTCGCCCGCCAGCGTGATGCCACTGCCGCCACCGACGGCCGGCGCACCGCCCATCGGTGGCGCGGCGGCCATCGGCGGCATCGCCAGCGGCGGAAGGTTGCCGCGTTGGCGCGCTTCGGTAATGCCCTGGCGAATCGACTGTGCCAGTTCGTTCTCGGGCGGCAGCAGGGTCAGAATGCGCTCCCAGTCGCTTGAGGCACGGGCGTAGTCGGACTTCTGAAAAGCCGCGCTGCCCGACAAGGCCAGTGCCTTGACGTTGTCGGGGTCGAGCGCCAGCGCCTTGGCGATGAGCTGCTCCGGCTCGCCCACCAGATTCCGACCGTTGGAGGCGGCGAGCGCGTCGGCCCAATCGGCGAACACCTGTGCTTCATTCGGCACCAAATCGGCAAGCTTGGCGTAGGCCGCCGCAGCGTCGCCAAAGCGGCCCAAGGCGTTGTAGGAGCGCGCCAGCATGAACCAGCCTTCTGCGTCGTCCGGCTCGTTCTTGAGGCGTTCGGCCAGACCCGCGACCATTTCCTCCACCTGCGCCTGGGTGATCGGGCGATCGTCTGCGGCCTGCGCTGCCGCCTTGGCGGGGTCGAGACCGTCGAGCGATCCGGTTTGCGAATAGATGAGGCCCGCCACGGCCGGTACCAGCACGACGAGCGCGAGGCCCCAGGCGCGGGCCGGCTTGATCGCCATGGCGGAAGATTTGGCTTCACCTTCGTCCAGCGCGCGCTGTTCGAGCTCTTCGCGGCTACGTGCGTACTCGGTCTCTGACAGGCGGCCCGCCTGGTGTTCGGCTTCAAGGTCCGCAAGCTGTTCGCGCAGCACCGCGAGCGCGGTACGCGCCTGATACGCGCCCACGTCCTCGTTCGCCATGCGGCTCACACCCGCGCCGAACAGCGGCGGTACCAACAACAACAGCGCGCCGATGATCAGCAACACTGCAACCACGATGAAAACCGTCATGCGTCAGCCCCCGGCGTATTGTCGCCTTCGAGCAGGGCACGCGCATGCGCACGCTGGGTGTCATCCAGTTGCGGCCCTTGGGTGCGATTGCGTCGTGACAGACGCATCATGAGAATGCCGATACCGAGAATGGCCAAGGTGCCGGGCCCGCCCCACAGCAGCAGCGTGCTCATGCGAAAGGGCGGGTCGTAAAGGACGAAATCGCCGTAGCGTGCGACCAGGTAATCGACCACTTCGTCCTCGGTCTTGCCGGCGCTGAGTTGTTCGCGCACCTGATCGCGCAAGTCGAGCGCGAGTTCGGCATGCGACTCGGCGATGGACTGATTCTGACAGACCAGACAGCGCAGCTTTTCGGACAGTTTCAACACGCGTGATTCGAGCACCGGATCGGCCACCACCGGCTCGGCGGTGCGCGCGATACCCGCGGCCGCGACCAAGGCCAAGCCCGTCACGAGCGCCAGCTTGCACAGCAGTTTCTTCATGCTTCGGCCTCCAGCGCCGCCACCTTCGGAAGAATGATGTTCTTGAGCGCATCGGGCGTTACCGGGCCGATCTGTTTGTAGCGAATGACGCCCTTCTTGTCGATCAGGAAGGTCTCGGGCACGCCGTAGACGCCGAAGTCGATGCCGACCCGGCCGTTGATATCGAGCACGGTCGTGACATAGGGGTTGCCATGGGTGTTCAGCCATTCGTTGGCACGCGCCACCGCCATGGGTAATTCCGCCTCCGCCGACACCTTGCGCATGTCGATCATGCCGTCGCCGCGCACTTCCTTGTAGTTCAGGCCGACGATGGGCACCTGGCCGGTGCGCGACAGCTTGACCAGTACCGGGTGCTCCTGACGACAGGCCACGCACCAGGATGCCCACACGTTGAGCAGCCACACCTTGCCCTTCATGTCGTCGAGGCCGAGTTGCTGCGTCGGGTCATCCAGCCGCGCCAGCTTGAACGCCGGCGCCGGCTTGTCGATCAGCGGCGAAGGTACCTCGCGCGGGTTGAGTTGCAGGCCGAATCCGAGGAAACCGACCAGCAGCAGGAACAGGAACAGGGGGACGAGAAACTTCGCTTTCATGATGGTCTCACGCGGCTTGGCGGGCGCCGGCGTCAGGCACCGTGCGCGAGGCCAGTTTGCGATAGCGACGGTCGGCCGCGGCCACCCCACCGCCGAGGGCCATCAACGCACACCCCACCCAGATCCAGCTGATGAAGGGCTTGTGATAGAGGCGGACGATCCAGGTGGTGTCGTCGACCTGCTCGCCCATGGAGGCGTAGATGTCGCCAAACAGACCAATGTCGAGCGAGGCTTCGGTCATCGGCATGCCGCGGGCGTTATACACACGTTTTTCGGGCGTGAGCGTGGCGACCGGCTTGCCTTCGCGGGTTACCTTCAGCGCACCTTGGGCCGCCGAATAGTTGGGCCCCGGTGCGTCGGTTATCGACATCAGTTCGAAGTCGTAGCCTGCCAGTTGCGCGGTGTCGCCTACCCGCATCTTCACGTCTACGTTGCTCTGGGTGCCGTTGACCATGGCCACGCCGATGATGAACACGCCGATACCGACATGCGCCGACCACATGCCCCACCAGCCGCGCGGGATGGCACTGAGGCGCGCGCCGATGGCCGCGCCCGGCCGCTCGCGCAGGCGGTCAACCAGCAGCAGCGTGCTCGCAAGCAGTACCCACGCCGCCATGGTCATGCCCAACACCATGCGCCAGCTCATGTTGCCCGCCAGCCAGGCCGCCAGCGTGCCGAGTGCCACGCTGCCGAGCAGCCAGGGTGACAGTCGGCGCACCAGCAAGGCCATATCGTGACCTTTCCAGCGCACGAAGGGTCCGATGACCATGAACAGCACCACCGGCACCATCAGCGGCAGGAACACGGCCTCGAAGTAGGGCGGGCCCACCGAAATCTTGCCCATGCCGAGTGCGTCGAGGAACAGCGGATACAGCGTGCCGAGCAGTACCGAGGCGGACACCACCGAGAGCAGCACGTTGTTCATCAGCAGCATGGACTCGCGCGACACCAGCGAGAACTTGCCGCCGCCCGAGAGCTTGGGCGCGCGCCAGGCAAACAGCATCAGCGAAACGCCGATCACCAGGACCAGCAGGCCGAGAATATAGAGGCCGCGTTTGGGGTCGGAGGCGAAGGCGTGCACCGAGGTGAGCACGCCGGAACGCACGAGGAAGGTCCCCAGCAGCGACAGCGAGAAGGCCGCAATGGCCAGCAGCACCGTCCAGCTACGGAACGCGCCGCGCTTTTCGGTCACCGCCAGCGAATGGATCAGTGCCGTGCCCACCAGCCAAGGCATGAAGGAGGCGTTCTCGACCGGATCCCAGAACCACCAGCCACCCCAGCCCAGTTCGTAGTACGCCCAGCCGGACCCCACCGTGATGCCCAGGGTGAGGAACACCCAGGCCACCATCGTCCATGGCCGTGACCAGCGTGCCCAGGCCGCATCGAGCCGGCCGGAAATGAGCGCGGCGATGGCGAAAGCGAAGGCGACCGAAAAACCCACGTAGCCCATGTAGAGCAGCGGGGGATGGATGATCATGCCCGGATCCTGCAGCAGCGGATTCAGATCCTGTCCCTCGGGCGCGCCGGGGAGCATGCGGATGAAGGGGTTGGAGGTAAAGATGATGAAAGACAGAAAACCGGCGCTCACCAGGCCGAGTACGCCGAGCACGCGGGCCACGAAGATGTCCGGCAAGGTGCGGGAGAAGACGGTGACCGCCACCGTCCATAGGGCGAGGATCAGCCCCCACAACAGCAGGGAGCCTTCGTGGCTGCCCCACACGCCGGTGACGCGATAGTAGACCGGCAGATGGGTGTTCGAATGCTGCGCTACGTACTGCACCGAAAAGTCGTTGGCGACGAAGGCCCAGGTCAGACAGGCGAAGGCCAATGCCATGAACGCGAACTGGCCTTGTGCGGCCGGGCGCGCCACGGCGATGAGCGCTGCCCGGTTGCGGTGGGCACCAACGAGCGGCACCACGCCCTGAACCAGGGCAACGATGCAGGCGAGGATGAGGGCGAAGTGACCGAGTTCGGGAATCATTGGCTCACCGTCGCGGCTGTTTTGTGGGCTTGGTCGATGGCGTCCTGCGCCTCCGGCGGCATGTAGTTCTCGTCGTGCTTGGCCAGTACTTCGCTGGCGGTGAAGTCGCCGTCGGGGCCCAGTGAGCCCTGCACCACCGCGCCTTTGCCTTCCTTGAACAGGTCGGGCAGCGGCCCCTTGTAGGCAACCGGAATCGAGCGTGCGGTATCGGTGATGGCAAAACGCACGGTCACGCCATCGGCGTCCCGCTTGATCGAGCCGGCCTCGACCATGCCGCCGATACGGAAGGTGCGCCCCTGCGGCGCCTTGCCTTCGGCCACCTCGGTGGGCGTATGGAAGAACACCAGATTCTGCTGGAAGGCAGAAAGCACCAGCGCCACCGCCCCGCCGAGCAGGGCCACGCCGGCCACTACCAGCAGGAGGCGTTTCTGTCGGGCTTTCATAGTTGATTCTCCTTGCGTGCCGCCGTCGCCTTGGTGGCACGTCGCAAACGTTGCAGTCGATGAGTCACGTGTTTCCGACGCTGCAGCACCAACACAAGTTCCACCGCAATCAGCGCAAAGGTGACGCCGTAGGAACCCCAGACGAAGAAGGCGGCGCCGCCCATCGACCAGAACTCGGACCAGGATCCCCAGTTCATGCCGCGCCCTCCGCCGCATCGAGCACCTCGCCGACCCACTCGGTGTGGCGCTCGCGCTCCAGAATCATCGGCCGCACCCGCCACAGGGTGATCGCAATCGTATAGGCCCAAGCCGCCAGCGCCATGATCAGCATGCCCCACAACATGGTGGTCGCCATGCTCGGCGCTTTGGTCAGACTGACCGAGGCGCCCTGATGCAGGGTGTTCCACCATTTGACCGAGAAATAGATGATCGGCACGTTGACCGCGCCCACCAGCGCCAGGATCGCCCCGGCCTTGTCGGCGCGACGGGGATCTTCGATAGCGCGCGTCAGCGCCATGAAGCCGAAATAGAGGAACAGCAACAGCAATTGCGAGGTCAGGCGCGCGTCCCACACCCAATAGGCGCCCCAGGTCGGTCGCCCCCAAAGCGCGCCGGTCCACAAGGCGACGAAACAGAACATCGCGCCGGTGGGGGCCAGCGCCTGCGCCATCATGGCCGACAAGCGGGTGTTGAATACCACGCCGATGGCCGACCAGAAGGCCATCACCAAATACACGAACATCGACATCCAGGCCGCCGGCACATGGATGAAGATGACCCGATAGACCTCGCCCTGAACGGCATCCGTCGGCGCCACGAAAAAGCTCAGGTAGAGGCCGACCACGGTAAGCACCACGGCAACGGCCATGAACCACGGCGCCAGCTTGCCGGCCAACGGGTAGAACATGTTGGGGGCCGCATAGCGAAACAGGCTGAAGCGTTGTGCGGTATCCATCGTATCTATAGACGTCTATGTTTCCGGCCGCGCAGCGCGACCAGGGAATTCAGGGGGGCTCTACTCTACCGCGATTCGCAAAGCGGCCGTACATGCCCACGGCGCCAGCGCCAGGGCGCCCAGTGACCCGCCGCCGAGCAACAGCAGATGCGCGGCAGCGCCGGTTCCCGACAGATGGGCATCCACCGCGCCCGCACCGAAAATCAGAATTGGTACGAACAGAGGTAACACCAGCAAGGCCAACAACATTCCCCCGCCGCGCAAACCCAGCGTGAGTGCTGCGCCCACGCCACCCAGCAAGGACAGGATGGGCGTGCCGAGCGCCAAGGATAGGACCAGCACGCCCGTGGCGCTTTGCTCCATGTCAAACAGCAAAGCCAGTGCCGGCGCGGCGATGATGAGCGGCACGGCGGTGGTCAGCCAATGCGCCAGTACCTTGGCCAGCACCCACAACACTGCCGGCTCGGGCGAAAGCAGCAATTGTTCGAGTACACCGTCGAGATGATCCTGGCCAAACAGCCGATGCAGCGACAGCAAGGTGGCGAGCAGCGCCGCCACCCACAGCACCCCCGGCGCAATCGTGCGCAGCAGATTGGGCTCGGCGCCGACACCGAAGGGGAACAGGCAGGCGACGATGGTGAAGAAGGCGAGCGTTACCAGCACGTCGGCACGATTGCGCCAGGCCAGTAGCAGATCGCGGCGCAGCACCTCGAGGAACACACTCAGCATGCCGACCCCGCCAGATCGAAAAGGCGCAGCGGGGTGCTGAACGGCACGTCCTGGTGGGTGGTCATCACCACCATGCCGCCACGGGCGCAGTGCGCGTCCAGCCAGGCGGCCAGATCCTTGACCGCATCGACATCGAGCGCCACGAAAGGCTCGTCGAGAATCCACAAGGGTACGTCTTCGGAGAGATACAGCCGCGCCAGCCCCACCCGCCGGCGTTGCCCTTGCGACAGCACCTTGGCCGGCAGATCGCGCTGCAAGCTCAGACCGATGCGATCGAGCGCGGCATCGCAGCGCGCCTCATCCGCCCCATGGCCGTGGGTGGCCGAGGCGAAGCGCAGGTTTTCGAGCGGCGTGAGCAGATCGTTGAGCGCCGCCGAATGGCCCAGATAGAGCATGTCTTTATGGAAGACGTCCCGATTGCGGTCGATGCGTTCGCCGCGCCAACTCACCTGGCCGAACTCGGGCACCGACAACCCGCACAGCAAACGCAGCAGACTCGTCTTGCCGACCCCGTTGGGCCCGCCGATACGCACCAACTCGCCGGGTGACACCGTGAGGTTCACGTCGGCGAAAAGCATTCTGTCGCCACGCAAACAGGCGAGTTCGGTCACTTCCAGCATGGACGCGATTCAACCACAAGACTCGGTAAAAAGATAGGCGAGGGATAATTTCCCACGCAACGGTGTTGCGCAGGTTTGTCCGCCGGACGGCCCGTTCAGGTCGAGAAGGCAGTTGACCCGAAAGCAACGGCACTTTCACGCCACCTGGCCCGAAATCCAAGCAAGACGCCCGCGGACCGTCTACGGACGTTCGGTCCTAAGATTCCCAGGTGCTTGGGCCGCAACCTGCCAGCGTGTCCACGTGCGTCGAAGAATACGCGCGACGGGACGCTCGACGAGCCTGTTCACAAGATGCGCGGCCACACACGCGATCGCCACGCTCGCGACGAGGAGCAGCGCCCCCGATCCACCCCAACCGAGTTTCAGAAAAACCACTGACGTAACACTGATCGCGGCGCCATGAATCAAATACAAAGGATAGGAAAGGTCGCCCATCCAGTTTGCCCACCGACCGACACGCAGCGCGCCCCTCGCCTCAGCCGCCACCAAGCCCAGCAGGAGAAGTCCGGAGGACACTCCATACAGCAAGGTGCCTGTCGCCATCTCGCCCACGAAACCCCTGTGATTGTCGACCATGCCTGTGGCAAGAAATGCCACGACTCCCACCACCGCCAGCGCGCGTGGTGCCGGAATGCGTGCCCGACGCGACAACCATGCAACGAAGATGCCGATGATGAAAAGAAAATTGTAGGCGGACCAGATCGTCACCACCGTGTCGCGCGCGGCGCCGCTCTCATCCAGCCCCGAAAAGGGCATGAACGCAAAGACCGCCAACCAAAACGCCACAAGTACGCAAGCCAACCTGACATTCACGACTGCCAGCGCGAACATCACATAGAACAGTTGTTCGTGCACCAGTGTCCATGACTGACCCAGCAAAGGGTATGGCGGTTGAGGCAGCAAGAACATCGTCTTGAGGAAATAGCCCCATTCAAAATTGCCCGCGACAATGCTCTTGCCCACATAGAAGATCATCACGAACCAGAACACCGGATAGATCCGGCTGGCTCTCTTCCAAAGGAATTCGGGCAGATTCCGTGGTGTATCGAGATCTGCTTGATGCACGTAGAAAATGATGAAGCCGCTCAGAACGAAGAAGAATTCGACGCCGGCGTGCCCGAATTCGAATATGCCGCCGAACGGAAGATTGTCGAGGCCGAGGGATTGCTTGACGACATGCTGGCCATGGAAGAACGCGACGAGCAAAGCTGCCGCACCACGCGCGGCCTGTACGCTGAGAAACTTGCTGCTTGCCGAAATATTGCCTGATGCCATGTCAATTCCAGGAACGCCAACACTAGCCATGAGGCCATGCCGGCCGTATTTCGCCAAGCAAGCCCACCGAGCGATCGCGCAATCGGATAGGCGCCACCCACCCGCTCAAGTCAGCGGCCCAATTGCGCTACGCATGCAGAGAATACACACGAAGAGCCGCCATCAGCGCCCGGTCGGCACCGGGACCGTGCAGTGATTCTCACTCAACCGACGGCAAACACTCACCTCGTGGGGATCGCCAGTCGCAGAGGGCCGGATCGCACCGACGGCACCCTCATGCTCGCGTCGGCAAACCGGTGTTCTATCGTCCCGCAAACCGGCCGCTTCCGTTACTTCCAGCGGGGGAGTTTCAACCACAAGACTCGACAACGATATCGACAGCGAATAATTCCCGACAAGCGAAAGTGACGCTGGGCCCGGCCGATCATCGCTATCGCGCCGGACACTTGGCAGCGCCAAAAACAAGGGCCGCGACAGCGGCCCTTGAACCCGATTCAACCGAATGTCCTACTCTTTTGGCGCGGGCGCCGTATCGGGATGGAAGGTCTCCTGGCTGGCGCCGCCCTTGTCGGCACCAATATCCTGTTCCACCGCCGGCAGTTCGTGGGCAATTCCCTTGTGGCAGTCGATGCAGGTCTTGCCTTCGGCGAAACCCTCCTGGTGCAGGCGAGTGGAACGCCGGCCCTGGGCGGTGTAGTCGAAGTACTCGTAGTTGTGACAGTTGCGGCACTCGCGCGAGTCGGTCTTGCGCATCCGCTCCCACTCATGCTGCGCCAACTCCAGACGATGAGCCTGGAACTTCTCGCGTGTGTTGATGGTGCCGAGCAGCTTGTGCCAGACCTCGTTGGACGCCTGAATCTTGCGGATGATCTTGTGCGTCCACTCCTTGGGCACATGACAGTCCGGGCAGGTGGCCCGCACGCCGCTGCGGTTCGAGAAGTGAATGGTGTTGCGGTATTCCTTGTAGACGTTGTCCTTCATCTCGTGGCAGGAGATGCAGAACGCCTCGCGGTTGGTCCATTCCATGGCGGTGTTGAATGCCCCCCAGAACAGGATACCGGCAACGAACACCAGCGCGACCAGCCCCAAGCCGGCACCGCGCAGGCGCGCGAAAAGGCCGCCCTTGTTGTTGTCGTAACTCATGTTGTGCTCCCTAGCGGTCGATCAGCGCAAGCCTTCGGCTTTCTTGAAGGTGTTTTCCACCAGCGGCTTGGCATCGGTCTGCGGCACGTGGCACTGGTTGCAGAAGTAACGCCGCGGCGAGATGTTGGACAGCTCCTTGCCATCCCGGTCCTTGAAGTGCGTCAGGCTCACCTTGGTGGCGCCCATCTCGCGGTAACGCGTCCATGAGTGGCAATCCATGCACTTGTTGAAGTTGGTGGTGATCTTGTAGCCGTCGATCTTGTGCGGGATCAGCGGTGGCTGCTGCACATAGTTTCGCTCGATGGGGGGCCCATCCTTCTCCACCGTGTACTTGCCGGGTTGTACTTCGTCAGACGAAACTTCGCTTCCCCGGAGGGACTTCACAGCTTCGCCAGCGAGAACGCTTGAAGCACTGCCCATACTGACGACAGCCAACAAAGCGACCAAGAAATTACGGGTCTTGTTGTTCATGACTCGCTCCTATCGAATCGGGTGGTCAATCTAAATACATCCTTGCCGCACACATCGATACAACGTGCACAACTGGTGCAATCCTGATCAAGAATCAGCGGGTGGGACTGCCCCACCGCCTTGAGCGCCGGCCGGATGACCTGAGGTTCCGGGCACACCGCAAAACAGTCCATACAATCGTCGCAACTGCTGCGCTTGTCCGCCGTGACGCGGATCAAGGCCGTCTTGCCCAACACGCCATAGAAAGCGCCCATCGGGCACACGTGGCCACACCAGCCCCGGCTGGCGAACAGCAGGTCGTACAGAAAAACAGCCAGCACAACGCCCCAGGCAAGACCGAATCCGAAAATGAGGCCCCGGTGCAGCATGGACACCGGATTGACCCACTCCCAGGCAATGCTTCCGGTCAGCGCCGAGGCCACCAGGGTCAGCGCCAACAACCAGTAACGGGTGGCAGCGCTGGG
>JBNKNO010000032.1:24202-27319 GCA_050293885.1 Rhodocyclaceae bacterium | reverse complement strand
CTCCCAGGCAATGCTTCCGGTCAGCGCCGAGGCCACCAGGGTCAGCGCCAACAACCAGTAACGGGTGGCAGCGCTGGGTGTCTTGCCGCCCTTGATGCCCAGACGGCGGCGCAACCACGCGGCCGCATCGGTGACCAGATTGACGGGGCAGACCCAGGCACAGAACAGTCGGCCCCCGAACAGCAGATAGAAGGCCAGTACGATGCCGGCGCCGAGCAGGGCGTCCTTGTAGGGCAGGTGCCCGGCTGCGATCGACTGCAGCGCGAGATACGGATCGGTGAGCGGCAGCACGCCGAGCGTGAGGCTGGACGAGAGATTGCCTTTGACGATCCATACGCCGAACCACGGCCCGAGCATGAACAGGGCGAGAATGCCCAGTTGCGACAGACGCCGCAGCAACAGCCACTTGTTGGCCCGCAGCCGCCCTTTCACGCGCACGGCCTCGGCGCCTGGCTGGGCCACGGTGGCCGCCCGCTGTGCGCCGCGCGGCGTCGGCACGCCGGATCCGGGGTGGGTGTGGGCTGCGGTAGTCATGGCTTCCACCCGGAATCGAGCCCGGCGGGTTTGTCCGCCGCCGGCGGTACGTGTTCAGGCGCCATGCGCGTATCGCCATACTTGCGACCTTCCAGCCCGCGCATGGGCAACTGTTCCTGATCGCCGATGATCGAACCGCCGGCCTTCTCCTTCTCGGCCCAGCCCTTGCGGTAGTGCTCGGCGGCCTGGCCCTGCGCCAGTTTGGGCGGCAGCACGCGAATGGCCGCCTCGGGCAGCACACAGGATTTCTCGCACTTGCCGCAGCCGGTGCAATAGTCCGAATGCACGGTAGGCAGCAGCATGGCGTGCCGATCGGAACGCGGGTTATGCACCAGGTCGAGCGTGATGGCCTTGTCGATGACCGGGCACACGCGGTAGCACACGTCACAGCGCAGGCCCAGGTAGTTCAGGCAGGTTTCATGGTCGATGAGCACCGCGAGGCCCATGCGTGCGTCGCTGATGTCGGTCAGCTCATGATCGAGCGCGCCGGTCGGGCAGGCTTTCACACAAGGGATGTCCTCGCACATCTCGCAGGGGATGTCGCGGGCGGTGAAATACGGGGTGCCGGTCGCCACGTTATCGCCCAACCGCGAAAGCTTGAGCGTGTCGTAGGGGCAGTCGCGCACACACAGGCCACAGCGCACGCAGGCGGCGAGAAAATCCGGTTCCGGCAAGGCGCCGGGTGGCCGCACGGCCAGCGCCGGGCGGGCACTGGCCTCGCTGCCGTACAGCCCGACCCCGAGCGCCAGCATGCAGGCGCCGCCCGCCGCGCCGGCCATTTCCCGCAGGAAACGGCGACGCGCCTGGACAGACTTGTCGCGGGTGGAGGATTTGCTCGAGGCGTTCATTGGGCGCGCGTCTGACGAGGCGGCGGGGATCACGACCACCGCCTCGCATCAGACGCATCTCCTTCCTCAGGCCTTGGTGACCTTCACCGCACACTTCTTGAAGTCGGTCTCTTTCGAGATCGGGCAAGTCGCATCGAGGGTGAGTTTGTTAACCAGGCGACCTGAATCGAAGAAGGGGATGAAGATCAGGCCAACCGGCGGCTTGTTGCGACCGCGGGTTTCCACACGGGCGACGATTTCGCCACGGCGGGAGGCCACTTTCACACTCATGCCGCGCTGCAGACCACGACGCGCTGCATCGTCCGGGTTCATGAACACCTGCGCTTCGGGCACCGAACGGTGAAGCTCGGGCACACGCTGCGTCATGGAGCCGGTATGCCAGTGCTCCAGCACGCGGCCGGTACACAACCACATGTCGTATTCCTGATCCGGGCTTTCTGCGGGCGGCTCGTACGGCAGCGAGAAGACCACAGCCCTTTTGTCCGGCTTGCCGTAGAACTCGATGTCGGCGCCCTTGGTGACGTACGGATCGTAGCCTTCGCGGAAACGCCACAGGGTTTCCTTGCCATCAACCACCGGCCAGCGCAGGCCGCGCGCCTTGTGATAGGCGTCGAAATCGGCCAGGTCGTGACCGTGACCACGGCCCCAGCTGGCGTATTCCTCGAACAGGCCCTTCTGCAGGTAGTAACCCAGCTCCTTGGACTCGTCGTTCATGTAGCCGGTCCAGGCATGATCGTTGGCCTTGGCGACATCGGAGAGCGGGAAAGCATTCACCTGGCCGTTGGCAAAGAGCACGTCGTACAGGGTCTTGCCCTTGTACTCCGGCTTCTTGGCGATCATGTCGGCCGGCCAGGCCTCCTCGACCTTGATACGCTTGGAGAACTCGACGAACTGCCACAGGTCGGACTTGGCCTCACCCGGGGGCGCGACTTGCTGGCGCCAGAACTGGGTGCGACGCTCGGCGTTGCCGTAGGCGCCTTCCTTCTCGGTCCACATCGCGGTCGGCAGAATCAGGTCGGCCGACAGCGCGGAGACCGTCGGGTACGGATCGGACACCACCACGAAGGCTTCCGGATTACGCCAGCCCGGATAGGTCTCGGTATTGGTGTTCGGTCCGGCCTGCATGTTGTTGTTGCAGCTCACCCAGTAAACCTTGAGCTTGCCGTCCTTGAGCATGCGGCTCTGGAGCACGGCGTGGTAGCCCACCTTGCCGTTGAGGAAGCCTTCCGGCAGCTTCCAGATCTTCTCGCCAACCTTGCGATGCGCCGGTTTGGCCACCACCAGATCCGCGGGCAGACGGTGCGCGAAGGTGCCGACCTCGCGCGCCGTGCCGCAAGCCGACGGCTGGCCGGTGAGCGAGAACGGGCCGCTACCGGGCTTGGAGATCTTGCCGGTGAGCAGGTGCACGTTGTAGATCAGGTTGTTGGCCCAGCTACCGCGGGTGTGCTGGTTGAAACCCATGGTCCAGTAGGAGGTGACCTTCTTGCTCGGATCGGCATACAGCTGGGCCAGACGCTCGAGCCGCTCGGCAGGCACGCCGGAGAGCTTGGACACCTTCTCGAGGGTGTATTCGGAAACGAAGGCCGCATATTCCTCGAAGGTCGTCGGCTCGGAACCGCCGGCTTTCTTGGCATTCTTGGCCGCCTTCTCGCGCGGATCGGTCGGGCGCAGCCCATAGCCGATGTCGGTATTGCCCTTGCGGAAGTTCAGGTGCTTGTTGACGAACTCGGTGTCA
>JBNKNO010000032.1:21334-24104 GCA_050293885.1 Rhodocyclaceae bacterium | reverse complement strand
ATCGGTCGGGCGCAGCCCATAGCCGATGTCGGTATTGCCCTTGCGGAAGTTCAGGTGCTTGTTGACGAACTCGGTGTCAACCGCCTTGTTCTGGATGATGTAGTTGGCGATGTAGTTGAGAATCGCCAGATCGGTCTGCGGCGTGAAGATCATGCCGTTGTCAGCCAGCTCGAAGGAGCGGTGCTCGAAGGTCGACAGCACATGCACCTCGCAACCCTTGTGGGTCAGGCGCCGGTCGGTCAGACGCGACCACAGGATCGGGTGCATCTCGGCCATGTTGGAGCCCCACAGCACGAAGGCGTCGGCGTTCTCCAGATCGTCGTAACAGCCCATCGGCTCATCGATACCGAAGGTACGGATGAAGCCGGCCACGGCCGAGGCCATGCAGTGACGCGCGTTCGGGTCGATGTTGTTGGAGCGGAAGCCCGCCTTCATGAGCTTGGCGGCGGCATAGCCCTCCCACACCGTCCATTGACCGGAACCGAACATGCCCACCGTCGAGGTCAGCTTGTCGGCCGGCTTGCCGGCGTTGGCCTTGAGGTCGTTGGCCAGCGCGGCCTTCCACTTCTCGGCCATGATGTCGAAGGCCTGGTCCCAGCTTACCGGGGCGAACTCGCCGTTCTTGTCGTACTTGCCGTTCTTCATGCGCAGCAGCGGCTTGGTGAGCCGATCCTCGCCGTACATGATCTTCGACAGGAAGTAGCCCTTGATGCAGTTGAGGCCGCGATTGACCGGCGCATCGGGGTCGCCCTGAGTGGCGACCACGCGTCCGTTCTGAACACCCACGAGCACCGAACAGCCGGTACCGCAGAAGCGGCAGGCCGCCTTGTCCCAGCGCACATCGGTGGCCGTTGCATCGGCCGCCTGAACGGTCCCCGGCAGCGTTACGCCCGCCGTCGCCGCCGCCGCCGCAACGGCATTGGCCTTGATGAACTCACGTCGATCCATAGTCATTTCACGCCTCCTGTTCCTGCAATTCGATACCGTCACCGGTGTATTCATAGGCCAGCGTCACGCCGTGGACCCGTTTGTTCACGTTGACCGCCAGAATGGAATCCATCATCGAGTGGCCGTCGCCTTCTTCAACGGTCACGATCACGCGACCGCCATCCGGCGAAGTGCCATGTACTTCCACGCCGGGAATTTCCAGCAGCTCGCGCGTCAGTTCGACGCTTTGCTCCGGAACGACCCGTACGACAAGACTTGCCACTTTCATATTTCGATCTCCATGGGGTGGCCGACGCTGATGGCGTCGACCGGGCAGGGCGCTACGCAGGCGCCGCAACCGGTACAGCTGTCTTCGTCCAGTGTCGGGCGGGCAATCCCCCCCAACGCCGGGCGAAACCTGATGGCGCCGACTTCACAGTTTTCGCCGCAAATCCGACACTCCACACCCTTGTTCGCAATGCATGCCTCGCCCAGATTCGCCTTCAGTGCCCACGGCGCCGCATCGTGTTCGCGGCTCAACGCGCCGGGCTTGCAGACCGAAGCGCAATCGCCGCAGAACGTGCATTCGCCGTGCGAAAAATCCATCGTCGGGAAACCACCGTCGCCCACGCGAATGACACGGGTGGGACACGCATTGATGCAGTCGCCGCAGCGTATGCAGTGGGCCTCGAAGTCCATCGCGCCCAGTGCCCAGGGCGGGCGGGGCTCATCGGTGACCTGGCGGAATTTGCCGCGGAGAAAGCCGCGACGGGCGACGTCCATGATTGTTTCAAAGCCCTACAAGCTGTCAGGGTTTCGATTGGACACCCCGTCAAGGGAGATCGCTTTGACACACGTCAAGGTGGCGAACCCTGCGCGAACACAAATGGTGATAATTGCACCAGAACGGTGCATTCAGGCGGATTCAGCGCGTGATCGGGACGACCGTCTGGCGATGTGCGCCGGCATCGAACCAGCGCAGCAGCAGTCGGTAGATGTCGATGTCGAAGGTGTAGGTCGCGCCCGACAAGGCATCGGCGACATCGGCCTCGGTGGTGACGGTCGCCAGATAACACCAGGCATCGAGCACGTGGAACTCACGGCGATCGGTGTCGATGTCGTGCTCCACCGCGCACACCGGGCCGGCCCATGGCCAGGGCTTGACGCCCTTGCCCGAGAGCGCGCCGATCAGGCGTTCATCGTGCGCGTCGGTGCTCTCCTTGCCCGCGCACACGCCAGCGCAGCGATTCATCTGATGGGCCATGCAGGCGCCTGTGCGTCCCGGTTCCAGCCCCAGTCGGCGCGGACACAGTTTGTAGAGCATGGCCAATTCGCGCAGTAGATTGTCGGCTTCCTTCTTGGTGCGAAAAGCGCCGAACACGTCGGTCCATTCGCGCGGATCGGAAGCGGCCAGCGGCACGCGTTCGAGCACCGTCGCCTTGCGCTTGTTGCTCGGTGCCACACGCAGGCCGAATACCTCGTCGTTCTTGCGCAGCATGCGGTTGTGCAAGGGCTTGTGGTGTTTGACCAGGCAGGCCTCGAGCAGTAGCGCACCCAGTTCGCCCGCCGTCTGCTCCCACTCCACCCGGCGCACCTGGCGCGCCAGTTCGGCCTCCTTGCCGTTCATGCGATCGGCGGCAAAGTGCGACATCACCCGGGCACGGATGCGCTTGCTTTTGCCGATGTAGAGCGGCAAGTCGTTTTCGCCATAGAAGAAATACACGCCAGGGCTGTCCGGCAAACCCTCCAGCACCCCTTCGGGCAATCCCGGCGGGCGCGAGGGGCGCTTCATGGCGCGGTCGATGGCGTTGGCGAGATTCGGTTCGGGGAAGGCGGCAGCGGC
>JBNKNO010000032.1:17704-21235 GCA_050293885.1 Rhodocyclaceae bacterium | reverse complement strand
ACCCGGCGGGCGCGAGGGGCGCTTCATGGCGCGGTCGATGGCGTTGGCGAGATTCGGTTCGGGGAAGGCGGCAGCGGCCAGCTCGAGGAACTGCCACAGCACCTGCGCATCGCCCATGGCACGGTGACGCGCTTCGCAGGTCAGCCCATGGCGCTCGATGATGGCGTCGAGGCCGTGGCGATGATGTGCCGGGTACAAGGCGCGGGAGAGCTTGACGGTGCACAGCACGGAGGCATCGAACTTGCGCCCCATGCGTTCGAACGCATTCTTGAGAAAGCCGTAGTCGAAGCGCGCGTTGTGGGCGACGAAGACAGCGTCGTCCAGCAAGGCCCACACCGCATCGGCCAGTGTTTCGAACGCCGGCGCATCGGCCACCATGGCGTCGGTAATGCCGGTGAAATTCTGGATGGTGGCGGGAATATGCACGCCGGGATTGGTGAGCGACGACCAGCGCTCGACGACGCGGCCGTCTTCGATCCGCAGGATGGCGATTTCGGTGATGCGGTCGCGCACCGGGTGGGCCCCGGTGGTTTCGAGGTCGACGACCGCCAGTCGTTGGGGAAGCGTCACTGCAATGGCCGCGGCGCGCTGGCGCACCACCGCGGGCAAACGATCATTCGTCGGTCTGGTAGTAGTAAGGCTTGACCGGCACCTTGGCCGCGTTCTGGCGCTTGCGGGCGTCGGTGTCTTGCGGCTTGTCCCACCACAGCGCGCGGCCTTCCTGCTGCTCCTGCGCTTCTTCGGGGTGCTTTTCCATCCACTCCCGCATGAATTTCGTGTGTTCGGATTCGTACAGCGCCATCTTTCTCTCCTGAGTCGAGCCGGCGAATTGTAGGCAAACCGGCGTCCGAGCGCCAGTGCCCCGCCGCCCTAGCGTTTGATTTCGGCCTTGAGTCGCGACACGCGCGTCACCGACGGTTGCACGCGCACATGGCGAATGACCCGCGCCAGATGCTTGCGGTCGGCCACTTCCAGGTTGAAGTTCAGCACCGTGTAGGGCGCCTGCTCGGAATCCATGTCCACATTGAGAATGTTGCCCTCGGCATCGGCAATGGCGGCCGCCACGCGGGCGAGTACGCCACGGTTGTCGATGGTGACCACGCGGATCGACGCTTCGAACAGCCGGTCGACGACGGGCTCCCAGCCCACGTCGATCCATCGGCCGCGGTCGCTGCGCAATCGTGCAACGGCAGGACAATCGTGCACGTGCACTTCCAGCCCCTGGCCCTTGCGAACCGTGGCCACGATTTCGTCGCCCGGAATCGGGTGGCAGCAGCGTGCGAGCTGCACCGCCGCACCTTCCGAGCCGCGAATGAGCACCGCCCCGGGCGGCTTCGGCTTGATCACGTCGGGACGGCCGGATTCCATGTCCTGCGCCTGCGCCAGGCGCCGCGCCACAATGACCGGGAGCCGCTTGCCCAGCCCCAGATCCGAAAAGATCTCACGCCGGGTACGCACGCCGCGATCACGCAGGAAGCGGTCCCAGGCGAAGGTGCTGATCAGCCCCAGCGCCAGCCCGTGCGGGCGCAGCGCCTGATTGAGCAGGCGCTCGCCCAGCGCGACGGATTCATCCTGCTGCGCCGTCTTGAGATAGTGACGAATCTGCGCCCGCGCCTTGCCGGTACGCACATAGCTGAGCCATGCCGGGTTGGGGCCGGCATGGGCCGCGGTGATGATCTCGACCTGATCGCCATTGCGCAGTTCGGTGCGCAGCGGCACCAGATCGCCATTGACCCGGCAGGCCACACAGCGGTTGCCAATGTCGGTGTGCACCGCGTAGGCAAAGTCGACGGGCGTGGCGCCGCGTTGCAGGGAGAGGATGTGGCCCTGCGGCGTGAACACGTACACGTCGCTGGGAAACAGGTCGATCTTGACGTGCTCGAGAAACTCGGTGGCTTCGGCCGACGCCGACTGCAGATCGATGAGCGACTGCAGCCACGAGTGTGTCTTCTGGTGCAGCTCCGACAGACTGGATTCGTCGTCCTTGTACAGCCAGTGCGAGGCCACCCCCGATTCGGCCACATGGTGCATTTGCCGGGTGCGCACCTGCACCTCCACCGGCGTGCCGTACGGCCCGATCAGCGTGGTATGCAGTGACTGGTAGCCGTTGGCCTTGGGGATGGCAATGTAGTCCTTGAACTTGCCGGGCACCGGCTTGTACAGCGCGTGCAAGGCGCCGATCGTGAGATAGCACGATGGCACGTCGGGCACGATGACCCGAAAGCCGTAGATGTCGAGCACCTGCGAGAAGCTCAGATGCTTTTCCACCATCTTGCGGTAGATACCGTAGAGGTGCTTTTCGCGTCCCTGAATCTCGGCCGAAATGCCCCATTGCGGCAAACGACCTTCAAGTGCCGTAAGCACCTTGCTCACCAACTCTCGGCGGTTGCCGCGCGCGGCGGCGATTGCCTTGGACAGCACCTGACAGCGCAGCGGGTGCTTGTGCATGAACGACAGTTCCTGCAGCTCCCGGTACAGCTGGTTGAGCCCCAGCCGATTGGCGATCGGCGCGTAGATTTCGAGGGTTTCGGCGGCAATGCGCTTGCGCTTGGCCGGGCGCACATAGTCCAGCGTGCGCATGTTGTGCAGTCGATCGGCCAGTTTGATGAGGATGACGCGCAGATCGGACGCCATCGCCAACAACATCTTGCGGAAGTTCTCCGCCTGCGCTTCTTCCTTGGAGCGGAATTCGATGCGGTCGAGTTTCGACAAGCCGTCGACCAGTTCGGCGGTCACCTTGCCAAAGCGTTCGGTGAGCTCTTCCTTGGTGACCTGGGTGTCCTCCATCACGTCGTGAAGGAGGGCTGCCATGAGGGCTTGCGGGTCGAGATTCCAGTCGGCGACCAGCTCGGTCACCGCCACCGGATGGGTGATGTAGGGCTCGCCGCTGGTGCGGTATTGCCCCTGATGGGCGTTACGTGAAAAGTGGTATGCGCTCTCGATGCGGCCGATATCTTCGGGCCGCAGATAGGTCGAGATTTTTGCGCGCAGACGCTCGAAATCCAGCGAAGGGACGCTGGACTCGGGGGGCGCAAAGGGCGCGGGGATGGGTCGGCCGATATCCACGAAAGACTACCTCATTCACGATCGACCCGGCCCTGGCACCCCTAGCGGGGCGTCAGGCCTGCCCCCGGTTGAGGATCTCGAGACCCACCTTTTCAGCGGCGATTTCGCGCAGGGCGATCACAGTCGGTTTGTCCTTGTCGGATTTGTCCAGTTCCACCTGCGGGTCGCTGCCGATGGTGATCTGACGGGCACGGTAGGTGGCCGCCAGCGTGAGCTGGAAACGGTTCGGGATTTGTTTCAGACAGTCTTCAACGGTAATACGGGCCATGAACCTTCAGTCCTTCTCAAGGAAATCGAAATAGGCAAGTTGCCGGGCATGCTGATTGGTGTAGCGCAACCTGGCGGCACGCACGACGGCCACCATGTCATCCAATGCTTCGGGCAATTCATTGTTAATTATAACGTAATCGAACTCCGACACATGGCGCATCTCGTCACGCGCGCCAAGCAGTCGACGGACAATTA
>JBNKNO010000032.1:0-17512 GCA_050293885.1 Rhodocyclaceae bacterium | reverse complement strand
AGTTGCCATGCACCTCCGCCCACTCCAGAAACTCACCGGCATCGCGCAACTCGCGAAAGCGGCTCGCGTCGACAAAGTGGTACTCGCGCCCATCCGCCTCGCCGGGTCGTGGTGCCCGCGTGGTGTAGGAAACGGATAGCTGGACATCGGCATCGGCCTTGAGCAGCCCCTGCACGAGGGTGGTTTTGCCGGCGCCGGAGGGTGCGGTGACGATGAACAGGGTGCCTGGCATGTGCGCCTCACTCATTGGACAAGCGCCAAGTCTAGCGCGTTTCGCGCATGCGACGACAGCCGGACGGCGGCGTTTCACGGCGGCGCCCGGCTGGCTTTTGTAATGATTTCTTTACAATTGTAAGTGCGGCGAACTTGGCATCCGGCCACCGGTCACATTTGCGTTCCGTTTATCGGCAATGGGGGTTGAATCCTGCTGACCCGCCCCCATGTTCTCGTTGATCAACGTTGATATCGCTGCGGCACAACGGAATACCGCAGCGACCCAGGAGCATTGCATGACCCGCAAATCGGATGCGAACGTTCGCAAATTCATCGGCACCGCCGCCATGGCGCTTGCTGTTCCCACGGCCGCCAGCGCGGCCACGGCGCCCGCGCCGACACTCACGGAACGCGCGGCCCTCAGTTCTCAGGCGGGCAAGCGCAGTGCGCGCCAAAGCGCGGAGGACGAGCTGCACGCAGAACTGTTCCCGCTCAAACTGCGCCCGGCGCTGACTGCGGGCAAGGAAGTGGCCGAAAAGCCCATTCAGGTGAAGGTGATGGACGCCGAAGGTCGGCGCATCCTGCTCGCCCGCGCCCATGGCAACATCACCCTCGGCCCGCTGCCGGCGGGAGAATACAAACTGCAGTTGTGCTCCGGCGGCGACGTCGAAGAGCACGCCATGAAGCTGGGCACCGGCAAACGCGGTTTGCTGCGTTACGAACTGGGCGCCTGATCGGCACACGCTTCGAAAAACAAAACCCCGGCCTGGTGCCGGGGTTTTGCATTGGTGGCTGTGCTTACGCGTAAGTGGGCGAAAAGGCCTCTTCCGGCGAGTCTGCCGGCGCGTCCCCATTCCAGTAGGGCGATAGCTTGCGTAGCTGCTCGATGATGGGCGGCACCGCGGCAATGACCCGGTCGATCTCCTCGGCCGTATTCCAACGCGACAACGAGAAGCGGATGGTGCCGTGGGCGGCGGTGTAGGGAATGCCCATGGCGCGCATCACGTGCGACGGCTCCAGCGAACCCGAGGTACACGCCGACCCCGAGCTGGCGGCAATGCCCAGCTTGTTGAGCAGTAGCAGGATCGCCTCGCCCTCGATGTACTCGAACGCGATGTTGCTGGTGTTGGGCAAGCGATTCGTCACGTCCCCGGTCGGGAAACAGTGGCTGATCTGGCTGAGAATGCCTTTCTCCAGGCGATCGCGCAGCGCTTTCACCTGCGTGTTCTCCGCCGCCAGATGCTGCATGGCCAGCTCGCAGGCCTTGCCGAGGCCGACGATGGCCGCCGAGTTCTCGGTGCCGGCACGGCGCCCGCGCTCCTGGTGCCCGCCGCGCAGCAGCGGACGGAAGCGGCAGCCACGGCGCAGGTAGAGCACGCCGATGCCCTTCGGGGCATGCAGCTTGTGCCCCGACAGCGACAACATGTCGATCCTGGTGTTCTTCAGGTCGATGGGAATCTTGCCGACCGCCTGCACTGCGTCGGTGTGGAACATGATGCCCTTGCTCGAGGCGATCTCGGCCATTTCCTCGACCGGAAAAATGGTGCCGGTCTCGTTGTTGGCCCACATCGCCGAGACCACGGCGACGCGATCGTGCAGCATCGACTTGTACTCATCCATGTCGATCTGACCACGCTTGTCGACCTTGAGCTTGTGGACGATGTAGCCCTCTTTTTCCAGCCACTCGCCCAGACTGAGGATGGCCGGATGCTCGACCGCGGTGATGATCACCGTGTTGCGTTCCGGCTGCGCCTTGAGCGCCGAGAGAATGGCGGTGGAGTCCGACTCGGTGCCGCAGGAAGTGAAGATGATTTCCGAGTCGTGCTCGGCGCCGATCAAGGCCTGCACCTGACCGCGAGCGGCCTTCAGCGCGCGGCCGACCTGCGAGCCGAAAGCGTGCATGGACGAGGCATTGCCGAAGATGCTCGGTGAACAAGGGCAGCATGGCCTCGACCACCGCGGGATCGACCCGGGTGGTCGCGTTGTTGTCGAGGTAGATGGGCTTCATGGTGTATTTCTCCGACCGTCTGTAAGGCCACCCCAAAGGGCGGCTGCGAGCGTGGGGGCCGGCCACGGCGCCAGCCGGGCCGCCCCAAGGGCGCCGCAGCCCCCTCGGGGGGCAGCGAGCGTAGCGAGCGTGGGGGCCATATACATCAGGCTTCGACCGGCATGTGCGAATCGGGCAACACCTGCACCAGCTCGCCGAGGGCTTCGATCATCTTGGCCTGAATGCCGCCCAGGGTCGCCGCTTCCATCATGCAACCCGAACAGGCGCCTTTCAGATGGACGTAGATCTTCTTGCCCTGCACGTCAGCCAGTTCGACATCGCCATGATCCCGTTGCAAGGTCGGACGGACTTCTTCGAGCACTTCCTCGATCTTCCTGATCTTTTGCACCAGGGTGAGTTTCCTGGCCGGCGCTGCGGCCGCAAGTACCGCTTCGGCTTCGGTCGGCGGCGACACTTCGGCGCCGCTGGCGGTCTCGCCCATGACCTTGGCGAGAATTTCCTCGATGCCTTCATGGCAGGCCGCACAGCCGCCACCAGCCTTGGTGTAGTGGGTCACGTCCTGCACCGTCTTGAGATTGTTGGCGCGGATCGTGTCCTCGATCATCACCGCGTCGATGGCAAAGCACTTGCACACCAGCGCGCCTTCCTCGTGGTCGTCAACCCATTCCTCGCCGCGGTAGTTGGCCACGGCCGCCTGCAGGGCTTCGCGGCCCATCACCGAGCAATGCATCTTCTCTGGCGGCAGGCCGTCGAGGTAGTCGGCGATGTCCTGGTTCGACACCTTGAGTGCCTCGTCCAGCGTCAGCCCCTTGATCATCTCGGTCAGCGCCGACGACGACGCGATCGCCGAGCCGCAGCCGAAGGTCTGGAAGTGCGCGTCGAGGATGACTTCGGTCTCCGGCGCCACCTTGAGCATGAGACGCAGCGCATCGCCGCACTGGATCGAACCGACGTCGCCGATACCGTTGGCTTCTTCGAGGGGGCCCGAGTTGCGCGGACTGAAGAAGTGCTCACGCACCTTGTCTGAGTATTCCCA
The DNA here is from genome assembly GCA_050293885.1 of Rhodocyclaceae bacterium. Lineage (GTDB taxonomy): Bacteria > Pseudomonadota > Gammaproteobacteria > Burkholderiales > Rhodocyclaceae > Nitrogeniibacter. The sequence continues at coordinate 14,255 of JBNKNO010000032.1, read as the reverse complement.
CATGATGTGCGCTCCCGTCAGACAGAAAAGGACTCACCGCAGGCACAGCTGCCGGCGGCGTTCGGGTTGTCGAACTTGAAGCCGGTGTGCGTCAGCGTGTCGACGAAGTCGATGGTGACGTTGTCGATCATCGGCATGGTCATCGGATCGACGAACACCTTGATGTTGTCGATCTCCAGTTCCCAGTCGTCGTCGGCCTTTTCGGCCTCGAGCTTCATGCCGTATTGCAGACCGGAACAGCCGCCGCCCGACACCACCAGGCGCAGGCCGGACACAGGGGTTTCAGAACCGCGAATGAAGCGTTCGACTGCTTTGACGGCAGCAGGAGTCAGGTTGATCATGATCGGTCTCCGAGGATTGATGCCGATCACCTGCAAGGGCTGTGCCTGAACGCAAACAGGCAACAAGCCCATTTGTTTTCAACGACTTGAGTGGCTTGCGAAGGGCGGTGTCGGATGTCGTGTTTGCGACAAAGGCCGACGTGAGGCCGTATTTTTGTCGCACCGCAGCATCGCGCCACCACATCGGCGGACGGATTCAGCCCTTCAGCACGGCGCGCAGACGTGGCACGGACCAGTCCACGAAGGCGCGAATACGCGGCGACATCAGCCGCGCCGAGGGCAGCAGCAGATTGACCGGCTCCGGCGGCGGCGCCCAGTCCGGCAGCAGGCGCACCAGCGCCCCCGCGGCTTCCAGCGCGGCCGACTGATAGGCCAGAAACAGCCCGATGCCCAGGCCCTTGGCACACGCATCGAGCGCCACATGGACCTGATTGGTGACGAAACGCTCGCTGACCATCACCCGCTCGGTCTTTCCGTCATGCTGGAACACCCATTCCGCCCCCGTGCCCAGCCCGCTGAAGCCCACCACCTGATGCCGCCCGGCGTCGGCCGCCAGGTCGGCCGGACGCGTGGGCATGCCGTGTTCGGCCACATAGTCGGGGCTGGCACAGAACACGCGTTGCGTGTGCCCGAGCGCAATCGCCACCAGTGACGATTCGGGCAGGCGGCCGATACGCACCGCCAGATCGAAGCCGTCTTCGAGCAGATCCACCACTCGGTCGAGCAACATCAGTTCGGCGCGCATGCCCGGGTGGGCGACGAGGAAATCGGTCACCACTGGCGCCACATGCAGGCGCCCGAACATCACCGGCGCGGTCAGCGCGATGCGCCCGCTGGGCGAGTGCTCGCGGTCGGTCAGCATCCGTTCGGTTTCGTCGATTTCGGCCAACAGACGGCGGCAGCGCTCGACGTATTCGCGCCCTTCGTCGGTCAGCGCGATGCGCCGCGTGGTGCGATTGAGCAGGCGCACGCCCAGCGCCCGTTCCAGCGCCGCGAGCTGACGCACCACCGAGGCCAGCGAGGTGCCCAGCCGCGCCGAGGCGGCCGTGAGACTGCCAGCATCGACGATATGCACGAAAGCGCTCATGGCGCGCAGCTTGTCCATCGCCGCATATTAGTTCGTTTAACGCATCAATGAAATTCGCCTGGCGCTATTTATTGCCGACACTGAATCTATGAAGATTGCCCACATGCCACACATGAGGGTTTCATCATGAATCCGCATTTCGCCCACATCGCCTTCACGCGCACCGTGCGCGACACCCAACGCCAGCTCAACGGGCGCGAGATCGGCCGCGCTCGGCCAGAGGAGCTGTCCGCTGCGCTTCACCGCGAGGTGGCGCTAGGCGAACGCGAGCGGCAGTTCATCGCCGCGCGCGACAGCTTCTATCTGGCCACCGTGAGCGAAACCGGCTGGCCGCACGTGCAGCACCGCGGCGGCGCGGTCGGCTTTCTGCGCGTACTCGACGCCCACACGCTGGCCTTTGCCGACTACCCCGGCAACCGCCAGTACGTGAGCGTGGGCAACCTGCGCAGCAACCCGCGCGCCGCGTTGATCATGCTCGACTACGTCGCCCGCCGCCGCCTCAAGCTGTTCGCCGAGATCGAACCGATCGCCGCCACCGATGCACCCGCCGCACTGATCGCGGCGCTGGCGCTGCCGCCCGACCAGCCCTTCGAGCGGGTGATGGTGCTGCACCTCAAGGGCTTCGACTGGAACTGCAGTCAGTACATCTCGCCCCGCCCCGGCGCATGATTTCTTCCCGCCACTTGGCACGACGACCCACCGGAGACACCATGAAACTCTACGACCTGGAACTGTCCGGCAACTGCTACAAGGTGCGCCTGTTCGCCGCGCTCACGCACATTCCCCTCGAACTCGTGGCGGTGAATCTGCTCGATGGCGAGCACAAGCGCGCGCCGTTCATCGACCTCAATCCCTGGGGGCAGGTACCGGCCCTGGCGGACGGCGAGGTGGTGCTGCGCGATTCGCACGCCATCCTCGTCTATCTGGCGGGCAAGTTCGGCAAGACCGACTGGTGGCCGGCCGATCCGGCCAGCCAGGGAGAAATCGCACAATGGCTGTCCACGGCCGCCAACGAGGTGCAGAACGGTCCCGGTGCCGCACGTCTGGTCGACAAATTCGGCTTCGATCTCGACAAGGCCGACGCCCTGCGCCGGGCCGCGCGCATCCTGCCGCTGATCGACGCCCACCTGGCCACGCACGACTGGCTCGCCCTGGGCCGCCCGACCATCGCCGATTGCGCCGTGATGCCTTACGTGGCGCTGGCACCGGAAGGTGGCGTGGACTTGTCGCGCTACCCGAACATTCAGGCGTGGATCGCGCGCATCAAGGCCTTGCCGGGCTTCATTCCCATGCCCGGCGTGTGAGGCGCGGCACTCAGCCGAGCAGATATTCGTAAACGCGGCGCAGCAGTTCGCGCTCAATCGCGTCGAGCCGGCGCGCATCGGTCATGGCGATGAAGCGGCCACCCGCCCGTTCGGCCGCGTCGAAGGGCGGGTCGGTGCTCTGGAACGCCGCCAGCAACACCGGCACATCGCCCGCCGCGGTGCTCAGCCAGGCATGAAAACCGGCTTCGGCGGTAATGCTGCCAGCCGCCAGCCCAAGACGCCTTTCCGCTGCCTGCACCAGCGGCGCCGGATGCACCTCGACGCCGGCGTCGAAATCCTCGTCATGCAGCTGCCGATCCGGCGGCAGCGGATCGAAGACCAGAATGCTGTCGCCATGGCAGAAGAAGCGCAGCCGCGCGCTGGTGGCCTGCTTGTGGCACAGCACCAGGCGCGCCGTCAGCGGCGGTGAGACCACCGACACCGGCATCGCACTCATGTCGGAAACGCCACAATCACCGCCTCGCCACGCAAGGCGTCGGGCGGGCCCCATACCTGCACCGCCTCGACGAACTGGTCGTCCTTGTCCGGCAACGGCATCAACACCTGATATTCGGCAAACACGCGCCCATCGGGGAAGAAGGTGGCGGTGCCGTAGCGCGCCGCGCCTTTCCAGGTCGCCACCAGACTCGATTCCTGGGTGAACGGATCACGCGTGACATCCACGCTGGCATCCAGCCACACCGGCTCCTCGCCGATCGACAGGCCGAGCCGGGCCACTTGCGCGCGCAGCGCCGCGCACACGGCCTCGGCCACATCGGGTTCGGGCGCGCCGCTCATCAGGCCGACGCGTAGGTGTAGCAGTCTTTCGGGCAGACGCGGCCACAGGAACCGCAACCGATGCAGTCCATGCCATTGGCGATGGACATCACCATCATGTTGTCGTCTTCATCATCGTCGTCGTCATCCAGCTCGCGCTCGACCAGATCGAGCACGTTGCGCGGACACACCTTGTAGCAGCGGCCGCAGCCGATGCACTTTTCCTGGTCCAGATGGGTAACGAAATTCGGCGTCCATTCCTCGCCGCCGCGGGTCAGTCCGGTAATCATGATCAACTCGTCAATTCTTTCTGCGCCGCCTGCAGGCGCGCATTGGCATCGGCCCATGCCTGGCAGGCATCGTAGGTGGACTGGGCGATGTCGGGGATCTCGCCAAAGGCCGCCGGCAAGCGGTCTTCGACCAGATCGTGTAGTTGTGACGCCCACTCAGAAGCGATGCGCTTGCGCTTCTTCACTTCCTTGTCGAGGGCCTTGAGCTCTTCGTCAGTCATCTTCTTTCTCCCTGGAAGGTCCAACCGAATGAAGCGAAGCGGTTCTGACTAGGCGCGCCGACGCAGACAGTACAAATTCGTACGGCAAGGAGGCGCAACGACGTCAGAATCATTCTGTTGGGCGTTCCTTACATGCCGGCCACTTCGGGGTGCTCGCCGATACGCCCCAGCGCTACCGACAGCAGTTTGTCGGCTTCGTCCTTCATCTTCGACAGGCTGGCGAAACCGAAGCGATGCACGTCACGCAAGGTCTTGTCGACCGCGACCAACTGGCCGACGGTGATGAACGCGCGGCCAAAGCCCTCGTGGGTCAGATGCACCAGCGGCACCGCCAGCAGCTTGCATTCCTTCTCGATCAGCACCGCGATGGCGTTGTAGAAAGCCTTAACGCGTGACAGGGTTTCCTCGTCCGGATCGCCGATGAGCGGGATCTCGGCCTTCTTCTCCTTGGTGAGCACGAAGGGGTCGAGCAGCTTCTCCAGCGAATAGCCGGCGTAGGTGCCGTAGGTGTCGAGCGCCCGCATCTGGCGCGACATTTCCTTGATGAAATCGGTCTCGAGAATCGGATCGGCAACGGTTGCTTCAGTCATGGTGAAACTCCTCGGAAAAAACTTGGGAAACGTTCGAATCCAGTTGCGGCGTCGCGCGCAAACCGGGAATGAGTACGATCAGCAGACGGCCCAGCGCCATCGCGCCGAAAAATCCGCCACCTGCACCGAGCACGGCGGTCACATCGGAACCCACGGCATGGCCCAGACCGGCACCCACCAACAGGCACACCGCCGGCAGCACGTAGCCGAGCAAGGCCGACAACGTCAGTGCGCGCACCGGCACACTCACGGTCACCGCATCGCCTGCGCGCAGGCCGACTTGCGCAGGCACCCGCAGCACGGTGGCGGCACGGCCCGCAGCCAATTGACCAACGCCACAGCGGCTGCCGTGGCCACAGGCGCTGCAGCCACCGGTGTCGACCGCCACGAGTGCGTCGTTACCGTCGATGGCCTGGACAACACCGCGGTGTGCGAGTCGTTCGGCATTCATCCTAGAAACCGTAGTTGGACGCACCTGAGTGTGCGTCTGGCGGGTTGAGGTACTACCCCACGCTCACTGCGTTCGCTGCCCCCGAGGGGCTGCGCCCGCCCTTGGGACGGCCCGGCGAGCGGGCGGGCAAGGCGCGACGACGCACAGCCTGCACGCTGTAAGGAGGAGCAACGCAGCCAGGCGGCCCGCCAGGCGTGCACTCGGGTGCGTAGCGTGCTCACCGACCGGGTGATCGGCGTCGAAGTCAATAACGTTTGCATATTCAATACCTTGCTTGCGAGCACAAGCGGTCAACTGCGGTTTCTAGGATCACCCGTCCCACCCTTCGTCGGCCATGTCGGCAAAGCGATCGTCCGAGCGCGTCTGCGCCGCCATCGCCTTGTCCACCCACGCCACGCCGCCGTCGCGCATGGCGTCGGACAGCTCTTCGAGCAGTGCCGCAATGGCATCGACCTCGCCAATGCGAATCGGCTGGATGCCGCGCGTGAGCAATTGCTTGATCGCCGAAGCGCCGATCGCCATCACGTAAACCGCCTGGCATTCGGACAGAAAATCGACCTTGGCGCCGAGCTTGTCCTCGTTGCCGTCCATGGCTTCGGCGGCGAACTCGCCCACGCCCACGAGATTGGCCTTGCCCGGTTCGACGTCGTAGATGGCGAACGCTTCGGCCGCGCCGAAGTGCTGATCGACGCGCTGGCGGTCGGTGGAGGCAAAGGCGACGCGCAAGACCATGGCCAGCTCCGTCTTAATGGACCAGGCCAGCTTCAGACGTCGGGCTGACACGGGTTTCTCCGACGCCTTCCGGCGCGCGGTAGATGGATCGATAGGGTTCGATTTCATGGTGAGCCCCCAAGACGAGATTGGCCAGATCGAACAGGGCTTGGCGCGAGGCGCGGTAGCCCACCCAGGTGCGGGCGTAGCCGCCCACGAGGTCGTACTGCGGGAAACCCGCGCGCAGCAACGGCAGGCCAAGCCGGCGCGCGGTTTCAGCCGCATGGGAATTGGCGATCAGCAGCTGTGCGCCGCCGCTGCGCGCCGCCTTTTCGAGGTCTTCCAGATCACCGATGGTGACCTGCGCCAGCGGCAGATCGGCGAGCGCCGGGCCCTTGGCCGGGCTCACCGCACCGACCACCTCGACGCCCATACCGACCAGGAAGCGCACCAGCTGGCCGACCAGATCGGGGTCGGCGGCCAGGCCGACGCGGGCGAAGCCGAGCATGAAGTGGGTATCGACCATGGCGTCCTGCAGCTGGGCGCGATGGCGGTCGATGCGCTCGGGCACCGGGCGACCGGCAATCTCGGCCAGCGCCAGGGTGAAGGCGTCGCAGGCATCGAGCCCCATGAGGCTGTCGAAGCGCCACTCCGGCACGCCGGTGCGCGCCTTGAGGCGATCCGCCGCCTTGAACAACGAGGGGCCGATCACCAGCGTGGCCGCCGATTCGCCCATGGCGACGATCTCGGCGCGCGGCGTGCCGCCGAGGGTCAGCGGCGAAAACGACTGCTCGGTGAGGTGACCGTCGAGCGAATCGCCCACATCCGGCAACACCACGGCGCGCAGGCCGAAGGCCTCGATCCACTCGCGGATGGCCTCGATGTCGCCCGGCGTGAGCATCGCCGAGGCCAGCACGTTGACCTGCTTCGGGCGCTTGCCGGCGCATTGGCTCTCGGGCACCAGGGTGTCGATGATGGCCTCCACCGCCAGCGCGAAGCCGGATTCGAAGCAGCCCACGTAGTCCGGCGTATTGACCGGCACCACGGTCACCGCCTCGTATTCCGGATGCTTGCTGCGGAAGTCGCGCACGCTGCGCTGGATGTCGGTGCCCTGGGTTTCGGACAGCCCGGTGGTCACCAGGCCGATCACGTCCGGCGCGCTCTTCTCGCACAGCGTCCGCAGCGCTTCGATGACGTTGTCGTCGGCGCCCATGATGGTCGACACCTGATCCATGGCCGTGGTCTGCAAGGGCACCGGCTCACGGAAATGTCGCACGAAGAACACCTTGCCGAAGGCGGTGCACCCCTGCGAGCCATGCATCAGCGGCAGGCTGCGGCCGAGGCCGAGAAAGGCCAGCGAAGCGCCCACCGGCTGGCTGACCTTGAGCGGATTGACCGCCAGCGCCTTCTTCGATTGGATGATGTCAGTCACGGCGCGATATCTCCCGCGGGTGTCGTCGCAGCGTAGGTTGGGCTGACGCAGGAAGCCCAACAGGCAACATGGCGACGTGGCACGGCATTGCACGTTGGGCTTCGCTGCGCTCAACCCAACCTACGGGGCATTTGGTTTCGGTCATGGTTGTGTCGTCCTCACGCACTCAGCAGCGCACCGCTGGTGCCCGACGCCCAGGGTGCGGGGCGGCGCACCGCGTCCCACACCGGGCTGTTCATCGACAGCGCCAGCTGGCGCGCCAGCTCGGCCATGCCGGCGTAACCGGCATAGGCGAAGTCGCGTTCCTGGTTGATGTCGAGGAAGGGGATGCGCGCCTTGAGCGCGGTGTAGAGATTGCGCCCGCCGGCGATGAGGATGTCGGCCTGGTAGTCGTGATACACCTGCAGCAGCGCCTTGGGGCTGCCGTCGTCGATCATCTTGGTGTCCTCGCCCATCAGCTCGCGGATGCGCGCCTTGTCTTCCTCGGTGGATTTCTTGGTGCCGGTGGCCACCACCTTCATGCCCAAGTCCTGCAGCGCCGAGACGATGGACCACGACTTCACGCCGCCGGTATAGAGCAGCACGCGCTTGTCCTTGAGTTGCGCCCGCCACGGATCGAGCGACGCCTGCGCCGCGGTCGTTTCACGGGCGATGACGATCTCGGTGCGCGCGATCAGGTCGGCATCGCCGATCATCTGCGCAAAGCCGCGCAAGGCCGCGTTCATGTCCTCGATGCCGTAGAAGCTGCCTTCGAAGAAGGGCACGCCGTGCTTGTCCTTGAGCTTGCGTGCCACGTTGAGCAGCGCTTTGGCACACACCACCATGGTCGCTTTGGCGCGGTGCATGGTCTGCACGTCGGCAAAGCGGGCATCGCCCGACAGCGTGCACAACACCCGGTAGCCGAGCTCGTCGAGCAAGGGCAGCACGTGCCAGAACTCGCCGGCAATGTTGTACTCGCCGATGAGATTGATGTCGTAGGTGGGGCGACCGTCGATGCGCGGTGTGGCCGGCTCGGGTTCGCGCGTGCCCACCACGTGCTTGAACATGGCCTCGCCCGCCAGCCGGTTGCCGAGGTTCTTGGTGCCGTAGAAGCCGGCGGCATCGACCGGCACCACCGGCACGCCCCAGCGCTCGGCGGCGGCGCGGCAGGCGGCATCGACGTCGTCGCCGATGAGCGCGGTCACGCAGGTGTTGTAGACGAACACCGCCGCCGGCGCATAGCTCTCGATGGCCTGCTTGATGGCATGGAACAGGCGCTTCTCGCCGCGCCCCATGACCACGTCGGTCTCCGACAGATCGGTGGTCATGCCGATGCGGTAGAGCATCGGGCCCGAGGAACGCGTGCCCCGGTTGTCCCAGCTCGACCCGGCGCAAGCGATCGGGCCGTGCACGATGTGGGCCACGTCGGCAATGGGCAGCAAGGCAATCTGCGCGCCGTCGAAGGAGCAGCCACCAGCCGCCGCACCCGGCTTCGGGCGCGCGCATCCGGACTTCTCCTTGGTGTTGTGGCTGCAGGCCGGCTCGTCGAGCAGCGCCTGGATTTCGCTGGCTTTCATGGCGTTCTCCGCGTGTTCAGGAGATATTTAGCAAGTACGGTGCCAATGCCAAGTCATTGTTTTTGCGTGATTGTTAGGCAAGCATTCCTGTCGCAAAGCCGACAAATCCGTTCGCAAACGCTCGTGACGGATTGATACGCGTCCACAACCTGGTCAAACGGGCGGTTGAGGTCGAGATCGGCGACAAGCGCATTCTGGCGATCGCCACAGGCGACGCCTTCGCGCCTGACATCCTCGTCAGGAAGGGCGCCGACGCGAGCGCAACGGCCAATGGTTCGGGGCTGCCGCGCGGCGGGAGCCCCATATTTTTGCTTCGGGAACTGGCGTGGCGGTCACGGCGTCTAGAATGAAACCAGAGCCGTGCGCCAACGACACCGGAGGTCTTCCATGGAAAAGCCCGTTCACGACATGAGCAATCTCTTTGCCCAGCTTGGGTTGCCCAACGATGACGCAGCGATCGCGCAGTTCATCGCTCGCCATCGTCCGCTGCCGGACACCATGCGCCTGTCGGAGGCGCCGTTCTGGAGCGAGGCGCAGGCGAGCTTCCTGCGCGAGGAGTGGCTTGAGGATTCCGATTGGTCTGTGGTGATCGACGCGCTCAACGCGAACCTGCACTGACGCGCGTACGGCGCCGGGCTCAGAAGTACATCGCGACCACCGCGCTCACCTGACCGGCGGTGAGCAGCGGCATGGCGATCACCGCGTTCAGATCGGCCTGCCGCGCCGACAGCGAGATCGGATCGTTGTCGTCCCTAAAACCGCGCTGCATCTGCGGTTTGCCGGTGCGCAGCACCTGCCCCAGCACGCCCGTGCCGCGGGCAATGCGGATGAAGTGGTGGTCGTGGTCGAAGTCGGGTTTGCGGTCGCAGTCTCCCGCTTCGAACACCAGATATTCGCGTGTCGCATTGGGCACCCACACCTCGAAGCGTTGAGCAATCGGCGTCCCCAGCGCCGACAGGAAGGTGAGCACGTAGTGCTGTCCCGGCAGGTAGGGAGAGGGCATGCCCAGGCCCTTGTTGATGCCCACCTTGAGGGCCTCTTCGGCGCGCAGGAAACGCGTCGAGTAGCCCAGATCGGCCATCACCACCGGCAGTTCGCGTTGCCACACGAGGCCCGGCAAGCCGAAACCGGGGCGAAAACCGGTGTGCCGCGAGATCCACTCGAAACCTTCGGCGTGACCGAAGTAGCCGTCGACCAGCGACAGCTCCAGCGACCGCTTCGGGTCGTTGTGCCACAGTTCGATGGCACCCACGTGCTCGGCGTCGTCACCGCAGAAGAACACCACCACCGCCACCAGCACGTCGCCGGCAAAGATCGGTAGCGCCACCCCGCAGGTGAGGCCGGCGTCGGCCGCGGCCTCGCTACGCACGAAGTAGGAATGCTGCAGATCGCGCAGAATCACCGGGTGCCGTTTGGCCCAGGCCTTGCCCGGCAAGCCCTCGTCGAAGCCGAAACAACTCTTCTCGCTCACCAGGCGGAAGTTCTCCAGCGCGCCGTACAGCCCGTCCTGAAATTCCAGCAAGCTGCCATCGCGCGATGGCACCCAGATTTCCACCACCCGGATAAAGCTTTGCATCCTCACCATCTCCCCGTCGCCGTGATGGGAGAGAAGCGATTTTCATGCCGGGAAGGTTGTTATTGAATATCGGCGATCGTCGGCGAAGATGCCGGTATCTCACGCAATCAAGTCGCCGTGCGTGCGCATTTTGCGCGCCCGAATGGCACCAGCACGGTGCAAGGCGATCAGACGGCCGCGCGCTCGACCTCAGTCGTCGTCGCCGTCCTGATCCTTGCGCGGCACGGTGGCCGGATCGCACACGATGGCGCGATAGATCTCCACCCGATCCCCCGGCTTGAGCGCCGCGTCGAGCTTCACCAGCCGGCCGAACACGCCCACCTTCTGGCCTTCCAGATCGATGTGGGGAAACTGCTTGAGAATGCCCGAGCGTTCGATGGCCTCGGCCACCGTGGTCTCGTCGGGCACCTCGAGGTTCAGCCACACCTGCTGGCCGGGTTCGGAATAGGCGACCCCAATCTGCATGTCACGCGCCCTCCGGCGTCGCCGCGTCCGCTTCGATGGCGGCCGCCCGCGCCTCGAGCCGCGCGTCGATCACGCGTTTGCCGGCGAGCATGAAGCCCAGCACCGCAAACGCGCCCGGCGGCAGGATCATGAGCAGCGCACCGCCGTAGCCGGGCAGCTGCACTTCGAGAAAGCCGAAAGCCGGGCCGAGCAGGTTGGAAGCCTGCGCGAACAGCGTGCCGGTGCCGAGAAACTCGCGCACCAGCCCGATGGCCGTCATCGCACCGGTCATGCCCAGGCCGATGGCGAGGCCGTCGACCAGCGAGGGCAGCACGCCGGAGCGCGCGGCGAAGGCCTCGGCGCGGCCGAGAATGGCGCAATTGACCACGATCAGCGCGATGAACAGCCCGAGCACCTTGTACAGATCGTGCAGCCAGGCATTCATGAGCATGTCCACCAGCGTCACCAGGGTGGCGATGAGCACGATGAACACCGGAATGCGCACCTGCGTGCTGACGATGCGTCGGATCAGCGACACCAGCACGTTGGACACCACCAACACCGCCGTGCTCGCCAGGCCCATGCCCAGCCCGTTGGTGCCGCTGGTGGTGACCGCCATGGCCGGGCACAGGGCCAGCATCTGCGCCATGACGACGTTGTTGTCCCACAAGCCGTCGCGGACGATGCGTCGATACTCGGTGCTCATTGCGCGTCTCCCAGAATCTGCTGGCGATGGGCCTCGAAGAACAGCAGCCCGCCCTTGACCGCCTTGACCACCGCGCGCGGCGTGATGGTGGCGCCGGTGAGCTGATCGAACGCGCCGCCGTCCTTCTTCACCGCCCAGCGCGCCGGCGCCGGATTGTCCAGCGAGCGGCCGTCGAAACCGAGAATCCACGTCGACTTGGCGATCTCGATCTTGTCGCCCAGGCCCGGCGTTTCACCGTGCTTGAGCACGCGCACACCGAGAATCCGGCCATCGGTGTCGACCGCCATGATCAACTGCACGATGGATGAGTAGCCCGACTCGCCGACACCGAACATGGCGCCGCGAATCTCGCCGCCCGAGCGCGCGCGATAGATGGTCACCGGCACGCCATCGCGGGCCACACTCACCGTATCGTTGAGAAAATCGTTGTCCGCAAACCCCTGGGGCAGCACCTCCTGCAAGGAAGTGCGCAGATCGCGCGCCTCGGCCTCGGCGATCGGCCCGGCGGTCAGGCGTGCGCCCAGGGCCAGCGCGCCGCTGGCCAGCAGGGCCGCCAGACCGAGCAGCAAGGGCTGGTAGCCGATGCGTTCGCGCAACCGGCCGAAGGCGGAATCGTCCGTGACCGGATCGGGTGTGCCGGCGGGCGCGTGGCAGTGGTGGTCCATGTCAGGAAGCCTCCCGCTCGGGCAGGTCGAGCGCGCGACCACGGCGGTCGCGCCCGAGAATGCGGGGCCGCAGGTAGCGGTCGATGATCGGCGTCAGCGCATTCATGAGCAGCACGGCAAAGCCGACGCCCTCCGGATAGCCGCCGAAGCTGCGAATGATCCAGGCGATGAAGCCGATGCCGAAGCCGAACAGCAGTTGCCCGGCGCGCGTGTTGGGCGAGGTCACGTAATCGGTCGCGATGAAGAAGGCGCCGAGCATCGCCGCCCCCGAGAGCAGATGCACTTCCGGCGCCAGATAGTGCCCCGGATCGAGCGCGTGGCCGATGGCCGCCGGCAAGGCCAGGCCGGCCAGCATGGCCACCGGCACATGCCAGCTGACGATGCCGCCGAGCAGCAGGAACACCCCGCCGGCGAGCAGCAGCAGCGACGACGACTCGCCCAGACTGCCCGGCCGCAGACCGCTCCACGACACCAGCGGATCGCCACCGCCCAGCGCCGCCACCAGATCGACGCCGCGCGACAGCTCGGTCTTGGCATGGCCGAGCAGGGTGGCACTGGTGATCGCGTCGGGCACCGGATGGAGGCCGAGGAAGATGCGGAAGCCTTCGAGCAGATCGGGCGCGGCCAGATGCGTCTCCGGCAGCGGCAACACCCAGAAGGTCATCGGGATCGGGAAGGACACCAGCAGCGCGACACGCGCCACCATCGCCGGGTTGAACACGTTCTGCCCGAGACCGCCGAACACCTGCTTGCCGATGACGATGGCGACGAAACCACCGACCACTGCCAGCCACCAGGGCGCCCACGGCGGCAAGGTCAGCGCCAGCAACCAGCCGGTGAGCACCGCCGAACCATCCCACAGCGTGGCGCGGATGCGCCGGCTACCGGTCAGGCGCAGGCACAGGGCTTCCCAGCCCAGACAGGAAGCGATGGTCGCCGCCCACAGAAAGAAGGCCGGCCAGCCATACAGCCAGAAGCCGAACAAGGTGGCCGGTAGCAGCGCCGCCTGCACGCGCAACATGGTGCCACTGACGGAGTTGCCGCCATGGGCATGCGGCGAGGCGATCGGCGTATCGGTCAGCGCGAGCGGATTCATACCGATTCTCCCTGAGAGGTGGCGGCCGCGGCCTTGTCGGCGGCCGCCGGGTCGGCCGCTGCCTTCGCCGCCGCCTCCTTGGCGGCACGCTCGGCCTTGCGGCGGGCGGCGGCCTCGGCCTTTTCCTGTTTCTCGCGTTCGACGCGCGCGGTCTTGATCTCCGCCAGCCGCTTGGTGGCGTCGTTGCGCAGCTTGGCGCGGTCCTGTGCCGCCAGCGCGCCCTTGGCGTGCACGAAGTACTGCACCAGCGGAATGCGCGAGGGGCACACGTAGGCGCAGCAGCCACAGGCGATGCAGTCCTTGAGGCCGATATCGACCGCCTCGGTGAGCGCATCGGCCCGGATGCGGGCGCTCATCTCCAGCGGCAGCAGACCGGCCGGACAAGCCTTCACGCAGCTGCTGCAGCGAATACAGGGGTCGGGCTCCTGCTCGGCGACCTCCTGCGCATCGAGCGCCAGAATGCCGCTGGTGCCCTTGACCACCGGCACGCGCCAGTGGGGAATCTGCATGCCCATCATCGGCCCGCCCATCACCCGGCGCGCCAGACCGATGCCGTCGCCCTTGAGGCCGCCGGCAAAGGCGATCACTTCTTCGGCCAAGGTACCGATGCGCACCTCGATGTTGCCCGGCGCCTTCATGCAGTTGCCGTTGAGCGTCACCAGGCGCGAGATCAGCGGTTTGCCCTCGCGCACCGCGGCGCGCACGGCACGCGCGGTGCCGACGTTGTGCACCACCACGCCGATGTCCGCCGGGCGGCCGTCGGCCGGCATCTCCATGCCGGTGAGCACGCCGATAAGCTGTTTTTCGGAGCCCATCGGATAGCGCGCCGGCACCGGGCAGATGCGCACCGCCGGCATGCTGTCGGCCGCCGCGCGCATGGCGGCGATGGCTTCGGGCTTGTTGTCCTCGATGCCCACCATCGCACTGGCGGCGCCGGTGGCGCGCAGCATGAGCGCGATGCCCTCGACCACCTCGGCGGCATCGTCGCGCATCTGGCGGTCGTCGCAG
>JBNKNO010000031.1:0-38963 GCA_050293885.1 Rhodocyclaceae bacterium | reverse complement strand
CTAAAGGGTAACGGAGGAGTACGAAGGTCTCCTAGGTACGGTCGGACATCGTACTGATAGTGCAATGGCAAAAGGAGGCTTGACTGCGAGACCGACAAGTCGAGCAGGTGCGAAAGCAGGTCATAGTGATCCGGTGGTTCTGTATGGAAGGGCCATCGCTCAACGGATAAAAGGTACTCCGGGGATAACAGGCTGATTCCGCCCAAGAGTTCACATCGACGGCGGAGTTTGGCACCTCGATGTCGGCTCATCACATCCTGGGGCTGTAGCCGGTCCCAAGGGTATGGCTGTTCGCCATTTAAAGTGGTACGTGAGCTGGGTTTAAAACGTCGTGAGACAGTTTGGTCCCTATCTGCCGTGGGCGCTGGAAGTTTGAGAGGGCCTGCTCCTAGTACGAGAGGACCGGAGTGGACGCACCTCTGGTGTACCGGTTGTCACGCCAGTGGCATCGCCGGGTAGCTAAGTGCGGAAGAGATAACCGCTGAAAGCATCTAAGCGGGAAACTCGCCTCAAGATGAGACTTCCCTCGTGACTCGATCACGCTTAAGGGTCGTCCAAGACCAGGACGTTGATAGGTCGGGTGTGGAAGCGCAGTAATGCGTTAAGCTAACCGATACTAATTGCCCGTGAGGCTTGATCCTATAACCTTGAGAACATAGCGCTAAGCAATCACACAACAACACGACTTCTTCCAAACAAAGCGTTGGCTGTCCAAACAACAGCCGAGGCAAACCGTCAAAGTCTGACGACAATAGCGTTCTGGAACCACCCCTTCCCATCCCGAACAGGACCGTGAAACGGAACCGCGCCGATGATAGTGCCCACTACGGGTGTGAAAGTAGGTCATCGTCAGACTAACCCATACGAAAACCCCGTACTCAGCAGAGTACGGGGTTTTTTTATTGGAAAATTTGTTGGAAAAGAAGAATGTCTCCGGGAAATAGAGGGGGCGTCGGAGGCCAGGTCCGCCTGACCGATATCCCCCCGTTGCTACTCAATCCGGGCGACGCCGTGACCATCGCGAATGCTTTCGCGTATTCTTTCCGATATTCATCCATCACTCGAATTTCATCCGATATGCGCTTCCGATGCCTGTTGCTCGCGGTATTCTCGCTGACCCTTTGGTCGCGCCTGGCGATTGCCGATGCTGGTCGTGTCGAGTTGTTTGCCGGGATGCATCGCATTTCGGCCGAGGTTGCGAGTGACTACTCGACGCGTGCGGTGGGGTTGATGGATCGGGCGGCGATGCTCTCGTACGAGGGCATGATCTTCGTCTATCCGGAGAAGGCGACCCATTGTATGTGGATGCGCAACACGCTTATTCCGCTTTCGGTGGCGTTTCTGGACGACGATGGCACGATCATCAACATCGAGAAGATGACACCGCAAACTGACGACAACCACTGTGCCCGTTCGCCCGCGCGCTTTGCGCTCGAGATGAATGCCGGCTGGTTCGCCGCCCGGGGTATTCAAGCGGGTGCGCGCATCAAGGGTGTCGAGGCCTTGCCAGAAGGGCGCTGAACGCTCGCCTAAACGGGAATTGGCAGTTTTTTCCCGGGCTTATTCCCCCAGTCCCCTGGCCGCGTGCGCAGGATAATGCGTTCAACCGCCGTTCCGTCAGAACGGGTTGAAACGCATGTCCAGGGTGGATTGTGGCCGAAGATAGCGATCTCGAGAAAACAGAACCAGCGTCACCACGACGGCTGGAGCAGGCCCGCGAGGAAGGGCAGGTTCCGCAGTCGCGCGAGCTGTCGACCTTTCTCGTGATGATGGCGGGCGTCACGGTCATGTGGGTCATCGGCCAGTGGCTGTCAGGCCGTATCGTCACACTCGTGAAGTCCGGGCTGATCTTTGACTCGACCATGGCCATGGACACGACGCGCATGGTTGTGCTGCTGCGCAACTTGTTGGGTGACGCGTTGCTGACCGTCGCGCCCTTGTTCGCGATACTCATTCTTGCTGCGATAGGCGCGCCGATTCTCATGGGAGGCTTGGTGTTCGCGCCCAAGGCGTTGCAGTTCAAATTCGAGAGGATGGACCCGCTCAAGGGGCTCGAGCGGATGTTTTCCGTTCACGGTGCGGCTGAGCTGGTCAAGGCGCTGTTGAAGGCCATCTTGGTTGGTGGCGTTGGCGCGTGGTCGATCTGGCGTGAGCAGGAGCACATGCTGTCGCTCATGACTCAGCCACTGAACGTGAGCTTGCCGGACTTTGCGCAGACGGTGATCTTTTCGGCCTTGCTTGTTGTGACAAGCCTCGCGTTGCTGGCCTTGTTCGACGTGCCGTTCCAGCTTTGGCAGTACAACAACAAGCTGAAGATGAGCAAAGAGGAGGTCCGCAAGGAGCAGAAGGAATCCGAGGGTGACCCACAGCTCAAGGCGCGCGTGCGCAACGCTCAGCGCGAGATGGCGCGTCGAAGGATGATGGCCGAGGTGCCAAAGGCCGACGTGGTGGTGACCAACCCGACGCACTACGCGGTGGCGTTGCGCTACGACTCGGGCAAGATGGGCGCACCGATGGTGGTCGCCAAGGGGGCGGACGCCGTGGCCCAGAAGATTCGTGAAGTGGCCGCCGAAAACGCGGTACCGCTGCTGGAAGCGCCGCCGCTGGCGCGTGCGTTGTTCAGCCATTGCGAGCTGGAACAAACCGTGCCGGCTGCTCTCTACACGGCGGTGGCCGAGGTCATGGCCTACGTCTATCAATTGAATGACTGGATGGAAAATGGCGGTTTGCCGCCGGATGAGCCCACGGGGCTGCCGGTGCCGGCCGACATGGACCCTGGTCCCACGCCTGCCTGAAACGGCCTATTTGCTGAAGAAACGCCATGGAAAATGCATTCAGTCCGCGTTCATTGATGTCTCCCGCCGCGTTGCGGCAGTTGGCGGCACCGCTGCTCATCGTCATGATCCTGTCGATGATGGTGCTGCCGTTGCCGGCGTTCCTTCTGGATCTGTTCTTTACCTTCAATATTTCAATGTCGATCATGGTCATGCTGGTGGCCATGTACACCAAGCGGCCGCTCGATTTCTCGGTATTCCCGACCGTGCTGCTGGTGACCACCTTGCTGCGCTTGAGTCTGAACGTGGCTTCGACCCGAATCGTGCTGCTCGACGGTCACACCGGCCCCGATGCGGCAGGCAAGGTGATCGAGGCGTTCGGGCACTTCCTTGTCGGTGGCAATACGGCGGTTGGTCTGGTGGTGTTCACCATTCTCACGGTGATCAACTTCGTGGTGATTACCAAGGGCGCCGGACGCATCGCGGAGGTGAGCGCGCGCTTCACACTCGATGCCATGCCGGGCAAGCAGATGGCCATCGACGCCGATCTGAACGCCGGTCTCATCGACGACAAGGAAGCCAAGCAGCGGCGTAGCGAGATTGGCCAGGAGGCCGATTTCTACGGCGCCATGGACGGTGCGTCGAAGTTCGTGCGCGGCGATGCCGTGGCCGGCATCCTCATTCTCCTGATCAACGTTGCCGGCGGTTTGATCGTCGGTGTCGCGCAGCACGACATGGCGCTGGGGCAGGCGGCCGAGAACTACACTTTGCTGACCATCGGCGACGGCTTGGTGGCGCAGATCCCCGCGCTGATCATCTCGGTGGCGGCCGGTCTGGTGGTGTCACGCGTGGGTGATGACGGCGAGATCGGCGGGCAGGTGGTCCGTCAGATCTTCTCCAATCCGGTGATCATGATGCTCACCGCCGGGATTCTCGGTGTGCTCGGGTTGATCCCGGGGATGCCCAACCTGGTCTTCATTCTGCTCGCCGGTGCCTTTGGCTGGCTGGCCTGGTGGCGTACGAAGCATCCGCCCGAGGGGGAGGAAGAAGAGCTCAAGAAGCCGACGCCGGAGGCCATTGCACAGGCGACCGAATCGTCGCAGGAGGCCAGCTGGAACGATGTGTCGCCGGTCGATGTGCTCGGGCTCGAGGTGGGCTACCGGCTGATCCCGATGGTGGACAAATCGCAGGACGGCGAGCTGCTCAAACGCATTCGAGGTCTGCGCAAGAAGTTCGCGCAGGAGGTCGGCTTCCTCGCCGCGCCGGTTCATATTCGCGACAATCTCGAGCTCAAACCCAACACCTACCGGATTGCGCTCAAGGGCGTCGAAGTGGGCACTGGCGAGGCCTATCCGGGGCAACTGATGGCGATCAACCCGGGGCGTGTGTCGGGCACCTTGTCCGGGCGCGACACGACCGACCCGGCCTTTGGTTTGCCGGCGGTGTGGATCGAGTCGGCGCAGCGCGAGCAGGCACATGCGCTCGGCTACACCGTGGTCGACGCGAGCACCGTGGTCGCCACCCATCTGAACCACGTGATTCTCGAACACGCCGCCGAGCTCCTGGGGCGCCAGGAGACACAGGCGCTGCTCGACCACATCGGCAAGGAGTCGCCCAAGTTGGTCGAGGATCTGGTGCCCAAGCAGCTGCCGGTGTCCACCGTGCAGCGTGTGTTGCAGAACCTGCTCGAAGAGGGCGTCAACATCCGCGACATGCGCACCATCATCGAAGTGCTGGCCGAGCATGCCGCCCACGTTCAGGATGCGCTCGAACTCACCTCCCGCGTACGCCAGGCCTTGGGTCGGGCAATCGTGCAAGGCTTGTTCCCCGGCGATTCGGAGGTTCAGGTGCTGGCGCTCGATCCGGCGCTCGAACGCGTGCTCATGCAGGCCATGTCGGCCGGCGGCGGGGAGGGCGGCGCCATCGAGCCGGGCTTGGCCGACGGGCTGTTGCAGCAGACTTCGGAGTTGGCGCAACGCCAGGAAAGCACAGGGCTGCCGCCGGTGCTGTTGGTGCCGGCGCCGCTGCGCTGGCTGCTGGCGCGCTTCCTGCGGCGCGCGGTGCCGACGCTCAAGGTGGTGGCCAATACCGAGGTGCCAGAGAATCGCATGATTCGCGTCACCGGCATGGTCGGTTCGGCGGGCTGATCGTCCGCCGGCATGCGTTGCCGACAAGAATAAAGGGGGGAGACCCCCTTTTTTCGCGCCTTTACTTGACGGGGCGCTGCGCATAATGGGTGCCATGAAACCCGCGTCCGACACTCGGACGACAGGCTGCGGAGAGCCCCATGAACGTCAAGCGCTATTTTGCCCAAACCGCCCGCGAAGCCCTGCGCCAGCTCAAGGAAGAGCTGGGCGCCGACGCCATCGTGTTGTCGAATCGATCAGTCGATGGCGGGGTCGAGATTGTTGCCCTGCCGGCCGATGCGGTCGATCTGATTCATCAGGCGGCGGCCCCCCGGCCCGCGGCCAAGCCGAAGGTCGCGGCGCCGGTTCCTCCGCCGAGTCGTGACGCAGCGGTGGCGGATGACGACGAGGGCGACTACCGCCTTCAATTGTCTGCCGCGCGCCAACGACCCGCCGCAGCCAAACCGGCGGCACCCACGATTCGACCGTTCAACCCGCCCCGTGTCGAGAACCCAACCGCGGCTCGCTCGGTGCTGCACGAAGAGGTGCCGCCGCGCCCGGCGCGACGCCCCGAACCCGCACCTGCACGAGCTGCCGCACCCAGCACCGTGGAGCCGAAAGGGGTTGAGGAATCGGCCCGCATTCGCGCCTTGCAGGAAGCCAACAAGCAGTTGATGGAGGAAATGTCGGGGATTCGCGGCATGCTCGAGCGCCAGCTCGCCGGCTTTGCGTGGGGCGAAGCGGGACGTCAGGCACCCGCGCGAAATCGCATGGTGGGGGAGTTGCTTGAATCCGGTTTCTCTGCCCAACTGGCCCGTACGCTGTGCGAGGCGGTCGACGCCGAGGCTGAACTGGCGACCGCACGCAACGCGGTCAAAACCGCGCTCAACCGCAGTTTGCGCGCGCTCTCCAACGATGCCGACGTGATTGATCGCGGCGGTGTGTACGCGCTGGTGGGGCCCACCGGGGTGGGCAAGACCACCACCGCGGCCAAGCTGGCGGCGCGTTGCGTGGTTCGTCATGGCGCCGACAAGCTCGCGCTGGTAACCACGGACGGCTACCGGATTGGTGCGCATGAGCAACTGCGCATCTATGGACGCATTCTCGGCGTGCCGGTGCATGTGGTGCGCGACGCCGCCGATCTGCGCCAGACGCTGGCCGAACTCAAGAACAAGCACATGGTGCTCATCGACACCGTCGGCATGAGCCAGCGCGACCGCATGGTGGCCGAGCAGGCGTCCATGTTGCTGGGGGCCGGCAATGTCAAGCGACTGCTGTTGCTCAACGCGACCAGTCGTGGCGACACGCTCGACGACGTGGTGCGTGCTTACGACGGCCCCGATCTGGCCGGCTGCATTCTGACCAAGGTGGACGAGGCGGCGTCGCTGGCGCCTGCCATCGACGTGGCCGTGCGCCACGAGCTGGAAGTCTTTTATGTGGCCAATGGCCAGCGTGTTCCCGAAGACCTGCACCTGCCGAACCGCGCCTACCTGCTGCATCGCGCGCTCAAGGCGTTGCCGGAGGATTCGCCCTACCACCTCAACGGTGACGAAGCGGGCCGCCTGATGGCCAGCGCCGGGACGGGAGTCTGACGTGATCGACGGCAGCGAAGATCAGGCAGCCGGCCTGCGTCGGCTCTTCCGCAAGGCGCCACCCACGGTGGTGGCGATGTTTTCGACCGGACACCACGCGCAAGCCTCGGCCGCGCGCGCCATCATGCGTATCGGTAAACAGGCGCACCGGGTGTTGGTGCTCGACGAGGCCGCCGGTTCGGCCAGTCTGGCCGCGACCTGGCAGCACCCCGCGTCCGCCGATCTGCTGCACTCGCTGGACGAGCGCCAGCCGATCGAATCGCTGGTCTTGCCCGTGGAGGGCTTGATGGGGCGTTTGCCGGTGACGGCCGCCGCCATGGCCTTGCCCTTGCTCGACGACGAGCGGCGCGCGAGCTTGCTCGGCGCCATTCGCCATCTTCAGCGTCGCACGCGTTTCATGCTGGTGCACGCCGCACACGACACGCTCGATGCGCCGTCGCCCTTCGTGTTCGCCGCGCCGCGGCGTCTGGTGGTGGTAGAGGCCAGCGGGCGTGGCGTCACCGAGGCGTTGGCCTGTCTCAAATCGTTGTCGGCACTGGGCGCCGGCACGGTGCATGTGGCCGTGGCGCGCGCACGCGATCGCGCCGATGCGCAGGCCATGTTCAGTCGGCTCGAAGATCGAGTGCGCGAGCGTGGCGGCACGCCGCTGGCGTGGGCGGGAGAAATCGAACGCGACGATCTGGCCGAAGCCTTGATTCACGATGCCGGACCAACGCGTCCGGTCGAAGCAGAAGCGGCATTTCTGCGGCGCTTGCAGGGCTGGGGGCAGGGGCGTCTGGCGAGCTTGCGCGCATGAGAGGGGAAATAAGGGGAATAACTCGGCTTATTCCGCCAGCGAAATTCGACGCGAGTGCGGACAATGGGAACCATCGGGCTTCACGGCTGGTGCCAAGAAGCGAATTGAGTACCCAGAACTAGAGACAGGTCAGCGAATGTATACCGCATCCGGCACACTTGATCGGGACCAGTTGGTGACGCAATACGCGCCGCTGGTCAAGCGCATCGCCTACCACCTGATGGCCAAGCTGCCGGCCAGCGTGCAAGTCGATGACATCATCCAGAACGGCATGATCGGCCTGCTCGATGCGATCGGCCGTTACGAAGAGGGGCTGGGTGCGCAGTTCGAGACCTACGCGGTACAGCGTATTCGTGGTTCGATGCTCGACGGCCTGCGCGAAAACGACTGGCTCCCGCGTAGCCTGCGACGCGACATGCGCCGCATCGAAGGCGCCATCCACGAGCTCGAACAACAGAACGGCCGCGCCCCCACCGAGCGCGAGCTGGCCGAGGCGATGGACATGGGACTGCCCGAGTACCAGAAGATGCTGCAAGACGCGCGCGGCCACCAACTGGTGTATTTCGAAGATTTTACCGAAGGCAACGACGACGATTTTCTGGAGCGTCATGCGGCCGGCCACGAAGGCGATCCGCTCGATGCCTTGCTCGATCAGAACATGCGCGACATCCTGGTGAAGGCCATCGACGATCTGCCCGAGCGCGAGAAACTGGTGATGGGCCTGTACTACGAAGAAGACCTCAACCTGCGCGAGATCGGCGAGGTGCTCGGCGTCTCGGAGTCGCGCATCTGCCAGCTGCACAGTCAGGCCGTGGCCCGACTGCGCTCACGCATTCATGGCACCAAGGCCGGCCCCAAGCCGCGCCGTGGTCGTCCGCCCAAACACGCCGCCGCGGCCTGAACCGCTAGCCGGACACGCGCATGGACAGCATCAGCCTGATCGGTCTGACGATCGGCATCTCCGCCATTCTGGTTGGCCAGGTGATCGAAGGCGGTCATCTGAGCTCCCTGATCCAGCCCACCGCATTCTTGATCGTCATTGGCGGCACACTCGGTGCCGTGATGCTGCAAAGCCCGCTGCGGGTGTTCAAGGACGGCATGCGCATGGCCAAGTGGATCTTCGTGCCGCCGGAAGCCTCATTCGTCAAACTCATCGAACAAATCGTCGGCTGGAGCAACGTCGCCCGTCGCGAAGGGCTGCTGGCGCTGGAAAATCAGCTCGACACGCTCGGCGATCCGTTTGCCAGGAAGGGCATTGAGTTGCTCATCGACGGTGTCGAACCCGAGCGTCTGCGTGAGGTGCTCGAAGTCGAAATCGACGCTTGGGAAGCGCGCATGAAGCTCGGCGCAAAGTTCTGGGAATCGGCCGGCGGCTACGCACCCACCATCGGTATTCTCGGCGCCGTGATGGGGCTCATCCATGTGATGGAAAATCTCTCCGACCCCTCCAAACTCGGTGCCGGCATCGCCGTTGCCTTTGTCGCCACCATCTATGGCGTCGGCTCGGCGAACCTGATCTTTCTGCCGGTCGCCAAGAAACTGCAAGCGCACATCAGCCAACTGGTGTCGCTGCGTGAGCTGCTGGTCGATGGCCTCGTGGGCATTGCCAACGGTGACAATCCGCGCATTATCGAACGGCGTCTGCAGGGGTACGACGTTTAAAGTCGGCGGCGGTTGAGGCATGGAGACAGGGGATGGAAATCATCCCCGTTTTTATCTACAATAATTCAATGTTTGTTGAAGTGTTGATGAATGATGGAAGCCACCAAAGCCCTGTCGGCGCTGGCGCAAGAGACGCGCCTCCAGTTATTCCGCCTGCTGGTGCGGCGAGGTCCGGCCGGGCTGTCCGCGGGCGAGATCGCTGACCAGCTGGGCGTGGCGCCCAACGCCTTGTCCTTTCATTTTCGCAATCTTGCCGAAGCGGGGCTCATCACCGCCGCGCACGAAGGTCGCTTCGTGCGCTACACCGCAAACATCGCCGCCATGCAGTCGCTGATGGATTTTCTCAGCGCCGAATGCTGTGAAGGCAATCCCGCGCAATGCGGCGTCGCAACACCCAAATTTCCCGATTCAGGAAAACATCCGATGAATGTCTTGATCTTGTGTACGGGCAATTCCGCCCGCTCCATTCTTGCCGAAGCGCTACTCAACGCCATGGGCGACGGGCGCTTTCGCGCCTTCAGCGCGGGCAGCCATCCGACCGGCAAGGTCAATCCGCTGGCGCTCGAGGTGCTGCGCACGCAGGGCGTGTCGATTGACGGGCTCGAAAGCAAGTCGTGGGATCGCTTCGCCGCCGAGGGCACGCCCAAGATCGATCTGGTCATCACTGTGTGTGACAACGCCGGGGCGGAAGTCTGCCCGGTGTGGCCGGGCGCACCGCTGACGACGCACTGGGGCTTGCCCGATCCGGCAGCAGTGACGGGCAGCGACGAGACGCGTCTGGCCGCGTTCGTGCGCACCGCGCAGGCGCTGCGTAAGCGTTTTTCCCTGTTGCTGCGCTTGCCGAGCGACACCTTGAACAACCCGATTGTGCTGCAAAAGCAGCTCGACGCGATTGGCCGGATCGACGAGGTGACGGCATGAGTTCGCCTTGCGAAGTGGCCGCGCGCCAGGCCAGCGGCGCACCCATCGGCTTTTTCGAACGCTATCTCACGTTGTGGGTGGCCTTGTGCATGCTGGCCGGCACGGTGCTGGGCTTGTGGTTTCCGGCACCGTTCGAGATGCTCGGCCGACTCGAAGTGGCGCAGGTGAATCTGCCGGTGGGCATCCTCATCTGGGTGATGATCATCCCCATGCTGGTGAAGATCGACTTCGGCGCGCTGCACGAGGTGCGCCAGCATGTGCGCGGCATGGGCGTGACGCTGTTCGTTAACTGGGCGGTCAAGCCGTTTTCGATGGCGGCGTTCGGCTGGTTGTTCATTCGCCACGTCTTTGCGCCCTGGCTGCCGGTCGACCAGATCGACAGCTACATTGCCGGTCTCATCCTGCTCGGCGCCGCGCCGTGCACCGCGATGGTGTTCGTGTGGAGCAATCTGTGCCGCGGTAACGCCAACTTCACGCTCACCCAGGTGGCGCTCAACGATCTGGTGATGGTGTTCGCCTTCGCGCCCATTGTGGCGCTGCTGCTGGGCGTCTCGGCCATTCCCGTGCCGTGGGATACGCTGTTTCTGTCGGTAGTGATGTACATCGTCATTCCGCTGGCGATTGCACAGGCCATCCGCCATGCCTTGCTGCGCCGTGGCGAAGCACATCTGAAGGCCGCGCTCGATCACTTCTCGCCGTTCTCGCTCATGGCGCTGCTGGCCACGCTGGTGTTGCTGTTCGCCTTTCAGGGGCAGGCCATTGTCGCGCAGCCGTTGGTGATTCTCATGCTGGCGGTGCCGATTCTGGCGCAGGTGTTGTTCATCGCCGCGCTCGGTTACTGGATGAACCGTCGGCTGGGCGTGGTGCACGAGGTGGCTGGGCCGTCGACCATGATCGGTGCCTCCAATTTCTTTGAACTGGCGGTCGCGGCGGCGATCGTGCTCTATGGCTTCGAATCGGGGGCCGCGCTGGCGACCGTGGTGGGGGTGCTGATCGAGGTGCCGGTGATGCTGTGGCTGGTGCGCATGGTCAACCGCACGCGCAGTTGGTACGAACGCGGCGCGCTGGCCGCCCGCGAGTGAAACGACGCGGGTAGAACAGGGGGCGAAACCACTCAAGGCAGCGCGACTCTGGCCGTTGATGAATGGGAAGGCCGCCATCGGGCGGCCACTGTCCGTTCTGTCCAGGATGCCCGAGTCATGGCCCGTCGCCGCAAGGAAGTCGAGGAGCACGAAAACCACGAGCGCTGGCTCGTCTCCTACGCAGACTTCATTACCCTGCTGTTCGCCTTCTTCGTGGTGATGTACTCGCTCAGTTCGATCAACGAGGGCAAGTACCGGGTGCTGTCCGATTCCATCGTGCAGGCGTTTCGCAGTATCAGCGTCAACACCAGTGGGCAGCAGATCATTGTCCAGCCCATGCCGATGCCCACGCGCCCCGGCTTGAGCAAACCGAAAGCCGACACCGCCAGGCAGCAGGCGCGCGAAAAGGCGGTGAAGAAGATGCGCGACATGGCCGACGAAATCCGGCGGGTATTGCAGCCGCTGGCCGAAGGCGGGCAGGTGAGCGTGACCGAGGGCGCGCACGGCATCAAGGTGGAAATCAACGCCGAGGTCTTGTTCGCGCCGGGTGAGGCGGATATCGGGCCGACCGCCGCCAATGCCCTGCAGGCTGTTGCGCAGGTGCTGGCAACGGCGGATTTCCCTATCGTGATCGAAGGGCATACCGACAACGTGCCCATCAATACCTACCGTTTTCCGTCCAACTGGGAGCTGTCCGCCGTGCGTGCCTCGAGCGTGGTGCGGCTGTTCGTGGGCAATGGCGTGGCGCCGGGGCGGTTGACCGCGGCCGGCTATGGCGACCAGCGCCCGGTGGCTGCAAACCTGACGCCGGAAGGGCGTTCTCGCAATCGCCGCGTCACCTTGTTGATCGAATCCATGATCGCGGAGGAAGAGGCACCGCCGCCGGTGCCGTTGCGACGCAGCGACCCGATCCGCAGCATTCTGCCGAGCGGGGAGCGCGTGGTGCCGGACACCAACTGACGGGGCTTGATCCGATTCGGATTTGTGCTGCATTGATGCGGATCAATTTGACAATTTCTCAGGCGCCTATGATGCGCGCTACGAAATTTGACAAATGGACTGGTCATGAGCGCAGAACTCTTTCAGTGGTCGAACGGCTTCAGTGTCGGGATTCAAGAAATCGACGAGCAGCACAAGGAACTCGTCGATCTGCTCAACAAACTCCATACCGCGATCATCGAGCATCACGGCTCGGAGACCTCGCGCACGATTCTCGACGAGTTGGCGGACTACACGAAGACGCATTTTTCGGTTGAGGAATCGCTCATGCGTGTGTCGAACTATCCCGAGTTCGACGCGCACAAGCAGAACCATGAAGAGCTGATCGGGCAGGTGGTCGCCTTGCAGGACAAGCTCGATACCGGCGAAGCAAAAATCACCTTCGAGTTGTTGCACTTCCTCAAGGTCTGGCTCACCAATCACATCAACGAAGCGGACAAGCGTTTCGGTGGCTACTTTGCCAGCGTGGGCGGCGCGGCCCAGTGGGCGCCGCATGTGCAAGACGCAATGGAAAAGAAGAAGTGGTGGTGGAAGTTCTGGTGATCGCGTGCATCGTTGAATGTCCGCAGATTCCGCAAAACGGGCCCGGCAATGCTGCCGGGCCCGTTTGTATGATGGCCGGCGGAATAAGAAGATCAGCGTGGCGGATCGGGGCGGTCGGTCGTCGAGCTGTTCACCCGATACCAACCGGCGATGCTGTAGCGGTCGCGCTGGGCGGGTAGTACCTCATGGGGAAATTCTTCGCTGAGGAATACCGCCAAGGTCCCCATGGCCGGTTCGATGCGCGCGATCGACGTGTCGCCCGATTCCGGGTACAGCACCATCTGTCCGCCGTCGGTCGGTCGCCAGTCCGGATTCAGATAGAGCACCGTGGTGAGTACGCGGTTGGCTTGTCCGCGAAAGGCGTCCACATGCCGCTTGTAGAAGGCGCCGGGCGCGTAGTGGGCGAAGTGGCCTTCGTAGGAGAACAGGCCGAGAAACAGCCGGCGGTTGAGAAACGCACGCAAATCATCGACCCAAGCGAGCCATCGCGCTTCGGCCGGGTCGCCACGGTCGAGCCAGCGGATTTCATCCCGGCGCACGAAGGTGTTGTGCATCTGGTCTTGTGCGCGGCCGATGCCCGCGGGCTTGAAGGTGCTTTCGTCGAGACGCATGAGCCGCTCGAACAGCGCAGTGGTGATGTCGTCTTCGATGGCGTTGGCCAAGATGGCAAAGCCGTTTCGGCTCAGCGCCTCGGCAATGAATTCGAACACCTCCGTGCGATCGGGGGGTTCGCGGGGTGGGCAGACGCCGAGTGCTTCAGCCATGATGCGGCGTTCTTGCGTGCGTACCGCAGCGGGTCATGATGGGGGGCAGCCTTGTCCTGCCGACTCTCCCGGGGCGGGTGAGCGAATGCGGCGGCGCGCGATTGTAGCGCGATGCGGGCAGGTGGCAAGTGCACGCTGTTGCCGGGGCGACGAGCGGTTGCCGGCGTGCCGGTGTCGGGTCCGGCGGAACGACGCGGGCGGCCCGCAGGCCGCCCGAATTGCCGACTCAAACGAGCACGATCAGGCCGCGCCGATGGGCTTGATCCGGGTCGGCAGCGCCATGCCTTTGCGCGCGCGGCGATGGCGCCACAGTTCGAGCTGGTTCGGTCTGATCGTCTGCGTCGACTCGCGGCCACCGCGCACGATGCCGGTCACCGTGAGGCCGGCCTCGTTGTCGGGCACGGCCACGGCGGCCAGCGTGGCGTCCTTGTCCAGCCCCATGACGATGATGCCGCGTCCGCCGGACTGTTCCTTCATCTCCGTGGTCGGGAAGACGAGAATGCGCCCGTTGTCCGACAGCGCGCAGATCCAGTCGCCGATCACCGGCGTCGGGCTCAACACCTTTTCGCCTTTTTCGAGCGTCATGAACGCCTTGCCGGCGCGCTGGCGCGTCATGGCGTTGGCGATCTGGCAGATGAAGCCGTAGCCGCCGGAATTGGCAAACAGGTAGCGCGATTCCGGATTGGCCGACACCGCCTGCGCAAGCTTGGCGCCGTCCTGGAAGTCGACAAGCGTGGTGATCGGCGTGCCGTCGCCGCGCCCGCCGGGCAGATCGCTGACACGCACGGTGTAACCGCGGCCCTGGGTGTCGACCACGATCAACGGCCACACGCTGCGGGTTTCAATGTGCAGGAAGCCGCTGTCGCCAGCCTTGAAGTTGATGCTGGCCGCGTCGATGCCGTGGCCCTGGCGGGTACGTACCCAGCC
Organism: Rhodocyclaceae bacterium; assembly: GCA_050293885.1. Classification (GTDB taxonomy): domain Bacteria; phylum Pseudomonadota; class Gammaproteobacteria; order Burkholderiales; family Rhodocyclaceae; genus Nitrogeniibacter. The sequence goes on along the minus strand of JBNKNO010000031.1, from coordinate 24,777 downwards.
GTTCTTCGAGATGATGACCGTGACCGGTTCGTCCGCCACCTTGATTTCGGCGGCCGCCACCGGCTCGACGGATTCGATCAGCGTGCGGCGCTCGTCGCCGAATTTCTTGGTGTCCTCGTTGATTTCCTTGAGGATCAAGCGCGTCATCGCGGCGCGGCTGTCGAGCAAGTGCTTGAGGCCGTCGCGTTCTTCCTGCAGCTTGGCCAGTTCCTGCTCGATGCGGATGCCTTCGAGCCGGGCGAGCTGGCGCAGGCGGATTTCGAGGATGTCTTCGGCCTGCACTTCGGTGAGCTTGAAGTGGGCCATGAGATCGGCCTTCGGATCGTCCGCCTCGCGGATCACGCGGATCACTTCCTCGATATTGAGGAAGGCGATCATGCGCCCTTCGAGGATGTGGATGCGGCGCTCGACTTCGTCCAGCCGATGGCGGGTGCGGCGCTCGACGGTCACGTAGCGGAAGTCGACCCACTCGCGCAGGATCTGCACCAGGTTCTTCTGCTGCGGCCGGCCGTCGCGCCCGATCATGGTGAGGTTGAGCGAGGTCGTGGTCTCGAGGCTGGTGTGGGCCAGCAGCACGGCCATGAATTCTTCTCGGCTCTGCCGGCTGGAGCGCGGTTCGAGCACGATGCGCACCGCCGCCTTGTCGGAGGATTCGTCGCGCACCGTGTCGAGCACGCTCAGCACCAGCGTCTTGAGCTGTTTCTGTTCCTGCGAGACGTCTTTCTTGCCGGTGCGCGGCTGTGGGTTGGTGAGCGTTTCGATCTCGGCCAGCACGTTGGCGGTGGATACGCCGTGCGGCAACTCGTCGATGATCACACGCCACTGACCGCGCGCCATCTCCTCGAAGCGCCAGCGCGCGCGTACCCGCAGGCTGCCGCGGCCGCTGGCGTAAGCCTCGCGGATGGCGGCGGCGGGGGAGATGAGCTGGCCACCGCCGGGGAAGTCCGGCCCCGGCAGAATCGCCATCACCTCGTCGAGCGTGGCTTCCGGGTGCTTGATGAGCAGGCAGGCGGCGTCGGCCACTTCGCGCAGGTTGTGCGAGGGGATTTCCGTCGCCATGCCCACGGCGATGCCCGAGGCGCCGTTCATGAGCACCATCGGCAGGCGCGCCGGCAACAGCGTCGGCTCTTCGAAGGCGCCGTCGTAGTTGGGTGCGAAGTCCACCGTGCCGCGATCGATCTCCGATAGCAGCAAATCGGCAATGGGCGTCAGCCGACATTCGGTGTAACGCATCGCGGCGGCCGAATCGCCGTCGCGCGAGCCGAAGTTGCCTTGGCCGTCCACCAGCGGATAGCGCAAGGAAAAGTCCTGCGCGGTGCGCACCATGGCGTCGTACACCGAACTGTCGCCATGCGGGTGGTACTTGCCGATCACGTCGCCGACCACGCGGGCGGACTTCACGTGCTTGGCATTGGCGCCCAGGCGCATCTCGTTCATCGCGAACAGGATGCGGCGCTGCACCGGCTTCATGCCGTCTTCCACCTGCGGCAGCGCGCGCGACTTCACCACGCTCATGGCGTAGGCCAGATAGGCGCGCTCGGCATAGCGGTCCAGCGGCAGCGCGTCGCCATCCATGGGCGGCTCGTCGTCGCTGCCGGGCGGCGCCGGCGGGGGCGCCTCGTCGATGGCGGGTGTTTCGTCGAAAAGATCGAGTGAATCGTTGCTCATGCGGGTGTTCCAAGATACGAAGCCGGCGGCTCGCTCACGCCTTGCTCGGCCCAGTTTTCAATCAGGAGATCGTCGACGCGCTCGAACTCGCGCGTGTTGTTGGTGACCAGTGTGCAGCCGAGCGCACGGGCATGGGCCGCGATCTGCAGATCGTAGGGGCCGATGGGGGTGCCGCGCTGCTCAAGCTGGTGACGGATGCGTGCGTAGTGGGAAACGGCAGCTTCATCAAAGGGGGCAATCTCCAGCGGCAGCAGAAAGGTTTCCAGTGCCTGCCGGTTGCGTGCCGAAGCGCTCTTCTCGACGCCGTAAGCCAGTTCCATCGCGGTAATCATCGAGACGCCGATGTCGCCCACGGCATGCGCCTCGAAGCGGGTGCGCACGTGGGCCGGGCGGTGGTTGATGAGGTAGATGCAGATGTTGGTGTCGAGCATGAACCTCACGGGTCGATCGCCTCGCGTGACTGCATGGGCGGTTGCTCGCGCGTGATGGTGAAGCCCGCCTCGAAGGCATTGAGCCCGTCGAACAGCGTGTTCCAGCCGTGGCGCGGCAGCAGCACCACCGCGTCGCCCACGCGCTTGATGAACACCTCGTCGCCCTCGAAGCGGAATTCCTTGGGCAAACGCACCGCCTGGCTGCGGCCATTGATGAATAGCTTTGCGGTGTCCATGGATGGCCTTTCGATCGTGGAATATATCGTTAGTATATATCGTGCTCGAAAAGCGTCAAATGTCCGCTTCGACCGAATCGCCTTTCTCTTCCATCCACGCGCGCCGGCCCGAGGCTTCGCCCTTGCCCATGAGCAGCGTGAACAGGCGGATGGTGTCTTCCATGGCGTCGGGGCGCACCTGCACCGGCAGCACGCGGCGGGTGGCCGGGTCCATGGTGGTTTCGCGCAGTTGCTCCGGATTCATCTCGCCCAGGCCCTTGAAGCGGCCGACTTCGATGGCATCGGGCTTGAAGCCTTCACTCACCATGCGGTCGCGGATCGCGTTCAGCTCGCCTTCGTCGAGCGCATACAGACGACGCGCCGGGCGCTTCTTGCCCTGGGCCGGCACGTCGATGCGGTACAGCGGCGGCTGCGCCATGTAGATGTGGCCGAGCGCGATCAGCTTGGGGAAGTGGCGGAAGAAGAGGGTGAGCAGCAGGGTCTGGATGTGGGCGCCGTCCACGTCGGCGTCCGACATGATGACCACCTTGCCGTAGCGCAGGCCGGACAGATCCGGGTTCTCGTTCGGGCCATGGGCATCGACGCCGAGTGCGACGGCAATGTCGTGAATCTCGTTGTTCGCGTACAGACGCCCGGCCTCGACCTCCCAACTGTTGAGCACCTTGCCGCGCAGCGGCAGGATGGCTTGCGTCTCCTTGTTGCGCGCCAGCTTGGCGCTGCCGCCCGCCGAGTCGCCCTCGACCAGGAAGATTTCGTTGTCTTCGAGGTCTTCGCTCTCGCAGTCCGACAGCTTGCCCGGCAACACCGCCACGCCGGAGGATTTCTTCTTCTCCACCTTCTTGGCGTTCTTCTGACGCGCAGTGGCGGCGCGGATGGCCAGTTCGGCAATCGCCTTGCCGGCGTCCACGTGATTGTTGAGCCAGATCTCGAAGGGGTCGCACACCATGCCCGAGACCAGCTTCACCGCCTCGCGCGAGTTGAGCTTTTCCTTCACCTGGCCCTGGAACTGCGGGTCGAGCAGGCGCGCAGAGAGTACGAAGCTCATGCGGTTGCACACGTCGTCCTGTTGCAGCTTGAGGCCGCGCGGGAGCAGGGCATGGTGCTCGATGAAGCTCTTCACCGCCTCGAACACGCCGGCGCGCAGGCCGGATTCATGCGTGCCGCCGGCCACGGTGGGGATCAGGTTCACATACGATTCGGACGGAATCGCCGGATCGAACCAGCCGAAGACCCAGGCCGCGCCTTCGCCGCTGGCGAAGTTCTCGTCGTCGCTGGCGGCGTATTTCTCGCCGGTGAACAGCGGCGCCACCGGTTCCACATCACCGGCCTGTTCGCCCAGGTATTGGGCCAGTCCGCCGGGGTAATGCCATTCCTTGCGTGCCAGGCTGCCGTCGGCCTGTTCGATCTCGAGGCGCACTTCCACGCCCGGCAGCAGCACCGCCTTGGAGCGCAGCAGACGCTCCAGCTCGTTCATCGGCACCTTGGGCACGTCGAAGTACTTCGGATCGGGCCACACCTTCACCGTGGTGCCGGTGTTGCGCTGCCCGCATTCGCCGATCTGCTCCAGCGGTCCGATCTTCTCGCCACCGTCGGCAAACACGATGCGATGCACCTTGCCCTCGCGCTTGACCTCCACCTCGATGCGGGTGGACAGCGCGTTGGTGACCGCCACGCCGACGCCGTGCAGGCCGCCCGAGAAGGCGTAAGCCGAGTTGCCTTCTTTCTTGTTGAACTTGCCGCCGGCGTGCAGCCGCGTATAGGCCAACACCACCACCGGCACGCCTTCCTCCGGATGCAGACCGACCGGAATGCCGCGCCCGTCGTCCGCCACGACGATCGCGCCATCGCGCAGCACGGTGACCGAAATGCGCTTGGCCTGCCCGGCCAGCGCCTCGTCGGCGGCGTTGTCGATCACTTCCTGGATGATGTGGGCGGGCGAGTCGGTGCGGGTGTACATACCCGGCCGCTCGCGCACCGGTTCGAGTCCCTTGAGGACGCGGAACGAAGATTCGTCGTAGTTCGTGTTACTGGCCATGCTGACTCATGAGGAATGTTCAGGCGGGTCTGCCGGCGAAAAGCGCCGGGGCAAAGAATAGCGGCTTTTGCGGCCGCGTTGGTTGCAAAAGTGGATTCTGCGGTAAGCCGACGAGAGGCATCCGATTGACGGTATCCCTACGGGCGTGAGCGCTTGGCAGCGACGAACGGTGGTGGTACGGCGTGTACGTGGTGGTAGTGCAGTATTGGGGCGCAAGAGGCAGTGGTTCGCCGTATTGGGATGGGGCGCTTGTGTGGACCGGTAAATCAGGCGTTGCGGTGTGTTTGCGTCTCGACATAATATGTCTTGACATGTTATGTCGAGTGCTCTAAGCTTTCATTATGCCATTCGGCTCGGATGGTTTCGATAAAAATAAGGAGCGCATATGGAGCAGTTGCAAGAGCAGCTTCGGGGTATTGATGATGCCGTGTCCGCCACCATGGGGGGCGTGTCCGTTCAGGTGCATCCCATTCCGGGTGATGTGCCGGTATTGCAGGTCAGTATCGAAGGGCGAGATGAGTTGCCGGTATTCATTACTGGCTCCGACGCTCAATTACTTTGCATGTGTTTCCTGTGGGACGAAAACGAGGTGGACGTGAATCAGCGTTCGGCTCTGCTCGAAACGCTGCTTGAACTCAACCCGTCGGTTCCCTTGTCATCCTTCGGCAAAGTGGGCGATCGATACGTCATGTTCGGCGCCCTCGGCCGCCATTCGGGGCTTGCCGACGTGGCCGCCGACGTGGCCGCCGTCAGTGACAACGCCCTCGATGCCCTCGGTGCCTTGTCGGCATACCTCAAATAACAGGAGTCCATTATGTCCGTTATCAGCAAGATCGTTACGCTGCTGCGAGGATCGGTTCGCGAGATCGGCGAAAGCATTGTCGATAGCAATTCGAGCAAGATTTACGAGCAGGAAATTCTCGATGGCAAGCACAGTATCGACCAGGCCAAAAAGGATCTGACCGGCGTGGTTGCGAAGGAGATGCAGAGCGCCCGCGAGATCGAGCGGCTGCAAGGTGAAATCGATCGCTACGAAGGCATGGCGGTGGAAGCGCTGAACAAGCAGCAGGATGCACTGGCTGAAGAAGTGGCGGGCCGTGTGGCCGAGCTCGAGGCGGAACTGGAGACTCAGACGCGGGCACACGCCAGCTTTGCACTGCAGGTTGGGCAGCTCAAGGATCTGATCAAGAGCGCTGAGGCGAAGATTCGCGAACATGAGCGTGAGATTGCCGCCGTGCGTACGACCGAAAGCGTGTATCGCGCCAGTCAATCGATCTCCGACAACATCGTCAGCTCCGGCTCGAAACTGACCTCGGCGCGGGAGTCGCTGGAGCGCATCAAGAAGCGCCACGAGGAATTTTCAGATCGGCTGGTCGCTGCGGAAAAACTGGATGCCGAACTGGGTAATGAAGCCCTCGACACCAAACTGACCGCGGCCGGCATCGGCGAAGATGCCGATCGCAAGCTGCGGATCATGGCGCGCATCAAGGCGCGTCAAGGGGCGTCGAAGGGGCCCGCGGAACCGGCATGAGCATTTCGCGCAAACCTGAGCGTTGGCAGAGTTCGGATCGGGCGATTCGGGCGGTGCAGGTGGCGTTCGACGTCGAGGATGAGGTGCTGGAAGCCGTGCGTCGCTCGGCCTTCGAGCACAACCGATCGACGTCGGACGAGATACGTCACCTGCTTGGGTTGTCGGTGTCGGGCCGGGCGAAGCGGCCGCGCTTGACGGTGTCATTGACGCCGGAGGATTACACGGTGCTGGCGCGTCGCTACGGCCTCGACGAAAACGATCGGCTCGGGATCAAGGAAAAGGTCACGCGCGAACTGATCGCATTCACAAAGGGTGGCGCCAAGTAATGCTATTGTCTTGGCCGACTGAAATTCTTCATGCAGGAGCCTGTTCATGATTGGCTTCATCGATGCCGCCACAAGTTTCCCGACAGCCATTTTGACGGCATTGCTCGGTGCCGTGCTCTTCTATTGGTTACTGGGCGTGGTCGGGCTTGTCGATTTCGAAGACGGCGGGCTGGGGCTGGACACGGATCTCGATCTCGACGGTCTGGATGTCGGCACGGTCGGAAGCTACCTGGTGGCCTTCGGATTGAGCGGTGTACCGTTTTCCGTGGTGATCAGTCTGATCGTGCTGATCTCATGGACCGTGTGCTGCCTGGCAGCCATGTGGTTGCTGCCCTTGCTGCCCGGTGTACTGCTGGGGATTGCAGGCGGGGTGGGTGCGTTGCTGGTGGCGGTGGCCGTGTCACTGCCCATGACCGCAATGGCCGTACGGCCATTGCGGGGCCTGTTCGTCACCCATGGCGCGCGCTCGAATGCCAGTCTCATCGGCGAAACCTGCCGCATCCTCAGCCAGACCGTCGAGGCCAATTTCGGACGTGCCGAGGTCACGACGCGGGGCGCGAGTCTGAACATCAAGGTATGGGCGCGCGAACCCAACACCCTGGTGCGCGACAGTGTGGCGCGCATTCTCGAATACGACGCGAACAAGGGCGGCTATCTGGTCGCGGAAGAACCGGCGGATACGCCGGAACAATAACCACAAACGACTTTGCCGGACACTTCCGGCGCATCACTTTCAAGGGGAATCCATGGAGCCGATCTATGTCGCAGTAGGCATTCTTGCCCTGCTCGTCCTGATCCTGTTCGCGGCCTTTGCCAAGTTCTACCGCAAGGTCGAGCAGGGCTTCGCGATGATCGTCAATACCTTGCGGTCCGAACCGGAAGTCACGTTCACCGGCAGGATGGTCTATCCGATCATTCACAAGGCCGAGTTGATGGACATTGCCGTCAAGACCATCGAAATCGACCGCACCGGCAACGAGGGGCTGATCTGCAAGGACAATATCCGGGCCGACATCAAGGTGAAGTTCTTCGTTCGGGTCAACAAAACGGCCGAAGATGTGTTGAAGGTGGCGCAAGGCATCGGGTGCAACCGAGCCTCCAATCACGACACGCTCGAAGAGTTGTTCTCCGCGAAGTTTTCGGAAGCCCTGAAGACCGTCGGCAAGGCGATGGACTTCGTTGATCTCTACCAAGCGCGCGACCGCTTTCGTGACGAGATCATCCGTCAGATCGGTGACGACCTGTCGGGCTATGTGCTCGAAGATGCTGCCATCGATTTCCTCGAACAGACGCCGCTGGCCAAGCTCGATCCCGACAATATTCTCGACGCACAGGGCATCAAGAAGATTACCGAATTGACGGCGGTGGAGCATGTTTTCACCAACAATCTGCGTCGCGATGAAGAGATGCAGATCAAGAAGAAGAATGTGGAAACGCGCGAGGCGATGCTTGAGCTCGAACGCCAGCAAGCAGATGCCGAAGCGCGCCAGACGCGCGAAGTGGCATCGGTACGTGCCCGAGAGCATGCCGAGACGGCACGTGTCGAGGCCGAAGAAAATGCGCGTGCCGAGCTGGCCCGTCTGGAGGCGGAGCAGGCCATTGCCGTGCAGAGCGAAAACACCCAGCGTGAGACGGAAGTGGCCGAGAAGAACCGGTTGCGTGCCATCGCCATCGAGGAAGAGAAAGTGACCCGTGCCCGCGATCTGGAAATTGTCGATCGCGAGAAGGAAGTCACCTTGCAGCGTATCGAGAAGGACAAGGCGGTCGAGCTGCAGAAAAAGCACATTGCCGATGTGATTCGCGAGCGCATCGTCGTCGAGCGCACCGTGGCGGAACAGGAAGAGGCGATCAAGGAACTGCGTACCGTGGCCGAAGCCGAGCGCACCCGCAAGTCGACCGTGGTGCTGGCCGAAGGTCAGGCGGAAGAAAAGTTGGTGATGGAAGTGAAGGCTGCCGAGGCGCAGGAGCGTCGCGCCCATCACAAGGCGGCCGAGGAACTCCTGCTGGCCGATGCGCGCCTGAAAGTGGCCGAACGCGAGGCGGACGCCAAGAAGCGCGAAGCCGAGGGTATCGAGGCGCTGGAAGCCGCACCGGGACTGGCCGGGGCCAAGGTCAAGCTGGTCAATGCCGATGCCAGCGAGAAGCAAGGTCTGGCCGATGCGCGGGTCAAGATCGCCGAATCCGAAGCGGTCGAGAAGTACGGACTCGCCGAAGCCGAAGCCCTGCGCGCGCGTCTGGAAGCCGAGGCGGAAGGCAAGGAGAAGCTGGGCCTGGCCGATGTGACGGTGCGCACCGCGGATGCCGAGGCCATTACCCAATCCGGTCTGGCCGAGGCCAAGGTGGTCGAGGCGCGTTTCGCCGCCGAGGCCAACGGGCTGCGCGAGAAGTTCGCCGCCATGTCGTCGATGACCGAAGCGACCCAGGCGCACGAAGAGTTCCGCATGCGCCTCGACAAGTCGCACGTGGAAACGCTCAAGGCCATTGACGCGCAGACTGGCATCGCGCGCGAGCAGGCCGAGGTGCTGGGCAAGGCGATGGCCAATGCCAAGATCGACATCGTCGGCGGCGAAGGCGATTACTTCCAGCGCTTCGTCAACGCCCTGGCCGTGGGCAAGGGCATCGACGGTGCGATTCACAAGAGCGACACGCTGCAGGTGGCGCTCAAGGACCATCTCAGCGGCGAGCGCGACATGGTCGGCGACATGCGCGATCTGGTCGGTGCGTTGGGGCAGTCGTCGGGTGAGCTGCAGAACCTCAGCGTCACCGCGCTGATGGCCAAGATCGCCCGCGACGGCACGCCGGAGCAGAAGAGCGCGCTCAACACCTTGCTCGCTGGTTTCGGCAAGAGCGCACCATGAGCGGAAGCCGGCCGCCGGCCCGTTGTCCGGCCTGCGGTGCCGGGCATTGGTCTCGGCAGCAACTGGCCGAGCACCTCGTGGCCTGGGCCTGCGACACCTGCCGCGGGCAGTGGCTGTCGCTGGCGGACTATCGAGACTGGCGCCTGCGTCATCCCGATGCGCTGGTGGACGTCGAACCGTCGCCGCTGGTGACCGACGAGGCGCCGACCGCGCGTGTCTGTGCCGGCTGCGGACGCATCATGAGCCGGCATCGCACCGGTACCGCGCCTGATTTCCATGTGGACCGTTGCGCCGGCTGCCAGGCCGTGTGGCTGGACGACGGCGAGTGGTCACGGCTGACGGCGGCCGATCTGCACCGCCACCTCGATCGCCTGCTCAGTGCCACGTGGCAGCAGAAGCTGATCGCGTCGGACCTGGCTGCGCGCCGCATGGCGGATCTGAGACGGCGCCTTGGGGACGAGGTGTTTGAAGAAACCCTTCGCCTGCGCACCTGGCTCGACCAACAACCCAACCGCGACGATGTGCTGCGCCTGCTGCTGGGCGATGCCGCATCGTCAGCGCATTGACGGATTGATTCTGCCCGATGGCTGAACTGGACCCGACACAAGATACCGCCGCGGCCGACGCCGATGCGCTGGCGACCGACAGCGCGAGCTACGAGTTGTTGCGCAAGCGGCTGAGCACCCAGGCCGAGCGCCTGGATGCCAAGACCCGCGCCCTCAACGAGGCCCGCATCGCCGCCTTCGGCCGCTCGGAGATGGGCCTGCTTGCCCGGCTGACGGCGCGTACCGAGAACAACTGCGTGGCGCGCGACATCGTGCGCATCGGCGACAAGCTGCTGTTCGGCTACAACGTGTTCATCGGCTTGCGCCAGGAAATCCGGGTGGAAGACGTGTTCGCGTTGTTCGCGCTCGATGGCCATGCGGGGGATGCGCAGCTCACGGCATGCCCGATCGACGGCAGTTTTCTGTCTGAAGCACGTTTCGCGGCAGATTTTCGCGAGCTGTACACCTATTACAAACAGGCCACCCTGACGCAGTTGCGCGTGGTCGGTGAAACCCTGCTGGCGGCATTCCAGATCGGCCAGAAACTGCATGACTTGCGCGTGTTCCGTTGGCGTATCGGGCGCGATGGCTCGGTCGAGTACATCGACAATCGCGGCGAGCGCGACATCGCCTTGCCGCCGTCACACGATTTCGAGTGGACGCCGGTGACGCGTGCCGATCACGTCGGCGGCAAGCACCCGCATGTGAATATTCTCGATACCGTGTTCGTGGAAACGGTGGGTGGCGACCTGACGGTGAAGGTCGAGAACAACACCGAATCCGGGCTGGGGATCTACAGCGAACCGGTGGAGGATCGCAACCAGTCGTTGGCCGACGCCGAGTTTGCCTATGCGCAGCTCGGGACGTTGATCCTGTTGCGCGTACAGCCCTATCGGGAAAAGGACGCGCGCTACCTGGTGTTCAACACCCTCACGCGCAAGGTGGTGCGCATCGATGCCATTGGGCGTTCCTGCGTTCAGCTGCCGGAAGACCATGGCATCATCTTTCCGGGCGGCTACTACCTGCAGTCGGGGGAATCGAAGCGCTTCGAGTTGCCCGGCGAAGTGGCCGACAGTCTGCGCTTCAAACGCATGCTGCGTTCGCCGAACGGGGAGGACGTGCTGTACGTCTTCTATCAGCCCGGCGGCGGATTCTACGTGCTGTTTTCGTACAATCTGATCGAGAAGCGGCTGGCCGCGCCGATCGTGTCGAACGGCTATGCGCGCTTCGAGGATGGCCGCATGCTGGTCATGCAGGCCGAGGGCGCCGATGCCGCGCGTCAGCACGCGATGCAGTTGTGGCAGACGCCCTTCTTCAGCGAAGAGCATGCCGCCCAGACGCCCGCGCCCGCGGATTTCTTCGGGCGCATCGGCAACGCCGAGCTGGTGCGCGGCGTCTCCGAATTGCACGGCGTGGCGCGCGCCGTCGCCGCTCAATCGCCGACCAAAGCCTCCTACGATGCCCTGATTCGCCAGGGCACGCGCTGCCTCGATGCCTATTTCTGGCTGTCGGAGGCCGAGACCGATGGCTTGGCGGACGCGTTGCGCAGCGTGCTCGACACCGCCCGCGCGACGGTCGACGAATTCGAAAAGGTGGAATCGATCCGCCGCGATTCGGCGCAGGCGCTGGCTGCCGCCGAGCACAAACAGCGCGAGCTGGTGTCGGCCATCGGCGCCATGCTGTGGAAGTCGCCCACCGATTTTGTCGAAGCACTCCAGCAGTTGCGGGCGCAGCGCGGTCATCTCCACGGATTGCGGGAACTACGTTACATCGACTTGGCGCGTGTCGACGAGATGGACGCGGCGCTCACCGCCGAGGACGAACGAATCAGTGTCCGCGCGGTAAGTTTTCTGGCCGACGAGCATGCGTTCGATGCGCAACGCCAGACCTTGCAGCGGGTCGACGCAGCACTGCCGAGCAGCGACACCAGCGAGGCCATCGATGCGCTGGTGAGCGAACTCGATACTCTCGCGTCCGGCCTGGATCTGCTGACCGAACACCTGGCCAGCCTGGGCGGTGGCGATTCGATCGTCCGCACAAAGATTCTCGACAGCATTTCGGCGGTCTATGCGGACCTCAATCGCACGCGCGCGCAGGCGCGTCAGCGGCGCGGTTCGATCGGTGCGAGCGAAGCGGCCGCCGAGTTCGGCGCGCAGTTCAAGCTGTTCGGCCAGGCGGTTGAAAACGCACTTGAGTTGGCCGATACGCCCGAGAAATGCGACGACTTTCTCACCCGTCTGCTCGCGCAGCTGGAGGAAATCGAAGGCCGTTTTGCCGAGCATGAGCGTTTTCTGGCGGACATCGCCGAGAAGCGCGAGGCGGTCTACGAGGCCATTTCGGCGCGTCGCCAAAGCCTGCTCGAAGCGCGCCAACGACGCAGCCAGGCGCTGGCGGATGCCGGTCAGCGCATTCTCGACGGGATTCCCCGACGTATCGCGCAACTGGCCGACCTGGATGCGGTGCATGCCTACTTCGCATCCGATGCGCTGATTGCGAAACTCCGTCAGCAGATTGAAACCATGCGGACGCTGGGTGCTGCGGTGCTGGCCGACGATCTGGCCACGCGCGTGAAAACAGCGCGGGATCAGGCGGTGCGGGCCGTACGCGACCAGAACGACCTGTCGGCCGACGATGGCAACGCATTGCGTTTCGGCAAACACGCATTCACGGTCAACAAGCAGCCGCTGGATCTCACGCTGGTGCCGCGCGATGGCCAGTTGAGTTTCCACCTCAACGGCACCGACTACTTCAAACCCGTCAGCGATCCCCGACTGGCGCCACTGGCACCGTTTCTGGCGCAGCAACTGGTGTCGGAAACGCCAACGCTCTATCGCGCCGAATATCTCGCGGGCGCCTTGCTGAGCGATTGTCTGGCTGGGCAGGGGCCGGCTGAATTCGATGCGCTTCATCGCCAGTGCCTTGAAGGCGAGGCGGGGCGCGAACCGCTGTTGCGATGGGTCCGGCAGTTCGCCGCGACACGCTATCAGGAAGGCTATCAAAAGGGCGTGCACGACCACGATACGCTCCAGCTGCTGCTGGCGCTGGTGCCCATGCAGGCCGAGGCGGGTCTGTTGGCCCACCCGCCCGAAGCCCGTGCGCTGGGCTTGCTGTTCTGGCAGCACGGTTGCCTCGACGAGGATCGTCAGGCTTTGCTGCGCGCCGCCCGGTCGAGCCACGGGGTCAAGGGCCTGTTTGGCGTGGCCTCGGCGCAGACGCAGCTTGAAGGCGAGCTCGCCACCCGGCTGGCGGCGTTCGCGCCGCGCTTCGATTTCAAGGCGGATGGCTCGGCACTGGCCACCCATGCCGCGCGCTACCTGGCGCAGCAACTGGTGGTGCCGCGCGGCGGCGAGGTGTGGACGGTGGCCGGTCGCGGCGCCGATCTGGCGGAGACCTTGCAGCGCCATCTCGACCAGAGCGGGCGCCTGACCCAGTGGCGGGCCGATCTGGACGCGGCCCGGCCCGAAGAGCGTTGGCGGATGGCGCACGACTGGTGCGCGGCTTTCGCCGCCAGCCAGGATGAGGGCGAGAACGCTGCCCGTGCCTGGGTGATGGACGCGGCGACGGTGCTGATCTCGCCGCTGGAGCGCGAGCGTCGGAATGCCCATCTCGATCAAATGGTCGAGGGCCTGCTTGGCGAGCACGAGCGCCTGGACAATGGCACGCTTACCGTCAACCTCAACGATTTCTGGCGCCGCTACGATCATCACGTCACCCACGTCGTGCCGGGCTTCGAGGGCTTGCAGAAGCTGCGCATGGGCCTGGTCGACGAAGAGCGCCAGCGCCTGCGTCTGGATCAGTTCAAGGCCAAGCCGCTGTCGTCCTTCGTGCGCAACCAGCTCATCGATCAGGTCTATCTGCCGATCATCGGCGACAATCTGGCCAAGCAGATCGGCGCGGCCGGGGAGGCGAACCGCAGCGACCGCATGGGCATGCTGCTGTTGATCTCGCCGCCGGGCTACGGCAAGACCACCTTGATGGAATACGTCGCGGATCGACTAGGCCTGATCTTCGTGCGCATCAATTGCCCGGCGCTGGGGCATGACATCACGTCCATCGATCCGGCCAGTGCCAGGAACACGGGCGCGCGCCAGGAACTGGAGAAACTCAACCTCGGTCTGGCGATGGGCAGCAACGTGATGCTCTATCTGGACGACATCCAGCACACCCACCCCGAGTTCCTGCAGAAATTCATCGCCCTCGCGGACGGGACGCGTCGCATCGAGGCGGTGCGCAATGGCGAGCCCTTCACCTGCGATCTGCGCGGCAAGCGCTTCGCCATCGTGATGGCCGGTAACCCCTACACCGAGTCGGGCGACGTTTTCAAGATTCCCGACATGCTCGCCAACCGGGCGGACATCTACAACCTGGGTGACGTGCTCTCGGGCAACGAGAACCTGTTCGCCATGTCCTACCTGGAAAACGCGCTTACCGCCAACCCGTTGCTGCAGCCGCTGGCCTCACGCGATCCGAAAGATGTGCAGTTGCTGCTGCGCATGGCCGACGGGGAAGAGGTGCCGGGCAGCGCGTTCTCGCATGCATACAGCAGCGTCGAATTGAATGAGCTGGTCGAAGTGTTTCGTCGCATGGCGCGCGCAAGGGCTCTGCTGCTCAAGGTCAATCAGGCGTACATCGACTCCGCCGCGCAGCAGGAGGCCTATCGCACCGAACCGCCGTTCAAGTTACAGGGCAGTTACCGGAACATGGCCAAGCTGGCGGCCCGCATTACGCCGTTGATGACCGAAGCCGAGCTCGATGCGCTGCTGCGGGACCATTACCGGGGCGAGGCGCAGACGCTCACCACCGGCGCCGAAGAAAATCTGCTCAAGCTGGCGCACATGCTCGGTTCCGCCACCGAGGAAGAACAGTTGCGCTGGGGCGAAATTCGGGATGAATTCGTGCGCCGCCGCAAGCTTGGTGGAGACGAGGCGGACGGCAGTATGCGCATCGCCAATACCGTGCTCGACGTGGCGCGTGCCATCGACACCCACAAGCCCGACGACGGCATGGCGCTGGCCATGCGCGACGGGTTTGGTCGCCTCAACGAGGCCTTGTCGGCGCTTCGTCCGCAGGTGACCGTCGAGGCCGCCCAGCCCGACCTGGCTGGCATCGAATCGGCCTTGCGCGATATGCATGAAGCCTACGAAAAAGTGTTGCTCCCGCTGGTGAACGCGACCTATCTCAAGATGCGGCTCGACCATAGCCTGTGGGACGAAGTCAAGCACATCACCACGCTGGTGGAAGGCATGGAGGGGAAGGCGACTGATGCAGGGGCCAAGGCCAAACCGGCGCCGCGGAAACCCACCAGACGCAAGCCGCCGAATCCTGACGCGGCTGGCTGAGTGCGAACCGCTTACCGCTGCGAACCGGTTTGGCTTACGTCGCTTTCTGCACCGATTTCATGACCGAGCTGAGTGAGGTACTGGCGCATGAAGGTTAGCCTGCCACTAGCCGCCTGCCGCGCGCTTGCGGTGTGCAGGGTGTCGGCGATGGTGAAGAGCTTGCGGTAGAAGTGGTCGATGCAGAAGTGCGCGTCGTCCGGTTCGCGTCGGTCGCAAAAGGGGTCGTCCGGTGCGTACAACGGGCGGCCGATGGCGCCGCCGGTGAGCAGGCAGCGGGCGGTGCCGATGGCGCCGAGGGCGTCGAGTCGGTCGGCGTCCTGCACGACTTTGGCGTCGAGCGTGGTGGGGGGGATGCCGGCGCTGAAACTGTGCGCTTCGATGGCATGGCCGATGGCGGGGAGCAGGGCGTCGTCGGTGCCCTGCGCGCGCAGGAAGTCGGTGGCCATGGCGGCGGCCTGGCGTGAGGCGAGGTGGCGGTCAGGATGGTTCTTGGGCAGGCTCACGCAGTCGTGCAGCCAGGCGGCCGGGAGCACGATGGCGAGATTGGCGTTTTCGGCCATGGCGATGCGTCGGGCGTTTTCGACCACGCGTCGAACGTGGGCGAGATCATGCGCAGGGTCGGTGGGCAGACGTGCGGCGATGAAGGCTTCGAGTGTGGGTTCGTCAGGTGTCATGGCGCGAGACAATACACCCGCGCGTGACGGATGACGCTACGCGTGCACCTACCTCGGGAATTGTGGTTCAGGCGCTGCCGAGCTTGCGGCCACTGCCGCTGGGGCGGCTCTGGCCGTCGGCGCCATACAGCTGGGGCTGGTCGGCGGCGGCGAGCAGGGTGGTGAGCGCGGCCTGATTGTGTTGCATGTGCTCGGCGATGAGCATGCCGTTGCGCTGGTTGCGGGTCTGGGCCTCGCGCGCGAGCTCAAGCACGGTATCCCAAGGCTTTGCGGCCTGGGGGTCCGGGCCGCAGAGTGTGCGGATGCCTTCGTCGGTCGCAGGCAGCCCGATCTGGGCGAGCAGATGCAGGCGGTCGTCGTTGAATCGCTGCAGTTGGCGATACAACTCGGTTTTGCGCGCAGCCAGCGCCATGAGCGCATCGCTCTGGCCGGCAATGAGCAGCGATTCCTCCTCGCCAAGCAATTCGACGAAGCCACGCAGTTGCGCGGCTTCGTCGGCCAACAGGGAGAGGAGGCGGATCTTTACCGGTTGTTGTGTGGTCACGTCTGGCTGGGTTGGGCCGCCAGCAACTGGCGGACACTGTCGATCAAGCCGTCGGCGACCTTGTTCGCATCCACCTGGAAGCGACCGTCGCTGATGGCCTGCTTGATTTCATCTACGCGCGCCTGATCGACCACCGGGGTGTTGGCAATGGCTTTTTCGGCCTGTTGCATCCCCGATGAGAGCGATGACAGTTGCACCTGATCGCCCGCGGGCGCGGCAGGATTGACCTGACCCGTGGCCTTGGCGCGCTGCTCGCCGGCAGGGGTATTCCCCACCGATTTCACAGAGTTATCGATTTTCACAGCATGGTCCTCGTCTATTTTTTATTTGACTACAGATGCTGTTACGGCGGCGCACAACAAATCTTTAGTGCGCCCAATCGATACTGAGTGTAACGCGGTTTTACTTTTCAATAAGTGTGACCCGGATCACGGCCGCACGATCACCTCCCCGGTGTCGGCGACCGTGCCCGAGACAACTTTTCCGGAGCCGAGGCGAACGCGAATCGCGTCGCCCGCCCGGCCGTTGCCCAGCGCCGTGCCCTGATTAGCGACGCGAAAGCCATTGCCCTGAACGATGATTTTCACCGGTCGACCGGATTGAATCACGATCGGCGCGGCGAGCATGGTGGCGCGCAGCGGCTGGCCCTGGCCGACCGCGAAGCGCATCTGCTTGCCGATGGCCTGATTCATGTCGGTGAGCAGGTGGCGGCCCATGGCGGTGATCTTGCCCGAGCGCACAGCCAGATCGGCGGCGCCGAGTACCTCGCCGGGGCGCAGGGCGCGGGCGCTCACCAGATAGTCGCCCGTGATGCTCACTTCGGCCTGCACATAGAGTGCCCAGCTGGCCTGATCCACGCAACGCACCCCCACGCGCACCTTGCCCCAGGCGCGCGCGCCCGCCGGTAGCCAGGGTTCGAGTTGATCGCATTTTGGCAGATGACGGGGGAGGGCCGGCGGCGCGACGTCGATGCGTATTTGCCCACTCTGGCCGGCGGTTTGTCCGCGCAGGAATTCATACACCACGGCACGCACGGTGTCGGGGGTCTGGGCGAGTGCGTGCGCTGGCAGGAGCGCGAGCAGTGCGATCAAGGTGCCGGCAGCGAGCCAACAGGGGGCAATCCGTCTCATGGCGACCATTGCAACACGCCGGGCATCAGGCGGCAACGGGGAATAAGCGGGGCTTTGCCGGCTTGTTTGTGCGATCGGCAAAGCTTGCCGGTTGCAGGCGGCAAGCTTTGCGGGTTTGCCGGCCAAGCGAGGCGAATTGCCGCTGTTTTGGGGGCTTTTTCGCCCGATGAGCCGCATTTCCCGGTGCGTACGATGCCTGGCACGGATGGTGCAATGGGTGTGGTGCCCGATGCGCCGAACGCCACGGGAACCTGAACAGAAGAGGTGCCAGCATGACCAACCGGCTCGATAACGAACTGCAGTTTCACCAGACCGCGCTGAACCTGCGTGCCTATCGCCAGCAGTTGCTGTCGTCGAACATCGCCAACGCCGATACGCCCAACTTCAAGGCGCGTGACATCGATTTTTCCAAGGCGCTGAGCGGTGCGCTCAATTCACGCATGAATCCGGTCAATCTGGCGACGACTTCGGCGCGTCACATCGACAGCAACACCGCGTCGCCCTTCGAGGCGCTGGCCCAGTACCGCACCGAGACCCAGTCGAGTATCGACGGCAACACGGTGGATATGGACGTGGAGCGCGCCGCCTTTGCGGAAAACGCGCTGCACTACGAGGCCAGCATCACCTTCATCAACGGTCTGCTGCGTTCGATGCAGACCGCGGTGCAGAGCCAGTAAGGGGTAAGCGCACATGAGCATGCTCAACGTTTTCAAGATTGCCGGCTCGGCCCTCACCGCCCAGTCGGTGCGCATGAATACCACCGCCTCCAACCTGGCCAACGCCGACAGCGTGGTCGGGCCGGATGGCGAATCCTACAAGGCCAAGCAGGTGGTGTTCGAAGCCAAGCCCGTCGAAGGCACTGCCGACTCGGTGGGCGTGAAGGTGCAACAGGTTGTCGAGAGCACCGCCCCCGGACGCATGGTGTATGAGCCGGCCAACCCGGCCGCCAACGCCGAGGGCTATGTCGAAATGCCGAACGTGAATGTGGTGGAGGAGATGGTCAACATGATCTCCGCCTCGCGTTCCTATCAGGCCAATGCCGAAGTGATGAACACCGCGCGCACGCTGCTTCAGCGCACGCTGAGCATCGGTCAGTAACCAGGAGATCTGAATCATGGCCACCGTGGATGCCACCTCCAACGCGCAGCAGATCCTGAACAGCTTTGCTCGCCCGGCAACGGGCGACGACAGCATTCAGGCCGATGCGCAAAACCGTTTTCTCACGCTGCTCACCACACAGCTCAAGAACCAGGACCCGCTCAATCCGATGGACAACGCACAGGTCACCTCTCAACTGGCGCAGATCAGCACCGTCGATGGCATCGAACGTCTCAACACGATGCTCGCTTCGCTGATGGAAGGCCAGCAGTCGAGCGAAGCGCTGCAGGCGGCACAGCTTGTCGGCCGCGGCGTGTTTGTGCCGGGTCGGGGGCTGGTGCTGACCGATCAGGGCTCGATGGGCGGCTTCAAGCTCGATGCCGATGCCGAGAACGTCAATGTCAGCATCACCGACGGCAACGGCCTCGAAATATCCAACGTCGATCTCGGTGCGCATCTGGCCGGCACCCACACCTTCCAGTGGGACGGCACGGCCATCGATGGCAGCGCGTCGGCCGAAGGCGCCTATGTGATCAAGGTGACGGCGACGGCCGGCGACTCCGACGTGGGCGCGACCGCCCTCGAGCTGGGCCAGGTGTCCAGCGTGATTCGCGGACCGAAGAGCGTCGATGTGCAAGTCGGCAGTCTCGGCATTTTCCAGCTTTCCGAAATCCAGCAAATTCTGTAACGGGAGAGAACAGTCATGGCATTCCAACAAGGTTTGAGCGGTCTTAACGCCGCATCCCGCGCCCTCGACGTGATCAGCAACAACGTGGCCAACTCTTCCAGCGTCGGCTTCAAGAGCAGCTCGGTGTTGTTCACCGACGTGTTCGCTGCGGCCATGAACGGCGCGACCGCCGGTTCGGGTGGCCAGGTCGGTATCGGCACCTCGGCCGCCGCGGTGGCGCAGAAGTTCGATCAGGGTGGCATCACAGCCACCAACAATCCGCTGGACATGGCGATCAACGGCTCGGGCTTCTTCCGCATGAGCGGCGAGGGCTCGATTGCCTACTCGCGCAACGGTCAGTTCGATGTGGACAAGGATGGCTACATCGTCAATGTGAGCGGCTACCGCCTCACCGGCTACCCGGCCGACGCCAACGGCAACATCCTGCCGGCCACGCCGGTGGACATGCAGGTGGATACCTCCGACCTGCAGCCGCAACCGTCCACCGCCATCGACATCGGCATGAACCTCGACTCGCGCAATACCACGCCGGTCAATGCCTTCGCCGTCACCGACCCGACCTCGTACAACTCATCGACCTCGGTCACGGTCTACGATTCGCTCGGCAACTCCCACATCATGACCATGTACTTCCGCAAGGCCTCCGGCGGCACGTGGGATCTGTACCATCAACTCGACGGCGGTGCGGCCACCGCGTTCGGTGCGCAGATGACCTTTGACGGCGCTGGCGTGCTGACGGGCGGTGCAAACCAGACCGTTTCGCTCACCATTCCGGCCTCGTTCGGTGCCAATTCACCACAGTCCGTGGCGCTCGACTTCACCGGGACGACCCAGTACGGCAGTGGCTTCGGTGTGAACCGCACGGCGCAGGACGGCTTCGCTTCGGGCAGCCTGTCGGGCATGAGCATCTCCAGCGAAGGCATCTTGCAGGGGCGCTACTCCAATGGCCAGACCCGCAACCTCGGTCAGGTCGTGCTCGCCAACTTCTCCAGCCCCGGCGGTCTGATCTCGCTCGGCAGCAACCTGTGGAGTGAGTCACCGGATTCCGGTCAGCCGCTGGTCGGTGCGCCAGGCACGGGTAGCCTCGGTCTGCTGGCCTCCGGCTCGGTGGAAGATTCCAACGTCGATCTGACCGCCCAGCTGGTCAACATGATTACCCAGCAGCGGGCCTACCAGGCCAACGCCCAGTCCATCCGCACGCAGGACGAAGTGCTGCAGACGCTGGTGAACCTCTAATAGAGACGCGGGGAAGCACGCACCATGGACAAGTTCATCTACATCGCCATGAGCGGCGCCAAGCACACGCTCGGCCAGCAGGCCGCGGTGACGCACAACCTGGCCAACGCCGTGTCCACCGGCTTTCGCGCCGAAATGCACAAGTTTCGCGCCGTCGATGTGCAGGACTCGCCGCTGCCCAGCCGTGCCTTCGTGGTCGATGCCAGCGTGGGGAGCGACTTCACCTCGGGGCCGATGCAACAGACCGGCCGCACCTACGATGTGGCGGTCGAGGGCAAGGGCTGGTTTGCCGTGCAAGCCGCTGACGGCAGCGAAGCCTATACCCGTGACGGCAGCTTTCAGCTCTCGTCCGAGGGCGTGCTGATCAACCGCAGCGGCCGGCCGGTGATCGGCGATGGTGGCCCGATCACCATTCCGCCCGACAACGAAATCGTCATCGGCAAGGACGGCTCCATCTCCGCCATTCCCTCCACCGGCGATCGCAACGCGGTCAACGTGGTCGGGCGGCTCAAGCTCGTCAATCCGCCCGAAGCGAGCCTTCGTCGCGGCGAAGACGGCCTGTTTCGCGTCGAGGGCGGCGCCCCCGCTGCGCTCGACGAAGCGGTGCAGGTGGCGGGCGGCTATCTGGAAGGCAGCAACGTCAATGTGGTCGATCAGATGGTCAGCATGATCTCGCTGGCGCGCCAATTCGAAATGCAGACCCAGATGCTGCAAAAGGCCGAGGCCAACGACCAGGCCGCGACCAAGCTGCTGTCGACCGGCTGAGGGCAGGAACTGGCGGGGTTTTCGGCGGTTTTTTGGCCGACCGGTTTCACTCCCGCCCACGTAAATTGATTGCATCGGTCGCCTCGTGCGCGACCCGCACTGACAAGGCGCCACACCCGGCGCACCAAGGAGCCTGACATGATCCGCTCACTGTGGACCGCAAGAACCGGCCTCGAAGCCCAGCAGACCCAACTCGACGTGATCTCCAACAACCTGGCGAACGTGTCGACCAACGGCTTCAAGCGCTCGCGCGCGGTGTTCGAGGATTTGCTCTATCAGACGCTGCGCCAGCCGGGTGCGCAATCGACCCAGCAGACGCAGATCTCCAGTGGCTTGCAGATCGGCTCGGGTGTGCGCCCGGTCGCCACCGAGCGCATTCACACCCAGGGCAGCCTGCAGCAGACCGGCAATGCGTTGGACGTGGCCATTCAGGGCGAGGGCTTCTTTCAGATCCAGATGCCCGATGGCACCACCAACTACACGCGCGATGGCGCCTTCCAGCTCGACAACCAGGGCCAGATCGTCACCGCCAGCGGTTATCCGCTGAGCCCGGCGATCATCATCCCCGACGACACCCAGACCATCACCATCGGCAAGGATGGCACCGTGAGTGTGCTGCAGGCCGGGCAGCAGAGCCCGACCCAGGTCGGCACCATCCAGATCGCCACCTTCGTCAATCCGGGTGGTTTGCAGAACGCGGGCGAGAACCTGCTGCTCGAGACCGCCTCCAGCGGCACGCCCACCCCCAACACGCCGGGGAGCAACGGCGCGGGCGTGCTCAACCAGAACTACGTCGAGAATTCCAACGTGAATGTCGCCGAAGAATTGGTGCAGATGATCACCACCCAGCGCGCCTACGAACTCAATTCGCGCGCGATTCAGACCTCCGATCAGATGCTCGGACGCCTGACCCAGCTGTAATCAGGAGCTTCATCATGCGTGCTCTGCTGACCGCCTTGCTGACGCTCACCCTGGTGGGGTGTGCGGCGCTCGAATCGACCCCGCCCACGGCGGTTCATCAGCCCATGTCGGCGGTGCCCGAGCGCCATGCGCAAATGGCGCCGACCAACGGTTCCATCTATCAGGCGACGGCCACGCGACCCTTGTTCGAAGACCGTCGCGCGCGCCTCATCGGCGACACCATCACCATCAATCTGGTGGAGAACACCACGGCGCAAAAAGCCTCCAACGCCAGTGCCTCGCGTGGCTCGTCGATCAGTGGCGGCATTTCCACGCTGAACAAATTGCCGCTCAAGAATCTGGCCGGTCTGGAGCTCGACGCCGGCGTCGACAGCGACTTCTCCGGCTCTGGCGCGGCCGCCGCCAACAACCTGTTCAACGGCACCATCACGGTCACGGTGATCGAGGTGTATCCGAACGGCAACCTGATGGTGTCGGGCGAAAAGCAGGTGGCGATCAATCAGGGCAACGAATTCATCCGCTTCTCCGGCGTGGTCAATCCCACCTACGTGACCACCAGCAATACCGTGCAATCGACCCAGGTGGCCGACGCGCGCATCGAATACAAGGGCAGCGGCTACATCAACGACAGTCAGGTGATGGGCTGGTTGCAGCGATTCTTCATCGCGCTGCTGCCGATTTGACGGGTGACGATCATGAACACCGCATTCCAATTCCTGCACCGCCTGGCTGCCATGCTCGTGGCCGCCGCGCTGTTTGCCGCGCCGGTGCATGCCGAGCGCATCAAGGATCTGGCCGACATCGCCGGCGTGCGTAGCAACCAGCTGGTGGGCTACGGCATCGTGGTCGGCCTCGACGGCTCGGGTGACCAGACCACGCAAACGCCGTTCACCGTGCAAAGCATCATCAACATGCTCGGTAACATGGGCGTGCAGATGCCGCCGGGCACCAACTTGCAGCTCAAGAACGTCGCCGCGGTGATGGTCACCGCCGATCTGCCGCCCTTTTCGCGGCCGGGTCAGACCATCGACGTCACCGTCTCGTCCATCGGTAACGCCAAGAGCCTGCGTGGCGGCACGCTGGTGATGACGCCGCTCAAGGGCGCCGACGGGCAGGTTTACGCCATCGGCCAGGGCAACGTGGTTGTCGGCGGTGCCGGCGCGCAGGGCGGCGGTGCTTCGGTGGTGGTCAATCATCTGTCGGCCGGGCGCATTCCCGCCGGCGCCACGGTCGAACGTGCCGTGCCCACCTCGGTGGGGCAGGGCGACGTCGTCGTGCTCGAACTCGAAGACACCGACTTCGGCACCGCCAATCGCATGGTCGAGGCGATCAACGCCGCCACCATGCCGGGCGTCGCCCAGGCGATCGATGGCCGCACCGTACAGGTACGCGCGCCGGTCGATCCCAACCAGCGTGTGGCCTTCCTTGGCAAGCTCGAAAACATTCAGGTCATCCCGCAACTGATGGCCGCCAAGGTGATCGTCAATTCGCGTACCGGCTCGGTGGTCATGAACCAGACCGTTACGCTGCAGCGTTGTGCCGTGGCCCATGGCAATCTCACCGTATCGGTCGAGAACGAGACCGCCGTGAGCCAGCCCAATGCGCTCTCGCGCGGGCAAACCGTGGCCGCGCCGACCGGCGGTGCCACCATCGACCAGCAGGGCGCGGCACTCATGCAGGTGCCCGACGGCGCCAATCTGGCCGACGTGGTCAAGGCGCTCAACTCGCTCGGTGCCAACCCCATGGACCTCATCAGTATCCTGCAGGCCATGAAGGCCTCCGGCGCCCTGCGCGCCGACCTCGAGGTCATCTGAGCATGTACCGGCAGACGGCAGGGGCGGCGACATGAACGACATGGCCATCAACACCCTCGATCCGAACGCGCTGGGCGATCTCAAGCGGCTCGCCCGCAACAACGATCCCGAGGCGCTCAAGGCCGCGGCGCGGCAGTTCGAATCACTGTTTCTGGGGATGGTGCTCAAGTCCATGCGTGCCTCGGTGCAGGGTTCCGGGCTCATGGACAACGAATCCACCAAGCTCTATCAAAGCCTGCTCGACCAGCAGCTGGCGGCCAACATGGCGGCCAGCGGCGGCACCGGGCTGGCCAAGGCGCTGATCCGCCAGATGGGGGGCGAGGAGCAGGCGGCACCGACGCCCGAGCAGATCCTCAACGGTTTCGACATGGCCACCGTCATCCGCCGGCCGGCCGGGGCGTCGCCCATGCCGATTCCGCCGGTGGACACCAGTGCCCGGTCGGCAGCCATTCGACAGAGCACCACCATTGCGCCGACACCGGCCGAGATTTCCAGCGACGCGGAAGCCTTCGTGCGTGAAGTCTTGCCGCATGCCCAGGCGGCCAGCCGCGCCACCGGCATCCCGGCGCATTTCATGATTGCCCAGGCCGCACTCGAAACCGGCTGGGGCAAGTACCAGCTCAAGGCCGCCAACGGCGCGCCGAGTCACAACCTGTTCAACATCAAGGCCGGCCGTAGCTGGCAGGGCGCCACCGTGGGCGTCGCCGCCACCGAGTACGTGAACGGCCGCCCGGTGACCGAGCAGTCGAACTTCCGCGCCTATGGCTCCTACGCCGATTCCTTCCGCGACTACGCGCGCCTGATCGCCAACAATCCGCGCTATGCGCAGGTGCTCGGCCAGCAGGATGCCGCCGGCTTCGCCCGCGAGTTGCAGAACGCCGGTTACGCCACCGATCCGCGCTACGCGGAAAAACTCACCCGCATCATAGATCGGAAGA
>JBNKNO010000030.1:38866-39752 GCA_050293885.1 Rhodocyclaceae bacterium | reverse complement strand
CCGCCCTGACCGCTGTCCTTCGGGTTGATGTCGTGGACCTTGCTCAAGGAAGCACCTGGCCCGAGGATCAGCGACTGCGCACCGTCGCCGGCCCAGTCGATGTTCGACAGATAACTGCCCACGCCCGGAATCTTGGTCTCTTCCCAGCGGACCTGGTAGTAGGCGCCCAGCGACAGGCCCGGCGCGATCTGCAGCGTGCCGGAAGCCTGTGGCACCGGTCGCAACACTTCCTTGAACTGGGAACTGGGGACGGTCAGCAGTTTGACCAGATCGATCGGGCCCTGAGCATCGGCGATGCCGTTGGCGCCAAAGAACAGCGTCTCGCCATAGACGAGCGAGTGCTGGCCGAGGCGCAGGTTGGCGCGCATGCTGCCCAGATTGAAGTTGCCGAACACGAAGGCGTCGGCCAGTTCCGCCCGGCGGCCGTGGAGGTTGCGGGTGGCATCCGGGAATTCGTCATGGTCCTGCTCGGTGCCGTTATTGGTGAACGGGGAATCGTTGTCGTTCGACTGGTTGTAGACCGTGTCGTACCAGGCGGCGCCACTTAGGCGGGCGCCGATGTTCTTGTAGCGCACGTCGAATTCGGTGAGCCAGTCGATGCGGTTCGAGATCAGCCCCTTGTCGAAGTTGCGGTCGCCGTCGTCGTAGTTGACGTCGCCCACCAGCAGATCCGAGCGATCCTCGAGACGAAAGCCGGCGCTGTACTTGAGCGTGTTGTCCCAGCGCATCTTCAGATCCGGATTACCCGTATTGAACTTGAACGCGTGCGCCGGGGTGACGAGACAGAAGGATGCCGCGCTTGCGGCAACGGCCGCGGCGATGGTCGAACGTCTCCATTGAGGGTGTTTCATGGTGCCTCCTTGATGCGATTATGTGCGGCCTTGGG
>JBNKNO010000030.1:7921-38859 GCA_050293885.1 Rhodocyclaceae bacterium | reverse complement strand
AACGGCCGCGGCGATGGTCGAACGTCTCCATTGAGGGTGTTTCATGGTGCCTCCTTGATGCGATTATGTGCGGCCTTGGGGCTGGCCGTCGTGTTGTGGTGCCGTGAAAGTGTCAGAAAGGATAGGGCGGCGGCTCGCGTTTGATCGTGACCCACTGCCAGTGAGCGAACTCGTCCCGGTCGGCCGGGCCGCCGACAGCACCGCCGTTGCCCGAGTCGCCGCAACCGCCGAAGGGGTTGACGCATTCGTCCGCCACCGTCTGGTCGTTGATGTGCAGCAGCCCGGTGTGCAGGCCGTTGCCGATGGCCATCGCCCGTCCGACGTCACGCGAAATGACGGCGGCGGACAGCCCGTACTCGGTGTCGTTGGCCAGCGCAATGGCCTCTTCGTCGGACTCGAAGGCGATGACGCTGGCCACCGGACCGAAGAACTCCTCGCGGAAGGCGCGCATCCGGGGGGTGACGCCCGACAGCACGGTCGGGCTGTAGAACGCGCCGTCGGCCTTGCCGCCGGCTTCGAGCGTGGCCCCGGCGGCGACGCTGTCGGCGACGATGCCGGCGATTCGCTGACATTGCGCCTCGTTGATCAGCGGCCCAAGCGCAACCTCGCCGCTGGCCGGATCGCCCACCGGCAGATGGCGGGCCTTTTCGGCGAGCTTGTCGATCAGCGCCCGGGCGATCGACTGGTGCGCAAGAATCTTCCCCGTGGCCATGCAGATCTGCCCCTGATGCAGCCAGGCACCCCAGGCGGCGTTACTGGCCGCCAGATCGAGATCGGCATCCTCGAGCACAATGAGCGCGTTCTTGCCACCCAGCTCCAACGCCACCTTCTTCAGATGTTTGCCGGCCAACTCGCCCACGCGGCGGCCCACACCGGTGGAGCCGGTGAAGGCGATCATCTTCACGTGGCTATCGGTGCACAAGGCCTCGCCGGCATCGCCCGCGCCCGGCAACACCTGCAGCACGCCCGCGGGCAGCCCGGCCTGCTGCAAGGCCAGTGCGGTAATGAAACCGCCGCTCACCGGGGTGCGCGGATCGGGCTTGAGCACCACCGCGTTGCCAGCGGCAAGCGCCGGCGCCACGGCGCGGATCGACAGGATCAGGGGGAAGTTGAACGGCGAGATCACGCCCACCACACCGTGCGGCACACGGCGCGCATACGACAGCCGGTCGGGCCCAGATGGCAGCACCATGCCCTGGCTGTCGATGGCCATGGCCGCGGCGCGCTGCAGGATGAACACGGCCTCGCGCACCTCGTGTTCCGCCTTGGGCAGGATGCCCCCGGTCTCGCGAGCGATGTAGCGCGCCAAGGCCGCCTTATCGGCCTCGATCGCCGCCGCGGCAGCCAGAAAGATGCGGGACTTTTCACGCGGGTCGGTCGCCGCCCAGGCCGCCTGCGCGTCGGAGGCGCTGCGGCAGGCAATCGAGATGTCGGCCGCATTGGCCATGCCGACCTCCGTCAGTACGGCACCGGTGGCTGGTTCGATGATCTCCTGGCGACCGCCGGTCGACGCGGCCCAGGTGCCATTGAATATCCTTCCGTTCCATGGGGTTGTGGCCAGCAGGCCAACGTCGTTCGCATCCGACACGAGTCGTCTCCTTGGTGTGTTGTGCTCAGGCCGGCATGAACATCTTGGGCCGGCGCATCCCTTTGGCTCTCCTATGGCAAGCGCCGTGCCAGCGATCGAAAAGGCGTCGGTTGGTGCACCGCGATATGCCGCACAGGAGTGTTCGGCGCGAAAGATATGACGTTGTCAATAGGGCTTCGCTGTGCGCTGCGGCGTCGCATCGCGGTTTTTATCAGTTCATAAATTTGTTAATGTCAGGGTGCTTGATGTTCAAATTTGTAAAACCCAAGGAGTCAGCATGACGAAACGACGTGTCTCCCTCGCCGAGGTCGCGCGCGTACGCGATGGTCAGCTGCCCGCCGGGGACGGGCGCACGGTAACGGACGACGCCGGACCGACCGTCCAGGATCTGACCGAATGTCTGTTCTTTTCGCCGGGTGACGGGCGCATCTGGCTCGACGATCAGCGCATGGTGCTGGTCCACAACAGCTCGCTGGGCGCGCTGCGGCGCGAGCTGATCGAACGCCTGGGGCTAGAGCGCGCGCGCGGCTTGCTCACACGTACTGGCTACGTGTCGGGGGTACACGATGCCCAACTGGTGCGAGAGCGCTGGGTCGACGCCGATCCGGCCGCCATGTTCGTGGCCGGCACGCGCCTGCATTCGCTCGAGGGCGTCGTCAAAGTCGAGGTGGTCAAGCTCGAATTCGATCCGCCGCGCGGCACCTACGACGGCGAGTTTCTGTGGCACCACTCGAGCGAGGACGACCAGCACATCGCCGCCTACGGCATCGGCACCGAACCGGCCTGCTGGACGCAGCTCGGCTATGCGATGGGCTATGTCACCACACTGCTGGGCAAGCTCACCATCTTCCGCGAGGTCGAATGCCGATCGATGGGGCACGACGTATGCCGCGTGCTCGGACGCACCGCGGACGAGTGGGGGGATGTGAGCGAGGACTTGCGTTACCTCAACGCCGAAGGCTTTGCCGGCGTCGCGCACGATGGCAATCCGCTCGTCGAGCCGGCGGTGTTGCCAGGCGCGGGCACCGAGTTGCCCCCGCTGGCCGGCCGCCGGTTGGTGGGTGTGTCATCGGCATTCAACGCCGCGGCGCAGATGCTGCGCCGGGTCGCACCCACGCGCGCCACGGTGCTGTTCGTTGGCGAGTCCGGCGTCGGCAAGGAGCTGTTCGCGCAAATGCTGCATACCGTCAGCCCGCGCGCCGATGCTCCCTTCATTTCCATCAACTGTGCGGCGATCCCCGAGAATCTGGTCGAATCGGAGTTGTTCGGCGTCGAGCGCGGCGCCTTCACCGGGGCCGTCAGCTCGCGCCCGGGCCGCTTCGAGCGCGCCGACACCGGTACCCTGTTTCTCGACGAGATCGGCTGCCTGAGCCTGACCTCGCAAGGCAAGCTCCTGCGCGCCCTGCAGGAAGGTGTGATCGAACGGGTCGGCGGCACCCGCACCGTGCATGTGAACGTGCGCGTGGTCGCCGCCACCAACGAAGATCTGCGCAAGGCCGTGGCCGAAGGCCGCTTTCGCGAAGACCTGTTCTATCGGCTCAACGTCTTTCCCATCAAGCTGCCGCCGCTGCGCGAGCGCCGCGAGGACATCCCCTTGCTGCTCAACCACTTCCTGAAACACTACAACGACCTGCACGAACGCCAGGTGCGCGGATTCACGCAGCGGCTGGTGCGCACGCTGCTCAACTACGCGTTCCCGGGCAATGTGCGCGAACTGCAGAACTTCGTCGAGCGCGGGGTGATCGTAGCGGAGGAGGACGGCGTCATCGATCTGCCCCACATCCTGCGCGACGAAGAAGCGGCGCGCGCGATGCGCTACTCGGTCGGCGAACACGGCACCCTGGCCCGCGACCCGGCGCTGGCCGAGGCGCAGGGCCGCACCGTGCTCGAACGCTTCCGCCAGTTCGCTCCGGCCGACGGCGACGGCCCCTCGCTGGACGAACTCGAAGCGCAACTGGTACGCGCCGCCGTCGAAGCCGCCGACGGCAACCTGTCGGCCGCCGCGCGCACCTTGGGGCTGACGCGCTCGCGTCTGGCCTATCGCATGAAGAAGTTGAAGGAGAATGACGGGGCCGGATGAAACGGCCAATGGACGCGGGTGCCGCCTGAGTCGAGCGCGGCGCCGGGTGTCCGATCACTCAGCCGGATTGATGAGTTCGCGCACCTTGGTCTGGATCAACTCGATCAGGTTGCGCTGTACCTGGGTGGCGGGGCGGTGGGCGCTGACCGCGCACGACAGGCGGGTGAGCAGGCGCGGTTCGACGATGGGGCGCAGATTCAGGGTGTCGGTGCGGCCGAAGGCGTGCACGGTGCTGGTCGGGAGCACGCCACTGCCCATGCCGTCGGCCACCAGGTCGAGAATCGCGCCGACGGCGTCGACCTCGCAGGCGATCTTCGGATGCAGGCCGAGATTGGCCAGTTCGGTCTCCACGCGCATGCGAATGGCGTTGGGCCGGCTGGGAATCACCAACGGTACGTTGGCGACCTCGCGCAGCGCGATGGGGCCGATGGCGGCGTCCTTGCGCTGCGGCTCGATGAGGTAGAGCGCCTGGCTGATGACCGGCGTGAGGTCGATGTCGGGCGAGGGGGTGGCGTTGTAGAGCAGGGCGACGTCGAGGCGGCCGTCGACCAGCGCCTCCTGCATGGCGACCGACAGCCCCTCGCCGATCGACAGCACGGCGTCGGGCAGGTCGGCGCGAAAGGCACGCGTGAGCGGAACGGTGAGCACTTTCGACAGCGAGGGCGGCAAGCCGAGCGCGACGCGCCCGACCAGCCCGCCGCGCTCGCGCACCAGTTCCTCGCGCAGGCGGTCGATCTGGTGGAGTACGCCGCGCCCGTGTTCGAGCAGCAGCTTGCCGGCCTCGGTGGGCGTTACGCCGCGCCCGGTACGGATCAGCAGATTGTGGCGCAGCTCGGTTTCGAGCAGGCGCACCTGGCGGCTGAGGGCCGGTTGGGCGATGTTGAGCGCAATCGATGCGCGCGTAAAACTGCCCAGCTCGGCGACGCGGACGAAATACTCGATCTGTCGCAGTTCCATGATCCTGCCGATTCGTCATGAGAGAGATTGCGTTATAGCAAAATTCGATAGCTGGAAGAAGCGCAGCCCGCGTGCCTGCGGCGCGTGCGCGGATCGCCCTGGCGTCGAACTCAGACCTTGAAACGCTCGACGTTGGCGCGCAGCGCCTGTGCCGCCTCGGCGAGGCTTTCCGACACCGTGGCGGTGCGGGCGCCGGCGGCGCAGTTGTCTTCGGTCATGCGTGCGATGGTGTCGACCCGTTGCGAGATGCCGCTGGCCGCCTGATCTTGCGTGGCCAGCGCCGCGGCCACTTCGTCCACCGCCGTGGTCACGTGTCGCGTGCTGTCGCGAATCTGCAGGATCTGGCCGGCCGCCGCTTCCGACAGGCTGCGGCTGCCTTGCGCACGGGCGACCACGGCATCCACATGGCCCACCGCGCTGCGGGCGGCCGACTGCATCGATTCGATGATGTCGCCGATCTGTTGGGCGGAGGCCGAGGTGCGTTCGGCCAACTTGCGCACCTCGTCCGCCACGACCGCGAAGCCGCGGCCGTGTTCACCGGCCCGTGCCGCTTCGATCGAGGCATTGAGCGCCAACAGGTTGGTCTGATCCGCCACCTCCTTGATGACGCTGATGACGTTGGAAATGTGCTCCGATTCGCGCCCCAGATCGCCAACCGTCTCGCCGGCGCGGGTGATGTCCTCGGCCACCAATTCCATTTCCCGGGTGGTCTGGCCGATGCAGTCGGCGCCGGCGTGGGCGGCCGAGCGGGCCTCCTCGGCGCGTGCCAGGGTATCGCGCGTGCTGGTGTTGATCTGACTGATGCGGGTGGTCATGTGCGCGACCGTCTCGGTCATGTGGGCGGCGGCCTCGCTGACCGTGCGGGTGTTGGTGGCCACCTCGCGCAAGGACTGCTGAATGCGTTCGAGCAGCTGGCTGAAGGCTTGCGCGGTGTGGGCGGCTTCGTCGTGGCCGCGGACCGGGGCGCGGCGGGTGAAATCGTTGTTGTGTGCAACCTCGGAGATGGTCGAGCGGATCGCGTTGAGCGCCGAGATGACGCTGCGGGCCACCGTCAGACCGAGGCCGGTAAGCACCACGACGGCGATGGCGATGATCGCCAGCATCAGGTTCCGCGTGCCGTGGATCGCCGCGTCTCCCGATGCGCGTTGCTTATCGGCAGCCGCCACATTGAGGTCGATCAAATCCTTCAGGATCGGCAGCAGGCGGGAGATGGCGCCTGTCCACTGAGCGGTTTGCGACGCGAACACCGAATAATTGATCAGCATGCGATTCCAGTCTTCAGCGTCGGCGACCGCCTTGGCGACCTGCATCTAGCGTCGGTCGATGACCTCGAAGTCTTTCCACACGGCTTTGAAACGTTCCCACTGCTCGGCCTCCGCCGCCGTTTTCGGCAACGCGTCGTAGGTCGCGAAGGCCTTGCCCGCGACCTCGTTTTCCTCGCTGGCCATGGCGATCAGATCGGTGAAGATGGACTTGCCTTCTTCGAGGAAATCTCTGGTGTCGTCCGGGGTGTCGTACTGCTGCGGGCGCCACGCGACACCGTCCTGCATGGCTTTGATGATTTGTAGCCGGGCGGCGCGCAAGGGACCGAGGGAACTGACCGCCGGCAGACTGCGTTCGCTGATCCCATGCAAGGCCGAGCCGAGGCGGTCGATGCTGAGCCAGCCACCGAAACCCACCAGGGCCAGTGCCGCGATCGCGGTGATGACAAGCAGATGAAGCTTGAGGCGGACGGTCAGTCGATGCATTGCTCGGGGCTCCTGGACGTATCGGACCTGTTCTGTTGTGCCGCGCAGAACCGGTGGGTGAGCCCTAATACGGTGGCATGCCGCGAAGCTTTAAGGCCGGCGTCGGCGTCATGGCCGGTGGGTGCCCGTCGGGAAACGAGGGTGCTGGCGGGCAAACGAGCGCGCGCGGACGCCCCTGGCTGGCAACCCGAAATGCATCATGCGCTTCGTGGCGATGTGGCTGGAATCGTGATGCAGGTGCGGGTTTCGGTGCATGCGCCAGTTGCCCGTCTGCACCGGTATCCACGCCCGTGATGGTTCTTCCGGGGGGCTGCGAAGGGCTCGGCGTGTCCGCTGGCGGATGCGGTTGAATGCCGATCGGTTCTAGCTGCTATGTCGAATTCGGTATGAGTGGGTAGCGGTGCGGGGAAATACTCTGGCGACGCGAAGAGGTGTCTCGTGGGTGACCGTTGACGCTGGGAGACAGCTTGCCGGGTCGCTGTTCGATCGGGTGGCCTGCGCACAACAACAAGACTCGGAGACAAGATAAATGCATCCCCAATACGCACACCGCGACCGCAAGGTCAGCCCGGGGCGAACGTGGCCAAGGCTGCTTCGTCGTTGTCTGGCCGTCGTCGGCGCCGGCCTGATCTGGCAGGGCAACTGCCTGGCGGAAACGATTCGCATCGGCCAGTCGCTGCCCAATACGCCCGAAAGCTACAAGATCGCCACGAGCATCGGCTACACCACCGAGGCACTGGTGGCGGCCGTCAACGCACGCGGGGGCATTCACGGCGTGCCGGTCGAACTCGTCACGCTCAAGGATGACGGCACCCCCGCCGGCTATGCGCGCAACATCGAGCGCCTGCTCGTGCATGATGGCGTGATCGCGATCGTCAACTGCATTGGCGATCGGCGTTGTATCGAGGCCGGGGCGCTGGTGCGTACGCATGACGCTGCGCTCGTCGGCACCCTCTCCGGGGCGCCCGAACTGCGGCAATCGCCCACGCATGTGTTTCCGGTGCGCGCCTCCTATGCCGCCGAGGCGAGCGCGCTCGCACGCCAACTGGCGACCATCGGCGTGGGCTCGGCTGTGTTGGTGTCCGATAGCCAGAGCGTGCCGGCGAAACGGCAAGCGCTGATGGACGCCCTTGCCGCGCGCGCCATTCATGGCGAGCTTGTCGAAGTTGCGGCGAACAAGGCCGATATCGAGAACGCCATCAACGCCTTGCAGGCGAAGATGCCGAATGCCTTGTTGCTCGATCTCTCTGCGCCGACGGTCGGTGTGCTCGGCGAGTTCGTCGTCGATGCGCGTCCGGCCTTGCCGGCGGTGATTGCCTCGACGTCCGATCCGACGCTCATGCTGTGCATCAGCATTTTCCGTGGCAAGACCTTCGGTTTCACCACCGTGGTGCCAAATCCGGAATCCTTGTCGTCGCCGCTGGCCGGTCAATTCAGGGAAGACGTCGCCGACTACCCGCTGGGCATCACCTATCTCGGTCTGGAGGCGTATCTGAATCTGAAGGTGGTGATCGATACGCTCGAGCGCGCTCCCAGGCCGGTGTCCCGCAAGGCGCTTGGTCGGGCGCTGGCGAAGGCCGGTACGATGAAGATCGGCGAGTTGACGGTGGCACCGTCGGGACAACTGTCCGATGGCGCGGCGCGCGTTGGCCTGGGCGTGCTGTCGGCACGCGGCGTCATTCTCGAATGAGTTGGGGCGCCCGATCTGCCTGAGGTCCACGGCAACCCGACCCATTGGGAACAGCCGCGCCTGCCGATGTGCCGAATTGCGATGACCTGGGGCGGTAGATCGATATCGAAAACGTTTAGTGCTGCCTGCGTTATGCTGAATTTGTCTAGCTGATAGCGAACGGGCCGGCTGTTCCCCGGGCGCCTGGGTGAGCACAATCGACTGCATGAAAAATCGTTTGATCGCTCTGTTCTTCCGACCTCGTCCAGCCGGTTTCGCGGGACGCATCGCGGGTGCCGTCAAATGACCGCTGTCCGCATTGTTTCGTCCATGGCTCCGCGACTCGCACTCGCCGAACTGGCCGAGGCCTATACCGCGCGCACCGGGCAGCGCGTGCACCTCGAGTCCATGGGTGGGGTCGATGCTGCCAAACAAGTGCAGGCCGGTGCGGCTTTCGATGGGGTGGTGCTGGCCTCGGACGCGATCGATCGGCTGATGGCGTCGGGGCATGTGCTGCCGGGCAGCCGCGTCGATCTGGCGGTGTCGGGGGCGGCCGTGGCGGTTCGCGCCGGGCAGCCCCATCCGGATATCGGCAGCGAAGACGCCGTGCGTGCCGCGGTACTGAGCGCAGGACGCATCGGCTATTCCACCGGCCCGAGTGGCCGGGCGCTGAGCGAGCTGTTCGTTCGTTGGGGGATTGCCGAGCAGATCGCGGATCGCCTGGTGTGCGCGCCGCCGGGTGTGCCGGTGGGCGCGCTGGTGGCCAAAGGCGAGGTCGCGCTTGGATTCCAGCAGCGCGCCGAGCTGATTCATGTCGACGGAATCGAAGTGGTGGGAGATCTGCCCCCGGCCATTCAGATCGTGAGCACATTTTCGGCCGGTATCTGCGCTGGCTCCACGCAGGCGCAGGCGGTGCGCGAACTGTTCGATTTCATGAACTCATCCGTGGCGGGCGCGAGCTTGCAGCGCCACGGCATGCAGCCGGCCGGTGCCGGCATCCGAACTTAGAGGCGTCTACTCGAATGATCATCGATATCCACGGCCACTACACCACGGCGCCCAAGGCGCTCGAAGACTGGCGCAATCGCCAGATCGCCGGCATCAAGGATCCGTCCGCGATGCCCGGCGTCGGCGAGCTGAATATCTCCGACGACGAGCTGCGTGAAACCATCGAGGCCAACCAGCTCAAGCAGATGCGCGAACGCGGCTCCGACCTGACCATCTTCAGCCCGCGCGCCAGCTTCATGGCCCACCACATCGGCGACTTCAATGTGAGTGCCACCTGGGCCGCGATCTGCAACGAGCTGTGCTACCGGGTGAGCCGCCTGTTTCCAGAGCACTTCATCGGCGCGGCCATGCTGCCGCAGAGCGCCGGCGTCGATCCGGCCACCTGCATTCCCGAGCTGGAAAAGTGCATCAAGGACTACGGTTTCGTCGCCATCAACCTCAATCCCGATCCCTCCGGCGGCCACTGGACCAGCCCGCCGATGACGGATCGTCACTGGTACCCCGTCTACGAAAAGATGGTCGAGTACGACATTCCGGCCATGGTGCACGTGAGCACCAGCTGCAACGCCTGCTTTCACACCACCGGGGCGCACTACATCAATGCCGACACCACGGCGGTGATGCAACTCATCCAGGGCGATCTGTTCAAGGATTTCCCCGAACTGCGCTTCGTGATCCCGCACGGCGGTGGCGCCGCGCCCTATCACTGGGGGCGCTACCGGGGGCTGGCACAGGCGCTCGACAAACCGCTGCTGTCCGAGCATTTGCTTAAAAACGTGTTCTTCGATACCTGTGTCTATCACCAGCCGGGCATCGATCTGCTCACTAAGGTGATTCCGGTGGAAAACGTGATGTTCGCTTCGGAGATGATCGGCGCGGTGCGCGGCATCGATCCGGAGACAGGGCATCATTTCGACGATACCCGGCGTTATATCGAGGCGGCGAATCTGACCGACGCCGAACGCCAGAAGATCTTCGAAGGCAATGCCCGCCGCGTCTATCCGCGTCTCGATGCGGCACTCAAAGCGAAAGGACTGTGATCATGAGTGTGAATAATCTCGGTATCGTCAAACGCAACATCGAGCGCGCCGACCCGGCCGTGGTCGAGCGTCTGTCGCAGTTCGGCGTGGCGACCGTGCACGAGGCCTTCGGTCGTGCCGGCCTCATGAAACCCACCATCCGCCCGATCTATGCGGGCGCCCACCTGTGCGGTACCGCCGTCACCGTGCTGCTACAGCCGGGCGACAACTGGATGCTGCACGTGGCCGCCGAGCAGATCCAGCCCGGCGACGTGGTGGTGGCCGGTTGCACCGCCGACAGCACCGACGGCTTCTTCGGCGATCTGCTGGCGACCTCCTACCAGGCGCGCGGCGCCAAGGGGTTGGTCATCGACGGCGGCGTGCGCGACGTGAAGGATCTGACTGCCATGGGCTTTCCGGTGTTCAGCCGCGCCATCCACGCCAAGGGCTGCACGCGTGCCACGCTCGGTTCGGTGAATGTGCCGGTGGTGTGTGCCGGTGCGCTTGTCAATCCGGGCGACGTGGTGGTGGCGGACGATGATGGCGTGGTGGTGGTGCCGCGCGAGGTGGCGGCGCAGGTTGCCGAGGCCGCGGCCGCCCGCGAGGCCAACGAAACCGCCAAGCGCGAACGCTTCGCTGCCGGCGAACTGGGCCTGGACATGTATTCGCTGCGTCCGGCGCTCGAGAAAGCCGGCCTCAAATACATCGACTGACATGAAGCCCGATACCGCATATCGCGTAGCCCGGATGCAGGCCGCAGGCCGGAATCCGGGAACAGCCTCCCGACACCAACCGTCGTTCCCGGATTGCGCTGTGCTCCATCCGGGCTACGGGCTGAAGTACATCGACTGAAATGAACACGCCCGCTAACCCCCTCGACTGGCACATCGGCATCGTCGGCTACGGCGAGGTCGGGCGCATCCTCGCCGAGGATCTGCGCGCGCGCGGCGTGTCGGTGTCGGCCTGCGACATCAAGCTGGCCGACGACGCCGGCGCGGCGCCCTTGCTCGATCATGCCCAGGCGCATGGCGTGCGTCTGTGTGCGAGTCATGCCGCCGTGGTCGCACAGGCCGATCTGGTGATCTGCGCGGTGACCGCCAGCCAGACGGTGATCGCCGCCGAAAGCTGCGCGCTGGCCATGGGCGAAAACGCCTTCTTTCTCGATCTCAACTCGGCCTCGCCGGGCGCCAAGCAGCGCGCGGCGGCGCGCATCGACGGGGCAGGGGGGCTCTACGTGGAAGGCGCGGTGATGACCAGCGTGCCGCCGTACCGCATCGGCGTGCCGCTGCTGCTCGGCGGGGCATCGGCCGATGCGCTGTGCGCCGCGATCAACATCCTGGGTTTCGCCGCCACCGTCGCCAGCGAGCGCCTCGGCGTCGCTTCGGCCACCAAGATGTGCCGCAGCGTGATGATCAAGGGGCTCGAGGCGATGGTGATCGAAAGCTTTACCGCGGCGCGCGCCTACGGTGTCGAGGATGCCGTGCTCGCATCGCTGGCCGAAACCTTTCCGGGTATCGACTGGGAACAACAGGCAAGCTACTTTTTTCAGCGCGTCATCGCGCATGGCCGTCGGCGCAGCGAGGAGATGTTCGAAGTCGCCCAGACCGTGCGCGAGGCCGGACTCGACCCCTTCCTGGCCTGGGGTGCCGCGGAACGTCAAGCCTGGATGGCCGATCGGGCCGACGAAGGTATGTTCGGGTCGCGGAACGACGCGGGCTTTGCGCGCAGTGCGGACTGGCGTATCGAGGCCGACCGTCTGCTGGCCGGTGCGGCCGGCAACAACAGGAAATCGCGATGAGTTTCGAGAAGACCCCCGGCTGGCTGGATTGGTATGCCGGGCCGAGCACGCCGACGTTCAAGCTTCCCGCCGGGGCGGTGGATGCCCATTGCCACGTGTTCGGTCCCGGCGACGAATTTCCCTTCGCGCCCGAGCGCAAGTACACCCCCTGCGATGCGAGCAAGGCGCAGTTGTTCGCGCTGCGCGACCAACTGGGCTTCGCGCGCAATGTGATCGTGCAGGCCACCTGTCATGGGGCCGACAATCGCGCCATGATGGACGCCTGTGTGGCCGCGCACGGCCGGGCCCGCGGCGTGGCGACGGTGCGCCGCTCGGTCACCGATGAGCAATTGCAGCAGATGCACGCGGCCGGCGTGCGTGGGGTGCGCTTCAACTTCGTCAAGCGGCTGGTGGATTTCACGCCCAAGGACGAGCTGATGGAAATCGCCGGGCGCATCGCCGGGCTCGGTTGGCATGTGGTGATCTACTTCGAGGCGCAGGATCTGCCCGAGTTGTGGGACTTCTTCACCGCCTTGCCGACCACGGTGGTGGTGGATCACATGGGACGACCGGATGTGAGCCAACCGGTGGATGGCCCCGAGTTCGCGCTGTTCCTCAAGTTCATGCACGCGCATCCCAATGTGTGGAGCAAGGTCAGTTGCCCCGAGCGTCTGTCGGTGAGCGGACCGAAAGCGCTGGACGGTGAGCAGGCCGCGTATCGGGACGTCGTGCCCTTCGCGCGTCGCGTGGTCGAGACCTTTCCCGACCGTGTGCTGTGGGGCACCGACTGGCCGCACCCGAACCTCAAGGACCACATGCCGGACGACGGGCTGCTGGTGGATTTCATTCCGCACATCGCGCCCGCGGCAGAACTGCAACGCAAGCTGCTGGTGGACAATCCGATGCGGCTGTACTGGCCGGAGGAGGGCACATGTTGACCGTAGCCCGGATGGGGCGCAGCGCAATCCGGGATCACCGCCGCAATTGCGCACATCGTTCCCGGATTCCGGCCTGCGGCCTCCAACCGGGCTACGGCCAGAATACGGAGCGTCGGCTGGCCTGAAAGCCGCCGAGCCGACAACAAGGAGAAAACACGAATGGCGCTAGACAAACCCTACAAGGACATCCCCGGCACGATCATTTTCGATGCCGAGCAGTCGCGCATGGGCTACTGGCTGAACCAGTTCTGCATGTCGCTCATGAAGGCCGAGAACCGCGCGCGCTTCAAGGCCGACGAACGCGCCTATCTCGACGAGTGGCCGATGAGCGAGGAGCAGAAGCAGGCGGTGCTGGCGCGCGATCTGAACTGGTGCATGCGCACCGGCGGCAACATCTATTTCCTCGCCAAAATCGGTGCCACCGATGGCAAGAGCTTCCAGCAGATGGCCGGCAGCATGACCGGCATGAGTGAAGAGGAATACCGCAACATGATGGTGCGCGGCGGGCGCTCGCCCGAGGGCAACCGTTATCTCGGCGAGGATGGCGACGCACAAGCACAGAACCAGCCGCAGGGCAAAGCCGGCAAGAACAAGGACAACTGAGAGATGGCCAAAATCACCGCATCCGTCTACACCTCGCACGTACCGGCCATCGGCGCCGCCATTGATCTGGGCAAGACGCAGGAGCCGTATTGGCAGCCAGTGTTTGCCGGCTACGATGACTCGAAGACGTGGATGGCCGAAAACCGCCCAGACGTGATCTTCCTGGTCTACAACGACCACGCCACCGCCTTCAGCCTGGAGATGATCCCCACTTTCGCCATCGGCACGGCTGCGCAGTTTCAGCCCGCCGACGAGGGTTGGGGACCGCGCCCGGTGCCGACCGTGATTGGTCACCCGGAACTGGCCTCGCACATTGCCCAGTCGGTGATCCAGGACGATTTTGATCTGACCATTGTCAACAAGATGGACGTCGATCACGGCCTCACCGTGCCGCTGTCGCTGATGTGCGGCCAGCCCGAGGCTTGGCCCTGCCCGGTGATTCCGTTCGCGGTCAATGTCGTGCAGTATCCCGTGCCCTCGGGCAAGCGCTGCTTCCAGCTCGGGCACGCGATCCGCAAGGCGGTGGAAAGTTTCGACGAACCGCTCAATGTGCACATCTGGGGCACCGGCGGCATGAGCCACCAGCTGCAGGGCGCACGTGCCGGACTGATCAATCGCGAGTGGGACAACGCCTTCCTCGATCGCCTGATCGCCGACCCAGCCGGCCTGGCCAACGTGTCACACATCGAGTACGTGCGAGAGGCCGGCTCGGAAGGGATCGAACTGGTGATGTGGCTGATCGCGCGCGGCGCCATGGCCGACATCGAAGGCGGCCCCAAGCCGACGGTGAAACACCGCTTCTATCACGTGCCCGCGTCGAATACGGCGGTGGGGCATCTGATTCTGGAGAATAGTTGAGATGCTGCACGATCCCGTAGCCCGGATGCAGGCCGCAGTCCGGAATCAGGGAGCAGACGTTGTTGAATGGACCGCCGTTCCCGGATTCCGCTGCGCTGCATCCGGGCTACGCAAGAACTGTGGAGACGATACATGAGCAACACGATCAGAGTCGCGCTGGTCGGCGCCGGTGCCTTCGGCATCAAGCACCTGGACGGCATCAGGAACATCGACGGCGTCGAGGTAGTGTCACTGGTCAGCCGCGAGCTCGACAAGACCAAGGCGGTGGCCACCAGATACGGGATTGGCCACGTGAGCACCGAGCTGGAGGATGCGCTGGCGCTGCCGGAGGTGGATGCGGTGATTCTGTGCACCCCCACCCAGATGCATGCGCAGCAGGCTATCGCCTGCATGAAGGCGGGCAAGCACGTGGAGGTGGAAATTCCGTTGTGCGACGTACTCGCCGACGGCGAGGAAGTGCTCGCCGTGCAGCAGGCGACCGGCCGCGTGGCCATGTGCGGCCACACGCGACGTTTCAACCCCAGCCATCAGTTTGTGCACGACAAGATCAAGGCGGGCGAATTCAACGTCCAGCAGATGGATGTGCAGACCTACTTCTTCCGCCGCAGCAACATGAACGCGCTCGGCGAGCCGCGTAGCTGGACCGATCACCTGCTGTGGCACCATGCCGCGCACACCGTCGACCTGTTCGCCTACCAAGCGGGCAGCCCCATCGTGCAGGCCAATGCCATCCAGGGGCCGATCCACCCACAACTGGGGATTGCCATGGACATGTCGATCCAGCTCAAGGCGGCCAATGGCGCCATCTGCACGCTGTCGCTGAGCTTCAACAACGACGGCCCGCTGGGCACTTTCTTCCGCTACATCGGCGACACCGCCACCTACATCGCCCGCTATGACGATCTGTTCAAAGGCAAGGAAGAGCAGATCGATGTGTCGAACGTCGATGTATCGATGAACGGCATCGAGCTGCAAGACCGGGAATTCTTCGCCGCGATCCGCGAGGGGCGCGAACCGAATGCCAGCGTCGCCAGCGTGTTGCCGTGCTACCGGGTGCTGCACGACCTGGCGCAGCAGCTCGACGCGAATTGACAGATCGGGTACCGCGTTTCGATACTGAACAATCACGAGCAGACCCGAGGTCATGCAGCGCTACATGCCCGGCGTCTGCATTGGTGATGCCTACCGCGGCACAGTGGTTTTCGTGGCCCGCGCCATTGTGCGTATCGGCGTGCGGAAACCGTTCCCGACCACCCTCCTTTTCGTCTCGAGGTGGCTACCGTGAAAATGAGCAAGATCGGATCCTCACAGGTCAGCACCATCGGCCTGGGCTGCATGAATCTCTCCCATGCCTATGGCGTACCGCCGTCTCGCGCCGCGGCCGAAGCACTGCTGCGGCGGGCGCTCGAATTGGGCGTAACCCACTTCGACACCGCCGCGTTGTACGGTTTCGGTGCCAACGAGACGCTGGTGGGACAAGTGCTGTCGCCCTACCGCGAGCACTTCTTCCTGGCGAGCAAGTGCGGCATGACCGGTGTAGATGGCAAGCGTGTCATCGACGGCCGCCCGGACACACTCAAGCGTACTTGCGAGGGCGCGCTGAAGCGTTTGCAGACCGAGGTCATCGACCTCTACTACCTGCACCGCTGGGACAAACAGGTGCCGATCGAGGACAGCGTCGGGGCACTCGGCGAACTGGCGCGCGAAGGAAAGATCCGCGCCATCGGCCTGTCCGAGGTTTCGGCCGATACCCTGCGCCGCGCCCATGCGGTGCACAGGATCGCCGCGGTGCAGACCGAGTATTCGCTATGGACACGCAACGCCGAAATCGCCGTACTCGATACCTGCCGTGAACTGGGAGCCGCCTTGGTTGCCTTCAGTCCGTTGGGGCGGGGCTTTCTGACCGGTACGCTGCGTGAGGTGGATCGCCTCGATACCAAAGACATCCGGCGTCACATGCCACG
Source organism: Rhodocyclaceae bacterium (assembly GCA_050293885.1). GTDB lineage: Bacteria > Pseudomonadota > Gammaproteobacteria > Burkholderiales > Rhodocyclaceae > Nitrogeniibacter. The sequence goes on along the minus strand of JBNKNO010000030.1, from coordinate 22,650 downwards.
TTTCCAGGGCGAGTGCTTTGCCCGCAATCTCGGTCTGCTCGATGGCCTCGATGCGCTCGCCCGCCGTGCCGACGCCACACCCGCGCAACTTGCGCTCGCCTGGCTGCTCGCACGCGGCGAGCACGTGCTACCCATTCCGGGCACCACCTCGATCGCCCATCTGGAGGAGAACCTCGGGGCGGCGGCACTCAGTGTCGACGCCGGACTGATCGCCGAACTCGACGCGCTGATCAATCCGTCCACCGTCGCTGGCTCGCGCTACAACGCCGTGACCCAGGCGGAGATCGACACCGAGGAGTTCTAGGGCCTGCTCACAGTACGGGAGCGGATCGCCTTGAGGCCATGAAGACAAGCAACAAGGCGCAGGATGCGGCCAAGGGGGGGCTTGCCTCCACTGTGGTGTTGCGCCCCCTTGTCTGAAGCGCGCGTTCCGCTGGCGCATACCACGCCAGGGACGTCGTTCGCGCCGGACGGCAGCCGCTAGGTAACGCGGATATGCCGAAAATGTATACATGAAATGCCGAAATAGGCCTTAGAAGGCGTCGTAATGCACATATATCATTCGTAGTGTATACACCGATATTCGGAGAGTCCGATGCCCTCAGTGCGAGACACCCCTTCGTCACAGACCGTGCGCGCCCTGCTGCGCTTGCGCGAGATGATCCTCGACGGCGAACTGCCGGCAGGCGAGCGCATCGCCGAGCCGGTGGTGGCCGAGCTGACCGGCATCTCGCGCACACCGATTCGCACGGCGCTGGTGCGCCTGCAGGAAGAGGGCCTGCTCGAACCGATTCGCTCGGGCGGCTTTCGCGTGCGGGCCTTCTCCATCGACGAAATTCGCGACGCCATCGAAGTGCGCGGCACGCTCGAAGGGTTGGCCGCACGCCTGGCTTCCGAGCGCGGGGTGCCCGGTGTGGCGCTGGCAGCTCTGACCGACTGCGTCGATCGCATCGACCGGTTGCTTGCCGAAGGCGATCCTGACGAGGCGCGCTTTGCCGCCTATGTGGAAGCCAATCGCGAATTTCATGATCAGCTGGCGAGCGCCTGCGGCAGCGAGCTGGTGCAGCGTCAGGTGATGCGTGCCTACGCCTTGCCCTTTGCGTCCCCCAACGGCTTTATCCAGGTACAGGTGGCGGCGCCGGACGCCTTGCAGGTGCTATCGATCGCCAACGCCCAGCATCGCTCGGTGCTCGACGCCATCGAGCGGCGCGAAGGCGCGCGCGCTGAAGCACTGATGCGCGAGCACGCCCGCATTGCCCATCGCAATCTTCAAGCAACGCTCGACAACCCACGCGCCGTCGACCTCATTCCCGGCGGGCGGCTGATCCGACACATCGGCTGATCGCCTGATCCACACACCACACTGCATTAGAACGAGAAGAGGAGAAAGAGACCATGTTCCCACTGAATGCCTGGTACGTTGCCTGCACGCCGGAAGATATCGACGGCAAGCCGCTGGGCCGCAAGATCTGCGGCAAGGCCATCGTCTTCTATCGCGGACCGGAAGGCCAGGTGGCCGCGCAAGAGGACTTCTGCCCGCATCGCGGTGCGCCGCTGTCGCTGGGGACCGTGGAGGAGGGCCGCCTGGTGTGCGGCTACCATGGTCTGGAAATGGGCTGCGATGGCAAGGCCATTGCCATGCCGGGTCAGCGGGTGCGCGGTTTTCCGTGCAACAAGGTGTACCCGGTGGTCGAGCGTCACGGCTTCATCTGGGTGTGGCCCGGCGAGGCCGAGCTGGCCGATGCTGACAAGATTCCGTACTTCGCCTGGGCCGAGAGCCCGGACTGGGCCTTCGGCGGCGGCACCTATCACATCAAGTGCGACTACCGGCTGATGATCGACAACCTGATGGATCTGACCCATGAGAAGTACGTCCACGCCACCAGCATCGGCCAGAAGGAACTCGACGAGGCCGTGCCGGTCACCAAGGTCGAGGACGGTGTCATCGTGACTCGGCGCGACATGGAAAACATCAAGGCGCCGCCGTTCTGGCAGGCGGCCATGAGTGCCAACCACCTCGACCCCGAGGCCGACTGCGACCGTTGGCAGCGCTGCCGCTACATTCCACCCTCCACGGTGAATATCGACGTAGGCGTCGCCTACGCCGGCCAAGGGGGATTCGATGCCCCTGCCGAGGTCAAGGCGTCGGGTATCGTCGTGGATCTGATGACGCCGGAAACCGAGACCACGATGTGGTACTTCTGGGGGCTGGCCCGCAACTTCAAGGCCGATGACGCCGCGCTGACCGCGACCATTCGCGAGAATCAGGGCAAGGTCTTTCTGGAGGACGTCGCCATGCTCGAAGGTCAGCAGGCCAATCTGAGCAATTACCCCGATCGCGCTCTGCTCAGTCTCAACACCGACCAGGGCGGCGTGCGTGCGCGGCGTATCATCGACCAGATGCTCGCCGAGGAGCAGGCGACGCGCAGCGACACGGCGGTGGCCTGAACCTCAATCGACAAACAGGGCAGAGGTGGCGGCGGCCACCCTCTTGCCGTGCAGGAGACACGCATGAGTACCTCGACGATCGACGTCCGCGTCGCCGCCAAGCGCAACGAGGCGACCGATATCTGCACCTACGAGCTGGTCGACGCCGGCGGCGATGCGCTGCCGCCGTTCGCGGCCGGCGCCCATATCGACGTGCACCTGCCCAACGGCCTGGTGCGCCAGTATTCGCTGTGCAACGATCCCGGCGAGAGCCATCGCTATCTCATCGGCGTACTGCGCGACCCGGCCTCGCGCGGTGGCTCCCAAGCCATGCACGAAATGGTCAACGAGGGCGACATGCTGAAGATCGGTGCGCCCAAGAACCACTTTCCGCTCGCCCACGAGGCCAGGCGCAGCCTGCTGCTGGCCGGTGGCATCGGCGTGACCCCGATCCTGTGCATGGCCGAGCGGCTGGCCGGTGCCGGCGCCGAGTTCGACATGCACTACTGCACCCGTTCGCGCGAACGCACCGCCTTTGTCGAGCGCATCGAAGCCTCGCGCTTCGCACCGCGGGTGCATTTTCATTTCGACGATGGCCCCGATGAACAGAAACTGGACATCGCCGCGCTGCTCGCCACGCCCGAAGCCGGTACCCACCTGTACGTGTGTGGCCCCAAGGGCTTCATGGACGCCGTGCTCGACACTGCGCGCGCCCAGGGCTGGCCGGAGAAGCAGGTGCATTACGAGTTCTTTAGCGCCGAGCCGCTCAAGTCGGATGACGACGAGAGCTTCGACGTGAAGCTCGCCAGCTCGGGGCGCACCGTGCGCGTCGAGGCGGGGCAGAGCGTGATCGAGGCGCTCGCCGCAGCCGGTGTCGAGGTCCCCACCTCCTGCGAGCAGGGCGTGTGCGGCACGTGCCTCACGCGTGTGATCGAAGGCACGCCCGATCATCGCGACAGCTATCTGACCGACGAGGAACGCGAAGCCAACGACCAGTTTTTGCCGTGCTGCTCACGGGCGAAATCGGCGCTGCTGGTGCTCGATCTGTAGCCTGGATTGCGTTGTCGGCCTGGTCCGGCTTGGTCCGAATTACTTGGCGGATGTCAGCGCGTCAAGCCCAGTAGACGCACCGCGTTGTCCTTGAAGATGAGCGGTTTGACCTCGTCGCGGAAGCCGGCCTGATCGAAATCGGCCATCCAGCGCTCAGGGGTGATGAGCGGGAAGTCCGAGCCGAACAGCATCTTGTGCTTGAGCCGGGTGTTGGCGTACTGGACGAGCTGTGGCGGGAAGTACTTCGGCGACCAGCCGGACAGGTCGATATACACGTTCGGTTTATGCAGGCATACCGAAAGTGCCTCGTCCTGCCAGGGCCAGGAGGGATGGGCGATGACGATTTTCATGTCAGGAAAGTCGGCCGCCACATCGTCAAGGTGGATGGGGTTTGAATACTTCAGCCGCAGCCCGCCGCCGCCCGGCACGCCAGTGCCGATGCCCGAATGGCCGCTGTGGAAGATGGCCGGCAGATTGTATTCGGCGATCAATTCGTACAGCGGATAGGCCATCCGATCGTTGGGAAAGAAGCCCTGCACGGTGGGATGGAACTTGAAACCACCGACCTGATAGTCCTCGATCAGCCGGCGCGCTTCGCGCAGCCCCATCTTGCCCTTGTGGGGGTCGATGCTGGCGAAGGCGATCATCATGTCGCGGTTTTCCAGCGCCGCCTCGGCGACTTCCTCATTGGGGATGCGCCGGCGGCCGGTCTCGAATTCCGCATCGACGGTGAACATCACCAGGCCGAGCTTGCGTTCGCGGTAGTACGCGATGGTTTCGGGAATCGTCGGCCGGTGGCTGAAGCCGAAGTACTTTTCGGCGGCTTCATCGAACGCACGGCCGAAGTCGTCCGGCGCGCAGCGGCACGAGACTTCCGCGTGGGTGTGGATGTCGATGGCGACAAGCTGATCGATGTTCATCGTCTTGATCCAGGGTAGGTTGGGCAGGGCGGACAAGCGGTGCAGCCGCGCCATCCGCCGGTCATTCGGCGTCGCCTTGCGGCACGAACCGTCGTCCGGCAGATGGCCGCGCGTTGCGCCTTGTCCGCCCTACGGGGGAGGGGATCAGGCGTCATCGAAGAGGTCGGCAGCCCCGTCGTCGATCCCTGCGTGCCGGACGAGATGGCCCAGATGCGCACACTCGGGCAGCAGCCACTCGCGCGCGTATCGGGCCGCGGCGCGCGTGCGCGCCGGATTGGGTGCGTGTTCGGCGGCCGCTTCCATGCGCGCCCAGGCCGCGCCCAGGGCAACGAGTCCGGTCAGGCGCAGGTAGATGACGGCCGCGGCGCCCAGCGGCTTACGCTGCAGTGCCGCGTCGGTGGCCGCTTGCCAGTGGGACAGCGCCGAGGACAGTGCCGGAGCCATGGCCGGTGTCGCGTCGACAAGCGCCGCTTCGATGTCGGCGGCAAAAGCGCGCGCGCCGGCGCCGTCGGCAGCGCGCAGCGCACGCTCGACCAGCGTGTTGGCCTGGATACCGTTGGTGCCTTCGTAGATGCGGGTGATACGCGCATCGCGCCACACCTGCTCGACGCGGTATTCGGTCAGATAGCCGTAGCCGCCGTGAATCTGGATGGCCAGATCGGCGACCTCAGAGGCGCAGTCGCTGGCGAAGGCCTTGCACACCGGCGTGAGAAAATCGACCAGTGCTGGGCGTTGGCCCAGATCGAGTTCCACCTGGGTGCGATAGACGAGTGCGCGGCAGCCCTCGGTGAGCGCGCTCTGGTGCAGCAGCATGCGGCGCACGTCGGCGTGTACATTGATGGGGACTTGGCCCGTGCCCGTGCCGTCCCGCCCCTGACGGCGCTCGGCCGCGTAGGCGCGGGCGCGCTGGGCGGCCACCGCGGCCAGGCCGACCGCCTGCAGCGCGGTCTCGATGCGCTGGGCGTTCATCATCACGAACATGCACGCCAGGCCCTGGCCTTTGGCACCGAGCATTTCGGCATCGGCGCCGTCGAAGGCCAACTGACAGGTGGGCGAGCCGTGCATGCCCATCTTCTCTTCCAGCCGCAGGCAGGCGATCGCGTTGCGGCTGCCGTCGTCGTGCCGCGCCGGACTCAGGAACAGCGACAGGCCCTTGACGCCATCGGGCGCGCCCGGGGTGTGGGCGAGCACGAGATGGACGATGTTGTCGGTCAGGTCGTGGTCGCCGCCGGAGATGAAGATCTTCTCGCCGTGCAGGCGGTAGCGGCCGTCGTCGGCCGGCTCGGCGCGGGTGCGGATGGCCGACAGATCGGAGCCCGCCTGGGCTTCGGTCAGACACATGGTGGCCAGCCACTGGCCGGACACCAGCGGCGGCAGGTAGCGCGCCTGCTGCTCCGGCGTGCCGCTGGCGGCGATGGTGCGGGCGGCCGCCTGCCCGAGAGCGACAACCATTTGCAGACTCACGCAGGCCCCGGCCAGCATTTCGGTCAGGACGCCGCCGAGGGCGTGGGGCAGCGCCTGCCCGCCATGAGTTTCCGGGGCGGTCAGGCCAATCCACCCCGCGTCGCGGTAGCGACGATAGGCGTCGACGAACGCGGCGGGCAGGCGCACGCGGCCGTCGACCAGCCGTGCGCCGATCGCATCGCCGATCGGGTCGAGAGGCGCGATTTCGCCGTCGATGAAGTCGGCGGCGGCGTCGAGCACCTGGGTGACGATGTCCGCGTCCCAATCGGGCAGACGCGCGGCGTCGGCGCCGTGGTTCAAGGCGAACAGCAGGTTGTCGGTGGGTGGTCGGTAGTCGGTCATGTGGGTCAAATCTGCTGTCGGTGGCCTGGGGGTGAGGGCGTAGCCCGGACGAGGGCCTCAGGCCCGACTCCGGGACGCGTCGGTTGATCAACCAGCGACCCCGGATTCCGCTTCGCTTCATCCGGGCTACAACGTGTGCCGGTTGCGTCGGCGATCCAACTTTTCAAGCGACGATCAGTCCAGGTGCGCTGCCCTCGTACATCGCCTCGACCGTCGCCGCGCGGTGGGTAAGCACCGCGCGTTGGTTGATCGAGCCCTTGTCGGTCATTTCATTGCGCTCGACTGCCGGCGGCGTATCGAGCACCAGCAGCCGGGCAATGCGCGAGGCGCTGCCGGTGGCACTGCGATTGACGCGTGCCAGCAGCTCGGTGAAACAGGCGCGTACCGGAGCGCTGTCGATCACCTGGGTGGCCGATGCGTCGGCCGGCAGGCCAGCCAGTAGGCTGCAATGCTCCATGCGCGGGAAGATCATCACGCCGATGTCGTCGCGATTGATGCCGGTCACCACCGCATCCTGCACATAGGGCGCCCCTTCGGCGATCAGGCGCGCGCGCAGCGGGCCGACGCTCACGAAGGTGCCCGAGCTGAGCTTGAAGTCCTCGGCGATGCGCCCGTCGAACATCAGCCCGAGTTCGGGGTGCTCGGGATCGACGAAGGCGAGCGCGTCGCCCGTGCAATAGAAGCCCTCGTCGTCGAAGACCTCCTGGGTGAGCTCGGGCTGGCGCCAGTAGCCGGGCATCACGTGCGGGCCGGCAAAGCGCGCCTCAAGCTTGCCGTCCACCGGCACCAGCCGGGCCTCGCAGCCGGGGGCCGGCAGGCCCACGTAGCCGGCGCCGATCAACGGCGTGGTGGCGAACATGGAGGAGGGCGAGGTTTCGGTCATGCCGAGCCCGGTCATGACGCGGATGCGCTCGCCGCAGTGGGCTTCGGAGACACGGTCGAGCTTGTCCCACGCGGCCTGCGAGAGGCCGGCGCCGGCGAAGAAGAACAGCTTCATCTTCGCGTAGAAGATCTCGCGCAGACTGACATCGGCCTCCAGCGCATCGCCCAGCATCTCCCAGCCCTTGGGCACATCGAAGAACACCGTCGGCGAAATCTCGTGAAGGTTACGCAGCGTTTCGACGAAGCCCGCGGGCGTCGGCTTGCCGTCGTTGATGTACAGCGTGCCGCCGTTGTAGAGCACGATGCCCACGTTGTGGCTGCCGCCGAAGGTGTGGTTCCACGGCAGCCAGTCGAGCAGCACCGGGGGCGTCTCGGCGAAGCAGGGGAAAGTCTGCAGCAGCATCTGCTGGTTGGCGCACAGCATGCGCTCGGTGGTGGTCACCGCCTTGGGCAGTTTGGTGGAGCCGGAGGTGAACAGCAGCTTGGCGACGGTGTCCGGTCCGATCCGCGCATGAGCCGCATCCGCACTCGTCGGTGGGGTCTCGAGCAGGGTGTCGAAGGCGGTGGCCGTCCCTCCGTCGAGCGCACCGTCGCGGGTGATCACCGCCACGTCCGCCGATACAGTGGCGCGGATGGCCGCAGCGAAGGCGCCACCATCGCTGGCATACACCGCGCCCGGCGTCACCAGTTCGACCATGTGGCGCAGTTTGGCGAAGTCCTTCGACATCAGCGAGGCGGCCGGGGAGACCGGGCAGTGCGGCACGCCGACGTACAGGGCACCCAGGGCCAGTTGCAGATGCTCCAGGTCGTTGCCCGAGAGGATCATCAGCGGGCGTTCGCGGCTCACCCCCTGGTCGAGCAGCCACTGGCCGATGGCGCTGGCGCGGGTGAGCATCTGCGCGTAGCTGAGGTGCACCCATTCGCCGTCGGCGCCGCGTCGAGCGACCAGCGTGCGTTCCGGATGGTGCTCGGCGCCCGCCACCAGCCGATCGCTCAGGCATCGCGGATAGTCGCCCAGGGCCTCGCGGGGCGACAGGCGCCAACTCCCGTCGGCCTCGCGGGAGACATTCACCTGCGGGTCGCCGATGGCAACCGGGCGATAGCGGACGCCGGCGGCGTCGATGCGCGTCAATGGCATGGTGACGTCCCTCCGTCCCAAATTGGATAGTGTCGCGGACGATGCTGGAGGGTAGCCTTCAGCAGCAGTGCGCGACGGGCGTTGGGGGTCGTCGTAGACCCGGCGGGGAAGGCCGCCGTGGCGGCCTCGGCGCTGGTGGCCGGTTCGCCACTGAGCGGATTGATTCGGTTGCAGGTGGCGAGCGCCGATTGTGCGCGGCCGCCGATGTACAGCGGTACCTCGAACATGATCCTTGTCTCCTGCCTGCCCCGTGTGCCGATCTCGGTCGGTATCACCGGGGTGGGGCGTGCTGCGCCCCATTGTCACGTAGAACGGGTGTGTCAACCCGCCGGGCGTTCCCTTCCTCTCTCTTGAAGGGGAGGATTACACGTTCACGCCTCGCGCTTGTAGGCCTGCAGTCCCGGCTTGATGCTCTTCTCGTCGAGGAACTGCTTGAGCCCCTGGGCGCGGCCATTTTCCCGGTCGCGATGGTTCGACTGATCGACCTTGGCGTACAGGTAGTCTTCGCCTTGCTCCCAGGTCAGCTCGCGGCAGCGCTTGAAGCCATGCTTGGCGATGCGCATCACCGTGGGGTTCTTCTCCAGCAGCTTGGCGGCCAGCGCCTCGACCTCGGCCCGCAGTTGCGCACGCGGCACGCTCTTGTTGACCAGACCCGAGGCTTCGGCTTCCTTGCCCGTCCAGGTGTCGCCGGTCATCACGTAGTACAGGGCTTGGCGATGGCCCATGGTGTCGGCCACGGCTTTGCTCACCAGATTGCCCGGCGGGATGCCCCAGTTGATTTCCGATAGACCGAAAACCGCCTCGTCGGCGCAAATCGCCAAGTCGCAGGCCACCAAGGGCGAGAAGGCGCCGCCGAAGCACCAGCCGTTGACCATGGCGATGGTCGGCTTGCTGTAGAAACGCAGTTGCTTCCACTGCCAGGTCGAGCAGTCGCGGCGCATGCGCTCCTGGTAGATGTCGGACTTGCCGTCGGTCTCGCGGAAGTATTCCTTCAGGTCCATGCCGGCGGTCCAGGATTCGCCCGCACCGGTCAGTACCAACACGCCGGCATCGTCGTCCAACTCGACGGTGTCGAGCACGTCGATCATCTCGCGGTTGAGCGTGGGGCTCATGGCGTTGCGTTTGTCCGGGCGATTCAGGGTGACCCAGGCGATGCCTTTACTCACTTCGACCTTTACCGTCTGCCAGCGGCCTTCGTAATCTGCCATACTCGTATCTCCTCTATCAGGCGTATATCAGGTAACTTGATATCAGCCATTCTAGTCGCTGACCAAAGGTTGTCAATGGAAAATTCGTTCCATTCATCGGATGACGACACCCGGCCCGTGGGAATCGCCTATCTCATCGGCCGTCTCGATCACGCCCTGACACGCCACATGCGCGACGCGCTGGCGCCCATCGGCCTGACCGTCAGTCAATACACCGCGTTGTCGTTTCTCGCCCGGGGCTCGCTGTCCAACGCGCAGTTGGCAGAACGTTCCATGGTCTCGCCGCAGGCGGCCAACGAAATGGTCAAGGCCATGGAGGGCCGTGGCTGGCTCACACGCGAGCCCGATCCAAGTCACGGGCGCATCGTGCGTATTCACCTGACGGATGCCGGCACCGACGTGCTCGTGCAAGCGGATGCAAAAGTGGCGGGGCTCGAAGCGGGCATGCTCGACGGCCTGCCCCAGACCAAGCGCGGCAGCCTGCGCGAGACGCTGCGCGAGCTGTTGAGCGCACTGGCGAGCGACGCGGCTCTGCGTTGACCGGTACGCCGCCGGGCGAAGCCGCCCCGGCGCGAGGAGGCAACCGGCGACATCGGCGCCGGTTTCGGCGTTCACCTCAATCGCCGGAACGAGGAAATCGCACGCCCGATCGAACTCGTCCGGCCACACATCGACGACGATCCGCCCTGGCGCGACATACCGAACTCACCCCTGATACCGCCGCCGATACACCGACGGCGGCATCTCCTGATAGCGTACAAAGAAGCGCGAGAAGTAGGCCGGGTCGTCAAAGCCGAGGGTGAGGGCGATGGTGGTGATGTCGAGATCCGTGTAGGCAAGCAGGCGGCGGGCTTCGAGCAGGAGGCGTTCGTGGATGAGCGCCTTGGCGCTGCGGCCGGTTTCGCTTCGGCAGGTGTTGTTGAGTTGGGCGGGACTGATGCCGAGGCGCTCGGCGTAGAAGCTGACTGGTTGCCAGTCCCGGTAGTGGGAGTCGATGAGGCGGCGGTAGCGCGCCAGACGCTGGTGCTGGCGGGTGCTGGGCACGGGGGCGTTGGCAAGCGCGGCGCGAGCGAGCCAGACGAGCACTTCGGTGAGCAGGGCGGTCATCATGCCCAGGCGGCCGGGGGCGTGGCTGCGGTATTCCATGCCGAACTGGCGGAAGGCGCGGTCGAGCTGGGCGCGCGCCTCGGGCAGGGCGGCGAGCGGGTGGTGGGCGGGCTGTTCCAGCCCGGCGTCGAGTTCCGGGGCGAGGGCGAGCAGTTCGCGCTGGATGCCCAGTGGAATGCTGACGATCTGGCCGTCGATGTCGGGCGAGAAGCGAAAGCCATGCACGCAACCGGCAGGCATGAGCACGAGGCAGGGCGGGGCGAGTTCGATGTGCGTGGTTTCCAGCGTCATCTGCGCCTGCCCGGCGACCAGGTGGAGCACCTGGGTGAGGGCGTCGTGACTGTGGGTGTCGATTTCCCAATCGTGCAAGGCGCTGCGCGCGGCGATGGTCTCGAAATGCACGGGCTCGGGCGTCGGCCAGAGGGTGTTCTCTCCGTATAGCTGGTATTTCGGTATGGCATGCGTGGGCATGTCGCCCCCTTGTGGCGTGACTTTCGGGCAAATCCGGGTGTTGTGCGGTGTTTTCAAAAGTACAAGCGATTCTCGCCGGGAATGCAAGCGGCAGGGTGTTGGTGTGCCTAATCTGGCAGCACATAGAACAACATCCACATCCGGAGCGAGACATGAAGACCCAAGTCGGCATCATCGGTGGCGGCCCGTCTGGGCTGTGCCTGGCGCGCTTGCTGAGTCAGCGCGGCATCAAGAGCGTGATCCTGGAGCGGCAGACCCGCGACTATGTGGAAGCGCGCATTCGCGCCGGCATTCTGGAACAAGGCATGGCGGATCTGATGCGTCAGGCCGGCGTTGGCGAGCGCATGGACCGCGAGGGCCTGTTGCACGATGGCATCGTGATGGCCTTCGATGGCCGCATGGAACGCATCGACATGGCCGCGCTCACCGGTGGCAAACAGGTGACGGTGTACGGCCAGACCGAACTGACCAAGGATCTCTACGATGCGGTGCTGACCGACGCGAACATCACGGTGGTGTTCCAGGCATCGGAGGTAACGCCGATCGGATTCCTCGACGGCAAGCCGCACATCGCATTCGTCCATGAGGGCGAGCGCGACACGGTGGAATGTGACTGGATCGCCGGTTGCGACGGCTACCACGGCGCATCGCGCGCGGCGGTGCCAAAGGACATGATCACCGAGTTCGAGCGCGAGTATCCCTTCGGCTGGCTGGGGCTATTGTCCGACACGCCACCGATCCACGAGGAGCTGATCTATGCCTATCATCCGCGCGGTTTTGCGCTGTGCTCCATGCGCTCGACCACGCGCAGTCGCTACTACGTGCAGGTGGGCCTTGACGAGAAGGTCGAGGACTGGTCGGACGATCGTTTCTGGGACGAGTTGCGCCGTCGGCTGCCCGAGTCGGTGGTCGGCAATCTGGTGACCGGCCCGTCCATCGAGAAGAGCATTGCGCCGCTGCGCAGCTTCGTGGCCGAGCCCCTGCGCTTCGGTCATATGTTCCTGGTCGGCGATGCGGGCCACATCGTGCCGCCCACCGGCGCGAAAGGGCTCAACCTGGCGGCCTCCGACATGTTCTATCTGGCCACCGCACTCATCGCCTGGTACGAAGACGGACGTGTCGATCTGCTCGACCGCTACTCGGAAACCGCGCTGCGCCGGGTGTGGGCCGCGGTGCGCTTCTCATGGTGGTTCACACAGCTGATGCACGATTTTGGCGACGACCCGATCGCACACAAGATCCAGTTGGCCGAACTCGACTACCTGCTTGGTTCCGAAGCCGGACGCACGACGATCGCGGAGAACTACGTCGGGTTGCCATTCGATCCGAGCTTTCGCTAGCGTAACGAGAGTCATGGCTGTAGACGGGCGTCGCTCATGCGTCTGGTGTCTGTCGTCTCACAATCAACCACAACCGCGATAATTTGTATTATGTAAACTTTAATAAATGGCGACTCACGGGCTGATCACCCCGCGCTGCCTACGCTGCGATGGCCGCACGCAACGCTCACGGGGCCGTATCATTTCCACCGACCGACAGGCTTGCCGCTTGTGAGGCGGCGCAATCAAGCGCTGTGAGATACGAGTGGATGGCGGCGAGCGTGTCGTCCATTTTGCCTGCGAGCGCATCACACTGTACTGACAGCGTGTCAAACGGGGCTTGTGCCTTGGCGGCGGCCTCCAGCTCGCGAGCAAGCGCGGCCAGCGCCAAGGCACCGATCTGGCCGGCGGCCCCTTTGAGACTGTGTGCGGTACGCGAGAGCGTCTCCAGGTCGCACGTGGCAATGGCATCGCGCATCTTGTCGGGTGATTGTGTGAAATGGCGAATGAAGCTCTTCAAGGTGCGCTGGTACATCGGCGTGCGGTCCATACATCGGCGCAAACCATCGTGCGTATCCAGCAGGCAGGCGTCCGCGTTTTGGTCTGGCGCGGGCGCTTGTGCTTGTTCCGGCAATGTCAGCGTTCCTTTTGCGTTTGTCCATTTGACGATCTTTGCGAGCAAACGATCAACATCGATGGGCTTGCCGAGGTGGTCGTTCATGCCGGCGGCGATACACGCGTCGCGGTCGGAAACCATCGCGTTGGCCGTCATGGCAACAATCGGCAGCGTGTTGTGGCCCGGCAGCTTTCGTATCGCCCTCGTGGCGGCCAAGCCGTCCATGACGGGCATCTGCACGTCCATGAGGACAAGGTCGTAGCGCTTGTGCTGCACCATCTGAACGGCCGTTGCGCCGTTGGTGGCCAGATCTACGTTGATGCCAAAGTGGGCGAGCATGGCGAGTGCGACTTCCTGATTGAGCGGGTTGTCCTCCACCAGCAACAGCTGCAGATGGGATAGCCCTTCGGGCGTCGGCAGTTGAGCGGCGGGATTGGTCTTGTGGGTGGCGCCCTCCTCCGTCCCGATGCCGAGCGGGATGTTGAACCAGAACACCGAGCCGATGCCGGGGGTGCTGTCGACGCCGATGGTGCCGTGCATGTTTTCAACCAACTGTTTCGAGATTGCGAGTCCCAGACCGGTACCGCCATGGCTGCGCGTGATGGAACTGTCCGCCTGCTGAAAGCTGGTAAACAAGTTCGCCTGTAGGTTCGGATCGATACCGCATCCGCTGTCGCGGACGGAAAATCGCAGTGTCACGCCGTTTTCTTCTTGCGCCTGCACCTCGACGTTGAGGCCGACGCGGCCCTCATCGGTGAACTTCACTGCATTGGCGGCGAAATTGTTCAATATCTGGGCCAGGCGCATGGGGTCGCCGACCAGATACGGGGGAACATCGGGTGCAATGTCGACCGCGAATTCGAGGCCCTTCACGCGCGCCGACTCGCCCACAATCGACGCGACACCGTCGGTCAACTCCTTCAGATTGAAGTCGACATGCTCGATGATCATCTTGCCTGCTTCGATTTTGGAAAAATCGAGTATGTCGTTGATTACGCCCAGCAGGTGCCGCCCTGCTGCCTTGATTTTCTCGAGGTACTCGCGTTGCTTCGGCGAGAGGTCTTGCTGTAACAGCAGATGCGTCATGCCGAGGATGCCGGTCATGGGGGTGCGAATCTCGTGGCTCATGTTGGCGACGAAGTCCGATTTGACCCTGGCCGCCTCCTCCGCAATGACTTTTGCCTCGTGCAGCGCCTTGAAGGCTTCGGCCTCCTGGGTCATGTCTTCGATGATGGTGACGACTCCGGCGGCCGGGTCGTCCGCGGCGAGGTACTGGGTCGACAGGCGGGCGCGGAATATGCTGCCATCGCTGCGCACCAAGTCGGCCTCTTCGCGAAAACGACCGCACTCGGCAAGCTGATCGGCGATGTGCTGCCCGATCATCTGATAGGTTTCCTCGTCCCGATAGAACACGCGGGTGGTCTGACCGACTAGCGTGCTCGCGTCCCGTCCGAACAGTGCTTCCGTCGCGCGATTACAGCGCATGATGGTGCGCTCGACGACAAACACGACGCCTACCGTCGTTGCATCGAAAATGGCCTGCTGCTCACGGATGGCGTTGCGCAGTGAGGAGGTCATCTGTGCGAGGGCCGAGGTTCGTTCCCCGACGCGCCGCTCCAGTTCGTTGCGCAGCGCGGCGCCTTCCGCCTCGGCCGCCTTTTGTGGGCCGATGTCGGTCCACACGACGTGAAGCAGATTTCGCTGATCGATACGAATCGGGGTGAGGAGAATGCTCAGGTCGATGAGCTGGCCATCTGCGCGCACATGAACCCACTCGAACTCGAT
>JBNKNO010000030.1:0-7823 GCA_050293885.1 Rhodocyclaceae bacterium | reverse complement strand
CGATACGAATCGGGGTGAGGAGAATGCTCAGGTCGATGAGCTGGCCATCTGCGCGCACATGAACCCACTCGAACTCGATACTGTCTTCCTTTTCGGCGCGTTCGGCAATTTTCGGCAGTTCGTCGGCGCACTGCCGGCCATCGCGCAAGGTTCGCGGCGAGATATCGAGCGGACCTTTTCCAACGAGCTGGTCGAGCCGGCTCATGCCAAGCAACGCGAGCGCGGCATTGTTTGCGGCAACAAACACGCCCTCTTCGAGCAACACGGTTGCCTGGCACGAGTCCTCGAAGAGCCGGCGAAAACGCTCTTCGCTTGCGTTGAGACTGGCCTTCTCCCGTTCCAGTTCGGCGGTCTTGGTGCGCACCGTGCGACGCAGGAAGTAGATCCAGATGGCAAGCAACAGCGCGAACGTGAGGGTAGTGAGTGCGACGAAACCGGCAAGACGCACAATCGGCGCCCACGAATGTGCATGCCCCATCCACTTTTCACGCAGCGCCTCAACCTTGGTGAGGTCGATCTGAGTCATGCCCTCCGCGACGCGCTCACGCAGCGCGCCGTTGCCTCGCAGAACGGCATAGTGGAGAAAGCCCAGATCCAGTTCGAACGAGTTCTTGAAGGCACGCGCAACGCGCGCCGATTCGAGGTGGTACTTGGCGCTCGCCTCGTCCAGGCAGAATGCTTTCACTGCCCCCCTGAGCGCGGCGGCAACAAGAGCCGGCGCGCTTTCGTAGCGAATCGTCGTGACACCTTTCTTGGCCAGGTGGGTTGCGCAGGCACTCTCTCCGCGCACGCCGATGGTTGTTCCCATCAAAGTCGTCAGATCGCTAATCGGGCCCAAGCCCTCATCCGTGTATACGCGTAGCGGTGCCGCGACATACGGATCACTGAACTCGTAGAGTTCGCCAAGCTCGTTGGTGCGAAAGATGCCGTCGATCACGTCTGCTTCGCCCGCGATCATGAGTTTTTGTGCGGTGGTTCCGTCCGCGAGCTTGATGTGGACGGGTATTCCCGTCTGCGCTGACCACAGTTGCCACAACTCGATCAGATAGCCGTCCGGTTTTCCGTCGGGTGCACGCAGCGCATAGGGTGAAAACTGCTGGTCAATGACGATGGTCAGCGCACTTGACGTCGACGGGCTGGCCGGCTCTGCCAAAATGACGTTCGGGTAGGCTGTAGCACAGATGAACGTTGCACTCGCTGCGAGGACAAGGTTCCTGGCCAGTGCAAGTATCCAAACGTTCGAGCGGCGCGCCAAGGCGGCGGCGCTCAAGCAGATGGCTTGAACACGATCCAACTTCTCAGCCAAATTATTTGCTTAGCTCCATTCTACGAGGATGCGTTGCGCCATTGTACGGATCGCCGAAACGCCACGTATACCGGGTGCTCAAACCGCGCGCCGACGCGTTCCGGCACCGCCACTACGCCCCTCACCTTGTTACGGTGTTTGTCGTGCCGAGTTGAGACAATTTTGCCGAAAAGGCCTGCCACGATGACGCTATCGCCCGCCGGAAAACGCGCGCCCGTAAGATTTTTCGGTGTTCAACGATCCAATACACAGAGACACGAGCGTTGCGCGGCGTGGTGTTCCCCAAAGAAGCTCCCGGGCCACACTGCGCGACACACGACTTTCGATCCCCTATCCACAGTTGCCCACGCGGGCGCTTGCCCGGCAGGCCAGAACGGAAGAACACGATGGGATTCATGTTCGATGGCATCGGTCACTGGCTCGGCCGCAAGTTGAGCCGCCCGGTTCATGTCCATAGCGTGTCGCGGCCGAGCGATCCGGACGCTCTGCTTGCCTGCCTCGAACCGGCCGACATTCTGTTGGTGGAAGGCAACTCACGCATCAGCACCGCGATCAAGTATCTGACGCAGTCGACCTGGTCTCACGCGGCCATGTTCGTGGGCGAAGCGGCGTTGGGCGAACGCGGCGCGGCCGGCCATTGTTTCGTCGAAGCAGACATTCTCGAAGGCGTGCGTAGCGTGGGGATCGACGAATTCGCCGGCCTCAACTGCCGCATTTGCCGACCGGGTGGTCTTGTTGCGGCGGATCGGCAGCGGGTGCTCGACTACGTCATCGGGCGTATCGGGCATCAATACGATCTGCGCAATGTGATCGATCTGGCGCGTTACCTGCTGCCCACGCCGCCGGTCCCGTTGCGTTTTCGTCGCCGCATGATTGCCCTTGGTAGCGGCGACCCCACTCGCGCCATCTGTTCGACTCTGATTGCGCAGGCTTTCCAGTCAGTGCGCTATCCGATCCTGCCGTCGATGACGCGCCGCCCGAGCGATGACCCCGAATGCCCGGCGTGCATCGAGGAGATTCTTCACGTACGCCATCACAGTCTGTTTGCGCCCCGTGACTTCGATGTGTCGCCGTATTTCGACGTGATCAAACCGACGCTGGTGGGTGGTTTCGACTATCGAAAGCTTCACTGGGACGATGTGCCGGGCACGCTGGATGATGCTTTGAAGTGATCGATGAAAGCGCGCAGCCGCGGCGGCATGTTTGCCCGACTGGGAAAATACAGATACATCCCACCCAGCGAGACGGAATAGGCTTCGAGAACCGGAATCAGGCGACCGGCTTCGACGTCGTCGACCACCACCGATTCGACCGTTTGCACCAATGCCAGGCCGGCACGCGCAACCGCCACTTCGGCGGCCAGATCGTTGATGATCAGATGGCCATCGACCTCGACTTCCAGCGGCTCGCCATCGCGCTGAAACATCCACGGCGCCAGTCGTCCGCTCGATGCGTAGCGGTAGCGGGAGCATTCCTGCGTCGACAGTTCGTCCGGCGTCATCGGCATGGCATGGCGTTCGAAATAGGCCGGCGCCGCGACGGTGACCAGCTTTACGGGTGGCCCAAGCGGCAAGGCGACCATATCGGCGGCGATCTGCTCGCCGAGGCGCACGCCCACATCGAAACCCTGGCCGACCAGATCGATGAGGTGGTCATCGAGTCCGAACTCCACCTCGATATCGGGATAGCGTTGGTAAAACGCCGCCAGACGGGGCAGGAAGTAACGCACGAAGACCATGCGTGGCAAGGTGACTCGCACCGTTCCCGCCGGATGGCCGGAACGGTGCGCCACGTTGTCGAGCGCACCCGACAACTGCGTCAGTCCGGGCGTGACCCCTTCGAGCAAGGTCGCGCCCTCCTCCGTGAGCGCAACCGTGCGCGTGGTGCGCGCCAGCAGACGCATGTCGAGGCGTCTTTCGAGATTTCGGATGGTTTGCGACACGGCCGAGGCAGACAGCCCCAACTCGGCCGCCGCGCGGCTGAAGCTTGCGTGGCGTGCAACGCATTCGAAGGCAGCCAGGGCGGGCAGCATGGCAGGGTCAATTTTTAAGCGCACCTTCACAACCTTGTTCGAATTTGAGGATTAATCTTAATACTCATTGCGCCTATGCTGTGAAACCCAGATGAGATGTGCGCGTCCAATCTGTTCAAGACGGCACCCACCCTGAATCCCCCCCCGGGAGAGACGCAATGATCCACTTCACGCTCAACGGAACGGCAGTCAGCACCGAACTGCCGGACGACACGCCGCTGCTCTGGGCGGTTCGAGACGGCTTTCAGATGACCGGTAGTAAGTACGGCTGCGGCATGGGGCTGTGCGGCGCATGCACCATGCACCTCGACGGCGATGCCGTTCGGGCCTGCTCCACCCCCCTCTCGGCAGTGCAAGGCAAGTCGGTCACGACCATCGAACATGTCGGCGAAGCGCGTGTCGGTGCCGCTGTGCAGGCGGCGTGGCAGGCACTCGATGTGGTCCAGTGCGGCTACTGCCAATCGGGTCAGATCATGTCGGCCACGGCGCTGCTCTCCGCCAACCCCAATCCTTCGGACAAGGATATTGACGACGCCATGGCCGGAAACATCTGCCGGTGTGCCACCTACGTACGCATTCGCGCGGCTATTCACGAAGCCGCTAGCAAGTTGTCCTGAAGGAGACGGTCATGACACGCACCGAACAACGCATCGCCAACGTCTCGCGACGGGACTTTCTCAAACATGGCGCCGGCTTGACGCTCGGCGTCATGTTACCGGCCGCGTCCTCCAAACTGTTGGCGGCCAACGGCGTCGAAACCGGTCCCGGCATCGCCGGCAACGCGCCTGCCTCGGCGGGTGAATTCAGCCCGAATGCCTTTGTGCGCATCGGCGCCGACGACACCATCACCGTCATCGCCAAACATCTCGAAATGGGCCAGGGCAGCCATACCGGGCTGGCTACACTGGTGGCCGAAGAGCTCGACGCGGCCTGGGAACAGGTGGTGGTCGAAGGTGCGCCCGCCGACGCCACGCGCTACAACAATCTCTTTTGGGGGCCCAACCAGGGCACCGGCGGCAGCACCGCCATTGCCAATTCCTTCATGCAGATGCGTCAGGCAGGTGCCGCGGCGCGCGTGATGTTGGTGTCGGCCGCCGCGGCGCAATGGGGCGTACCGGTGGCGCAGATCAGCGTCAGCAACGGCGTGGTCCGTCATGCCGCCAGCGGACGTGAAACCGGCTTCGGTGCGCTGGCCGATGCCGCCGCGCGTCAGCCGGTGCCCGAAAAGCCGACACTCAAGGATCCGAAGCACTTCAAGCTCATCGGCCAACGGGCGCCGCGCAAGGACAGTGCCGCCAAATGCACCGGCAAGGCGATCTTCACGCAGGACGTGCAACTGCCCGGCATGCTGGTGGCGGTGGTGGCGCATCCGCCACGCTTCGGCGGCAAGGTGAAGTCCGTGGACGATAGCGCGGCGCGCAAGATGGCCGGTGTCGTCGATGTGGTCACCATTCCGTCCGGAGTCGCCGTGCTGGCGAAAGACACCTGGAGTGCCAAGAAAGGCCGCGACGCGCTCAACATCCAGTGGGACGAAAGCGACGCCTGGCGCGGCAGTTCGGCCGGCTTGATCGAGCAATACAGCGCGCTTGCCAGGTTGCCGGGGCGGGCCGCCCGCCACGATGGCGATGCCGCGGCTGCGTTGGGCGCGAGCGACGACGTGCTCGAAGCCGAGTTCGTCTTCCCCTATCTGGCACACGCCGCCATGGAACCGCTCAACTGCGTGATTCATCTGCACGATGGGCGCTGCGAAGTGTGGAATGGCGAGCAGTTCCAGACCAGCGATCAAATTGCCATCGCCGGCGTGCTGGGCCTCGCGCCGGAACAGGTCACGCTCAACATGTTGTTTGCCGGCGGCAGTTTCGGTCGCCGCGCCTCTCCCAAATCGGACTACGTGGTCGAAGCGGCGCACATCGTCAAAGCCATTGGCGGGCGGGCACCGGTAAAGATGGTGTGGCTGCGTGAGGACGACATGCGCGGCGGTTTCTATCGCCCCTTGTACGTGCATCGTATTCGCGCCAGCGTGGGCGAGAACGGCCAACCGCGGGCGTGGGAACAACGCATCGTCGGGCAGTCCATCGTGCTCGGCTCACCGTTCGAAGGCTTCCTGATCAAGGACGGGGTCGACGCTACCTCCGTCGAAGGGGCCGCCAGCCTGCCCTACGCCATCCCCAATTTGCAGGTGGAACTGCACACCACCAACGCCAACGTCGGCGTGCCGGTGCAATGGTGGCGTTCGGTGGGTTCGACCCACACCGGCTTCTCCACCGAGGTGTTCCTCGACCTGCTGGCCGACCAGGCCAATGCCGATCCGGTGGACTACCGCCTCGCGTTGCTCGACAAACACCCGCGCCATGCCGCGGTGTTGCGCGCGGTCGCCGAGCGCGCCGGCTGGAACACGCCGCTGGCCGAAGAGAACGGCGTGCGACGCGGCCGGGGCGTGGCCTTGCACGAGTCTTTCCATACCATCGTCGCGCAGGTGGCCGAGGTCAGCGTGTCCGCCGATGGCACCTTGACGGTCGATCGTGTGGTGTGCGCCGTCGATTGCGGCATCGCGGTCAATCCGGATGTGATCAAGGCGCAGATGGAAGGCAGCATCGGTTTTGCGCTGGCGGCCGCCTTGAGCGGCGAAATCACGCTCGACGATGGCAAGGTGGTGCAGTCGAACTTTCATGACTACACCGTGCTGCGCATCAACCAGATGCCGGCGGTGGAGGTGCATATCGTGCCCTCGGCCGAGAAGCCGACCGGCGTCGGCGAGCCCGGCGTGCCACCACTGGCACCAGCGCTCGCCAACGCGATCTTCGCCGCCACCGGCAAACGCATTCATCGCCTGCCGCTGGGCGACCAACTCAAGGCCTGACCCATGGACAGTCTCGACATGGAAGTGCTCACGCGCTCGCGCGACTGGCTCGCCGACGGTCACGGCGTCATGCTCGCCACCGTGGTGCGCACCTGGGGCTCGTCGCCACGCCCGCCGGGCGCCCTGCTCGCCTTGCGCGACGATGGCCATGCGGCAGGCTCGGTCTCCGGTGGCTGTATCGAGGACGACCTCATCCGCCGCCTCGCCGACGAGGGCATGCCCGCAGCGCCCATGCAGGTCAGCTACGGGCTCGATGCCGAGCAGGCGCGCCGCTTCGGTCTGCCCTGCGGCGGCACCATGGAACTGGTGCTCGAACCGCTGGCCGAGGCGACCACGCTCGACGCCTTGCTGGCACGAATCGGCGCGGGCGAATTGGTGGCGCGTACGCTCACCATGGCGGACGGCACCTCGCGCCTGAGCGCTGCCCATCCGGAGCAAGGCGTGAGCTTCGACGGGCGCACGCTGGTATCAGTGTTCGGGCCCCGCTATCGGCTGCTCATCATCGGCGCCGGGCAGCTCTCGGCGGTATTGGCGCGCATGGCCCTGGCACTCGATTTTGCGGTCACGGTGTGCGATCCGCGCGAGGAATGGGCGGAAGAATGGCGGGTGCCCGGCACCACGCTGTCGCGACAGATGCCGGACGATCTGGTCATCGCCCTGCGCCCCGATGCCCGCATGGCGGTGGTGGCGCTCACGCACGACCCCAAGCTCGACGATCTGGCGCTGATGGAAGCGCTGCGCACCCCCGCCTTCTACGTGGCGGCACTGGGCTCGCGCAAGAACAATGCGACTCGCCGCGAACGCTTGCGCGAGTTCGATCTGAGCGAGACACAGGTGGCCGCCTTGCGCGGGCCGGCGGGCCTGTACGTGGGCAGTCGCACGCCGGCCGAGATTGCGGTGTCGATTGCCGCCGAACTGGTGGCGGTGAAAAACGGCGTCGTGCCCGAGCGGGTGCTGCCGGTCGGCGAAGCGAAAGCCGCGCTCGAGCTTGCCGCCGACACCTTGTCGGCGTGCCGGCGACCGTGAGTCGCGTTCAGGGCATTCTGCTGGCCGCGGGCTTCGGTTCCCGCTACGACCCGACGGGCGAGCAAGACAAGTTGCTCGCTCCCATGGACGACGGCGAACCGGTGCTCTGGCACAGCGCGCGCGCACTGAACAAAGCGCTGCCCGGCGCGCTTGCCGTGGTTCGGCCGGGTTTGCTTGCGCGCATACGCGTGCTCGAGCGCACTGGCTGCCGGGTGATCGAGTGTGCCGACGCAGCTGCCGGCATGGGCGATGCGCTGGCCGCCACCGTATGCGCCAGCGCCCGCAGCAGCGCATGGGTGGTGGCCTTGGCGGACATGCCGTGGGTACCGTCAAGCGTCATTCGGCAGGTGGCCGAGCGACTCGGCGATGAACATGCGGTGGTCACGCCGGTCCATGGTGGGCGCCATGGGCATCCGGTCGGCTTCGGCGCCGGTTGGTATCGACGACTCGCCGCACTCAGCGGCGATCAGGGGGCGCGCGCACTACTGTCCGATGCCGACGTTCAACGCATCGAATGCGACAACGACGGTGTGCTGCGCGATGTGGACACCCCGGCCGATCTCGCGCTCAACCGCCTGAGCGTTTGACGCGAAAGCCTT
>JBNKNO010000029.1:40918-41162 GCA_050293885.1 Rhodocyclaceae bacterium | reverse complement strand
CCCGCCGTTTCCGGATGCCGGCGTCGAGACCACTGTGATTGTGGATTTCAGCGAGGTGGCGGCGGGTACGCAGGTGCTCCTGCGCCACCTGCGCTTTGCCACCCAGGCGGTGTGCGACATGCATGCGGCGGGCTGGGCGGGTACGTTCGACAAACTGGCGCGGCGTTTGGGCGATGGGCGCTGCTGATCCGCGCTGGCCGCAGACGGCGGCCGACTTTCTGGCCGAACTGGCGCAGCACAACAC
>JBNKNO010000029.1:38979-40908 GCA_050293885.1 Rhodocyclaceae bacterium | reverse complement strand
CCAGGCCAACAAGCGCCGTCAGGAACAGGCGCTTGCCGAGCCGGCGGCGCGCTGCCTGGATGCCTTGCGCATGCGCCTGACGACGCTGTGTGGCGTGCCGGTGAGTGGCAGGTTGTTCCGGCTGGCGCGCGACATGCGCTTTGCCAAGGGGGCGGCGCCCTATCACGTCTGGCTGCGCATGGCCTGGCGACCGGCGATACAGGCGCCCGGCTATTTCCTCTCCATCGAACCGACGCGGGTGTGTTTCGGCGTCGGCTGTCTGGATTTCGATGCCAACCAGCTCGCGGCATGGCGTGCCGTCTTGCCGGGCCGCGCCGGCGCGGCGTTCGACGAGGCGGCAGCCGCGCTGCAAACGGCCGGCTGGCGAATCGATCCCCCGGCCTTGAAACGCACACCCGGCGGTATCGCGACGGACGCGCCGCGGGCGCATTGGCTGCGCTACAAGCAGATGAGCGTGTGGCGTGACGCTGATGCCGGTGCGTTCGCGTCGCGCGGCGCGCTGGAAGACTGGTGCCTCTGCTCGGCCGCCGAAGCGGCGCCGCTGCGCGACTGGCTGGCGCGCCACCTGCCGGCGGGGAGCGAGTGCGCCCCGCGCCAACGGCCGCGATCGACCTAAGACGTGCGGGCGGCCTTGCGTCGTCGCGTCGTCGCAAACCCCTTCAATCCACCAAAGGTGTACCCATGATGAAGCTGTATGGTTTGTATGGTTCGAACAACTTCCGCAAGGTTCAGGCCGTGGTCCACGCGCTCGATTTGCCCGTGCAGGTCGAATGGCTCAGCTTTGCCGAGCGCGGACACAAGACGCCCGAATACCTCGCCCTCAACCCCAATGGCAAGGTGCCGACCCTGGTCGACGGGGATTTCGTGCTGTGGGAAAGCAATGCCATCAATTGCTATCTGTGCCGCCAGGTGCCCGGTAATACGCTTTACCCGGACGATCCGCGTCGGCGCGCCGAAGTGGATCAGTGGCTGTGCTGGGAGCTGGCGCACTTCAATCAGGCCTTCGGCACGCTGGTGTGGGAGGCTGTAGCCAAGCCGCAATTCATGGATCTGCCGACCGACGAGGCCATGGCCGACGCGGCCAAGGCGCAGTTGGCGCGCTTTTCGGCGGTGCTGGACGGGCATCTCGACGGGCGTCGGACCGTGGTCGGCGATGGCGTCACCCTGGCGGATTACGCATTGATTCACATCGAGGCGTTCAAGGATAGGGTGCCGTTCGACTGGTCGGCCTATCCGCGCGTCAACGCCTATTTCGACCGCATGCGAGGCGACCCCCACTGGCAGGCGACGGCCGTCGATATGAGCAAGATGGGATCCTGAGCAACGGCGACAGGAGGCGCTGACCGTGGCGTACGACGAGTATCTGGCGGACCGTATCCGCCAACAACTGACGCAGCGGCATGTGCGCTTCGAAGAGAAACGCATGATGGGCGGGCTGTGCTTCATGGTGAACGACAAGATGTGCCTGGGCGTGAGCGACGAGCGCCTGATGGCGCGCACCGACCCGGACGACTACACGCGCCTGCTCGCCGAGCCCGGCGCACACGAGATGGATTTCACCGGGCGACCAATGCGCGGCTTCCTGTTCATCGATGGCGAGGGCATCGACGAGGACGACGCGCTGGGCGGCTGGGTGCAGCGCTGCCTCGATTACAACCCCAAGGCGTCACGCAGCAAGCGTCGTCGGAAGTCTGGCTGACAGGCGAGCGTTGGGAGCTTCATCGTGTGCGCTCACGGTACACTGCGGCGCGATACGGTCCACACCGTCGGGAAACAGGAGTCGCCGGGGAATGAAGCGTGCGTGCGGGAAGCTGTGTGTCGTCGCCATGCTGTGTGTTTTGGCTGGGCCAGTGCGTGCCGAGATCGTTGTCGGCGTGTCGCTCTCGCTCACTGGGCCGGCCGCGCCGATCGGCCGTGTGCAGCGTGCCG
>JBNKNO010000029.1:34581-38881 GCA_050293885.1 Rhodocyclaceae bacterium | reverse complement strand
GTGCGTGCCGAGATCGTTGTCGGCGTGTCGCTCTCGCTCACTGGGCCGGCCGCGCCGATCGGCCGTGTGCAGCGTGCCGTGATCGAGCGATTGCCCCGTCAGGTGGGCGGCGAAACCGTTCGCTACGTCGTGCGGGACGACGCCTCGGACGCCACCGCGGCCGCCGCGCATGCGGTCGCGCTGGTCGATGACGAGCACGCGGATCTGGTGATCGGATCGACCACGGTGGCCGCTTCTCTCGCGATATTGAATGCCCTTGCCGGCCGGCAGGTTCCGATGATTTCACCCGCCGCCGTGCCGCTCGATGTCGACCATGAAGGCGGGCGCTGGGCGTATCGCACGGCGCCTGACGAAACGCTGATGGTGACCGCTGTCGTCGCGCATATGCGCAGTCATGATGTGCGGCGGGCGGCCTTCATTGGATTCGCCGATGCGTTTGGCGAACAGTGGTGGCAGCGCTTCGCCGGTCTTGCCGAGCTGCGTGGGATCGAGATCGTGGCCGCGGCGCGTTTTGCACCCACCGAGCACGACGTGCACAAGCCGATCGAAAAGCTGTTGGCGGCCCGGCCGGATGCGGTGCTGGTCGCCGCGGCGGGATCGGCTGCGGTTGCGCCCGTCGTCGCACTCCGGCAGGCGCGCTTTGCCGGCGCCATCTATCAAACCCATGCCGTCGCGCTGGATGCCTTCCTCAACGCTTGTGCCGGCCGATGCGATGGCGTGCTGTTGCCGGCCAGTCCGGTTCGCGTGCGCGAGCAGTTGCCGCCCGGGCCGATACGCACCGCGGTTGCCGATTTCGTGCGCGAGCTCGAGGTTGGCGCGGCCAACGGCTTTGGCGCCAGCCTGTGGGATGCGGGCCGGCTGTTTGCGCAAGCGGTGCCCGCGGCGTTGCGCGCGAGTCAGCCGGGCACGCCGGCATTTCGCGCGGCGCTACGCGATGCCCTCGAAGCGACGCGGGAAATGCCGGGCGCGAACGGTGTATACAACATGAGCCGGAAAGATCATGCCGGGCTCGATCAACGCGGGCGGGTGATGGTGCGTATCGTCGAAAACCAATGGAAATTGGTGGATTGACGCGGCAAGAGATCAATTTTTTCAAAGCCGTCCCGGTATCGCTCGGATCACGTGTCGGCGTGCGCCATTTTGTTGTGCGTCGCAGCATTCGTTCTTCTGGGTTGTGTGGCGCACGCCCCGTAATTTGATGAAATAGACCGATAATCGGCGAATTTGGAATGAATTTTCGTGGTTTGTCGTGTGGTCGTGCTTTGCGGCGGTGCATTGCGCGGCGCGCCAAGTGGTGTGCGCAAGCCGTGCTGGGCGCGCTGGCGAGCATGACAAATGTGCGGGCATGATCGTGAAAACCCCGTAAATGCTTGCATTTGCGGCGACACACGCGAATTTTCGGTGCTAGAATCCGCCACTGAGATACACCCCTTCCACTCCTATATTTCGAGGATCAACATGAACAAAGGTGAATTCGTCGAAGCCTTGGCCGACCGTCTGGACGTTTCTCGCGCTCAAGCCGATCGTGCCGTGTCGTCTGTGCTGGACATCATTTCCGAAGAACTGGCCAAGGGTGGCAAGGTTGCCTTTACCGGGTTTGGTTCCTTCGAAGTGTCCAAGCGCGCTGCCCGCACCGGTCGCAACCCGCAAACCGGCGCTTCGATCAAGATCAAGGCATCCAGCGTGCCCAAGTTCTCCGCTGGTGCAACGCTCAAGTCTGCAGTCAACGGCAAGTAATCCTCGCGATTGCTCCGCTGAGAAAAACCCGGCTGCGGCCGGGTTTTTTCATGTCTGTTCGGGTGGCGCGCCACCGATGCGCGGTCACGTCCGATCGGGCACACTAAGCTCATCTTGTTAGCGAGGCACTGACGTATGGCTGATCAGAAGTTCGAGGAGTTCTATGGCTACCATTTCGAAGACTTGTCGGAGGGGATGACGGCCGCTTTCGGGCGCACGGTCACCGAGAGCGACATCGTTCTGTTTGCCGGGGTGTCCGGGGACACCAACCCGGTTCATGTGAACGAGGCCTTGGCGGCCGATTCGATGTTTGGCGGGCGCATTGCGCATGGCATGCTGTCGGCCAGTTTCATCTCGACGGTGTTCGGGACGCGTCTGCCCGGGCCCGGCTGTATCTACCTGTCCCAGTCGCTCAAGTTCAAGGCGCCGGTGCGGGCGGGTGATACGGTGGTTGCGCGCGTCACCCTGACGAATCTGGTCCCGGAAAAACGCAAGGCACTGTTCAAGACCGAGTGCTTTGTCGATGACAAGGTGGTGCTCACTGGCGAGGCAGAGATCATGGTGCCCGCGCGATAGGATTGTTCTGACTGACTGGATCTGTTGGGTTTGGGGCCATGGCGGTGCGCGTTCATGGCCCCAATCCTTTTGAAGGCGGGGAGGTGCGTGCCCGGGCTTGTCCGCTGTCGCCCCTTGCGAGGCACTTGTATCGGGGAATGAATCTCGCTCGCCCGGCGAATGAGGTGTGGCATATCGGAGCAGTTGCTCCATTTTGACATGTAACACAATACATATTTTATATGTATGGTCTTTCCTATTTGACTGTTTTGTCGGAGATTCCTGCGTTCTCCGAGTTTGGCATGGCGTATGCGTAGGTATGCGAGTCGCAAATGATGCGCCGCATCGATACGTTCACAACACAGGAGACATCCATGCTCTACGCCATGCCCGGGCAGGCCGACGCCCCCGTACAGTTCAAAGCCAAATATGACAACTTCATCGGTGGCCAGTGGGTGCCGCCGGTCGAAGGTCAGTACTTCGACGTGATCACCCCGGTGTCGGGTCGCCCGTACACCCAGGCGGCCCGTTCGGGTGCACCGGATATCGAGAAGGCGCTGGACGCCGCCCACGCCGCCGCCGATGCCTGGGGCAAGACCGCACCGGCCGAGCGCGCCGGCATCCTGCTGAAGATCGCCGACCGCATCGAGCAGAATCTGGAAAAGCTGGCCTATGCCGAGACCGTGGACAACGGCAAGCCGATCCGCGAAACGATGGCGGCTGACATTCCGCTGTCCGCCGACCACTTCCGTTATTTCGCCGGTTGCCTGCGTGCCCAGGAAGGCACCTTGTCCGAAATCGACGACAACACCGTGGCCTACCACTTCCATGAGCCGCTGGGCGTGGTCGGTCAGATCATTCCGTGGAACTTCCCGATCCTGATGGCTGCGTGGAAGCTGGCACCCGCCATCGGCGCCGGCAACTGCGTGGTGCTCAAGCCGGCCGAATCCACCCCGGTCTCCATCCTGGTGCTGGCCGAGCTGATCGCCGACCTGCTGCCGCCGGGCGTGCTCAACATCGTCAACGGTTATGGCCGTGAAGCCGGTGTGCCGCTGGCCACCAGCACCCGCATCGCCAAGATCGCGTTCACGGGTTCGACCGCCACCGGCCGTCTGATCGGTCAGGCTGCGGCCAACAACCTGATTCCAGCCACGCTGGAACTGGGGGGCAAGTCGCCCAACGTGTTCTTCGAAGACGTGGCGGCGGCCGACGATGCCTTCTTCGACAAGGCCATCGAAGGGCTGGTGCTGTTCGCCTTCAACCAGGGTGAAGTGTGCACCTGCCCGTCGCGCGCGCTGATTCAGGAATCCATCTACGACAAGTTCATGGAACGCGCACTCGGTCGCATCGCTGCGATCAAGCAGGGCAGCCCGCTCGATACCGACACCATGATGGGCGCGCAGGCCTCCCAGGAGCAGATGAGCAAGATCACCTCCTACCTGGAACTGGGCAAGCAGGAAGGCGCCCAGTGCCTGATCGGTGGCGAAGCGGCCCGTCTGGATGGCGCGCTGGCCGAGGGCTACTACATCAAGCCGACGGTCTTCAAGGGCCACAACAAGATGCGCATCTTCCAGGAAGAGATCTTCGGGCCGGTGCTGGCGGTGACCACCTTCAAGACCGAAGCTGAAGCGCTCGAGATTGCCAACGACACCCTGTACGGTCTGGGGGCGGGCGTGTGGTCGCGTGACGGTTCGCGCGCTTATCGCATGGGCCGTGGCATCAAGGCCGGCCGCGTATGGACCAACTGCTACCACGCCTACCCGGCACACGCCGCGTTCGGTGGCTACAAGCAATCCGGTATCGGCCGCGAGACCCACAAGATGATGCTCGACCACTATCAGCAGACCAAGAACCTGTTGGTCAGCTACAGCCCGAACAAGTTGGGATTTTTCTAATACCTGATTGACTGCATCGATCGGTATTTGCGGGCGTTCCTTTGCGGGAACGTCCGCTTTTTGTTTTTGCCGCGTGGTCGCTGACATGGCGATGGCGGCACGCCCCAAGGAGA
>JBNKNO010000029.1:0-34484 GCA_050293885.1 Rhodocyclaceae bacterium | reverse complement strand
GAGAGACATGGTCGATCGCGTCGTTGCGACACCCGAGGCGCTGGCATTGATTGAGGTGCTGAAGAAAAAGCACGGGCCCGATTTGCTGTTCATGCAGTCCGGCGGCTGCTGTGACAACAGCGCGGCCAATTGCTACCTGAAAAGCGAGTTCATGGTGAGCCCGGCGGATGTGTATCTGGGCGACATCGGCGGGGTGCCGTTCTACATCGGCGGTGCCCAGTACGAATACTGGAAGCACACCCAGATCATCATCGGGGTGGTTGAGGGCGGCCACGGCGGCACCTTCTCGCTGGAAGGCCCGGAAGGGCGCGCCTTCATTTCCGATTCACGACTCTTTACCGACGAGGAATGGTCCTCGTTGGTGGCGGCCGGCGTGGTGGTGTGAGCACCACGCCGGGGGCGGTCGCTCAGCCTCGGTCGTTTGCCCGCCGCGGCTGGCCGCCGTTGCCGGCGGGACGATTGCGCGGCTTGCGCGCGCCCGGTTGTGCAGCGCCCTGCGTCGAGGGGCGACGATCGCCTTGCTCGCCGGCGCCGCGCTGGTGGCGGTGGCTGTTGCGTTGCTCCGGGGACTTGGCCGGTTTGTGGCGGCGCTGCGGTGCGGGCGCGGCGGGCTCGGTGCGGGTGAATCCCGGCACCTCGATGCGCTGAACCTGCTGCTTGATCAGGCGTTCGATGTCGCGCAGCTGTTTGGCCTCGATGGACGGATCGACCAGCGACAGTGCCTGGCCTTCGGCACCGGCGCGGCCGGTGCGGCCAATGCGGTGCACGTAGTCTTCGGGCACGTGGGGCAGTTCGTAGTTCACCACCATCGGCAGTTGGTCCACGTCGATGCCGCGGGCGGCGATGTCGGTGGCGACCAGCACCTGAAGCTTGCCGCTCTTGAAGGCGTCGAGCGCGCGGGTGCGGGCGTTCTGGGCCTTGTTGCCGTGAATGGCCTGGGCCGGGATGCTGGCTCGCGTGAGCTGCTCGGCGAGGCGGTCGGCGCCATGCTTGGTACGGGTAAAGACCAGCACCTGGAACCACTGATGTTCGCGGATCTGATGGATCAGCAGATCGCGCTTGTCGTTCTTGTCGACGATGTGCAGCGACTGCTTGACGCGCTCGGCGGTGGTGTTGCGCGCAGCCACTTCCACGCTCGCCGGGTCCTTGAGCAGGCTGTGGGCGAGGCCGCGGATGTCTTCGTTGAAGGTGGCGGAGAACAGCAGGGTCTGCCGTTGCGCCGGCAGCTTCGCCATGATCTTCTTGATGTCGTGGATGAAGCCCATGTCGAGCATGCGGTCGGCTTCGTCGAGCACCAGGGTTTCGATATCGGAGAGCTTGATGTTGCCCTGGTTGATGTGATCGAGCAGGCGACCCGGTGTGGCGACCAGCACTTCAACCGGGCGGCGTAGGGCCTTGGTCTGGTTGAACAGGCTGACACCGCCGAATACCGCGAAGGAGCGCACCGGCACGTGCTGGGCGTAGTCGCGCACCGACTCTTCGACCTGCGCGGCCAGTTCCCGCGTCGGGGCGAGAATCAGCACACGCGGACGACCGGCGCGTGCCCGTTGCGGCTTGGCCATCTGCTGCTGCAGGATGGGCAGCGCGAAGCTGGCGGTCTTGCCGGTGCCGGTCTGCGCGGCGGCGAGCAGGTCGCGGCCGCTGAGCACGGCGGGAATGCCTTGCTGCTGGATCGGGGTCGGGGTGGTGTAGCCGGCGTCATTGAGGGCGCGCAGCAGGGGTTCTGCCAGCCCGAGGGCGGCAAACGTGTTTTCGTTTTGCATTGTGTGTTTCAACTCCAGCGACGGCCTGTCGCTCTAGTCGAGAGACACCAATCGAGGCGGGCGGGGCAGTGGCAGCGGATCGATGTCGATGCTGCCCAGGGTGATCAAAAAAGGCCGGTACGCTGATTGGTCTGTGCGCACGGGATGCCGGAGTCTAACGGAAAACGCGATGGAAAGCTTGAGAGATTTGTCGCGATGCTGGCCGCAACGGGTGCTCGCTGCGTAAGATGTCGCGTCTTTTGCCCTCCCTTTGCGACCATGGCGCTCAAATCCACCGTCTTCAAATTCCAACTGCAGATCGCCGATCTGGATCGGCACTACTACGCCGATCACACGCTCACGCTGGCGCGCCATCCGTCAGAGACCGATATTCGACTCGTGGCACGGGTGCTCGCGTTTGCGCGCATCGCCGACGAGGGTTTCGACATGAGCAGCGCGCTGTGCGATCCGGATGAACCCGACCTGTGCCAGCGCACACTCGATGGACGCATCGCCCACTGGATCGATGTCGGCCAGCCGGACGCACGCCGGATACTCAAAGCCGCCGGACGCGCCGACCGAGTCACCATCCATCCTTATGGCGGCTCGACGTCCACGATCTGGTGGGAGGGTGTGCGCAAGGAGCTGCTGCGCGTGCGCAAGCTGGCGGTGATCGCCTTCCCCGAAGCCGCACTCAAGCAGCTCGCTGCGCATGTGGCGCGCACCACCCAGTGGCAGATCACGATTCAGGATGGCGTGATGATGGTCAGCACCGGCACGGACTGCGTCACGGTGGAAGCGGACACCTGGCGGCAGATCGAGCGCTGATTGTCCTGCCGCTGACGGCCGCTTCGGCGGTATCGTCGCGGATGAGCGGCGCGCACCGCGCCCGCAACGAGGCCGGCCATGTCCACACGTGACGATCCCGAACTGCAACACTGGCTGCTGATCCTGCTCGCAGCGGCGATGATGGCGATCTCCATGGGGGGGCGCCAGTCGCTCGGTCTGTTCGTTTCGCCCATCAATACGTCCACCGGCATGGGGATCACCGCCATCAGTCTGGCGCTGGCGATCGCGCAGCTGGTATGGGGGTTGGTGCAGCCGGTGGCCGGGGCGGTTGCCGATCGCTATGGCTCGGGGCGAGCCTTGGCCACGGGCGTGTTGCTGCTGGCCGCCGGTGCGGCGCTCACGCCGCTGGTGACCACCGGCCTGGGCCTGTCACTGACGCTGGGGGTGCTGTTCGCGGCGGGGTCGGGCGCCAGCAGCATGGCGGTGCTCATGGGGGCGACGGTCGCGCGCCTGCCGGCCCATCGCCGCGGCATGGCCTCGGGCATCATCAATGCGGGCGGCTCCTTCGGACAGTTCGTGTTTGCGCCCATGCTGCAGAGCTTCATCGCCATGATGGGCTGGATGGGAGCCATGTACGCGCTGGGCGCGATCATGCTGCTCGGCTTGCCGTTCGCGCGGGCGCTCAAGACCCCGACGCGGCGGCACGCGCAAGCCGCTGTCGACGACACCGCCAGCGTCGACCGGGGCATGCGCGCGGCGCTGCGGGACGCCTTCGCCGATCGCAGCTACCTGCTGTTGCACGCCGGCTTCTTCACCTGCGGCTTCCACATCGCCTTTCTGGTCACCCATCTGCCGGGCGAGGTGAATCTGTGCGGCTTGCCGGACACCGTGGCGAGCTGGTCGCTGGCCATCATCGGGCTGGCGAACATCGTCGGCAGCCTTTACGCCGGGTGGTGTGTGCAGCGCTATCGCAGCAAATACGTGCTGTTCACCATGTACGCCTCGCGGGCCTTGCTGGTGGTGCTGTACCTGATGGCGCCGAGCACGACGCTGACCTTCTACCTGTTTGCGGCGGGCCTGGGCTTCACCTGGCTGGCGACGGTGCCGCCGACGGCGGCGCTGGTGGGCAAGCTGCACGGGTCGCGCTACCTGTCCACGCTGTTCGGGCTGACCATCCTCACCCACCAGATCGGCGGCTTTCTCGGTGCCTGGCTGGGTGGGATCGCCATCACCGAATTGGGCGACTATCAGTGGATGTGGATCGCCGATATCGTGCTCGCCTCGCTCGCCGCCATCGCCAATCTGCCCATCCGCGAACCGCGTGTCGCCCCCAGGGTCGCGCCCGTCTGAGTCATGCTGTCCGACCGATCAAGATGCGCCTTCGCCGGCCGATAGCTCTTATATCGGGGGGATTGCCCCACTCGCTTCGGGAGGCGGTTCGCCGTGTCACAGTGCCTCAAGTTGTCCGAACTGATCGGTGCGCTCAGTCATGCCCTGGACATGACCGAAGGCCAGCCGCCGGGCCACTGCGTGCGCTGCTGCTGGATCGGCATGCACCTGGGGCGGCAGATCGGGCTGCCCGAGCCGGCCTTGCGCGAGCTGTACTACACCTTGCTGCTCAAGGACGTTGGTTGCAGCAGCAATGCCGCGCGGGTCTGTGAGCTCTATCTGACCGACGATCGGCAATTCAAGCACGACATGAAACTGGTCGACGGCTCCTTGCCGCAGGTGCTCAACTTCGTGCTCGGGCACACCGGGCTGAAGGCCGGTTTGAGTGAGCGATTCCGCGCCATCTTCAACATCGTTCGTGACGGCGAGCGCATCGCGCAGGAATTGATTCAGACGCGTTGCCAGCGAGGTGCACAAATTGCGCGCCGGCTGCGCTTCGGCGACGCCGTGGCCGAGGGCGTGCATTGTCTCGATGAACACTGGAACGGCAAGGGGCGGCCCGAGGGGCGCGCCGGACATGCCATTCCGATCAACGCGCGCATCGCGCTGCTGGCGCAGGTGGTGGATGTGTTTCATGCGGCCGATGGCCCCGAGGCGGCGCGCGAAGAGGTGCGCAGTCGTGCCGGTTCGTGGTTCGACCCGGCGCTGGCGGAAGCCTTCGAGCAACTGGGCGCGTCGGACGAATTCTGGGCCATGCTGCGCGATCCGCAGATCGACGCGGCCGTCTTCGCGCTCGAACCCGGCCAGCACGAGCGGGTGCTCGACGATGACTATCTCGATGAAATCGCGACGGCGTTTGGTGAAGTGGTCGATGCCAAGAGCCCCTACACCGCGGGCCATAGCGCGCGCGTCGCGCTGTACACCGACATGGTCGCCGAAGCCATGGAGGTTTCGCCCGAGCGTCGGCGCTGGCTCAAGCGCGGTGCCTTGTTGCACGACGTGGGCAAGTTGGGCGTGAGCAATGCCGTGCTCGACAAACCGGGCAAGCTCGATCGCGACGAATGGGCCGCCGTGCAGCAGCACGCCACCTACACCGAGAGCATTCTGAGCCGTATTCCGGCCTTCCAGGAGTTGGCGCAGGTGGCTTCGGCGCACCATGAGCGGCTCGATGGAAAAGGCTATCCGCGGGGCTTGATGGCAGCGGATATCGTGCTCGAAACGCGCATCATCACCACCGCCGATATCTTCGACGCGATTACCGCCGAGCGGCCCTATCGGGGCGCGATTCCGGTGCCGGAGACACTCGAAATCATGGCCGAAAACGTGGGCACGGCGATCGATCCGGACTGCTTCGATGCACTCAAGGCGGCCTTGCGCCATCTGGACTCGCGTGCGGCCTTCCTCAACGCACGGGCGGCCTGAATGGTGTAGGCTTCGTCCCCTTTTGCGTCGGCCAGAGCGTGCGGTCGGTGCTCGTCAAGGAGAATCACATGTCCAAAACCCGCAATCGACGCCAGCGCAAGAAGCTGTTCGTCGGTGAATTCAAGGAACTGGGTTTCGATCTGGATCTGTCCTTTGCCGAGGCCGACGATACCGACCAGGTTGACGCCTTCTTTCAGCGCTTTTTCCACGAAGCGATCATGCCCGAGGGCCTGGTGTTCGGTGGGGGCGACGATGCCGGCTTTGTGTGCACCAGCCAGCGCGGATCGGTCACCGAGGCCCAGCGTAGCGAGGTCGAGCGCTGGCTCGATGGCAACCCGGCGCTGAGCGGCTTTCGCGTCGGCCCGCTGATGGACGTGTGGCACGGTTGATTCGACCGACGGGCGGCAGGGCACTTGACACAAGGCTCGCCCGCCCGCTAGTTTTGCACTCATGACTTTGCAGCAGACCCAATCTTTCGCCGATCTCCTGGCGCTATCCACGACCGCATTCGCCGGTCTGGGCCTGCTGCTGCGCGTCTCGCGCAGCTAATTCCTACCCCTTCCTGCTGTTTTTCATGACGCCCGAACAGGGCCAGTGACGTTTTTCGCGTCCACCATTTTCATTGGAGCATTCCATGCGTACTCAGCGTGTCTTCCTGCCAGCACTTCGACGACTGCCGACCGGCGACCGGGCCGCGTGACAAGGCCTGCCCGGTTGCCCGTGTGCCGAACGAATTCGCAGTGAAATCACGATGGGAGCATGAGCATGTTGAAACGACCGAACGAGAAATATCAGCCCTTCAATCCGTTTCCGGGGGGCGAACCCTTGCGCGAACGCCGCTGGCCCGACCAGCGCATCGAGCAGCCGCCGATGTGGATGAGTACCGATTTGCGCGACGGTAATCAGGCGCTGTTCGAGCCCATGGATGCCGAACGCAAGATGCGCATGTTCGAGATGTTGGTGGACATCGGCTTCAAGGAAATCGAGGTTGCCTTTCCGGCGGCCAGCCAGACGGATTTCGATTTCGTGCGCCAGCTCATCGACGAAGACCGTGTGCCGGACGACGTGACCATCGAGGTGCTGACCCAGGCGCGCGAGCATCTCATTCGCCGAACCTTCGAGTCGGTGCGCGGGGCGCGCCGGGCGATCATTCATTTCTACAACGCCACGGCGCCCAACTTCCGCCGCATCGTGTTCGGGCAGGATCGCGCCGGCGTCAAGCAGATTGCCATCGACAACGCCCGGCTCATCCGCCAGTTGGCGGACGAGCAGCCGCAGACCGAGTTCGTCTTCCAGTACAGCCCGGAGGTGTTCTCCGGCACCGAACTCGATTTCGCCGTCGAGGTGTGCAATGCGGTGATTGCCGAATGGGCGCCGACCGTCGAGCGGCCATGCATCATCAACCTGCCGGCCACGGTGGAGATGAGCACGCCGAATGTCTACGCCGATCAGATCGAGTGGGTGTGCCGGCATATCGACCGGCGCGACGCGGTCATCGTTTCGGTGCATCCGCACAACGATCGCGGTTGCGCCGTGGCCGCCGCCGAGTTGGCCGTGATGGCGGGGGCGGACCGCGTCGAGGGCTGCCTGTTCGGCAACGGCGAGCGCACCGGCAACGTGGATATCGTGACGCTCGCGCTCAATCTGTATTCGCAGGGCGTGCACCCGGGGCTCGACTTCTCGCGTATCAACGAGGTCGCACGTACCGTCGAATATTGCACCCAGTTGCCCATCCACCCGCGCCATCCGTACGTGGGCGATCTGGTGTTTACCGCCTTTTCCGGCTCGCATCAGGACGCCATCAAGAAGGGCCTGGCCGTGCAGGCACCGGACGCGGTCTGGGCGGTGCCGTATCTGCCGGTCGATCCGGCCGATCTCGGGCGAACCTACGATTCGGTCATCCGCGTCAACAGCCAGTCGGGCAAGGGCGGCATCGCCTATCTGCTCGAGAGCGAGTATGGCCTGGCCATGCCGCGCCGCATGCAGGTGGCCTTCTCGTCGGTGGTGCAGGCCGCAACCGATGCCAGCGGGGGCGAGATGAAGGCGGTGGATCTGTGGTCGATCTTCGAATCGACCTATCTGGCGAACGACGCAGGTGTCGCCTATGGTGAACATCATCTGTTCGAACACGGCGACCAGCAGGGCATCTCGCTCGAGGTCGTGTGCGATGGGCAGATGCAGGTGTTGCGCGGTGTCGGCAACGGCCCGATTGACGCCGCCCTGCATGCCCTGAAGCCGCAGGCCAGATTGCTCAGCTACGAAGAGCACAGCCTCGGACAGGGGTCGGATGCAAGGGCGGTCGCCTATATCGAGCTTGCCTCCGACGGGGTGCCGGGCGGGGTGTTCGGTGCCGGTATCCACGGCAACATCGTGACGGCCTCCATGCAGGCGATCGTTTCGGCGGTCAATCAGTTGAATCGTGCCGAGCGTGGGGCCAGCGAATCCTTGCAAATGAGCGCCTGATGGCCTCATGAGGGAGGGGCGGGCGGCCGTATGGCCGCCCGTTTCTATGGCTGCAATGAAAAATTTCCGAAAATTCCCATACGAATAGTCCCGTAGTGGGTATCGATGGTCAGCGTGCGCTGAAAACCTTGCTATGTGCGGATTTTGCCGATTGGTATATTGGGCTGTCATTTGCTGAAATTTGGCACACTGTGCATTTCTTCACTCGCCTATGACCTTCGATGTATTTTTATAGACGGATCAATCGTTTACAGTTGGCACGACTTCCAGGATAAAGGCCGTCAATGCAAACCATACGACCTCGCGCTTCGCGCTCCGTCCGCAAACTCGCCCGGCAATTGACGCGGCGAGCAGCGTTCGGTTTGGGCGTGCTGGTTTTGGCGTGTCTCGCAGCGGCAATGGTGTGTATTGCCGGTTTGATGCGCGTGGTGATGGAGGCCGCGCCCACCTCGACAGCATTCATGGGCCTGCTGCTTGCCGCCGTCGGCGGTATGGCCGCTTACCGGATCGCCACGTGGCTGATCACACACGTGCCCTCGGCTGAGGGGGTACGTATCTCGCGCGAAAATGCGCCTTCCCTGTATCGCCTTGTCGACCGCCTGGCCCGCCGTATGAACGTGCCCGGTGTGGACCTCATCCGCATTTCCGCCGACATGAATGCGGCAGTCCATCAACGCCCTGCGCGCGGGAGCTGGGGGCGCATGCACACCACGCTTATCGTTGGTCTGCCGCTGGTGCATAGCGTGTCGCCCCGGCAGTTGGCGGCCATCCTGGCGCACGAGATGGGGCATCTGTCGCGTCAGCGCAACGGTCGTGGTGCGTGGGGCGCGCATCTGCGCGCCTGGTGGCACCGGGTGTGCGAGCGTATTGCCTCCGATCCCCGACTGAGTGCGCAGTTGCTCACCCGCGTGTTCTCGCGCTGGGCGGAAGCCGATCTCATGGATGCGCTGCGCCTCAATCACCTGGAAGAATACGAAGCGGACCGCGTCGCCGCGCGCGTGGTGGGCGCCAAGCTGCTCGGCGATACGCTGGTGGAAGTGGCCATGAAGGCCGAATTCATTGAATCCGACTACTGGGACAAGGTGATGTCGCAGGCGGAGCATCTGCCGCGGCCCAGCATCCGTCCTTTCCGGGACATGGGCATGGGCGTCGCCGCCGGCTTTCATGCCTTGCCCCAGCATGGCCTGTTGCACTCGCTGGTGAGCGACGATGCTGACCGGCTCATGCATCCGACGCTGACCGATCGGCTGGTCGCCTTGGGGGTGGCGCCGCGGGTGCCCGCCCCGGCCAGGCGTTCGGCGGCCAACCACTATCTGCGTCCCGCGCTATCGAGTTTGTCGCGCCGATTCGACAGCCTGTGGTGGCGCAACACCCGCCCGGCCTGGCGCAGCTACTACCAGCAATGCCAGGACCAGTCGGACGACTGAGTAACCGGCCGACTGGCGGCGGGCTGTTGAAGCACTCCCGCTAACACCGCTCCCTGAAATTCAAGGCTTGGGCCGACGCTGGCGCGCGCTATCGAGCTGTTTGCATAGCCGCTCGGCCCCGTCGAGAATGCGTGGCGTGTGGCGCTGGATCAGTTCGGGCGGGATGAAGAACAGGTTGTCCCGCTTGACCGCCTTGAGTTGTTTCCAGCGCCGCCACGCGTCGAGCCATTCGGGGCGCGCTTCACCCATGCCGCTGGCGACAATGGTTTCCGGGTCGGCTACCAGCACCGCCTCCGTGCCGATCTTGGGGGCGAGCAGATCAAACGAGGCGAACACGTTGCGGCCGCCACACAGGCGGATCACCGCTGAAATCAGATGCTCGCCATTGACGGTCATCAGCGGCTTGTCCCAGATCTGGTAGAACACAGCCACCGGCGCCTGCGACGCGTAGCGCGCGCGTAGCGCCTGCTCGCGGGCGATGAAATCGTCGGCCGCCGCGTTGGCGGCCGCTTCCGTGCCTGCCAAGAGGCCGATCTGACGCAAGACGTGGGCAATCGACGCGAGTTCGCGCGGCTCGCTCACGTATACCGGAATACCCAGTGCCCGCAGGCGGTCGATCTGCGTCGGCGGGTTCCCGCTGCGCCAGGCGATGACCAGGTCGGGGCGCTGCGCGACGACGGCTTCGAGATCGGCTTGGGTGTAGCTGCCGACGCTCGGCAATGACTTGGCGGCGGGTGGGTAGTCGCTGTACTGCACTGCGGCCACAATGGATTTGCCCGCACCGGCCGCGTAGATCAGTTCGGTCACGTGTGGGGCCAGCGACACGATGCGTGTTGCCGGCGCATCGAGATGAACCGGATGGCCGAGGTCGTCCTTCAAGTCGATTGGCGCAGCCCACGCGGCGGTCATGGCGAAGAGGCCGAGCAGACTCAGTGCGAGTCGAGAATGGGAGTGCGTCATCGAGCGTCCTGAAGCTTTCAATGCAAACCGGCAACGCGCCGCTTGCGAGATAATCCGGGCCTGTTTTGCGAAGACTCGGGATTGTACGTGATGCACACATGCGCCACCTTGATGGTTCAGGGCACGACCTCGGATGCCGGCAAGAGTACGCTGGTGGCGGGGCTGGCCCGCTGGCTTGCCCGCCGGGGGCGCCACGTGGCGCCGTTCAAGCCGCAGAACATGGCGCTGAATTCGGCAGTGACGCCCGACGGCGGCGAGATCGGGCGGGCGCAGGCCTTGCAGGCCATGGCCGCCGGCGTGCCCTTGCACACCGACTTCAATCCGGTGTTGCTCAAGCCGGCGACCGACATCGGCGCGCAGGTCATCATCCACGGCAAGGTCGTGTCCATGCTCAGCGCGCGCGACTATCACCACTACAAACCGACCGCGATGGCGGCCGTGATGGAAAGTTGGGGGCGGCTCACCGCCGCTTACGACACGGTGCTGATCGAAGGCGCCGGCAGCCCCGCGGAGATCAATCTGCGCGATCGCGATATCGCCAACATGGGTTTTGCCGAAGCGGCCGATTGCCCGGTGATTCTGGTGGCGGACATCGATCGCGGCGGCGTATTCGCGCATCTGGTGGGCACGCTCGAGCTGCTCTCGCCCAGCGAGCAGGCGCGCGTCCAAGGCTTCATCATCAATCGTTTTCGCGGCGACATCAGTCTGTTGCAGTCGGGGCTGGATTGGTTGGAGGAGCGCACCGGGAAACCCGTGATCGGCGTGCTGCCCTATCTGCACGGGCTGTTTCTGGATGCCGAAGACGCGCTCGCCGATGCGCCGATGGACAAAGACGCCGCCGGGTTGCGGGTGGTCGCGCCGGCGTTCCCGCGCATCTCCAACCACACCGACCTCGATCCGCTGCGCCTGCATCCGCAGGTGGACTTTTCATGGGTCGGGCCGGGGCAGCCGATGCCCGCGGCGGATCTCATCGTCATGCCCGGCTCCAAGAGCGTGCGCGCCGATCTCGCCTGGCTGCGCGCGCAGGGGTGGGAGGCGTCCATTGCCCGTCACCTGCGCTATGGCGGCAAAGTGGTGGGTATTTGCGGCGGCTATCAGATGCTCGGCCGGCAACTGCGAGACGATCAAGGCCTTGAAGGCACCCCCGGGGTGTCCGACGGTCTCGGTGTCTTCGACATGGTCACCACGCTGGCGCCGCACAAGCAACTGCGCACGGTCAGTGGCACGCTCGCGCTGCCCGCCGGCGCGGTGCCGATTCGTGGCTACGAGATTCACATGGGCGTGAGCGCAGGGCCGGCGCTGGCACGCCCCGCCGTGCACTTTGAAGATGGCCGGGCGGACGGCGCCGTGAGCGAAGACGGGCAGGTGATCGGCGCCTACGCGCACGGCCTGTTCGACACGCCCGAGGCGCTCGGTGCACTGCTCGGCTGGGCCGGCTTGGCCGACGCGCAGCGGGTAGACCCCGCCGCCCGTCGGGAGGCGGATCTCGATCGGCTGGCCGACGCTATGGCCGCACATCTGGACGTGCGCCGGCTCGCCGCCTGCTTTGGACCCGGTCATGAAGCCGACCTGTATGAAATACTGGCTTGACCACTTCCGCCGACCGTCTCTACCATTCGCCCATGGATGCCGAACTTGACCACCTTGAACAACAACTCGACGAGTTGATGCGCTTGTTCGAAGCGCAGAAAGAGGAAAACCGTGCGCTCAAGACTCGCGTTGGCGAGTTGCAGGCGGAGAACTCACGTCTCGCCGGCAAGGTCGAGTCGGCCATTCGTGGCGTCAGCCAAGTTCTTGAAACCCTGCCTGAGCAATAACCGACATGGATACTCTCGATCTCACGCTGCTCGGCAAGGAATACCGTGTCGGCTGCCAGCCGGAAGAGCGCGAAGCGCTTGAGGCGGCCGTGCGCTTTCTAGAGGAAAAGCTCATCGACCTGGGCGCCAAGACCCAGGCAAGCGGTGAAAAACTGGCGATCATGACGGCCCTCAATATCGCGCATGAGTTCTTGCAATTCCAGCGTTCCGGCGGGTTTGACATGCCGGGGCTGAAGCGTAGAATCGATTCCATGAGTTCGCGTCTGGACGATGTCCTGGCGCAGCAGGAGCGACTGTTCTAGGCCTGCGGCCTGAGCGGAAACGATCAATCCCCTGCGGTGTTCGTGCAGGCCGTAGATTCCTTGAACCAATGTCTAGCGACATGGCTACGGACCGAT
Organism: Rhodocyclaceae bacterium; assembly: GCA_050293885.1. Lineage (GTDB taxonomy): Bacteria > Pseudomonadota > Gammaproteobacteria > Burkholderiales > Rhodocyclaceae > Nitrogeniibacter. Next base: position 22,077 of record JBNKNO010000029.1, on the reverse strand, counting down.
TCGATGCCGTTGTGCACACCCCAAAGCCGGGTGGGCCTGAAGCGTCTGGAAAGTGGCCAACCTGAACCCTCGGTTCAGGATGCCCGGCCGAGACGGCACTGTCGGGGGACCTTACAAAGAAAGCGCGGCATTGGCCGCGCTTTTTTTGTGTCTACGCCGTGCCACCGCCTTTACCGGTCTTTACACTCGACTAACTGCGTTTTACGCGCTTGGTGGCGATGATCGAATCCGATCCGATTGAGACCCGAACTCACATGAACACGCTCGTCTCCCCGCGACTCGCCTCAGCGTTTTGCCTCTCCATTGTGCTCGTCGGCTGTGCCTCGGTCGGCCCCGACTATCGGGCGCCAGCCATGTCGATGCCGGCCAGCTGGCAAGGCGGCCAGCAAGCGACGCGTGTGGCGGCGCTCGCGCAGTGGTGGCAGGGCGCCGGCGATGCGGAAATGACCGCGTTGGTGGAGGCCGCACTCGCCAACAGTCCGGATCTGGCCGCCGCCCGGGCTCGCCTGCGCGCCGCGCGTGCGCAGCAACGGGCGGCAGGGGCTGATCTGGGGCCGACGGTGGATGCGTCGGCGGGGGCGAGTCGCCGCCGTGGCAGTCGCGAAAGCGGCGGTTCTGGGGCTGCGCGCGAGCTCTATCAGGCGGGTTTCGATGCTCGCTGGGAGGCCGATCTGTTCGGCGCCAAGCGGCGCGCGGTCGAGGCGGCGCAGGCCGATCTGGCGGCCAGCGAATACGCGCTGGCCGATGCGCAGGTGAGCCTCGTGGCCGAGGTGGTGAACAACTACACGCTGTATCGCAGCACGGCGCAGCGACTGGCGATTGCGCGCAGCAATCTGTCGGCGCAGGGCGAGACTATGCAACTGACCGACTGGCGCGTACAGGCCGGGCTGACCGGCGCGCTGGCGCTCGAGCAGGCGCGGGCCAACCGGGCGCAGACCGAGGCGCAGATCCCGGCGCTGGAAACGTCGCTCGCCGGCTATGCCAATGCGCTCGCGGTGCTCACCGGGCAGTCGCCGGGTAGTTTGCAGACGCAGCTGACCGGGGCGGCCGAGTTGCCGAGCATTCCAGCCGATGTCGATGTCGGTGTGCCTGCCGACGTGCTGCGTCAGCGCCCCGACCTGCGTGCCGCCGAGCGTCAGCTGGCGGCGGCAACGGCGCGCATCGGCGCGGCGCAGGCGCAGCGCTACCCGTCGATCACGCTCAGCGGTTCGCTCGGTGTCGAGGCACTGAGCTTTGGTGCGCTGGGTGGCGCCGAGGCGCTGACGCGTTCGCTGGCGGCCAGCATTGGCGCGACCCTGTTCGATGGCGGGCGGTTGGTGGCGCAGGTGGACTTGCAGCGCGCCAATCGCGATGCGGCGCTGGAGAACTATCGCAAGGCGGTGCTGGTGGCGCTGCAGGACGTGGAGGATGCGCTGGTGGCGGTGCGCAACGGCCAACGCCGCGTCGCCTCGCTCGATGCGGCGGCACTGGCGGCACGCAACGCGGCCTTGCTCGCGCGCCATCAATACGAAGCCGGCGTGGCCGACTACCAGACGATTCTCGATACCGAACGCACCCGGCTGTCGGTCGAGGACAGTCACGCGACGGCGCAGGCCGATCTGGCGACCGCGCGTATCCGTTTGATCAAGGCACTGGGGGGCGGTTGGCGGTCGGCAACCGACGACGCCGCGCCGGTCGCGACAACGCCGTTTGGGAGCGCATCATGAGCACACACACGACCCCCGCGACCGGCAGCACGCCGCCACTGGATCTGGGGCGACCCGCCACCGGCCGGGGCGCCGGGCGATGGATCGCGCTTGCGCTTGTGCTGTTGCTGCTGGCCGGCGGCCTGTGGGGATGGTTGTCGCAGGGGGCATCCAACGGTGCGATACGCTACGACACCACGCCCGCGGCGCGGGGTAGTCTCACGGTCACCGTCTCGGCGACGGGTACCTTGCAGCCAACCAACCAGGTGGATGTGGGCAGTGAGTTGTCGGGCACGGTGGTGAAGGTGTTCGTCGAGGACAACGACGAGGTCAAGGCCGGCCAGGTAATCGCGCTGCTCGATACCGCCAAGCTCAAGGACGCCATCGCCAGCGCGCGTGCCTTGCTTGAATCCGCCCGGGCCGGCGTGTTGCAGGCGCAGGCCACGGTGAAAGAATCGACCTCGAATCTGGCGCGGCTCGAAGAGGTGGCGCGGCTGTCCGGCGGCAAGGTGCCGTCGAAAGCCGAACTGGACACCGGCCGCGCGACGCTGGCGCGTGCCAAGGCGAATCTGGCCGCAGCGAAGGCGCTGGTCACCGAGCGGCAGGCGGCGCTCAATTCCAGTGAGACCAATCTGAAAAAGGCGTCGATCAAGTCGCCCATCGACGGCGTGGTGTTGTCGCGCAAGGTGGAGCCCGGGCAGACCGTGGCGGCGTCACTGCAGGCGCCGGTGCTGTTTACGCTGGCCGAGGATCTGGCGCGCATGGAACTGCAGGTGAGCGTGGATGAGGCCGATGTCGGTCAGGTGGCCGATGGTCAGCAGGCGAGCTTTTCGGTCGATGCCTACCCCAGTCGCCACTACCCGGCGAGCATCACGCGGGTAAGTTACGGCGCGCAGACCACCGATAACGTCGTCTCCTACCTCACCACGCTCAAGGTGGACAACGATGATCTGTCGCTCCGCCCAGGCATGACAGCGACGGCGGAGATCGTGACCAGCACGCGCGAAGACGTGCTGCTGGTGCCGAATGCGGCGCTGCGCTTCACGCCGCCGAGCACGACGGCCAAGAGCAGCGGCAGTCTGGTGCAGCGGCTCATGCCCCGGCCACCCCGCTCGGCGGTGGTCAAGACGGTCAAGCCCGCCAGCGGCAGCACCTCGCGGCGGGTGTGGGTGCTGCGAGACAACGCGCCGGTGGCGGTGCCGGTGAGCATCGGCGTGAGCGACGGGCGCATGACCGAGATCGTCGACGGCGAACTCAAGGCCGGCGACGCGGTGATTACCGATACCGCGAGCAAGGGCGCATGAGCACTTCGGTACCGCTCATCGAACTGGCCGGCGTGACCAAGACCTACGGTCAGGGTCAGGCGGCGTTCCAGGCGCTGCGCGGGGTGGACCTGCGCATCGACGCGGGCGAGTTCGTGGCGATCATGGGGCCGAGCGGCTCGGGCAAGTCCACGGTGATGAACATCCTCGGCTGTCTCGATACACCGAGCAGCGGCAGCTACCGCTTTCTCGGCACCGCCGTGGAGCAGCTCGACCGCAACCAGCGCGCCCTGCTGCGGCGAAACTACCTCGGTTTCGTGTTTCAGGGTTTCAATCTGTTGGCACGGACCTCGGCGCAGGAGAACGTCGAACTGCCGCTGCTGTATCGCGGCGAGTCGGCCAGACAGCGCCATGCGCATGCCCGCGAAGCGCTCGAACTGGTCGGCCTGACCGAATGGGCGCATCACACCCCGGCCGAGCTGTCGGGCGGGCAGCAGCAGCGTGTCGCCATCGCCCGCGCCATCGTCACCCAGCCCTCGGTGCTGCTGGCCGATGAGCCCACCGGCAACCTCGATACCCAGCGCAGCCACGAGATCATGGAACTCATCGGCGAGCTCAATCGCGCGCGCGGCCTCACCGTGTTGATGGTGACGCACGAACGCGACATGGCCGCGTTCGCCTCGCGCCAGGTGCATTTCGTCGATGGGCGGGTGGACTCGGACAGCGCGGCGGCCGTGGAGGTGGGCACATGATCGGCAACACGCTGCTGCTGGCGCTGCGCGAGATTCGTCGCAACCTGCTGCGCTCCTTCCTCACCGTGCTCGGCATCGTCATCGGCGTGTCGGCGGTGATCACCATGGTTACCCTCGGTAATGGCGCGACGCGGGCCATCTCCGACCAGATCACGGCCATGGGCAGCAATCTGCTCATCGTGCGTCCCGGCCAGCGCCTCGGGCCGGGCAGCTCCACCGCCGGCGCCGCGCCGTTCAAGATCGAACTGGTCGACGCCGTGCGCAGTCAGCTCGGTGGTTTGCAGGCGGTGGCGCCGACGGTCATCAAGAGCGTGACGGTGGTGGTCGGCAACAACAACTGGTCGACCACCGTCACCGGCACCACCAACGAATACTTCACCGCCGGCAACTGGACGCTTGCCGACGGGCGTGAATTCACCACCACCGAATTGCGGGCCGGTCGTGCGGTGTGCATCGTCGGCAATACCATCCGTCGCGAGCTGTTCGGCAACGGCGACCCCATCGGCGAGCGAATTCGCATCAAGCAGTTCGCCTGCGAGGTGATCGGCGTGCTGGGCGAGAAGGGGCAGTCGGCTTTCGGTTCCGATCAGGATGACACCATCCTCATGCCGCTGCGCACCGCGCAGCGCCGCCTCACCGGCAGCACCGACGTGCGCCGCATGATGGTGTCGGTGCGCGACGGGGTGTCGACCAGCCGGGTGAAAAATCAGCTTGAGGCGCTGCTGCGCGAGCTGCGCCGCATCGGCGAGGGCGAGGACGACGATTTCAGCGTGCTCGACACTAAACAGATCGCCCAGACCCTGTCGAGCACCACCCAGGTGATGACCATGCTGCTCGGGGCGGTGGCAGCGGTGAGCCTGCTGGTCGGCGGCATCGGCATCATGAACATCATGCTGGTGTCGGTCACCGAGCGCACCCGCGAGATCGGCATCCGCCTGGCCATCGGCGCCATGGAGCGCGAGGTGCTGCTGCAGTTTCTCATCGAAGCGGTGGCGCTGGCCTGCCTCGGCGGCTTGCTCGGCATCGCGTTGGCGACCGTCGCATCGGTCGGGCTGTCTTCGCTGATGGGGGTGCCGTATCTGTTCAACCCCGGCATCAACGTGCTCTCGTTCGTGTTCTCGGCCGTCATCGGCGTGGTGTTCGGCTTCTTCCCCGCCCGTCGCGCCGCGCGGCTCGATCCCATCGACGCCTTGCGGCACGAGTAACGCCGGCCATGTCGCGCTGGTAAAGTAGCGGCCTCAACGCGAAGGAGGCCCGGGTGCGCTACTGGCTGATGAAATCCGAACCGGACGATTGTTCCATCGACGATCTGGCGGCCATGCCCGCGCAGACGGTGGCCTGGTACGGCGTGCGCAACTATCAGGCGCGCAATTTCATGATGAACCAGATGGCGCCGGGCGACCGGGTGTTCTTCTACCATTCGAGCTGCCCCGAGCCCGGTATCGCCGGCATTGCCGAAGTGGCGTCGATTGCCTATCCGGATGAAACCCAGTTCGATCCGACGAGCCGCTTTTTCGACGAAAAAGCCACGCGCGAGAAGCCCCGCTGGTTCAATGTAGACGTGAGGTTCGTCCGCAAGACGCGGCTCGTGGGTTTGCCCGAATTGCGCGAACACCCGGCGCTGGCCAACATGCGCGTGCTCGCCCGCGGCAATCGGCTGTCGATCACGCCGGTGGACCCGGACGAATGGACGTTCATCGTTGAACAGATTCTGGAATTGAATACCAATGAGCTTTGATGTGTGGTGGTTGGCTTACCCGGCCTTGGGCGCCTTTGTGGGATTCTTCGCCGGGCTGCTTGGTGTCGGTGGCGGCGGCATCATGGTGCCCGCGCTCACGACGCTGTTCATCGCCCAGGGTTTTGCGGGCGATCAGGTGGTGCACATGGCGCTGGGGACCTCCATGGCCAGCATCGTGCTCACCTCGTTTTCGAGCCTGCGTGCCCACCACGCGCATGGTGCCGTGCGCTGGGATGTGGTCAAACTCATTGCCCCCGCCATCCTCGTTGGCACCTTCGGCGGCACCTTCATTGCCGCGCGCATCGACTCCGCGCCGCTGGCCATCTTCTTCGCCTGCTTCATGGCTTACGTGTCGACGCAGATGCTGCTCAACATCAAGCCCAAGCCGCATCGTGAGTTGCCCGGCGCGTTCGGCACCAGTCTCGTGGGCCTGTTCATCGGCGGCATTTCGGCGCTCGTCGCCATCGGCGGCGGTTCGCTCTCCGTGCCGTTCATGACCTGGTGCAACGTGAAGATGCAGAACGCCATCGGCACCTCGGCCGCCATCGGCCTGCCCATCGCCTTGTCCGGCACGGTCGGCTTCATCGTCAACGGCTGGGGCGCCGAAGGCACGCCGCCTTACACCGCCGGCTTCATCTACCTGCCGGCGCTGGTGCTGGTGGCGCTGGTGAGCGTGCTCACCGCGCCGCTCGGCGCGAAGATGGCGCATCGGCTGCCGGTGGCGACGCTCAAGAAGATCTTCGCCGGCGTACTCATCCTGCTCAGTCTCAAGATGCTGCACAGCGTGTTGGGGTGAGGCTCCGGTCTCCCGTCGACGCGTCGCCCAGTTGGAGACCGCCAGCCGGAATCGGGCGGTGATGTTTCCGGCTTGGGACGACGTGCCCTGACGCCGCTGGGCTGCGCCGGCCGGCTCGGACGTGTTCGCCGGGCGCGGCGATGGGGCGGTGTGGCCACGGGCATCACGACGAGCGCAAGCGGCATGCGCACACACAACGCCGACTTCCCTTTTAAGGGGCGCGATCTAAACTTACAGTGAACCTGACCGTGGCCGCCTGAAGCCGTCGGCACCATATACCCCGACACGAGGCGACTTCCCCCTGCCCGGCAGGCACCTTGGACCATGCTGTCAAGGGAGGTCTGCATCATGGGGAGCACCTACGATCTGGTGATCCGCGCCGGCGAGGTAGTCGACGGCAGCGGCGCCGAGCCATTTACCGCCGATGTCGCCGTGACCGCCGGGCGCATCGCCGAAGTCGGCCGGGTGCGCGGCCGCGGGCGCGAAGAGATCGATGCGCGCGGCCTGCTGGTCACCCCCGGTTTCGTCGACATCCACACCCATTACGACGGCCAGGTCACCTGGGAGCAGCATCTGGTGCCCTCGTCGGCCCATGGCGTGACCACCGTGGTGATGGGCAACTGCGGTGTCGGCTTCGCGCCCTGCCGGCCCGACCAGCACGAGCTGCTCATCCGCCTCATGGAGGGCGTCGAGGACATTCCCCATCCGGTGCTGGTCGATGGTTTGCCGTGGACCTGGGAGACCTATCCGGAATACCTCGATTTTCTCGCCGAGCGCCACTTCGATATGGACGTATGCAGCCAGATACCGCACGCGGCGCTGCGGGTGTACGTGATGGGGCAGCGCGGTGCCGAGCGCGAGCCGGCCACCGACGCCGACCGCCAGCGCATGGCGGCGCTGGTGCGCGAAGGCCTTGCCGCCGGCGCGCTCGGACTGACGACCTCGCGTACCTTCTTCCACCGCTCCAGTGACGGGCGGTCCACGCCCAGTTTCGAAGCGGCGGAGGCCGAGCTGATGGCGATGGCCGATGCCCTGCATGAATGCGGACGCGGGGTGATGCAGTTGATCACCGACTTCGACGACCCCGAGGACACCTTCGCGCTGCTGCGCCGGCTGACCCGACGCACCGGCCGGCCGTTGTCGGTGTCGCTGCTCGAAGGCGGCTACGGGCCGATGACGCCGCGCTGGCGCGAGGTGCTCGATTGGGCAAACGAGGCCAGCCGGGACGGGCCGCCGATCCGCGCGCAGGTGCTCAGCCGCGCCATCGGCGTCATGCTTGGGCACGAACTGACGCTCAACACCTTCTACACCACGCCCACCTACATCGAGCTCGCCGAGCTGCCCTTCGCGGAAAAGATCGGTGCCCTGCGCCGGCCCGAAATCCGTGCCCGCATCCTCGCCGAGTCGGCCGATCCCGATCCCACCATCGTCCTCGGCCGGCTGGCGCGCGAGTTCGACCACATGTTCCAGCTGGGCGATCCGCCGGACTACGAGCAGCCGCTGGAGAACAGCATCGAGGCGCGCGCACGGCACCTCGGGATGGCGCCTGAGGCGCTCGCCTACGATCTGATGCTCGAGAACGACGGCCGCAGCATGCTCTACGTCACTCTGTGCAATTACACGGAAGGCTCGCTGGAGACCTCACTGGCCATGATGCGCCATCCGGCCGCAGTGCTCGGGCTGGGTGACGGCGGTGCCCATTGCGGCACCATCTGCGACGGCAGCTTCCCGACCTTCATGCTCGCCTACTGGGTACGCGACCGCACGCGTGGCGAGCGGCTCGGACTGGCCGAGGCGGTGCGCATGCTCAGCCGCGACAGCGCCCATGCGGTCGGCCTCGACGACCGCGGCCGGATCGCCGCCGGCTACAAGGCCGACCTGAACCTCATCGACCTGGACCGCCTGCACCTGCATGCTCCGGAGGTCGCCCACGATCTGCCCACGGGCGGGCGGCGGCTGGTGCAGCGTGCCGACGGTTACGTGGCGACGGTGGTCGATGGTGCGGTGGTGCGGCGCTACGGCGAAGCGACCGGCGCGCTGCCCGGCCGTCTGGTGCGCGGGCCGCAGGCGGCACCGGTGTCGTGACGATGGAACCTCAGGTCGTCGGGCCCGGCGGCGTGAAGCGCGCCCGGGCGGCGTCCACCTCGGCGCGGCTGATGCAGCCCGCGACGTGATCGTTGATCAGCCCCATCGCCTGCATGAAGGCATACACGGTGGTCGGGCCGACAAACTTCCAGCCGCGTTTCTTGAGGTCTTTCGACATCGCCACCGAGGCAGGCGACGTGGACACCGTCTGTGGTGGTGCCAACGCATCTTTCGGCGGTTCGAAGCGCCACACATAGGCGGCCAGCGAACCTTCCTGCGCCACCAACTCGACCGCCCGCCGGGCGTTGTTGATTACCGCCTCGATCTTGCCGCGATGGCGCACGATGCCGGCGTCCTGCAGCAGGCGTTCGATGTCGGTGTCGGTGAACTGCGCCACCTGGTGGAAGTCGAAATGCGCGAAGGCGCGGCGGAAGTTCTCACGCTTGGCCAGAATCGTCCGCCAGCTCAGGCCCGATTGAAAACTCTCCAGGCACAGCTTTTCGAACAGGCGGATGTCGTCGTCTACCGGAAAGCCCCATTCGCGGTCGTGGTAGTCGAAGAACTCGGGCGCGGCGGCGCACCAGCGGCAGCGTGCCTGACCGTCCGGACCGGGAATCGTGTCGTTCATGGACTCAAGGCTCCAGCAGGAAGTCCAGCCGCGCGTCCACGTGGCCGGGGGTGATGTCGAAGATCTCGGCGCTCACCACGCCGGCATCGATGAAAGGGTCATCACGTAGCCGCGCCTCCAGCGTGGCGCGATCGACGCCGTGGGCCAGCAGCGCGCCGCCCGCCTTCGGTTGCAGGCTGCCCACCAGCAGGAATACGCCATCGTCCAATCCTTGCTGGATCCAGGTGTTGTGGGCGGCCATCAATTCGGCGGCGCGGTCCTTGTGGTCGGCGAAGCGAAGCAGGGCGACGAACATGGTGTTCTCCTTGCGGGGGTGATCAGGGCGCGCCGAGGCGCGCCCGTTGTTGATCCAGCCAGCGGTCCAGCGCCTCGGCCTCCTGGCGCAGTATGGCCTCGTCGTGGAAGGCGCTGGCCAGTGTTGCCGCGCCCTGGCTGCGCGACAGCACATGCATGGCCAGGGCGTCCGCTTCGTGGCTGAAACCCAAGGCCTCGAACTGCGCCCTCAGCCAGTCGCGGAACAGGGTGAAGATGCGGCCGGCGGCGGGACGCGCCACATGGTCGAGCTTGGTCAGCTCGGTGCACAGCGAGCCCACCGGGCAGCCGTACAGCATGATCTTGGCGCGGTTGGCAATGAGGATGTGGTGGAAGCTGCGGATGCGCGCGTCCGGATGCTCGCCCGCCGCCGACCACGCATCGAGCATCGACCGGGTGTTTTCCAGGCGTCGCGCGATGACCGCGTCGAGTATCTCGTCCTTGCTCTTGAAGTGGTGATAGAAGTTGCCGCGCGAGATGCCCACCGCGGCCGCGATGTGCGCGAAGGAGGTGTGCTCGAAACCTTGCTGATAGAACAGATCGTCGGCGATGGTGACGATCTGCGTGCGTGTGGTGCTCACGTCGGGGTCACTCGGGTCAGGTCGCATGAGGGGTAAACTAGGACAAGTGTCCTAGTTGCGTCAAGCGGCGATGGCGGATGACGCGGACGGTAGGCTGCGGCATCATCAACGTCGTCTGCCACACCCGGGACCATCCGATGCGCGAAACCGAACCGACTCTCGATGCCGTCCTCGGGCATCTTCGAAACAGCCTGGACGATCTGCGCCTGAGCACCGATGAGCGCCACCAGTTCGACGCCTTGCTCGACGGCCGCGCGGCGGACGAAGAAGTCCTGCGGCGCATCCGCAACGCGGCCTTCGACATGGCGCGCGAACGCATGCGCTCGGGTGACGATGCCATGGCGCTGGTGGGCTGGCTCGAGCGCGTGATGAAGGCGCTCGACGTGGCGCGTGGGCCGGTGGCCGCGGCGCGCACCGATGCCTGGTTCAGCCCTGGCGACGCGTGCCGCAATGCGGTCGTCCGCCAGTTGGGGCAGGCACGCGACAGTGTGCGCATCTGCGTGTTCACCATCTCCGACGACCGTATCAGCGAGGCCATTGCCGACGCTCATCGGCGTGGTGTGGCGGTGCGCATTCTCACCGACAATGACAAACGTCTGGATGCCGGCAGCGATATCGATCGCCTGCGCCGTGCCGGTGTTGCGGTGGCCGAAGACTCGAGCCCCGCGCACATGCACCACAAGTTCGCCATCTTCGACGATCGTGTGTTGCAGAACGGCAGTTTCAACTGGACGCGCAGCGCCAGCGACCGCAATGAGGAAAATCTGCTTCAGACGACCGACCCGGATGCCGTATTACCATTCGTGGGGCGTTTCGAGCGCCTGTGGAAGCGATATGCGCAGTAGCGGCCAGTTTGCGGCCAGCCGGCCACGCGGCGCGAGATCGCGCACGCGGTTGAACGCCGTTTGCATGTGCCGCGTCGTCCGGGTTGCCCCGGTTTGTTGTCGGTGTGTTGAGGTAAGATCACGCGGTTGCAGTTTGGCGGGAATCGCCAGTGTTTGTTCGCGAGGGCGCGGTGCTGACGCCGTGCGCCGGCCCGCCCCGCGAGTTGCATCTGGCCCCGCCACGATTCGGAGAATGAATGTCGATCGAGAATGACCCCGAAGCTGAACAGATCATGGGCCGAGTGCTGGTGGTCGACGACAATGCGGCCACCCGCACCTTGCATCGTGCACTGTTGGCCAAGCAGTTTGAGGTAGTCACCGCCGGCTCGGGTGAAGAGGCGATCGAGCTGTGCAAGGCGCAGGAGCCCGATCTCGTCGTGCTCGATATCGAAATGCCGGACATGGACGGTATCCAGACCTGTCGCAAGCTGCGTGAATGGTCGCAGGTGCCGGTGATCTTCGCGACCGGTCACGAGTCTCTGGACGAACATTTGCGGGCCTACGATGCGGGTGGCAACGACATTGTCACCAAGCCGGTGCATAGCGAAATCCTGTTGCGCAAAGCGGCTCTGGTCATTCGCCAGCATCGCGCCTCGGCCGAGTTGGTCGAGGAGCATCAGAGCCTGCACAAGATGGCGATGGAGTTTCTCTCCAGCGTCGGCCAAAGTGGCGCCTTGCTCAATTTCATGCGCGCCAGTGTGGCCTGCCGTTCGCATCAGGAGCTGGGTCAGCGCCTTTTCGAGACGGCAGGCGATCTCGGCATGGCGTGCAGCGTCATGCTGCGCCACCGGGACGGTCCGACCTACATCACGCCGCATGGCGATGCGACGCCTATCGAGAAGGCGATCTTCGAGCAATCTGCGGCGATGGGCCGTTGCTTCCAGTTCGGCCAGCGCCTGGCGGTCAACTACGACCGCGTGTCGATCATCGTCGCCAACATGCCGGATGAAGAAACCGAGCCCGATCTGGCGGGCCGCACGCGGGACAACATCGCGATTCTGGCGGAAACCACCGAAGCGTTGTGCGACAACGTCGACATGCGCATGGAGTCGGTCGAGCGGGCCGAGCAGTTGCAGGTGACCTGGGGCCGGATGGTGACGACGGTCGAGTCGCTGCGCCAGAAGTATCTGCAGATGATGGGCGATACCCGCATTCTGCTGCAGGAATTGGTCGACAAGGTCGAGCGCAGTTTCGGCTGGCTGGGGGCGAGCGAGTCCCAGGAGGTGCAGATGAGCAACGAACTGGATCAGTCGATTCAGTCGGTTCTGGCGCTACTGGCCGAAGGGGGGGACTTCGATCGGGAGTTTTCCAAGGTGCTCGAATCACTGAAGAACAAGGATGAGAGCAGTGCAGAGGATTCGGACATCGAGTTGTTCTAGCGCATTGCCATACGTGCGTTTCGCACGTCGATTGCCAAAGGCCAACGGGGTGTCTCCCATTGGCCTTTTCCTTGTGTGAGCGCCACCGCCAGCGGGGTGCCCCGTTTCAATACTCCTTGTAGGGCAGGAATTTGCCCGACAGCACGATGTGTACCCGATCGCCCTTGGGGTCGGCTTCGCGCTGGATGTCCATGTTGAAGTCGATGGCGCTCATGATGCCGTCGCCGAATTCCTCGTGGATGAGTTCCTTGATCGTCGATCCATAGACGTTGATCAGCTCGTAGAAGCGGTAGATGAGCGGGTCGGTGGGCACGGCCGTGGGCAGCGAGCCTTTGTACGGGACGGTTTGCAAGGTGGTGATCGCCTCGGCGGGCAGCGCGAGCATATCGCCGAGTGCGCTGGCCTGTTCGGCGGACAGCGCCATCTGCCCGAGCAAGGCGGCGGTGGTCCACTCCTTGGAGCGGCCGACGGCAGCGGCCAGTTGCGACCAGGAGAGTTTCCGTTCGAGTTTGTTGGCGAGAATCAGTGCGGTGACGTCGTCACGGGTCATGATGACCTCCTTCAGGTGGGAATCTCGGGTGCGAGCCGATACATCGTCCAGCGCCAGCGGGCGGCAGTGCCCGTGGCGACCGGCCGATTCTTCCTGTCCATAAGCAGGGATCGGGCCTGTTTGTGTGGAGGTCTGCGGGGTTGGCGGCAGTGCGCGTGCCGCCGTGCTTTCAGCCGAGTGTTGGCGCGATGCCGGCCCTGGCGTCACGCACCAAGGTCAGCCGTCCTGCGTCGGGCGACGCACCGGATTGGCGCATCGGCGCGTGCCGCGAGCTCAGCTTCCCTTGAAGTCGGGCGTGCGCTTGTCGAAGAAGGCCTGCATGCCTTCGCGGTAGTCGTCGGTGGCGAGAAAGTCGAAGGCGGCGCGCTTTTCACTGGCGCTCAGCGGCGCGTCGTGCATCAGCCGATGCACCCAGTGCTTGTGCCAGCGCGCCACCAGCGGCGCACCGGCGGCGATGCGGTGGGCCGATCGGTCGGCTTCGTCGAACACGGCCTCGTCATCGACCACGCGCGTGAGCAAACCTTTGGCCAGCGCTTCGGGGGCGTCGAGCATGCGCCCTTCGAGCAGGATTTCGAGCAGTACCGCCGGGCCGACGAGCGCGAGCAGGCCCGCCATTTCGCCGGGATACATGGAGAACCCGAGCTTGTTGATGGGCGCGCCGAAGCGGCTGCCGGTGCCGGCGATGCGGATGTCGCAGCAGCCCGCGATCTCCAGCCCGCCCCCGACGCAGGCGCCGCGAATGGCGGCGATGGTGGGAATCGGGCAACGGCGGATGGCGTCGAGCGCCGCCGCGACCCAGGCTTCGTGGTAGTGCAGGGCGTCGTCCACCGTGGCGCGCACGGTGAGGAATTCCTCGATGTCGCCACCGGCCGCAAAAGCGGCGTCACCGGCGCCGCGCACAATCACGCAGCGCAGCGCGTCAGTCTCTTCGATGGTTTGCAGGTGGGCGCGCAGTGCCTGCCACATGTGCGAGTCGACGGCGTTGAGTTTGCCCGGGTTGTCGAGCGTGAGGGTGGCGATCCGGTCGTCGATGTCGAGCGCAACCTGTCCGGGCATGTCGGGGTCTCCCGCGGGTGTCGGGTCGGCCGTTCAGGCCGCCTGGGTGCGGGCCGCGGCGATGCGCGCGAGCGCCTGGCGGCCGCTGGCGATATGCGTGCGCATGGCCGTTTCGGCGGCCTCGCCGTTGCGCGCGAGCATGGCCTTGAGAATGTCGCGGTGTTCGCTCAGCGACTGCTCCAGTCGGCCTTCGCTGAACAGCGAATGATGTCGCGACAGTTTGATGACCTTGCGCAGATCCTCGATGGCCTGCTGCAGCCAGCGATTGTCGGCAACGATCTGTAGCTGGTGGTGAAAGGCCTGATTGGCTTCGAAAAAACCGTTGATGTCGTCGCGTTTGGCGGCGCTTTCCAGATCGTCATGGAGCGCCTTGAACTGCGCCAGATCGGCGTCGCTGCTGCGCTCGGTGGCGTCACGGGCGCTCTGGCCTTCGAGCAGGGCCATGACGCTGAAGATCTCGTCCAGATCGCGTTCCGAGATTTCGGTGACGTAGCAGCCGCGGCGCGGTTTGAGCGTGACCAGCCCTTCGGAGGCGAGCACCTTGAGTGCTTCACGCAGCGGCGTGCGCGAAATGCCGTAATGCTCGGCCAGCGTCTGCTCGTCGATCCACGCGCCGGGCTTCAGTTCGTGGGCGAAGATGCGCTCGCGCAAGCGTTCGGCCACTTCCTGATAGAGCGCCAACGGGGCGATGCGGGATGCGTTCATGGTGCGGTGGTTCTCCTGAAAATCGGGGCCGGTGGGGCGGTCTTGGGCGCCGTCCGGTCCGCGTTCGAACGTCATCATACCGCGAGTCCGATACGACTTGCATTCATAATTATGGATAAAGTATTATCCGCTCCGTACCAAGTCAAGTTTCCGTGTGTTGTCCTGAAAACGAAGGGCGCGAGTGCCGAAAAAGGTGTTCGTGGAGAGGGAGGGATCTCACACGGGCGCCGACGGCCGCCCGCACAGGTGTTGCGGGCGGCGCGGTCGTCGCTATAACTAAGAAGGGTATTGACCCGATGTCGTTGCAGGGCTTTGCCCTGTGGACGTGTCGGGCTGTTTCATTTGAGGGCATGCAAACCGCGCACGGTGTTGCCCGCGTCTGAATGAAGAGAGGAAATGATGTCCAAGGCCCCCGAATTGCCTCCGGTTTCGCTTGAAGATTGGCACAAGGCTGCCGCCAAGCATGCGCCGGGCAATGACCCCGCCGCCTACAATTGGGTGACGCCCGAAGGCATCACAGTCAAGCCGCTATACACGGCCGAGGATACGAAGGATCTGCCCTACACGAACACGCTGCCGGGCTTCGAACCCTATCTGCGCGGGCCGCAGGCCACCATGTACGCTGGCCGGCCGTGGACCATTCGCCAGTACGCAGGCTTTTCCACCGCCGAGGCATCCAATGCCTTCTACCGCAAGGCGCTGGCCGCCGGCGGCCAGGGGGTGTCGGTGGCTTTCGATCTGGCGACGCACCGCGGTTACGACTCCGACAATCCGCGTGTGACCGGCGATGTCGGCAAGGCCGGCGTGGCGATCGACTCGGTCGAAGACATGAAGATCCTGTTCGACAGCATTCCGCTCGACAAGGTGTCGGTGTCGATGACCATGAACGGCGCGGTGTTGCCGATTCTGGCCGGCTACGTGGTGGCGGCCGAGGAACAGGGCGTGAGCCAGGAGAAACTCTCCGGGACCATCCAGAACGACATCCTCAAGGAGTTCATGGTCCGCAACACCTATATCTACCCGCCCGAGCCGTCGATGAAGATCATCGCGGACATCTTCGAGTACACCTCGACGCACATGCCGCGCTTCAACTCGATCTCGATTTCCGGTTATCACATCCAGGAAGCCGGGGCGAACCAGGCCATCGAGCTGGCCTTCACGCTGGCCGACGGTCTGGAATATGTGCGCACCGGCATCAAGGCCGGCATGGATGTGGATACCTTCGCCGGCCGGCTGTCCTTCTTCTGGGCGGTGGGCATGAACTTCTATCTGGAAATCGCCAAGATGCGCGCGGCGCGTCTGCTGTGGTGGCGGATCATGAAGCAGTTCAACCCCAAGAGCGAGAAGTCGATGATGCTGCGCACCCACTCGCAGACTTCGGGCTGGTCGCTCACCGAGCAGGACCCGTACAACAACGTGATCCGCACCACCATCGAGGCCATGGCGGCGGTGTTCGGCGGCACCCAGTCGCTGCACACCAACGCGCTCGACGAAGCCATCGCGCTGCCGACCGAATTCTCGGCGCGCATTGCCCGCAACACCCAGATCGTCATCCAGGAAGAGACCCACATCTGCAACGTGGTCGATCCCTGGGCCGGTTCCTACATGATGGAAAAACTGACCCAGGACATGGCCGACACCGCCTGGGCGCTGATCGAGGAAATCGAGGCGATGGGCGGCATGACCCAGGCGGTCGCGTCCGGCTGGGCGAAGATGAAGGTCGAGGAATGCGCGGCCGAGAAGCAGGCGCGCATCGACTCCGGCAAGGACGTGATCGTCGGCGTCAACAAGTACAAGCTCGCCAAGGAAGACCCGATCGAGATCCTCGACATCGACAACCACGCGGTGCGCGAGGCGCAGATCGCGCGTCTCGAGAAAATCCGCGAAACCCGCGATGAGGCCGCCGTCGAGGTGGCCCTGGCGGCACTGACGGTGTGCGCCAAGCGCGGCGAGGGCAATCTGCTCGATCTGGCGATTCAGGCCATGCGCGCGCGCGCCACGGTGGGCGAGGTGTCCGATGCGCTTGAGGTCGAATGGGGCCGTTACCGGGCCAATCCGCAGGCCGTTTCCGGCGTGTATGCTTCAGTCGTGGAAAACGATGAAGACTGGAAGACGCTCAAGGCCGACATCGACGCCTTCGTGGCCGAGGAGGGCCGTCGCCCGCGCATCATGATCGCCAAGCTCGGCCAGGACGGCCACGACCGCGGCGCCAAGGTGGTGGCCTCGGCCTTCGCCGATCTGGGCTTCGATATCGACATCGGCCCGCTGTTCCAGACGCCGGAAGAAGCGGCCCGTCATGCCGTTGAAAACGATGTACACGCGGTCGGTTGCTCCAGCCTCGCGGCCGGCCACAAGACGCTGGTGCCCGAGGTGATCTCGCATCTCAAGGCGCTGGGTGCGGACGACATCATCGTGTTTGTCGGCGGTGTGATCCCCGCGCAGGACTACGACACGCTGGTGGCGGCCGGCGCCAAGGGCATCTTCGGGCCGGGGACGCCGATTCCGAAAGCGGCCCGTGAGGTGCTGGCGGCGATCCGTGAGGCGCGCGCCGCCGCCTGATCGGCTAGGATGAGGCATGCCGTTGGCGTGCCTATCCTCCACTTTGTCGCCATGAACATGCCTCACGATCCCATCGAACTCGACGCCACCGACCAGCTGCTGGTCGATGGCGTGCTGGCGCGCGAACTGCGCCCGCTGGCGCGCACCATCACGCTCATCGAATCGCTCCGGCCCGACCATCGCGCCCGTGCCCGCCGTGTGCTCGAAGCGTTGCTGCCGCATACCGGCGGCGCCATGCGGGTGGGTATCTCGGGCGTGCCGGGGGTGGGCAAGTCCACCTTCATCGAGGCGCTCGGGCTGTATCTGATCGAGCAGGGCTTGCGGGTGGCGGTGCTGGCGGTGGATCCGTCCTCGTCCGTGACCGGCGGGTCGATTCTCGGCGACAAGACGCGCATGGAGCACCTGTCGCAGAACACCAACGCCTTCATCCGCCCCAGCCCCTCGGCCGGCAGCCTGGGCGGCGTGGCGAGCAAGACGCGCGAGACCCTACTGGTGTGCGAGGCGGCGGGCTTCGACGTGATCATCGTCGAGACCGTCGGCGTGGGCCAGAGCGAGACCGCCGTGGCCGGCATGACCGACATCTTCTGCCTGCTGCAACTGCCCAATGCCGGCGACGATCTGCAGGCGATCAAGAAAGGCATCATGGAGTTGGCCGATCTCATCGTGGTCAACAAGGCCGACATCGACCCGCGCCTGGCGCTGCTCGCCAAGAGCCAGATCAAGTCGGCGCTGGGCATGCTGCGCCACAACTCGCCGCACTGGGTGCCACCGGTGATGACGCTTTCGGCGCTCAAGAAGAATGGCATCGAGCGTTTTTGGGCCGAGATCGTTCGCTACCGCGACACCATGCAGGCCTGCGGTGAGTTCGACGCCAAACGGCGCGATCAGGCGCAGGCATGGATGTGGGAGCTGATCGACAGCGGCCTGCGCGAACGCTTTCGCGAAAACACCGGGGTGAA
This sequence comes from Rhodocyclaceae bacterium, assembly GCA_050293885.1. Classification (GTDB taxonomy): domain Bacteria; phylum Pseudomonadota; class Gammaproteobacteria; order Burkholderiales; family Rhodocyclaceae; genus Nitrogeniibacter. The sequence continues at coordinate 4,146 of JBNKNO010000029.1, read as the reverse complement.
GCACGATCTGCCGGGCTTGCAGCAAGCCGTGGCCGAAGGCCAGACCACGCCGGCCGCCGCCGCACACCGACTGCTGAAACACTTGAGCGACGAACAGTGAGGCCGGACGCCTGAGCGGCGCGGCCCGAACACGACTTCCTTTACGGAGACAGACCTATGCAAGAGATCATCCGCCAGCTGGAGGAGAAGCGCGAAAAGGCCCGCCTGGGTGGCGGCCAGAAGCGCGTCGACTCGCAGCATGCCAAGGGCAAGCTCACCGCGCGCGAGCGCATCGAGCTGTTGCTCGACGATGGCAGCTTCGAAGAATGGGACATGTTCAAGGAGCACCGCTGTACCGACTTCGGCATGCAGGAAGATCATGTGCCGGGCGACGGCGTGGTGATCGGCTACGGCACCATCAACGGTCGGCTGACCTTCGTGTTCTCGCAGGACTTTACCGTGTTCGGCGGTTCGCTCTCCGAGACCCACGCCGAGAAGATCTGCAAGGTGATGGATCAGGCGATGAAGGTCGGCGCGCCGGTGATCGGCCTCAACGACTCGGGCGGCGCCCGCATCCAGGAAGGTGTGGCCTCGCTCGGTGGCTACGCTGACGTGTTCCAGCGCAACGTGATGGCCTCCGGCGTGGTGCCGCAGATCTCGCTGATCATGGGCCCCTGTGCCGGCGGCGCGGTGTACAGCCCGGCGATGACCGACTTCATCTTCATGGTGAAGGACTCCTCCTACATGTTCGTGACCGGTCCGGAAGTGGTCAAGACCGTGACTCACGAGGAAGTGACCGCCGAGGAACTGGGCGGTGCCACGACCCACAGCAGCAAGTCCGGCGTCGCCGATCTGGCCTTCGAGAACGACGTCGAAGCGCTGATGGTGACCCGCCGCCTGATGAGTTTCATCCCGGCGAGCAACCGCGAAACGCCGCCGGTGGTGCCCTGCGACGATCCGGCCGATCGTCTCGAGATGTCACTCGACACGCTGGTGCCAAGCAACCCCAATCAGCCCTACGACATGAAGGAGCTGATCAACAAGATGGTGGACGACGGCGACTTCTTCGAGCTGCAGCCCGACTACGCCAAGAACATCATTGTCGGCTTCGGCCGCATGGAAGGCTCGCCGGTGGGCATCGTCGCCAACCAGCCGCTGGTGCTGGCCGGTTGCCTCGACATCAAGAGCTCGATCAAGGCCGCGCGCTTCGTGCGCTTCTGCGACGCCTTCAACATTCCGGTGGTGACGCTGGTGGACGTGCCGGGCTTCATGCCGGGCACGGCGCAGGAATACGGCGGCATCATCAAGCACGGCGCCAAGCTGCTCTACGCCTACGCCGAGTGCACCGTGCCCAAGGTGACCGTCATCACCCGCAAGGCCTATGGCGGCGCCTACGACGTGATGAGCTCCAAGCACCTGCGCGGCGATGTGAACCTCGCTTGGCCGAGCGCCGAAATCGCGGTGATGGGGCCGAAGGGCGCGGTGGAGATCATCTTCCGTGACGAAAAGAACGACGCCGAAAGAATCGCCGTGCGCGAGGCCGAATACAAGGCCAAGTTCGCCAACCCCTTCGTGGCCGGGGCGCGTGGCTTCATCGATGACGTGGTCATGCCGCACGAGACGCGCAAGCGCGTGTGCCGCTCGCTGGCCATGCTCAAGGACAAGGTGCTGGAAAACCCGTGGCGCAAGCACGGCAACATTCCGCTCTGAGCGTCATGGACCCGATCCTCGATTCCGAACTGACCTGCCCGCACTGCGGGCACCGCAAGCGCGAACGCATGCCGGTTGACGCCTGCCTGTATTTCTATGAGTGCGAAGCCTGCCACACGCGCCTGAAGCCACTGCCCGGCGACTGCTGCGTGTTCTGCTCCTACGGCTCGGTGCCGTGTCCTCCCGTTCAACAGCAAGGGCGCGGCAAGTGCTGCGACTGACTACCGGAACGACAAACATGTTCAAGAAGATTCTGATTGCCAACCGCGGAGAGATTGCCTGCCGCGTCATCAAGACCGCCCGCAAGATGGGCATCCAGACCGTCGCCGTCCATTCCGAGGCCGACAAGGACGCGCTGTTCGTGGACATGGCCGACGAAGCCGTGTGCATCGGGCCGGCGCCGTCCAAGGAGTCCTATCTTGTCATCGACAAGATCGTCGCCGCCTGCAAGCAGACCGGCGCCGAGGCGGTGCATCCGGGCTACGGCTTCCTGTCGGAGAACGCCGAGTTCTCCCGTCGCCTGGAAGAAGAAGGCATCAAGTTCATCGGGCCCAAGCATTACTCCGTGGCCAAGATGGGCGACAAGATCGAGTCCAAGAAGCTGGCCATCGACGCCCGGGTCAACACCATCCCCGGCCACAACGATGCCATCTCCGGTCCGGACGAGGCGGTCGAGATCGCCAGGAAGATCGGTTACCCGGTGATGATCAAGGCCTCCGCCGGCGGTGGCGGCAAGGGCCTTCGGGTCGCCTACAACGACGCCGAAGCCCATGAAGGCTTTGCCTCCTGCGTCAATGAAGCGCGCAACTCCTTCGGCGATGACCGGGTGTTCATCGAGAAGTACGTGCTCGAACCGCGTCACATCGAAATCCAGGTGCTGGGCGACTCGCACGGCAACTATGTGTACCTGAACGAACGCGACTGCTCCATTCAGCGTCGCCACCAGAAGGTCATCGAGGAAGCGCCCAGCCCCTTCGTCGATCCCGAGATGCGCCAGGCCATGGGCGAGCAGGCCGTGGCGCTGGCCCGCGCGGTGAATTACGAATCCGCCGGTACGGTGGAGTTCGTGGTCTCCGGCGCCACCAAGGAGTTCTACTTCCTGGAGATGAACACCCGTCTGCAGGTGGAGCACCCGGTCACCGAACTGATCACCGGGCTGGACCTGGTCGAGCAGATGATCCGTGTGGCCTACGGCGAGAAGCTGCCGCTGAGCCAGGCCGATGTGAAGATCGACGGTTGGTCCATGGAATGCCGCATCAACGCCGAAGACCCCTTCCGCGGCTTTCTGCCCTCCACCGGCCGGCTGGTGAAATTCCAGGCGCCGGCCGAAGGCGACGGTGTGCGTGTCGATACCGGCGTGTTCGACGGCGGCGAGATCTCGATGTATTACGACTCGATGATCGCCAAGCTGATCGTGCATGGCACCGATCGCGATGACGCCATCACCCGCATGCGCGACGCCCTCAATGCCTTCGTGATTCGCGGCATCAGTTCAAACATTCCGTTCCAGGCCGCGTTGCTGCAGCATCCGCGTTTCTGCTCCGGCAATTTCAACACCGGCTTTATCGCCGAGGAGTACCCGCAGGGTTTCGACGCCGCCATGGTGCCGCACGACGACCCCGCGCTGCTCGCGGCGGTGGCCACCTTCGCCCGCCTGCGCTACATCCAGCGCGCAGTACAGATCTCCGGGCAGATGCCCGGCCATGGCCGCAAGGTGAAGCGCGATCTGGTAGTGCTCATGAGCGGCGCGCGCTATCCGGTGTCGGTCGAGCAGATCGACGGCGGCATGCGCATCGCGCAGGGCGAGAAGGTCTACGAGATTCTCTCCGACTGGTCGTTCCGCGACCTGCTGTTCACCGGCACCGTCAATGGCCAGCCGCTGTGCCTGCAGATCGAGCGGCGCAATCTGAAGTTCTTCATCTCGCACTTCGGTCTGCAGGTCGAGCCGATCGTGATGACCGAGCGCGCTGCCAAGCTGCTCGCGCTGATGCCCGAGAAGCTGCCGCCCGATCTCTCCAGGTTCCTGCTCTCGCCCATGCCGGGCCTGCTGCGCGAAGTCGCGGTGCTGCCGGGTCAGGAAGTGAAAGCCGGCGAAAAGCTCGCCGTGATCGAAGCGATGAAGATGGAAAACGTGCTCAAGGCCGACTCGGATTGCGTGGTCAAGAAGGTGGTCGCCAACCCGGGCGCAAGCCTGACGGTGGACGAGATCATCATCGAGTTCGAGTGACGCGTCGCCGTTGCTTTCGAGATGAAAAGGGCTCAACCAAGTGAGCCCTTTTTTTTGTGCCCTGTCGGGGGACGTGATGCCAGACGATGGCGGTCGAATCGCACCGCACATCGCCCGAGGTGCAGTTTGCGTGCTTAGAACTTGTACTTGACGGCGGTCTGGATGCGGTCGAACTTGCCCTTCTGACCGTCCTCGGTCTTGCGCTCGCCCCACGCGTACTCGATACCGAG
>JBNKNO010000028.1:0-41969 GCA_050293885.1 Rhodocyclaceae bacterium | reverse complement strand
CCAATGCGTGCTGGCGGCGTTTGATGATGTGATCAAGGCCGGCGAGGCGGTGGCGGCGGTGATCGCTGCCGGCATCATCCCTGCCGGGCTGGAGATGATGGACCAGCCGGCGACCGCCGCGGTGGAGTCCTTTGTGCATGCCGGCTATCCGCTGGATGCGGCGGCGATCTTGCTGTGCGAGTCGGACGGCACGCCGGAAGAGGTGGCCGAAGAGATCCAGCGCATGTGCGCGGTGCTCGAATCGCACGGTGCGACCGAGGTGCGCATCTCGCGCGACGAGGCGGAGCGGATGCGCTTCTGGGCCGGGCGCAAGGCGGCGTTTCCGGCGGCGGGCCGAATCTCGGCTGACTACTACTGCATGGACGGCACCATCCCCCGCAAGCGGCTGGGCGAGATGCTAACCGCCATCCAGGGCATGGAAAAAACCTACAACCTGCGGTGCATCAACGTGTTCCACGCCGGCGACGGCAACATGCACCCGCTGATTCTGTTTGATGCAAACGTGCCGGGCGAGCTCGAGCGTGCCGAGGAATTCGGCGCCGCCATTCTCGATCTATCGGTCGATCTGGGTGGCACGATCACCGGCGAACACGGGGTCGGCATCGAGAAAATCAACCAGATGTGCCGACAGTTCAACGTGGCCGAGCGCCAGACCTTCTTCCGAGTCAAGGCCGCCTTCGACCCGAAGGGGCTGCTCAATCCGGGCAAGGCGATTCCGTCGATGAACCGCTGCGCCGAATTTGGCCGCATGCACGTTCAGGGTGGGCAGGTGCCGCATCCGGAGATCGAGCGTTTCTGATGTCGAAGGGATGGGTTCAGTTCCTGCTGGTCGCCGTACCGGTATTGGGGCTGATTGGCGCATGGGCCACCTTGCGCGCCTGGCCGGAGCGGCCGCGCGACGAGGCAAGCGATGATGAGGGCAAGTGATGACAGACGTTGAGCAAACCTGGGCCGAGCAGATCCGCGAGGCGGCAGCGAGCAAGACGCCGCTGCGCATTCGGGGCGGTGGCAGCAAGGATTTTTACGGGCAGCCGCTGGCGGGCACTGTGCTGGATGCGCGGGCGCACCGCGGCGTGATCAGCCATGAGCCGACCGAACTGGTGGTCACCGTGCGGGCCGGCACGCCGCTGGCGGAACTGGAGCAGACGCTTGCTGCGCAAGGCCAGATGCTCGGCTTCGAACCGCCGCATTTCGGTGCCGGCGCCACTGTGGGCGGTTGTGTGGCGGCGGGCCTGTCGGGCCCGCGCCGCGCCAGCGTCGGGGCGGTGCGCGACTTCGTGCTCGGCGTGCGCCTGATTGACGGCCGGGGCGAGTCGCTGCGCTTTGGCGGCGAAGTGATGAAGAACGTGGCGGGCTACGACGTCTCGCGCTTGATGGTCGGTTCGCTGGGCACGCTGGCGCTGCTCACCGAGGTGTCCTTCAAGGTGCTGCCGCGTCCGGTGGCCGAGCGCACGCTGTGTTTCGAGGTCAATGGCGCCGGCGCCATCGGGATGTTCAACGACTGGGCGGGGCAGCCGCTGCCGGTGTCGGCCACGTGCTGGGTCGATGGTCGGGCCTGGGTGCGTCTGTCCGGCGCCGAGGCGGCCGTCAGTGCCGCGTGCACGAAGCTGGGGGGTGAGCGGATCGACGAGGCGCAGGCCACGGCACATTGGCAAGCGCTGCGCGAACAGCAGCACGCGTTCTTCGCTGGCCCCGAGCCGCTGTGGCGCTTGTCGGTGCCTTCGGTGGCCGAACCGCTGGCGCTGCTGGGCGACCGGCTCATCGAATGGGGTGGGGCGCAGCGCTGGTTCCGCAGTGGCGAGAACGCGGCCCACATCCGTGCCCAGGCGGTGGCTGCGGGCGGGCATGCCACGCTGTTTCGTGGCGGCAACGGCGCGGTGAGCGTGTTCCATCCGCTGAACCCCGTGATGGCGAAAATTCAGGCCAAGCTGCGCGCCAGCTTCGACCCGGCGGGGATCTTCAATCCCGGCCGACTCTACGACGGATTCTGACCCATGCAGACGCAACTGGCCGATTTCATCAAGGACACCGACGTGGGCCGCGAGGCCGACGAAATCCTGCGCAAGTGCGTGCACTGCGGCTTCTGCACCGCCACTTGCCCGACCTACCAACTGCTGGGCGACGAACTGGACGGCCCGCGCGGGCGCATCTATCTCATCAAGCAGATGCTCGAAGGCGAGCCGGTCACCGAGAAGACCCAGCAGCACCTGGATCGCTGCCTCACCTGTCGGGCCTGCGAAACCACCTGCCCGTCCGGCGTTGCCTACGGCCGGCTGGTCGATCTCGGGCGTGTGCTGGTCGACGAGCGCGTTCCGCGTCCGCTGGGCGCGCGTACGGTGCGCTGGTTGCTGCGCGAGTTCGTGCCGCGCGCCGGGCTGTTCGGGCTGGCGATGAAGGCTGGGCGTGCCGTGCGGCCCATGCTGCCGGGCGTGCTCAAGGACAAGGTGCCGCTCGCCCGCCCTGCCGGCGCATGGCCGGCGCCGCGTCACGCCCGCCGCATGCTGGCGTTGGCCGGTTGCGCGCAGCCGGCGATGATGCCGTCGGTGAATGCGGCGACCGCACGCGTGCTCGACGCGCTCGGCATCTCGTTGGTCGAAGCACCCGGCGCCGGATGCTGCGGCGCTGTGCGCCACCACCTCAACGACCACGCCGGCGGCCGTGCCGATGCGCAACGCAACATCGACGCCTGGTGGCCCCATATCGAGGCGGCGAAGTCGAGGCGCTGGTGATGACGGCCTCGGGGTGTGGCGTGCAAGTGAAGGACTATGGCCATCTGCTGGCGAAAGATGCCGCGTATGCCGACAAGGCGGCGCGGGTCGCCGCCATGACGCGCGACGTGTCCGAGGTGCTGGCGGATGAAAGCGAGCGTCTGGTGGCGCAGCTCGAACCGCTCGGTGCGCCCGAACCGCTCGCTTTTCACGCGCCGTGCACGTTGCAGCATGGCCTGGGGCTCAAGGGCAAGGTGGAAGCCGTGCTCGCGGCCGCCGGCTACGCGCTCACGCCGGTGCGCGATGCGCATCTGTGCTGTGGCTCGGCGGGGACTTACTCGCTGTTGCAACCGGCCTTGTCGGCCACGCTGCGCGAGAACAAGCTGGCGGCGTTGGAAGCAGGCAAGGCGGGCTGCATCGCCTCGGCCAACGTCGGCTGCATTTCTCATCTGGCCGGCGGGACGTCGACGCCCGTGCGCCACTGGATCGAACTGATCGACGGGCGCCTTCGCCGGGGCTGAACGGCGGGGCGTTTGGTGTGCCCGAAACGCATCCTCTGGTGCGTCGAAATTCTGTCCGGCGGGGCTCAAGTCGCGCGTTGCTGCGCCGATATGTTTTCGTATGAACACACCCTCGAACGCAACGGCTGCCGACCCCCTGGAAGCGGCACTGGCGCCCGGCCTGCGATTGCCCCCGCGGCCGGATTTGCTGCTCAGACTCGAAGACCTTGCCACTCGAGGTGATGCCGACACACGCACCTTGGCACGGGAGATGGCCGAAGACCCCGGGCTGACGGCGATGCTGTTCAAAGTGTCGCGATTGTCGCGCTATGGACGCAGTTCTCCCCCGCAGGCACTCGACCAGGTGTTGCAGCTGCTCGGCACCAAGCAGTCACTCAATGTGGCGCGCTGCTTCGCGCTGATGAACGCGGTCGAAGGCGACCCGGAGACCATGCAGCGATTCTGGGCACGGGCGGGCAGCGTGGCCGCCTACGCATCCGTGGTGGCCGCCGATCGGGTTGCCGTGTGCAACATCTTTCCCGACCAGGCGTATCTCGCCGGCATTTTCCATGATTGCGGCATCCCTATTCTGATGCGGCGCTATCCTGACTACTGCGAATTGACAAAGGGTGCCGCGGCCGCCGCGCAGTGGGTGAGCGTGCGCGACGAGGACAAGCGCCACGACCTCGATCATTGTGTTGTCGGCGCCTTGGTGGCCCGCCACTGGGGGCTGCCCGATTTTGTCACCGACGCGATCCGCTTCCACCATGAACTTCACCTGATCAACAATCACCCCTCGCGCAGCATGGTGGCAATCCTCCAGTTGGCGACCTACCTGTTCGTCATCGAACACCGGATGGCGTGGCCGGAGTGGCAGCTCATTCGCGAGGAGATCATGGATGAACTGGGGATCTATGCCGAGGGCTTCGACGAGTACTGCGACGATTTGCGCGATCAGGTCGGTGTGTGAGTGAGTGCCGACAATGGCGGGGTGGACCGACTGCCGCTGACGGCGAATCGGGCATGCCTGATCGCGAAACATTATGTAACATTGATGCCTGCGCGGACTCGCACCGGGTGCTCCGGCGCCATCGACAACCATCAAGGCATATGTAACCCACGCCATGGCACTCAAGATTGAAACTTGCGCAGCCCGTCACACCGGCGACCGCGCGGAACAGCAAGACCAGGTCGCGATTTTCGGTCATCCGGACAAACCGGGCATGCTCATGGCCGTGCTCGCCGATGGCATGGGCGGGCATACGGGCGGCGCCATGGCGGCCGAGCAGGTGTTGTTCAAGGCCAAGCAGAATTTCGAAGCCTTTGCGCCCAAGGACGAGTCCCCGGAGCGATTGCTTGCCGGCATCATTCAGGAGTCCCACGTGGTCATCAAGCTCACGCGCTTCACCAGTGAGCAGGATCCGCACAGCACGGCGGTGGTGTTCTTGCTGCAAAAGGATCGTGCCGACTGGGCGCATTGTGGCGACTCGCGCTTCTATCACTTTCGTGGCGACAAACTCGTCTATCGCAGCCCCGACCATTCGCTGGTGGGAGAGTTGGTGCGCAAGGGGCGGCTCGATGAAGCCGGCGCCCTGGAGCATCCGCACCGCAACGTGCTGATGTCTTGTCTCGGTGCCGAGCGCGACCCGCGAGCCGACCTTGCCGGCGTCATGCCGCTGGCGGGCGGCGACAGCTTCCTGATGTGTTCCGACGGCGTGTGGGCCTATTTCGACGATGCCGAGCTGGGGGCCGTCTTGGCGACCCAAAACGCGCGTGACGCATGCCAGACCATCATCTCGCGCGCGCGCGAGCGGGCGAAGGGCGAGGGTGACAATCTCTCGCTTGCGGTGGTGCGTCTGGTCGACGTGGTGGACGAACCACCCGCCACCGAGCCGCCCGAAGACGGTGGATTTCCCAAGCTCGACAACTGAACGCATGTGAGATGTTCGCGCCCCTGGCGTCTGCCTGAAGTGGCGGGCGCAGGGGCGCGTTCGCTCGCGCGATCGAACACGAGGTTTGCGCCTCCGGGCCGATTGGTTATGATGCGGCAGTTGGGTTTCAGTCGCTCGCAAGGCCGGCACGGATCGGGGTTTTTGCCGCAGCAGAAGATGACGCCATCCCACCACGGTTCAATATCAATTCCACATCGGGGAGGTGAATATGCCACTGGTCATCGGAGTGCCAGCGGAAACCGTGTCCGGAGAACGCCGTATTTCAGTTGTGCCGGACGTGGTCAAGAAGTACATCGGCCTGGGGGTCGAGGTTGTCATGCAGAAGGGAGCCGGCGTGCCGGCGCACTATCCCGATGCGCTGTTCGAATCCGTCAAATGGGTCGATGACGCCGCCGCCGTTGTGTCGGCCGCGGATGTGATTTTGGGTGTTCAGCCACCCACGGCCGGCCAGATCGCGAAGATGAAGTCGGGCGCCGTGTGGCTCGGTTCGCTTCAGCCCTGGTCCGACAAGGCGCGGGTGGAGAAGCTGCTGAAGAAGAACGTCACCAGCTTCGCACTTGAACTGCTGCCGCGCATCACGCGTTCGCAAAGCATGGACGTGCTCTCGTCGCAGGCCGCCGTGTCCGGTTACGAGTGCGCGCTGATTGCCGCAGATCACTCACCCAAGTTCTTCCCCATGCTCACCTATGCGGCCGGCACCATCCGTCCGGCCCGCGTGCTTGTCATCGGTGCCGGCGTGGCCGGACTGCAGGCGATCGCCACGGCGCGCCGTATCGGCGCCATGGTCGAGGCCTACGATGTTCGCCCGGAAACGCGCGAACAGATCGAGTCGCTGGGGGCCAAGTTTGTCGACACCGGTGTGTCGGCGGCCGGCGCCGGCGGCTATGCGCGTGAGCTCACCGACGAGGAAAAGGCCCAGCAGGCCGAAAAGCTCGCCAAGGCGGTGGGCAATTGCGATGCCCTCATCACCACCGCCGCCATCCCCGGCAAGAAGGCACCGGTGATCATCACCAAGGAGATGGTGATGCGCATGAAACCCGGTTCCGTGGTCGTGGACATGGCCGCCGAGAGTGGCGGTAACGTAGAGGGGACGGTCGCCGGCGACAAGGTCTGGGTCGGCGATGCCCTGGTCATTGGTCCGACGCACATCACCAGCCGCATGCCCGTGCATGCCTCGGAGATGTACGCGAAGAACCTGTTCAATTTCATCAGCCCCTTCATCAAGGACGGCGAGCTCGCGCTCGACTGGGAAGATGAAGTGGTGGCCGGCTGCTGCCTGACGCACGAAGGACAAGTGCGTCACGAAGGCGTCAAGCAAGCCCTTGGGCTGTAAGGAGGATAAGACCATGGAAGGCATTGTTTACCTTTACGTTTTTGTACTGGCCGCGTTCACCGGCTATGAAGTCATTTCGCGTGTGCCGGTCATCCTGCACACCCCCCTGATGTCCGGTTCCAACTTCATCCACGGCGTGGTGCTCATCGGCGCCATGGTGGTGATGGGGCACGCCGATCCGGACAGCCCGCTGCAACTGGCGATCGGCTTTTTTGCCGTGCTCCTCGGTGCGGCCAACGCCGCCGGCGGTTACGTCGTGACCGAACGCATGCTCGCCATGTTCAAGTCGGACAAGAAGAAGGGGGGCGCGTAAATGCATAGCAACTGGTTTATTGATCTGGCTTACGTCGGCGTCGCCATCGTCTTCGTGCTCGGCCTCAAGGCCATGGCTTCGCCGGTCACGGCGCGCAAGGGCATTGTCTGGGCCGGCTGGGCCATGGTGGCTGCCACGGTGGTCACGCTGTTCTGGCCGGGCATGCAGAACTTCGCCCTGATGGTCGTGGCGATGTTGATCGGTGCCTCGCTGGCGTGGTGGTCCGGCAAGAACGTGGCCATGACCGACATGCCGCAGATGGTGGCCATCTACAACGGCATGGGCGGCGGTGCGGCGGCGGCCATTGCGCTGCTCGAATTCACCCGCGGTGAAGTGCACGGCATGACCGTCACGGCGCTGGCCGTGCTCGGCGCGCTTATCGGTTCGGTGGCGTTCTCCGGTTCGTGCGTGGCCTTTGCGAAGTTGCAGGGCATCATGAAGAAGGCGTTCCGCTTGCCCAAGCAGGACGCCGTCAACATGGGGTTGGCGGCCGTGGTGGTCATTCTCGGGTTGGCGATTACCACCGCCGATCACCCGGGCATGGGCGCCATCGCCGTGTTCTTCGTGCTCTCGCTGGTACTCGGGGTGGTCATCACTGCCCCGATCGGCGGTGCCGACATGCCTGTCGTGATCTCGCTGCTCAACGCGTTCACCGGTCTGGCGGTGGGTTTCGAAGGCTACGTGCTCAAGAATCCGGCGCTGATCGTCGCCGGTATCGTCGTCGGCGCTTCGGGCACCCTGCTCACGCAGCTCATGGCCAAGGCCATGAATCGGCCCATCAAGAACATCATCTTCACGCCCATTACCGGTGAGGCGGCCGAAGGTGAGGCGATTGAAGGGACGATGCATGAAATGGGCGCGCTCGATGCGGCGGCCACCATGCGCTACGCGGGCCGCGTCATCATCATCCCGGGCTACGGCATGGCCGTGGCCGGCGCCCAGCACAAGGTGTGGGAGATGACGCAACTGCTCGAGGAAGCCGGCGTCGAGGTGTCGTTTGCCATCCACCCGGTGGCCGGGCGTATGCCGGGGCACATGAACGTGCTGCTGGCCGAGGCCGGCGTGCCCTACGACAAGATCTTCGACCTGGAAGAGATCAACGCCGACTTCGCGCAGACGGATGTGGCCTTGGTCATCGGCGCCAACGACGTGGTGAACCCCACGGCGCGCACCGACAAATCCAGCCCGATCTACGGCATGCCGATTCTCAACGCCGACGAGGCGCACAATGTGATCGTGGTCAAGCGCGGCAAGGGCACCGGTTACTCCGGCGTCGAAAATGCGCTGTTCTACAAGGAGAACTGCCGGATGCTGTACGGTTCGGCGCAGGAAGTGATCGGCGAGGTCATTACACACGTCAAGTCGATGGACGGCTGACCGACTTCGCCGCACAAAAAACCGCCTCTCGGGGCGGTTTTTTTGTGCCTGTCAGAGCATCTGGGCGAAGTCGTCGGCCGGTCGCGGTGGGGCGTACAGATGCCCCTGCTGGCGTTCGCAGCCGAGCGCCGCGATGGCATCGGCCTGCTCGGGCGTTTCGACACCGACCGCTTGCGTTTCAAGGCCCAGGGTATTGGCGACCGCAAGCGTGGCGTGCAGCAGTTTCGCGCGCGTCGGGTGCAGGCAATCGCGGACCAGCGCGCGGTCGAGCTTGAGCGCATGAAAGGGCAGCTCGAGCAAGGTGTGCAGTGGCAGTGGGTTTGCACCGGCGCCACTGACGGCGAGTTTGACGCCCAGGCTGTCGATGGCAAAGAGATGTTTGACCAGTGCGTCGCTGGGCGAGAGCAGGCAGGCCTCGGGGATGTTGAGCGCCAGCGCCGCCGGCGGGATGCGCGATGCCGACAGCGCGTTTGACAGTGTGTCGATCAGGCGCTCGTGATCGAGCATGTTGCTGGTGGTGTTGATCGCAAAGGGGATTGCCATGCCGGCCTGATGCCACTCGGCCGCATGTTCGCAGGCGACGCGGAGAGCTTCGAAACCGATTTCGCAATCGAGCCCGCTGCCCTGTGCGGCCGACATGAACTGACTGGGCTTGAGCAGGCCGAGGTCGGGATGGTCCCAGCGCACCAGGGCTTCGGCGGCAACGATGCCGCCGGTGGTGGCGTCGGCCACCGGCTGGAAATGGACATGCACCGCGCCGCGTTCGACGGCGTTGGATAGCGCACTTTCAAGCGCCATGCGCTCGAGACTGGCGGCGTTGAGCGCCGGGGCGTGAAAATGACAGCTGCCCGGTCCTTCCAGGCGGGCGTTGCGCATGGCATTGCCTGCCTGCGTCCACAAGCTCGAGAAGTCCTGCCCGTCGGCCGGGAAGATGGCGATGCCGAGGCTGGCCGAGATGGTGTGCGGGTTGCCCTGGACGCCAATGGGCGCGTTGAACACCTGGCGAATGCGCTCGACCTCGCGGTCGACTTCGCTCACCAGATCGATGCCCGAGATGAGGGCGCAGAACTGATCGGAGGCGACCCGTGCCACTTGCACATGCGCGCTGCAGTTGCGCAAGCGGCCGGCCAGTTGTTGCAGGACGAGGTCGCCCGCGCTATGGCCGAAGGTTTCGTTGGTGGCGCGAAAACCGTCGATGTCGAGGCAGACGATGGCCAGGTGCTGACGCAGCCGCTGCGCGGTGGCGACGGCTTCATCGAAGCGTGTTTCGAGGAAACGGTGGTTGGGGAGCCCGGTCAGGGCGTCGTGATTGGCCAGATACTCGGCGCGCGCGACCGCCTGCTGGCGGGTCGATAGATCGCTGAACAGGCCAATGTGCGAGGTGACTTCGCCATGGCGGTTGCGCACGGTGTTGAACGAAAGCCATTCGAGAAGGGCCTCGCCATCCGGGCTGCGCATCCACAATTCGCCTTGCCAGCAATCGGCTTGGGCGAGGGATTGGCGCATGGTGTCGAAGAACTGCTCATTGTGCTTGCCGGTGGCCAGTGTTTCGAGCGCTTCGCCGCGTAGCTGGCTGGCGGTGTAGCCGGTCAGCTTTTCGAAGGCGCCGTTCACGGACAGGATGCGATGGTTGGCGTCGGTAACGAGTACGGCATGCGCATTGGCCGAGAATTGCTCGTGACTGGCCGACAAGGCCGTCGGCCACGCCGCGCTTGGCGCATCGTGCATGACCAGCCATTCCTTGTGGGCGCCGTCGAGCGCTTGCACCAGTGTTTCGGCAGGGAACGATCCGTTTTCGCCGCGCCAGTGCCACAGGCCGGGCGCAAGCGCACTTTTGCCTTCGGTCGGCTCACGCACGGCATCGAGTGAGAGTTGCAGCAGATCTTGCCGCGATTGGCCATAGGCGGCGGCTGCCGCTTCGTTGGCTGCCATGATGCGCAGGTCGTTTTCACGCACCACCAACATCGGTAGCGGTGCATGGCGGAAGACACGACCTGCACGAGGATCGACCGGTGCGACCGGTGCTTCGCCGGTGAGCAGCAAGATGCGCCAGCCGGGTTCGGGGCCGGTGAGCAGGCGGCCGTGCATCTCCGGCGAGCCGTCGGCGGGTGCAACGCTGACGGGCCCTTGGTCCCGCGCCTTGTCGGACAGGCTGCAAACCGTGGTGAGCGCCTTGCCCGTGAGATTGGCGTCGATGGCGTTGAAGCGTCGACGAGCCGGGGCATTGGCCGCCATGATGCGGTTGCGCGCGTCGATGACGAGCGCCGGTTGGTCGAGCGCGGCGGCCAGCCGTGGCCACACGGTGTCGGCCGCGCGAGCGACCTCGGGGCCGATGCCGGTGACCGGATCGGGGCTGAGTATGATGGCGTGCACGCCGGGGCGGATGCGGGCTGCGGCCACATAGGCAAGACTGCGCTCGCGGCCGCCGGGCAGCTTCACGCGCAGACTGCCACGCACCTCGCCCTGGATGAACAGCGCGCCACGCGCACTGAGGAACGCACGTTCGGAGGGGAACAGGGTGGACAGGGGTTGCCCGGCCATCTCGTGATAGCTGCGCTCCATGAGGCGGCACACGGCACTGTTCACCTCCAGGATGGTTTCATCGCTGGTGATGATCAGGCCCTCGTTCATGAGTTCGAACAGGGAGAGGTAGAGACCGGCTTCGGCGCCTTCCGACAGATCGGGCACGAAGGGTTCTTCCGGGTTTCTCGGCACGGGAGCCAGGTCCATGAGTGACAGGGCCAGGGTGATTGGGATGGTCCCCATCATATCGGCCCGCACTGTCGGCTCTTGACGCTGAAAGCGGGCACTTTTGCCCGCTAATTACCTTTTGAAACCCGGCGTGAGAAAGTTTTTCATGACCGGCGCGCCCGCCCGTGCCCGATCATTGAACGCGGACGAAGTCCGCCGCCGTTCGTCAGGATTTGCGGCCGCCGCCGCCGAGCAGGAAGGCGACGGGGCGGTTCGGGCCGCGTTTCGGCGTCTCGGCCTTGTCGGCGGGTGTGTCCGTGGCGGTGGGCTCGTAGGGCTTGGAGTAGTCGAAACCGTCGGCCGCGATCGTCGACGGCTTTCTGGCTTCTTTGCGTGGGCGTGCGCGTGAGGCGCCGCGCTCACCGCGCTCACCGCGGTCGCGATCACGCCCGCGGTCTCGGTCGCGACTCGGGGCGCCGTCTCGATTGCGCCCACGCTCGCTGCCGCGCCCACGATCCTCACTGCCCGGACGGCCGGCTTCGAAACCCTCGACGGTGTGTTGCGGAATCTGCAGTTTGATGAGCTTTTCGATGTCGGCCAGGCGACCCCTTTCTTCCGGCGCCACGAGTGAGATCGCCTTGCCCGACTTGCCCGCGCGGCCGGTGCGGCCGATGCGGTGCACGTAGTCTTCCGCGGTGTTGGGCAGCACGTAGTTGATCACGTAGGGCAGGTCGTCGATATCCAGCCCGCGTGCGGCGACATCGGTAGCGACCAGCACGCGGGTGGCGCCGCTCTTGAAGGCTTCGAGCGCTTCGGTACGCTGCTGCTGATTCTTGTCGCCATGAATGGCATCGGCGGGAATGCCGCAGTTGTTCAGGTAGTGCGCCAGGCGGCTGCAACCGAATTTGGTGTCGACAAACACCAGCACCTGAGTGTCGACCACGCCCTTGAGCAGATGGGCGAGCAGGTCGCGTTTGGCATTGGCGCCGACCGGATAGACCTGGTGTTCGATGGTTTCGCTGACGGTGTTGCGACGGGCCACTTCGATCAGTTGCGGCTCGTTGAGCATCTGATCGGCCAGCTTCTTGATTTCGTTCGAGAAGGTTGCCGAGAACAGCAGGCTCTGGCGTTTGCTCGGCAGCAGTCCGAGGATGCGCCGGATGTCGGGGATGAAGCCCATGTCGAGCATGCGGTCGGCTTCGTCGAGCACCAGCATCTGCACCTGATTGAGCTGGATGCTTCGTTGTTGCACGTGGTCGAGCAGGCGGCCGGGGGTGGCAACGACGATTTCGACGCCGTCGCGCAGAATCTGCATCTGGGCTTTCATGTCGACGCCGCCGTAAATGCAGGTGGCGCGCAGCGGCAGGTGTTTGGCGTAGGTGAGCACCGATTCGTGCACCTGCATGGCCAGTTCACGCGTCGGCGCGAGCACCAGGGCGCGCACCGGGTGACGGGCCGGCGAGGTGCTGCTGCTGGCATGCGGCGCGAGCCGTTGCAGCAGGGGCAAGGTGAAGCCGGCGGTCTTGCCGGTGCCGGTCTGGGCGCCGCCCATGACGTCGCGACCTGAGAGTACGACCGGAATCGCTTGGCTTTGAATGGGCGTCGGCTGGGTGTAGCCGGCGTCTTCGACGGCGCGCAGCAGCTCGGGCATCAGGCCGAGATCGGCAAAATTCATGGGTTGCGGGTGTCCTTGCTCAGGCAGAGCTCTGCCTCATCTGTTGAAAAAACAAATGATTATAGCGTGCCGCGATGGATTTTCGTGGGTTCAGCGCGTATCGAGTCGCGAGAGGTAGGCGGTGACTTCTTCGCGGTCGTGGTACAGGTGCTTGAAGCGCAGCGTGATGGGGATGCCCTTGAGCTTTGCGCGGATGATGTCGGTGCATTGGCGCAGGGCCGCGGTGCGCTTCTTCATGGGCAGTTTGAGGTTGAAGATCGCGTGCCGGCATTTCTTCTGCAATAGCCAGTCGGCCATGAGGGTGGCGATGCGCGCGGGTTGCTCGACCATGTCGCACACCAGCCAATCGACCGAGCCATTCGGTCGCCAGGTAAAGCCGTCCGCACGCAGATGGGTGACCAGTCCGTCGGCGATCAGTGCCTTGTCCATGGGGCCGTTGTCGACAGCGGTTACACGCAGGCCGTGACTGGCCAGTTGCCAGCTCCAGCCGCCCGGGGCGGCGCCGAGGTCGACCGCCTTGCCGCCGGCGCGTAGCCAGCGGTCGCGCTCTTCGGCGTCGAGCAGGGTTTGCAGTGCTTCGGCGAGTTTTAGCGTGGAGCGGCTGGGCGCGCCGCGCGGCATGCGCAGCCGGGCGATGCCCATCGGCCAGCGACTGGCATGGCGTGCCTCGCACAGGCCGAGGTACACGGAATCCGCATCGGGGAAGAAGAGATACAGCGTGGGCGCCTTGCGTACGCCCGGTTTGAGCAGGCCGGCTTTTTCCAGCCCGGTGCGCAGTGGCGCTTCGAAGCGCTTGCAGAATCCCGAGCGCGTCTTGCCGGTGTTGGTGTCGGGGTATTCCAGGCAGACGTCGGTGACTGCCGTGCGCAGTTGCCTGAGTGCATCGACAATCGGCGTGACGCGATCCCGATCAGGCAGCTTGGCGATCTGCCCGACCACGGGCCACGCCTGACGCGCGAAGCACAGCGATGCGCTCGCGAAGTGTTTCTGCGCCTCCTGCCAGTCGATCTCATCGTCGAACTGCAACAAGGTGTATGCGCTGTTTGCCTCGAACGCGGGTTGCCCGTCGATGCCTTTGCGCTCGCAGGCACGGCTCAGCTCTTGCGCTGCTTCGGTTTCGAAGCCGGCACGGCACTGCACAAGGATGGCTTGAGTGGGGGTGAAACGTGACATATGGGTCACACGGGCAGTCGGGGTCGGGGGATAATACTTGCTCGGGTGTCACCCGTCACTCGGCAATGCGAATCAGAAGGGGCGCACGCATGCAGTATCGCCGGCTGGGCAGTAGTGATCTTGAGGTGTCGAGTGTTTGCCTGGGTACGATGACGTTCGGGCAGCAGAACACCGAGGCCGAAGCGCACGCTCAACTCGACATGGCGGTGGCGGCCGGGGTGAATTTCATCGATGTGGCGGAGATGTATCCGGTGCCCACGCGCGCCGATACTTATGGTGAGACCGAGCGTTTCGTCGGTACCTGGTTGCGTCACCAGGCGAGGGACAAAGTCATTCTGGCCACCAAGGTGGCTGGCCCGGCGCGCCGTCTGGGCTGGATTCGGGGCGGGCCGCGCGCCTTGGACGAAAAGAACATCCGCCAGGCGATCGACGGTTCTTTGAAGCGCTTGCAGACGGACTACGTCGATCTGTATCAACTGCATTGGCCCGAGCGCAATCAGCCGATGTTCGGGGAAACCGAGTTCGATCCGGGGGCGGAGCGCGAGTGCACGCCGATTCGCGATCAGCTCGAGGCGCTGGCCGGGCTGGTGCGGGAAGGCAAGGTGCGCTACGTGGGATTGTCAAACGAGCACCCCTGGGGGGTGATGTCGTTTCTGGCTCTTGCGCGCGAGCACAATCTGCCGTGCGTCGTTTCCATCCAGAATGCCTACAACCTGCTCAATCGGGTGTTCGAGTACGGTCTGGCCGAGGTGTGCCATCGAGAAAACGTCGGCTTGCTGGCGTACTCGCCGCTCGCGTTCGGCTATCTGAGTGGCAAATATGCGCACGATGCGAATGCCGCCGGTCGGATCACGCTGTTCCCGAACTTTGGCCGGCGGTATGAAAAACCCAATGTGAAGCCCGCGGTGGAAGCCTATGCGCAACTGGCCGGCGATTTCGGACTCACCCCCACCCAGTTGGCGTTGGGATATGTTCATAGCCGCTGGTTTGTGACCAGTACTATCATCGGGGCGACCACGCTGGGACAGCTCAAGGAAGATATCGCGTGTGTCGAAGTGCCAATGACGCCGGAATTGATTGACGCCATCGCCGATGTGCACACACGCTTCCCCAATCCCGCGCCGTGAGGCCAGTCATCATCCCGTTCAGGTAAGGGCCCTGTGAAAGAGATCGTCGCCGCTTCGGATTTGAAAGTAGGAATGTTCGTGGCCGAACTCGATCGGCCGTGGCTGGAATCCCCGTTCCTGATGCAGGGCTTCCTGGTCGAGGATGGTGAGACGCTCGAACAGTTGCGCGGATTGTGCCGGTTCGTCTATGTCGACTGGCAGCGCAGTACCGGGGAGCACTACCGGGCGCCCAGGATCGAGTCGGTTGCAGCGAATCTGGGCCGGCGCGAACCGCTCATCCATGTGCACGATGACGCCCCGCGCACCCGGCGGGATTTCGTCGAGGTGTTGCGCTGGCTGCGCGCGGGCGGCAAGGCGCCTGAGGCAAAAGCGCCTCAGGCCCGCGAGAAGCGTGCGCAGTACGCGGTGGCGGATGTGTCGCCAACGCACAGGACGCACGCGCCGATGGATGTCTCGGCACGGTCATCCTCGGAGAGCGGCGGGCTCAAGGGTTTGTTGGGGCGCTGGTTCGGCCCCAGGGGCGAGGCGCCGCCGCCAGGACATGATGGCGACGCGCCTGACCACGAATCGGCTGAGGATACGGAGGCCGACCGTGCCGGCCGCTGGCGGGATTCGGTTGCGGTCGAGGATGAACTCGTCGATGCGGCACCGGTGTATGCCGCCGCGCAGACCTCGGTCGAGCAACTGGTGCGCGATGTGCAACACAATCTGCGCCCGGACATGGAGCGCGTGCGCAGTGGTGTGGACGACATGATGCACAGCGTGGTGCGCAACCCCGATGCGCTGCTGTGGCTGACGCGGCTCAAGCGTACCGACCAATATGCCTACGATCACGCGCTCGATTCGAGTGTGTTGCTGATGGTGTTTGCACGCACCATGGGCATGGAGGCGTCGGAAATGACGACGCTGGGCATCGCCGGGCTGATGCAGGATATCGGCAAGGTGAAACTGCCGCCGCGTTTGCTGAAGAAGTCGGGGGCCATCACCCGCCTGGAGCGGGAAATCTTTCGTGCGCATGTCGATTATTCGCTGGCGATCCTCAAGGCGTCCGCCGAGAACGACCCGGCGGTGCTCAGCGTGGTTGCCCGGCATCACGAGCGCTATGACGGTTCGGGCTATCCGGACGCGCTGGTGGGCGACGAGATCGGGCTGTATGGGCAGATGGCGGGCATCGTCGATTGCTACAGCGCCATGACACGCGAACGGCCGTGGGGTGATGCGCTCAGTCCGCAAGAGGCGCTCGAGGAAATCAACAAACTGCGCAATACATGGTTTTCCGAGTCGGTGGTCGACGCCTTCATCCAGTGCGTGGGGCTGTATCCGGTCGGCACGCTGGTGGAACTGAACTCCGACGAAGTGGGCGTCGTGATCAGCCAGAATCGGGTGCGTCGACTCAAGCCGCGGGTGCTCGTCCTGCTCGGACCCGACAAGACACCGAACGCCCATCCGGCCACGCTGGATCTGCTCTTCGATCCGGTCTCGCCCGGCGGGTCGCCCTATGCGATCCGACATGCCTTGCCGCCCGGTGCCTATGGCATCGATCCTCAGGAGTTCTATCTGTCATGAACTCCCCTCGGCCAGAATCCCTGTTTCAGCCCCCGCCGCTCGACGCGCTGGGGCTGCAGCATTTGTTGCAGATGCATGGATACCAGCCGGCGGATCGCGCCGCCATTCGCGCCTTTGGCCGGGTCATTCAGCGCGAGCAACTCGAAGACGATTTCCTCGAGGGCTTTCTCTCGCGCGATTCAGCCCCCTCGCTGCCGGCCGCCGCCGCGGCAGAAGCCAATTTTTGCGACGAACTGCTCAATGTGTGTTTATGGGAAGGCGATCCGCAATGGTTCAATCGTCTGGCCATGCTGTGGTGTACCTGCCTCGACCTGGGGGTGGACGAGTGCTTCGTCTGGGTGTGCTCCGGCACCTTGCTCGCCGTCTGCCGTGAGCGGCTGGTCGGTGGGCGAGCGGAAATCTTCCAGCTCGAGCTGGACCTGCTGACCGGCTTGGTCCGTGTGGTCTGGGCGTTGGCGGCACATTTGTCGTCGGTGTCGGTGGCGCGTGCGCGTACCTTGTCGTCTATCGCCAGTGAAGCACCCCAAGTTGGGGGGGTGCCGAGCCGCGGGAGCTTCGAGCGAACTTTCGCGCGGATGTGCGAGGCGGCGACCCCTGATACGCGACTTGGTCTGATGATCGTCAAGCTGCAAACCGCGCCGGCGAAAGCCATGCTGATGCCTGCCGAGCGCGATGCGATTCATCAGGCGCTGTGCGATGGTTGGCGCGATGTGCTGCGCAAGGACGACGTGCTCAGCCGTGTGGGAGAGTACGAATGGGCTTTGCTGCTGCCGAATGTTCGTACCTCGGGGCAGTTGTTGCTGGCGGGGAACAAGTTGCGCGAAGTGGCGCTGAGCGCGCTGGCGAAGATCGGGCTGGGCGAAGGGGTTGACGTCGTGGTTGGCGGCGCTTGTGCGCCGGACGACGCGTGTGATGCGCCGTCTCTCGAGCGCGCGGCGCGCGATGCGCTGCAGGCCGGCGGGCGGGGGCGGCAGGGCATTACCCTGTTCGGCGAAGCGGTCAAAAGCGCCTTGAGTGCCGAGAGCCAAATCGAGCAAGAGTTTCTCCGCGCCATTCACTTGCAGCGTTTCGAACTCTACCTGCAGCCACAGGTGGCTTGTGGCGATGGTCGTTGCGATAGCGCGGAGGCGTTGTTGCGCTGGCAGCGAGATGACGGGCAGTGGGTGCCGCCGCCGGCCGTGTTCGACATCGCGGCCCGACTTGGCCAGCAGGGGTTGCTGACACGCATGCTGGTGGCGCGCGTGGCACGCATGGCTGACGAACTGGCGCGCTCTGGCGTGCCCGTGCGCGTGATGCTCAACCTCACGGCGGACGACGTGCACGATCCCGAATTACCCGATCTGGTCGAGCAGTCGATGGCCAACTGGCGAGTGCCGGCCGGTCGGATCGGTTTCGAACTGACCGAAGACGCGGTGCTGGCCGACGATCCCGTGGTCGATCGCGTACTCGCGCGCTTGCGCGAGCTTGGCGCCATCGTCGCGCTCGACGATTTCGGCACCGGCTATTCGTCCCTCACCCACTTGCGTCGATTGCCGGTGGACGAGTTGAAGATTGATCGTCAGTTTGTCGCCGGGATGCACACAGAGCCGCAGGATGCGGCCATTGTCGACGCCATTCTTGCGTTGGCCCGCGCCTTCGGGCTCGACACGGTCGCCGAGGGCGTCGAGTCTTCCGATCAGGCCGCGGTGCTGGAAAGCAAGGGGTGCATGCGGCTTCAGGGGATGTGTATATCGCCTGCGGTGCCGTTGTCCCGATTTGTTGCCTGGTGGCTGGCACGGGAACAACATTCACCCGAACCCACCCGCTGATCGGATGAGGCCGGATGCGGTCCGGCGAGGGAGCGCGCGCGGCCGCTCAGCCGTGGCGGCGGTTCGGTACTTCGCGCCGCGAGTGCCCGGCGGCCTTGTCCGATTTTGCCGGCATCTCGGCCTGATCGTCGGCGACGGGTGCCGGCGCCTCGGGCGGGACGGTGGCGATGTTGTTTTCCGTCATGTAGTCGTTCATGCTGCGCCAGCCGGCGAAAATCGCCGCCTTGACGGCGCGCGGGTTTCGATCAAAGCAATCTTCGAGTGCGCGGCCGGCATGACGGCATGCACTGCCGATGGCTTCGCCCTCCGCCTGCTTGCGTGCGGCTTCCTTTTCAGGGTCCGGAATGCCAAGTGGCTCGCAGCCGGACAGGCTGGCGAGCATCATGGCGCATAGCAGGGCGGTACGGATGATCATGGCAATAATGTGCTTGCTGGTTACATGGAGTTTCATCGACACCCCTCAATAATCCTTGAGGGCGGACGATAAAATATTGGTCGGTCATGCCAAGAAATGACCCCAAGGAGACAGAAAATGATGCGAATGAAAGCCTTGCGCGCGGTCGCCGGCGCGTTTGTATTGACGGTGCTGTGCGCTTCTGCGATTGCGGGAGACAAGCGTCACGCGGTGATCATGACCCATGAATTCGATCCGGCGCGCGCCGCGCTTCTGACCGATCTGGTCACCGCTTTCAATGCGCAGGACAAACGCTATCGCGTCGAGTTGCACCGCCGTGACGAGGCCGCGGGCGTCAAGCCGACCCTCATGGTGCTCGACGGTGACGACGAGCAGGCCTTGGTTCGCAGCAAGAAGTTCAAGCCGATGTATAGCGTGATGTCAGCGTCGGGCTATAGCCTCGGGCGCGCAAGTGGGCGTGCCGCCGGTATCGGCATGACGGTTGACCGGGCGGGTCGGCGCCTCGCCTTGCCGGTCGGTATGCACACCCCGGTATTGTTCATGAACCGCCAGGCCTTCCGCGAAGTCGGTCTCGATCCGGATACCCCGCCTCGTACGTGGAAGTCCCTGCAGGATGCGCTGGGCAAATTGTTCGAGGCCGGCTATGCCTGCCCCTACACTGTGGCTCGCCCGAGCTGGGTCATGCTCGACAACGTCAGCGCCCGGCAGAACGAGGGGGTGACCCGACGCAAGGGGCGCGCCGAGCAACTGTCGGTCAACGGCATGCTGCAAATCCGTCATGTGGCAATGATGGCCAGTTGGGTGCGCGCGCGCTATCTGCACGTCTTTGATTCTCGTGTGGAAGCGGAGAAGCGCTTCGAGCGCGGCGAGTGCGCGATCATCGCGGCCTCATCGGCCAGCTGGCCGACTTTCAATCAAACCGCTGCTTTCGATATCGCCGTCGGCGAGTTGCCGTATTACGACGATCAATACGGTGACGTCGGCAGCACGCTCGCCGATGGGCCCAGCTTGTGGGCGGCAGCGCGCAAGTCGCGCAACGATTATCGGGCCGCAGCCAGCTTTGTCCGTTTCATGCTCAAGCCAGAGAATCAGTTGGCCTGGCAGCGGGGTACCGGTTATTTGCCGCTCGACACCAAAGGCATGGTTGCGGGCAAGGCGGTGGCCGACGATCAGCCCAATCTCAAGGTCGCGAGCGCCCAATTGAAGCTCGGAGAGAGCAAATCGTCCTCGGTCAAGCTCTCGGCCTTGCCGCGCCGAACCGAAGTGCGCGCAATTCTTGACGAAGAACTCGCGGCTGTGTGGGCCGACGTCAAGCCGGCCAAGCTGGCGCTGGATACGGCCGTGGTTCGGGCCAGCTCAGTGAAGTAGCCATGGCTGAATGGCGCTGGCCGCGTGTGCTGGCGCATCGTTGTGGCGGCCGGCTGGCGCCCGAGAATTCGCTGGCTGGCTTGCATCAGGCGGCAGCGCACGGCATTGCTGGCGTCGAGTTCGATGCCATGCTCGCTGCCGACGACACGGTCGTGGTGATTCACGATGAAACGCTGGAGCGAACGACCGGCGCGCGTGGTCGGGTCGCCGACACCCCTTGGGCCACGCTGCGCGAGGTGTGTTTGCGCGATGCCGATGGGCGAATCACCGATGAGCGTTTGCCCGATCTGAACAGCGTGCTCACCACTTGCGCCGCCTTGCAGCTGGCCGCGAACGTCGAAATCAAACCTGCCGCGGGGCTGGATGTCGAGACTGGCGCAGGCGTGGCGGCGGCCGTTGCCGAATTCATCGCGACGACGCCCATGCCAGTGCTCATCTCGTCGTTCTCGGTGCCTGCACTCACGCAGGCTCGACGTGTTGCCCCCGAGCTGCCTCGTGGACTACTCCTGGATCACCCGCGAGATGACGCAGCCGATCAAGCGCACGCGCTGGCCTGCCATTCGGTGATCATCAACGCCGAGCATCTGACGGCTGCTGTCGTTCGCAGCATGCTCGACGCCCGTCTGGCGGTCGCCACCTACACGGTGAATGATGCGGCCCGTGCATCCGAATTGCTGGCATGGGGTGTCGCCGGAGTCATCTCGGATGAGCCGCATCGGCTGCAAGTGGTGTCGGGCACTTGATCCGCTCGCTTGACGCGCCGCCATTCGCCCCAATACCATCGCTGTTTTTCTCGATTCGCGCGGTATACCTTGTCTGTCCAGCAACTCTATGCGCCCATCGCCGACGACATGACGGCCGTGGATGCGGTGATTCGCCAGCGGCTGCACTCCGATGTGGTGCTGATTCGTCAGGTGGCGGAATACATCATCAACAGCGGCGGCAAGCGATTGCGCCCCGCGTTGGTGCTGATGACGGCGCGCGCTGCCGGCCACCAAGGCACGGCGCATCATGAGTTGGCTGCGGTGGTTGAATTCATCCATACCGCCACCTTGCTGCACGATGACGTGGTCGACGAGTCCGATCTGCGTCGCGGCGCGCAAACCGCCAACGCCATGTTCGGCAACGCCGCCTCTGTGCTGGTGGGTGACTTCCTCTATTCCCGTGCGTTCCAGATGATGGTCTCGGTCGGTTCCATGCGCATCATGGAAGTGCTGGCCGACGCCACCAACGTCATTGCGGAAGGCGAAGTGCTGCAGTTGCTCAACTGTCACGATGCCGACGTCAGCATTGATGGCTATCTGCGCGTGATTCGCTACAAGACCGCCAAACTGTTCGAGGCGGCGGCTCGCCTGGGCGGCATTCTGGGTGGTGTGCCGCGAGAGGTCGAAGATCAGATGGGCGCCTTCGGCATGCATCTGGGCACCGCTTTCCAGCTCATCGACGACGTACTCGATTACTCCGGCGCGGAAGTCGCCACCGGCAAGCACCTGGGCGACGATCTGGCCGAGGGCAAGCCAACCCTCCCGCTCATTCACGTCATGAAGCATGGCAATGCACAACAGGCCGCGCTGGTGCGCAAGGCGATTGAAGAGGGCGGGCGTGATGCTTTTGCCGACGTACATCAAGCCATCATCGCTACCGACGCATTGACCGCCACGCGGGCTGTGGCGCAGCAAGAAGTCGCGCTCGCAAAATCGGCGTTGGATGCGCTTCCATCTTCCCTTTTCAAGGATCGTTTGCTAGAATTATCGGACTTTGCAGTTGGGCGGGATCATTGATCTTCGCGCGGTGCAAAGTTTTTTGATTGTCGGGGAATAGCTCAGCCTGGTAGAGCACTGCGTTCGGGACGCAGGGGCCGGAGGTTCGAATCCTCTTTCCCCGACCAAAAAATTCTAAAAAGCCGCGTTCATCGCGGCTTTTTGTTTTTCCAGCCGGCAAGCTTCACTTTGCCGCGTCGCACCGTTTTCCAAACACATGGTCCCAGAGGGCGCACACGCTCTTGCGCAGGGGCCGGACGCTGTCCGGATCGACCTCCAATTTCAACTCGTTGAGTCGCAGGCGATGCTGTAGGCGCCGGAATTCTCGATAGGCGTCGCCGGCTTGACGGGCGAGCTCGGCGGGGATGAGCGCGAGTTCGCCGGCGAGGCGAAGCAGGGCGATGTTGCCGAGGTTGCCGGTGAGTACGCTGTGTTCGTGCGCGTGAGCGAGCACGAGAAACTGAACGATGAACTCGGCGTCGACCAGACCGCCGTGGTCGTGCTTGAGGTCGAAGCGTGCGCTCTTGCTGCCATGCGCGTCCATCATCTTCTGCCGCATTGCGATCACCTCCGTGCGCAGGGCGTCGATGTCGCGTTGCTGACGCAGGACGTCGATGCGGATGGCTTCGAAGGCGTCGCCGACGCCAATGTCGCCGGCCGCGAAACGGGCTCGGGTGAGCGCCTGGTGCTCCCATACCCAGGCGTTTTCGAATTGATATTTGCGGAAGGCGTCGACCGAACTGGCGAGCAGGCCGGCGTCGCCGTTGGGACGCAGTCGCAGGTCGGTTTCAAACAGGTTGCCGGCTACGGTCTGGCTCGATAGCCAGGAGTTCAGTCGCTGGGCGAGTCGCGCGTAGGTTTCGGCCGCGTCGGGGTGGTCGTCGTCATACAGGAAGACGATGTCGAGATCGGAGGCGTAGCCCAATTCCCTGCCGCCGAGCTTGCCATAGGCGATGATGGCGAAGGCGGGGGCATCTTCCCGGTGGCGTTTGCGCAGTTTGCGCCAGCACAAGGGCAGGGTGATCTCGAGCATGATGTCGGCCAGCGCCGAGAGGTGGTCGGCGAGCTGTTCGACGGTGAGTTTGCCGACCAGGTCTTGCGTGAGCAGCCGGAATACCTGGGTGTGATGCTGTTCGCGCAGCAGATCCATCTGGCGTTCGGTATCCGGTTCGAAGCGCTCGAGCCCTTCCTTCAGTTCGGACACGAAAGCCGGCCAGTCCGGTGCCATGGCGAGGACGCGAATGTCGAGCAACTCGTCGAGCAAGATGGGGTGGCGCGAGAGGTATTGGGCGGCCCAGCGCGACACCGAGACGAGCTCGGCGACCTTGTCGAGCGCTTTTGGGTACTGCTGCAGCATGGCCAGATAGGCGCCACGACCGCCGATGGCGTCGATGAAATCGAGACAGCGAGCCAGGGCGACATCCGGATCCTCGCACTGCTGGGCGGCTTCCACGACCCGCGGGATGAGGGCGTCAAAACGGGTTTTGATCTGCGGCGGGAGCGACTGATAGCGGGTGCCGCGCTTCAGACTCGCGAGCCGTCCTGCGCTGGACT
Organism: Rhodocyclaceae bacterium; assembly: GCA_050293885.1. Taxonomy (GTDB): domain Bacteria; phylum Pseudomonadota; class Gammaproteobacteria; order Burkholderiales; family Rhodocyclaceae; genus Nitrogeniibacter. Next base: position 18,649 of record JBNKNO010000028.1, on the reverse strand, counting down.
CCGGCGTGCGGAAACCGAGTTCGGCGAGTGTGGCTTCGGCGGTTTCGGGCGCGTCGGCATCGAGCCATAGCGTGTCGAGCGTGTGCCCTTCTTCGCCAGGGTCACCAAACACCGCGTCGAAGTGCCGGCTCACTTCGGTGCGATGCACCGCGAGGGCAGCGAGCAAGGCGGGGTAGTCGTCAAAGCCCATGGCTTCGGCGATGCGCTGCTGATCGTCCTCGTTGGCCGGCAGGTCGTGCGTTTGCGCATCGTCCAGATACTGGAGCCGATGTTCGAGCCGGCGCAAGAAGTCGTAGGCGTGGGTAAGCGTTTCGACCACGGTGGGTTCGAGTACGCCCTTGCGGGCGAGCAGCGCGAGCACGCTGAGCGTGGGTTTGATCTGCAGACCATGCTCGCGGCCGCCGCGAATGAGCTGGAATACCTGGGCGGTGAACTCGATCTCGCGGATACCGCCGGGGCCGAGCTTGACGTTGTCGGCGCGGTCCTTGCGCACTACTTCGCGACGAATCTGCGCGTGCAGCTCGCGCATGGCGTTGATGGCGCCGAAGTCGAGGTATTTGCGGAACACGAAGGGACGGGCAATGGCGAGCAATTCATCGCCTCGATCGCCGAACATGACGCGCGCCTTGATCCACGCGTAGCGCTCCCACTCGCGGCCTTGCGAGATGAAGTAGTTCTCCAGCATGTCGAAGCTGCACACCAGCGGGCCCGAGTCGCCGTTGGGGCGCAGGCGCATGTCGACGCGAAACACTTGTCCATGCTCGGTGATCTCCGCCAGGGCGCGAATGAGACGCTTGCCCAGGCGTTCGAAGAATTCGAAATTGCTGATGACTTTGTCACCGTTTGTGTCGCCGTCGTCGGGGTACACGAAGATCAGATCGATGTCGGACGAAACGTTCAGCTCACGCCCACCGAGCTTGCCCATGCCGACGACTTGCAGCTGCTGCGTCTGGCCGTCGGCGCCGACAGGCTCACCATGTTTCTCGATCAGTGCGGCGTATTCGACGTCGTGAGCGACCTGAACCGCCAGATCGGCGAAGGCGGTCATGGTTTCGGTTACTTCGGCCAGATCCGCGTCGCCATTGATGTCGCGCACGATGAGGTGGCCGAGCACCCAGCAGCGCAGCTGGCGCAAGCGCTCGCGCAGGCGCTCGCAATCGAGCGTGGGCGGGTCGACAAACGCGCGCATGGCGTCGGTGTCGAGCGGTGCGCCCAGATGTGAGGTGAGCTGCGTGCTCAGCCACGCCCGGCTATCGAGCATGCGCGACAGATAGCGCGAATAGGGGCGGGCAGCGTTCAGTGTGTCGGGCGTGGAGGCGGTGTCGGTCGAAGGCATCGTCGGGTCTGGCTTGATAGAATGGGACTTCGTCGAAATCGAGGCTGGCGGCACGTGTGTGCATGCTGATGCGAGCCCGATGACGGCGTACTGACTTTGGTCAATCATACGCTTTGCATGGGGCGCAAAAGTGCCGCTTGCCATCGATACCATGACTGATCCCGGCGGGCCGGTTTGCCCGCGTATCCCGCCTCCGGGTCGATATGTCTACTGACGCACCGCCTGTCGAATCGTCTCCCGCCGCGCCCGCATCCCGCGGGCGCCGCCGCCGATTGGCGCGGTGGGCCGTGCGTGCGGCGCTGCTGATCTATTTCGTCGCCGGCAGCGTTTTTCTGCTGCTGCGCCATGCCGTGCTCCCCGAGGTGAATCGCTGGCGCGAACCGATTGCCGCGCAGGCGTCAGCGGCCGTGGGATTGCCGGTGACGATCGGCCGTGTCGAGGCGGACTGGTCCGGCTTTCGACCGCGCTTTCATCTGCGCCAGGTGCGCGTGGCGGATGCGGCGGGCGCCACCGGGCTGACACTGGACCGGGTCGATGCCACGTTGGCGTGGAGTTCGCTGTTCAAGTTGCGCCCCTATTTCCATCGGCTTGAAATCTTCCAGCCCGCCTTGCAAGTGGCGCGCGACGGCGACGGCCGCATCACGGTGGCCGGCATTGAAATGCGCCACGAGGGCGACGACGCTGGTGCGCTGGAATGGTTGCTGGCGCAACGGCAGTTCGTGATTCGAGACGCCTCGCTGACCTGGAGCGACGCGCTGCGCGCCGCGCCGCCGTTGGTGTTGTCCGAGGTGAACCTGCGCGTGACCCGCTTCTTTGGCCGGCATCGGATGGGGCTGACGGCGCGTCCGGCGCCGACGGCCGATCGCCCGCTGCTGGGGGCCATCGACGTGCGTGCCGATGTGAGTCTGGGCGAGCGGGCGCGCGTGGCAGACGTGGTGGGCCGGGTGTATGCGCGGCTCACGCAGGCGTCGATTGCGGCCGCCGCGCCTTGGCTCGATCTGCCCGGCGAGCTCGATGGCGCGGGCGATGTGTCGGTGTGGGCCGAGGTGATCGGCGGGCAGGTCGTCAAGGTGAGTGCTGATCTCGACGTGACGGGCGCGCAGTACCGTTTTGCCGACGATTTGCCGGTGTTGAAATTGAAGCGCGTGAGCGGTTACCTGAGCGGCTCGCGGGTGAGTGAAGGCATCGCCGTGCACAGCCGGGGGCTGACGCTGGAAACCGACGCGGGCGTGCGTGTGGCGCCGACCGACGCGCAAGCGACGTTCGCAACGGAGGGGGTACAACGGACCGGCCAATTCAGGGCCAATCAGCTCGATCTGGCGGCGCTGGCCACGCTGGCGGCGCATCTGCCGCTGGATGCCGCCGAGCGCAAGCGTCTGGCAGCCTTGTCGCCACGGGGCGCGCTCTCGGATGTCGAGGCCGGCTGGCGGAGCGATGGCGAGCGACTGCTGCAGTGGTCGGTGCGTGCGGACTTCGCCGACATCGGTCTCAATCCACGCTTCGGGCTGCCGGGGTTGCGCGGGATCAGTGGTCATGTGGCCGGCGACCAGTCGGCGGGCCGGTATGCCTTGCACAGTGATGGGGTCGCGGTCGAGATTCCGTCGGTATTCACCGACGCGTTGGCCTTCGACCGTCTGGCGGTCGACGGAGGCTGGCAGCGCGAGACCGGTGGCGTGCGTGTGCTGCTCGATTCGGCCACCTTCGCCAACCAGGATCTGCGCGGCGATGCCGCCGGCAACTACATGCTGACGCCGACGGGGCCGGGCGAAATCGATCTGCAAGCGCGGCTGGAAGAGGCCGAAGGCACGGCCGTGTGGCGCTACTTGCCCAAGGTGGTGGGGGCGCACACGCGCAATTGGCTCAAGCGTGGCATCGTCGCCGCGCGCGCGCACGACGCCCGCTTGCGACTCAAGGGCGCGCTGGCGGATTTTCCCTACCGGGAGGGCAACGGCATTTTCCTGATCACGTTCCAGGTCAGTGATGCCACGCTCGACTTTGCGCCGAGCTGGCCCAACATCGACAGCATCGAGGGTGGCGTGCGCTTCGAAGGGCCGGGCATGACGATCACGGGGAGTCGTGGCGTGATTTCCGGCGTCGATTTGCGGGATGTGGTGGCCGATGTGCCTGATCTGGATACCGGCGACGAGCACATGACGATCACCGGGCGGGCGTTGGGAACGACCGCGAATTTTCTTCGGTTTGTCGGTGATAGCCCTGTGCGCGCGCGGATCAACGGGTTTACGGACGACATGCGTGCCGAGGGCGACGGGCAACTCGACCTCAAACTCGTCATGCCACTACGTCATGTCGTCGATACGGACGTTTCCGGCGCCTATCGTTTTGCCGGTAACACGCTGACGGTGGTGCCAGCCTTGCCGCCCATTACGAATGCCGCCGGCCAGATCGCGTTCACCGCCGATTCGCTCACCATCAAGCAGGCGGGGGGTGAGGCGCTGGGCGGACCGGTACGGCTGTCGGCGCGGACCGACAAGGATGGCATTGTGCGTTTCGACGCCAATGGCGAGGCCGATGCCCAAGCCATTCAGGGACGCTACGACGTGCCCTTGCTCGCGCATCTGTCGGGCCGGACGCCGTGGCAAGCCGAAGCGATCATGCGCAAGGGCGGCACGGAAGTGAACATTGGCAGCACGCTGGAAGGCCTTGCCTCGAGCCTGCCCGCGCCATTCAACAAATCGTCGACGCAGCCCATGCCGCTGACCGTCGGCCTGCGTTTCGACGCTGGCGCGCCGGTGCGTGTCGACGGTGCGCTCGGCAATGCGGCCAAGGCGGTGCTGTCGGTGCCGCGTGGCGACAACGCGGTCTCGGCGATCTCGGGCGGGGTCGGCATCGGCGTCAAGCCGCGCGTGGCGCAAAGCGGTGTGATGGTGGCGTGGAAGCAGCCAACGATTGATCTCGATGGCTGGTTGCGCGCGCTCGGTTCCGCCACGGCGCGAGACACGCCCGCCGTGCCGCTCGCAGGGGTCGCGTTGGAGACCGACACACTCAAGCTCAAGCAACAGCGCCTGCATGCGGTGAGCGTGCGGGCGAAGCGCTCGGCCACGGGTTGGCAGGCGGAAGTGCGTTCGAAAGAGGCGGAGGGCACCTTGAGCTGGACGCCCGACGAAGGCGGCCGCGTGGTCGCTCGGCTGAGTCGCTTGATGCTGGGCAAGGCCGCTGAAGGCGAGGCGCCCGCGCCGGCGGGTGAAGCCGCCAAGTCGCTGCCCGCGCTCGACGTGGTGGCCGAACGCTTCGGCGTGCGCGGGCTCGATCTGGGGCGTTTGCAGGTGCAGGCCTTCAACCGTGAGGGGGTGTGGCACATGAACGATTTGACGATCACCAGTCCGGTGAGCACGTTCAAGGGCAGTGGCACCTGGCAGCCGGCGGCGTCGGGGCGTACCGAGATGCGCTTCGAACTCAACACCAAGGACATCGGCAAACTGCTGACCCGACTCGCGTATCCCGACGCGGTTCGGGGTGGCACGGCCAAACTGTCGGGCACGCTCGGCTGGGATGGCGGACCAGCCGATCTGGACTATCCGAGCATGAACGGCATGCTTGAGCTGGAGGCCAGGTCAGGACAGTTCCGCAAGCTCAATCCGGGTGTGGGGCGGCTGCTCGGCGTGCTCAGCCTGCAGTCGTTGCCGCGACGCATTACCCTGGACTTCCGTGATGTGTTCAGCGAAGGATTCGCCTTCGATCGCATTTCCGGTAGCATCGACGTGAACAAGGGGGTGTTGCACACCGACCCCCTGGAAATCCGCGGCCCGGCGGCGCGCGTGTTCATGCGCGGCGAAGCCAGCGTGCCGGACGAGACCCAGAACCTGCGCGTGACCGTGCAGCCGACCTTGAGCGAATCGGTCGCCGTTGGCGCGGCCTTGGGGGGCGCGGTCGTCAATCCAGTCGCGGGGGTAGTGACCTACATCGTCCAGAAAGTGCTCGAAGATCCGGTCGAGAAGTTTTTTGCCTTTGAATACGCCGTCACCGGAACCTGGGACGACCCTGTCGTCGAAAAGAAGGGACGGCGTCCGCCGCCTGCACCGAAAGATGCGCCGGCGATTGCCGTGCCTGAAGTGGAGAAGCGATGAAATGAGTCCGACCGAAGCAAGTCGCATCGCCGCCGTTCAGATGATTTCCGTGCCGGATGTGGGTGAGAACCTCACCGTCGCGGCAGCACTGATTGCCCAGGCCGCAGCGCAGGGCGCTTCGCTGATAGCGCTGCCCGAATACTTCGCCCTGATGAGTGGCGACGAGCACGCCAAGGTACGCGCCCGCGAAGTCGACGGTCGAGGCCCGATCCAGGATTTTCTCGCGCACACCGCACACAAGCATGGCGTCTGGCTCGTGGGCGGTACGGTACCGCTCGAATCGTCCGACGATGGCAAGGTGCGCAACGCCTCGCTCGCCTATGACCCCCAAGGTCATCGCATCGCCCGTTACGACAAGATCCACCTGTTCGGTTTCGACAATGGCGAAGAGTGCTACGCGGAGGCCGAAACCATCGAGGCCGGCAGTGATGTCGTCACCTTCGAGGCTGGCTGCGGGCGGGTCGGATTGTCAGTCTGTTACGACCTGCGCTTTCCCGAGCTGTTTCGCGCCATGGGGGTGGTCGACCTCATCGTGCTGCCGGCCGCGTTCACCCACACCACCGGTCTGGCGCATTGGGAGGTATTGCTGCGTGCGCGGGCCATCGAGAACCAGTGCTACGTGATGGCCCCCGCGCAAGGCGGCCGCCACCCGTGGGGGCGGCGCACCTATGGCGATACCCTGATCTGTGACCCGTGGGGCGAGGTGCTCGCGCGGCGGGCCGAAGGCCCCGGCGTGGTCTGCGCCGATATGGACCCGGCGCGTATCGACAGCGTGCGCACTCGTTTGCCGGCGCTCAAGCATCGGCGTTTTCAATGAACACTTTCTCGTCGCTTGATGCGGCGCTTACTGGAACCTCATGAGCGATCAGTCCCAAGCTTTTCTTCTTGCAGACCAACATCTTCTGGCGCCGAACAGCCTGTCGCTGGCCTCGCTCGACAGCGTTTTTGCACAGATGAATGCGCACCGTATCGATTACGCCGATCTGTACTTTCAGTATCACCGCACCGAGGCCTGGAGCCTGGAAGAGGGGATCGTCAAATCCGGTAGTTTCAACATCGACCAAGGGGTCGGTGTGCGCGCCATCAGTGGCGAAAAGACCGCCTTTGCCTACTCCGACGAAATCAGCCTGCCGGCGCTCATCGCCGCTGCCGATGCCACGCGTGCGATCGCCGATGCCGGCGGCAATGGCCGCACGGCGGTGCGCGCCGCCGGTGCGGTCGCACCTCGCTACGCGCCGATCGACCCGTTTGCATCGCTCGGCGATACCGACAAGGTGCGGCTGCTTGAGCGTCTCGAGGGCTTCGCCCGCGCGGAGGATGCCCGTGTCAGCCAGGTGATGGCGCATCTGGTCGGCTCGTGGGAGACGATTCTCGTGGCGCGCGACGACGGCCACATGGCGGCGGACGTTCGCCCACTGGTGCGCGTCTCGGTCACCGTCATCATGGAAGAGGGCGAGCAGCGCGAGCAAGGCAGCGCCGGTGGCGGCGGGCGTTTCAACTATGCCTACTTCGATGACGCCCAGCTGAAGGAATACGCGCGCGCAGCGGTGCACCAGGCGCGCACCAACCTGGCCGCCGACGCAGCGCCGGCGGGCAACATGACGGTCGTGCTCGGTTCGGGCTGGCCGGGCATTCTGCTGCACGAAGCCATCGGCCACGGGCTGGAAGGCGACTTCAATCGCAAGAAGAGCTCCGCGTTTTCGGGGCGCATGGGGCAGCAGGTGGCGGCGAAGGGCGTCACGGTGGTCGACGACGGCACACTGGCCGACCGCCGCGGTTCGCTCACCATCGACGACGAAGGCAACCCCACCCAGCGCACGCCGCTGATCGAAGACGGCATTCTCACCGGCTACATGCAGGACATGCTCAATGCCCGCCTGATGGGCATGGCGCCAACCGGCAACGGCCGGCGCGAATCCTTTGCCCATCTGCCGTTGCCGCGCATGACCAACACCTACATGCTCGCCGGGCAGCACGATCCGCAGGAGATCCTCGCCTCGGTCGAGAAGGGCTTGTACGCCGTCAATTTTGGCGGCGGGCAGGTCGACATCACCTCGGGCAAGTTCGTGTTTTCCACCGCCGAGGCCTATCTCATCGAGAACGGCAAGGTGACGCGGCCGGTCAAGGGCGCGACCCTGATCGGCAACGGCCCGGACGCACTGACCCGCGTGAGCATGATCGGCAACGACATGGCGCTCGACCCCGGGGTCGGCACCTGCGGCAAGGACGGCCAAAGCGTGCCGGTCGGCGTCGGGCAGCCGACGCTCCGGCTCGATGGGCTGACGGTTGGCGGCACTGGCTGACGATCGCCACTGAATTTGGTGCGTTGCGCAAACCCTGTCACGGCATGGCATCGCAATATGCCGGACAATCTTCGCCAGAATTTTTTGATTTTCTGACTACTGGCGGAGTGATCTATGTTGCAACGCAGAGACTTTCTCAAGTGGGTGGGCGGTTCCGCCCTGGCCCTTTCTCTTCCGGGTGTCGGGCTGGCCCAATCCCTCGCCGGAACCACCGCGGATCAGGCCATCAACAAAGCGGGCCGGGCGCGCATGCTCACGCAGCGATGCGCCAAGGCCTGGTTGATGCAGGCACTGGGTGTCATGCCCGACAAGGCAAGCCGCTGGCAGGCGGAGTCGATCTCGCAATTCGAGGCCCAACTCGCCGAGCTCGAGCACCTCGGCTCCACCTCCGCGCTGGGCTTGTTGGTGCGCATCAAGGCGGACTGGAGCGCCTTCAAGGCGGCACTGGCGCTGACGCCGAATCGGGACGGGGCGGCCGAGCTCTTTCATCGCGCCGACGCCGTGCTCACCAGTGCGGATATGGCCACGCGTGCCTACGAAAAACTCTCGGGAACGCGCTTCGGATGGCTGATCAACCAGTCAGGGCGCCAGAGCATGCTGTCGCAACGCGCGGCTGATTTTGCCCTGTTCTCGGCGCTCGGGGTCGAGAAGGATCGCTCAACGGAAGGCCTTCAGCGCGTGCGGGACGAGTTTTCCGAGGGGATTGCCGAGCTCAAGAGTGCACCGGAAAACACGCGAAAAATCACCAGCGAACTGGCACTGGCCGAGCAGCAATGGTTCCTGTTCGAAGGTGCCTTGAGCGACGCCAGCTCGCCGCGCGCGCTTCGCGATATTGCCACCACGAGCGAACTGATGTTGCGGCAACTCACCACGCTGGACGACCTGTACGCCGAGCTGCCGGTGAAAGACGCGGCCAAAATGACCGACAGTTGATGCCCGGAGACACTGCGTCGCCGCAGTGTCTGGCTTCGAGATGCAGGGCCGCTCAAGGCGCCCGTCTGGCGAGATCCAGCGGGCGCCTTCGCTTTTCCAGCATGATCAATGTGGCGCCGACTGACTGGGCGTGCGTGCAAGAATGACGGCATAATACCGATCTGTGTCTTTACGTTACTTGGGGTGGGTGCCGACGATGCTGCTGCGCAGAGAATTTCTCAAGGGTTTGGCCGGCTCGGCCATCGTTCTGTCTGTGTCGCCCGTAGGCTTGGCGCAATCGCCTGCCACGATTACCGTGGCCGAGGCCATCAACAAAGCGGGGCGTCAACGCATGCTCTCGCAGCGTTGTGCCAAGGCTTGGCTGATGCAGGCTTTGAAGGTATTGCCCGATCAGGCACCGCGTTGGCTGGCTGATTCAATGGCGCTGTTCGAGCGTCAATTGGCTGAGCTCGGCCGCCTGCAGCCGAACGGTGAAATTCAAGCGCTGCTGGTGCAACTCAGCGCTGATTGGCAGGGCTACAAGGCGGCCTTGTCGAAGCCGCCGGGCCAGGCCGCGGCAGCAGAAGTGTTCGCGCGCAATGAAACCGTTCTGACCACGGCGCATGCGGTGACGCTCGCCTACGAAAAGTTGTCCGGCACACGCTTTGGCGAGCTCATCAACCTCTCCGGCCGTCAGCGAATGTTGTCGCAACGCATGGCCAAGTTCGTCTATTTTGAACGACTGGGTATCGATCCGGCGGCGTCGGCGAAAGGCTTGGTGACGGCGCAGGCGGAATTCTCGGCGGCGCATGAACGTCTGAAAGCGGCACAGGAAAACACCCCGAAGATCAACAGCGAACTGGCGTTGGCGGATCAACAGTGGTTCTTCTTCGAGTCAGCACTCAAACAGGGTTCGGACCCGCGCGCCTTGCGTGACGTGGCCACGACCAGCGAACGGATTCTGCAACAACTGAATCTGGTCGTGGGCTTGTACGAGGCGCTCCTGAGCGGGGCTTGAGTCACAGTAGGCGGAGTTGATCGCCGGCCCGTGGTGGCACCCGGAATTTTGTGGTGTCGAGCGCCACGTGCCGGTTCGCCAGCCCGAGTTTGCGGCAAGCAAGGGCGAAGCGTTGCCGGTATAGCCGGGCAATCGGGCCATTGCCTTTCATGCGGTGGCCGAAGCGTGGATCGTTGTCTCGCCCGCCGCGCATCTGCTGGACCAGGCTGAGGACGTGTGACGCGCGGTCCGGTTGATGTTGCGCCAGCCATTCGCGAAAGATCGGGCCCACTTCACTGGGCAAGCGCAGCAGCACATAGCCGGCAGTTGCGGCGCCATGGTCGGCTGCCGCCGCGAGCACCGCTTCGATCTCGTGGTCGTTGAGCGCCGGAATGACCGGCGCCATCAGTACGCCGATCGGCACCCCAGCATCGGCCAGCGACGCCATGAGGGCGAGTCGTCTGTGCGGGGCGGCCGCCCGCGGTTCCAACGTTCTGGCCAGTGAGCCATCGAGCGTGGTGACGGAAATCATCACCTGCGCCAGCTTGTCGCGTGCCATGTCGGCCAGGATGTCCAGATCGCGTTCGATCAAGGCGCCCTTGGTGACGATCACGAGCGGATGACGATGGGCGCGCAGCACTTGCAGAATCGCGCGCGTGATTCCCAGCTCGCGCTCGACCGGCTGGTAGGCGTCGGTATTGACGCCCAGGGCAATCGGCGCGCATCGATAGCCCTGTCGTCCCAGTTCCGCTTCAAGCAATTCGGCTGCGTCGAATTTGGCGCTTAATCGGGTTTCGAAATCCAGTCCCGGTGACAGGCCGAGCCAGGCGTGTGTCGGTCGGGCGAAGCAGTAGGCACAACCGTGCTCGCATCCCCGGTAGGGGTTGATGGAGCGGTCGAAGGGGACGTCGGGCGACTCGTTGCGGGTGATGACCGTGCGGGCGCGATCCGAACTCACGCGGGTGTCCGGCCGGTCCGCCGGCGGCGTGTCCCAGCCGTCGTCCTCGGGTGCGCGCTGCCACTCGAGGAAGCGGCTGTCGATGCGGGCCGTACTGCCGCGCCCGCGGATGGGGGAGGTTGCCATCATCGCTCCGATATGCGCCTGTGGACGAATCGTATCTCTTTGCACCCGTCCGTGAGCAGTGACACATGCCGGGAAAAGTCCTTGACGCAAATCGCATACCCATACGACAAGCGATGCTACAATTCGCGCGCTATTCGATAACTAACCAAGCCGGGTAGCCATTGAACATGTACGATTTCGGAGAAGATAATGAGAAACACGAAGTTGTTGGCGGCAAGTTGTGTCTTGGCTCTGTGTGCGGCAAGTGCACAGGCAGAGGGGTTCTACGCCGGTATTTCTGCCGGTGTTGCCTCGGTCGATGTGGACAAGCAGTCCTTCGATGACGCGCTGACCTCGGTTGGCGTGACCGGACTGTCGAGCAAGGTCGATGAGAACGACACGGCCTACAAGGCGTATCTTGGCTATCGTTTCAACGAACATTTTGCCGTCGAGGGTGGTTATGTCGATCTCGGCGCTGCGCAATACAAGGCTTCGTTCACCGGCGGCAACGCGAAGGTCGACTGGGAGAGCCACGGCGTCTTTGTGGAAGCTGTCGGTATTTTGCCGGTTGGCGATGCGTTCTCGCTGTTCGCCAAAGGGGGCGCCTATTTCTCCGACAACGAAGCCGACATCGAGGCGACCGGTCCGGGCGGGTCGGCCTCCGAAAGCCTTAACGACGACGGAACTTCGTTCGTGTTCGGTTTGGGCGGCGAGTATGCATTCAGCAAGACAGTCTCGCTTCGTGCCGAATGGGAGCGATTCACCGATGTGGGCGATGAAAATGAGACCGGCGAAGCAGACGTCGATCTGGTCTCGGTCGGTGTGAAGGTCAGTTTCTGACCGACTGCGGTTCGCCGTTCCGTACAAGCCCGGCCTGGTCCGGGCTTTTTCATTTTCGCCGCCAGCCGATCTCGCTGGCAGTGAGTGGGCCGACGAGCGTGTGCTTCAGGTGTCGTGGGATGTCGGCTTCAGCGGCCGACACGGGAATGCGCCCCCCCATGATCTCTGCCAAGCGCTGCGGGTAACGCGGCGAGCGCTCCGGTTCGGCGTAGCCGTCGGGGAAGCGGGGCTGGGTCGTGGTCAGGTCGTATTTGTCGGTTGCGCCCAGCGTGTGCAGCATCTCGTGAGCGAGTACGACGAGGTTGCTGCCATGTTGATGGCGCGAAGCAAACAGATTGGCCAGGCCGATCAGGCCTTTTTCGAGACCGACGGAATGCGCCACGGCCGGGCTGGCTTTCGGGTCGTGATAGTTGGCAAACAGCCGGATGTCCGGCCGCGGCCCGGGCGCGTCGTCATTCTTCCACACCCAGTAGCGCATCTGCAGACTCCACAACAGCACGTCGAACCCGCGGTTGGTGGCCGGTGGTGCGGGCGGGCGTGTGGTGCGCGGCGGCGCGAGCTGGATGTTGATGGGCTGGAGCACGTCGACGCCGAATCGCTTCGCCTGGCCTTCAAGCCATTCCTCGATGGCGTCGAAATCGTCTGCGTCGAGTTGGGTGATGTACTGCGCCGTGGTGTCGCGCCCGTCTGCATTGATGGGGTAGATCGTGACATGCAGGGTGTGCTGCCATTCGGCGGCACGCGTCCGGGCTCGCCAGGCGCCGAGGGCCACGGTGGCGAGCACCAGTAGCAGAAGCGAGACGCGCAGGATCCGCCACATGGCTCAGGGGCGGCGGGTGTCGACGTCAGCGGCCGCGGTCAGTTCGGTTGGCGGTACGTACTTCCACTGGTTCCAGGCGCGCAGCACGAGGTTGGGGTAGGTGGCCTTGCCCAGACTGCCGTTGTATCGGCCCAGCGCACGGAACAGGTTGCCGTGTTCGATATCGAGGTAGTGGCGCAGGATGGTGCAGCCATAGCGCAGGTTGGTGCGCAGGTGGAAGAGATTGTCTTCCCCCGTGCCCAGCAGCTTTACCCAGAACGGCATGATTTGCATGAAGCCGCGAGCGCCGGCGCCCGAGACCGCGTACTTGCGGAAATTGCTTTCCACCTGGATGAGGCCGAGCACGAGCTGCGGGTCGAGCCCGGCACGTGTGGCTTCGTAGTGCACCGATGTGAGCAGATCGTGACGGTAGTCGGCATCGGGGATGCGCTTCTTGAGCCGGCGCCCCATCGTTTCGAGCCAATGCGTTTGCAGCGCCGCACTGGCAAAAAACAGCCGCGGCGCGGCCTGGTCGCTCACGGCTGACTGCAGCGCGGCCCTGACGCTGGCGGACAGGGGTTCGTATTGCTGTTGCCCGGCGCTCGCCGCCGCAGACACAATGACCACTGCCAGCCCAAAGGCCAGCCGTCGTGTGTGTGTCAGGCAGTGGCGGGCGATCGTGTTCATTGGGCGAGGCGCGCTCGCACAAAGGATTCGAGCTGGTCGACCGGCACCTTGATGGTCTCGGCATCGGCGCGGCCCTGGTATTCGGCCACGCCTTCCTTGAGGCCGCGGTCGCCGAGTACGACGCGGTGCGGCACCCCGATGAGTTCCCAGTCGGCGAACATCACGCCGGGGCGCTCGTTGCGGTCGTCCAGAATGGCATCGACACCTGCCTCGATAAGCGCGGTGTAGAGCGCGGAAGCGCGTTCGCGGACTTCTTCCGACTTGCTCCAGCCAACCGGGCAAATCACCACTTCGAAAGGCGCGATGGCGGTCGGCCAGCGAATGCCGCGTTCGTCGTTGTTCTGCTCGATGGCAGCGCCCAGGATGCGGGTCACGCCGATACCGTAGCAGCCCATTTCGAAGTGCTTGGGGCGGCCATCTTCATCCAGGAAGGTGGCGTTCATGGCTTCCGAGTATTTCTTGCCAAGATAGAACACATGGCCGACCTCGATGCCGCGCTGGATGGCGAGTACGCCCTTGCCGTCGGGGGAGGGGTCGCCTTCGACCACGTTGCGGATGTCGGCAACGAGATCCGGCGCGGGCAGGTCGCGTTCCCAGTTTGCGCCGGTGAAGTGGAAATCCTCTGCGTTGGCGCCACAAATGAAGTCAGCCATGTTCGCTACCGTGCGGTCGGCGATGACCTTGACCGGTTTGCGCAGACCGATGGGGCCGAGGTAGCCCGGTTTGCAGCCGAAGTGATCGAGAATTTCGGCTTCGGTGGCAAAGCGGAAACCGGCCTTGAACGGTTCGAGCTTGCCGGTCTTCACTTCGTTGAGGGCGTGATCGCCGCGCACCAGCAACAGCCACACAGTGCTGCCTGCCGGATTGCCGGCCTCGTCGATGTCGTCGGTGGCGAGCACCAGCGATTTCACCGTGGTGTCGAGCGATACGCCGAGGAGTTCGGCCACGTCTTCACAGGTCGCCTTGCCCGGGGTCGGTGTCTTTTCCAGCGATTTTGACGGCGCGCCACGCGATGGCAGCAGTCCGACGGCTTCGGCCAGTTCGATGTTGGCCGCGTAATCGGAGTCGGGGCAATACACGATCGCGTCTTCTCCGGTGTCGGCGATCACCTGGAATTCGTGCGAGCGGTCACCGCCGATTGCGCCGGTGTCGGCGGCTACGGCGCGGTATTCGAGGCCGAGCCGGTCGAAGATACGGCCATAGGTGGCGTACATGTTCTCGTAGCTTTGGCCGGCAGCTTCTTCGCTACGGTCAAAGGAGTAGGCATCCTTCATGGTGAATTCGCGTCCGCGCATGATGCCGAAGCGGGGCCGGCGTTCATCGCGGAACTTTGTCTGGATCTGATAGAAGTTCTTCGGCAGCTGGCGGTAGCTCTTGAGCTCCTGGCGGGCAATGTCGGTGACGACCTCTTCGGAAGTCGGCTGCATCGCGAAATCGCGCGCGTGACGATCCTTGAAGCGCAGCATCTCGGGGCCCATCTTGTCCCAGCGCCCGGTCTCCTGCCAAAGCTCCGCAGGCTGCACCAGCGGCATGCTGAGTTCCAGCGCGCCGGCCTTGTTCATCTCCTCGCGAATGATCGTTTCCACCTTCTGGATCGCGCGCAAGCCGATCGGCATGTAGCTATAGATACCCGCAGCCACCTTCTTGATGAGGCCAGCCCGCAGCATGAGCTTCTGACTGACCACTTCGGCATCCGAAGGGGCTTCCTTGAGCGTGGAGATGAAGTATTGCGAGGCGCGCATGGCGAGTCGTCCAATCCAGAAAGAGTTGATTCAAACCCAGCATTCTAGCGCAGCTGTATTGGTGCTCACGCATTTGCGCCACGGTGGTGCGTGCCAGCTTTCCAACACCGGCGAAGTGTGGAAAAATCTACAGCAGTTCAGACAATTAAAGGTTCAATCATGCTCGATCGTGAAGGCTACCGCCCGAACGTCGGCATCATCCTGGTCAACCAGCGCAACGAGGTGTTTTGGGGTAAGCGGATACGGGAACACGCCTGGCAGTTTCCACAAGGTGGCATCAAGCACGGTGAATCGCCCGAGCAGGCCATGTATCGCGAACTCCACGAAGAAGTGGGGCTGCGTCCCGAGCACGTGAAGATACTCGGGCGCACCCGTAGCTGGCTCAGGTATGAGGTGCCCAAGCACTGGATCAAACGCCAGTGGAGAGATACTTATCGCGGGCAAAAACAGATATGGTTCCTGCTGCGCCTTGTCGGGCGCGACTGTGATGTGTCGTTGCGTGCGTCCAGCCACCCGGAATTCGACGCGTGGCGTTGGAGCGAGTACTGGGTGCCGCTCGATTCCGTCATCGACTTCAAACGCGGGGTGTATCAGCAAGCGCTCAAGGAGTTGTTCGGATTCTTGCAGCGCTCACGGCGACAGGGCAAGGTGCCGCCCAGCGACGCGGTGGCCTGAGACACGCTGGCACCTGTTTTCTCGCCGTCCGCATTCGTCGTTGCCCGCACGTGGCAAATCGCTCTGATTTGTTAACATGCGGGCAGGGACGCGCATGTGGCGTGTTCCCGTGATGGAGTGATCAATGAAATCAGTGGCGGTTGGCGTACTTCGCGCAGGCGGCGTTGCGTTGTTCTTGTCGGGCAACCTCGCGTGTGCGGGCGCAATCTTTGACGACCCTGCCGTGACGCCGGACGAATCCTTCGAAGAAGGGCCGCAGTGGGTCGAAGGCAAGGCCCCGCTTCCGCCCATGCCGGATGCCGGCAAGCTGTTCGCGCTTGAAGTGCCGGATGCGTCTCGCAACCGTTACTTCTTCGACCCCGATAGCCTCAAGGTTGGCACGGACGGTGTGACGCGACTGACCCTCGTGACCCGGCACCAAGGCGGCAACGAGACCGTGACCTACGAAGGCATCCGTTGCAATACCGCGGAATACCGCTTGTACGGTATCGAAAATGGTGGCCGGTGGGTTGAGCCCAAGCGTAGCCCCTGGCGGCCGATTCCCTTGGGGCACTACAAGCATCTGCGAAGCGAGCTGTACAACACGGTGTTGTGCAAAGACGGCTTTCCCATGGCGCCCGAGCGCGTCATCAAGAATCTGCGCTATCCGCCTGTCGAGCCGACATACTGAATCACAGGAGTGCCCGTGATTGATTCCTTGATCATCCAGTTCGACCGCGCGTTGAAAACCGTTTTCGCGCCGGCGATGTCATCGCGTCCGATTCCGGGCGAGAGCCTGCCCGAAAACGACTTGAGTGACCCCGAGCGTCGTCATGCGGCCGCGTTGATGCGAGTCAATCATGTGGGTGAGGTATGTGCGCAGGCCCTGTATCAGGGGCAGTCGATCGTTTCGCGCGATGAGCGTGTCAAGAAAGCGCTTGAGCACGCCGCTGATGAAGAAACCGAGCATCTGGCGTGGACGGAAAGCCGTATTCGCCAGCTCGGGGGGCGCAAGAGCCTGCTCAACCCGCTCTGGTATAGCGGCGCACTGGCCATTGGCGTGTTGGCTGGCAGAGCGGGTGATCGGTGGAATCTTGGCTTTCTCGCCGAAACCGAACGTCAGGTCGAGTCGCACCTCAAATCACACCTGCAGACCTTGCCTGAAAGTGACATCAAGTCACGGGCCATTGTCGATCAGATGATCGTTGATGAAGTGGCGCATGCAAAACTGGCGACCGAATTGGGTGGTCACCCCTTGCCTTCCTTGGTGCAGAGGGCCATGCGCGGGGCATCTGGTGTGATGACGCGCCTAGCCTATTGGGTCTGACCGTTTGCCCGCAAGCCCCCCGCTGGAGATCAGTCGACGGCGACGTCGACGACTTCGAACGAGTGGCTCACCGACGCCGTCTTGCCCAGCATGATCGAGGCAGAGCAATACTTTTCCGCAGATAACTTCACCGCGCGCTCTACCGCAGCCGCCTTCAGCGCCTGGCCTTTGACGATGTAGTGATAGTGCAGCTTGGTGAACACCTTGGGTTCGGTGTCTGCCCGCTCGGCAGAAACCTTGACCTCGCAATCCGAGACTTGGTGGCGACCGCGCTTCAGAATCAGCACCACGTCGTACGCCGTGCAGCCACCTGCGCCGGCAAGCATCATCTCCATGGGGCGAGGGGCGAGGTTGCGTCCACCCGCCTCAGGCGCGCCATCCATCGTCACCGTGTGGCCGCTGCCGGTCTCGGCAATGAAACCCATACCCTCGACCCACTTCACGACACATTCCATGCTGCTGCCTCCATTGACTGACCGCCTCTTGGGGGTGGGCGGCGGTGCCACATTGTACCTCGTGTCCAGTAGTGGGTCTTGCAGTGCCGCATTGGTACGTGTATGTCATAGTTTATGTGGCGGGAGTGCTGCGTAAACGCATTGTGAAAAATTGGAAAAACATAGGTTAATCAGTATGATGCGTATTCATAAATACATTTTATTTTTAGATTAAAACATTTGTGGTGCGGCGCACAAAAAATGCTTGATTTAGAGGCGGTGGGTGCGCATAATTCAAACCGTCGCGAGTGATTCGCTCTTGTTGAATTGCTCCAGGATTGTCTCCTCCACCCTCCTCCTTTGGTGTGGATTTAACGCAGCCAGCCGGCTGCGTTTTTTTTGTCCACTCCGCCGGCGTGTCGAAAACGTTTGACTTCCTGGGGTGCAATCAATTAAAGTCAGCGGCTTTCTATTCGGTGGCCGTCGCGACTGAAGGCCGGTACGGAAAATCAAGGAACAATCATGAAAACCTTCTCTGCCAAGCCGCATGAAGTTCAGCGGGGCTGGTACGTCGTCGATGCGACGGATAAGGTGCTTGGCCGAGTTGCCGCTGAGGTGGCTCGTCGTCTGCGCGGTAAGCACAAGCCGATTTTCACCCCGCACGTTGATACGGGTGATTTCATTGTCGTCGTCAATGTCGACAAGCTTCGCGTAACGGGTGCCAAAGCACAGGACAAGAAGTACTACAGCCACACCGGTTATCCGGGCGGTATCCGTGAAACCAACTTCACGAAGTTGCAGCAAAGCAAGCCTTCCCGCGTGCTCGAGCTGGCCGTCAAGGGCATGCTGCCCAAAGGGCCGCTTGGCTACGCCATGCTGAAGAAGCTGAAGTGCTACGCCGGTGCGGAGCATCCGCATACGGCTCAGCAGCCGCAAGTTCTCGAGATCTAAGCAGGAGCCTCCAAATGGCTGTGACCTATAACTACGGCACGGGGCGTCGCAAGAGTGCGGTGGCGCGTGTTTTCATCAAGGCTGGCAGTGGCAACATTGTTGTCAACGGCAAGCCGGTAGACCAATTCTTCTCCCGTGAAACGGGCCGCATGATTGTGCGCCAGCCGCTGGTTCTGACGAGCAACGAAACCACTTTCGACATCATGGTGAATGTCGATGGCGGTGGTGAATCGGGTCAGGCCGGTGCGGTTCGTCACGGCATCACGCGTGCGCTGATCGACTACAACCCCGAGTTGAAGGGTGATCTTCGCCGCGCTGGTTTCGTGACGCGCGATGCACGTGAAGTCGAACGTAAGAAAGTCGGCTTCCACAAGGCTCGTCGCCGGAAGCAATTCTCGAAGCGTTAATCGTTTCGGGACCACAAGAGCCGCCTTTGGGCGGCTTTTGTCATTGTGGCCGACTGTTTTTTCAGTGGTCGCGCACGCTGGCGGAACTCTTGCCGATGCGCTACCGTCTACA
>JBNKNO010000027.1:12749-42841 GCA_050293885.1 Rhodocyclaceae bacterium | reverse complement strand
AAAAAACCCCGCCATCGCTGGCGGGGTTCTTCGCGACAGGTCGAGGTCGATCAGACTTCGACGGTGTCGGCCACTTCCTTGAACTCGGCGATCTGGTCGAAGTTCATGTAGCGATAGACTTCACCGGCCTTGCTGTTGAGTGCCTGAACCTGGTTCATGTACTCGGACGTGGTCGGAATCTTGCCCATCAGCGCACACACGGCGGCCAGTTCGGCGGAGCCCAGATACACCTGGGTGTCGATACCGAGACGGTTCGGGAAGTTACGCGTGGAGGTCGACATGGCGGTCGAACCCTTGCGGATCTGCGCCTGGTTACCCATGCACAGCGAGCAGCCCGGCATTTCCATGCGCGCGCCGGATTTGCCAAGCACCGAGTAGTAGCCTTCCTCGTTGAGGATCATGGCGTCCATCTTGGTCGGCGGGGCGATCCACAGGCGGGTCGGAATGTCGCTCTTGCCTTCGAGCACCTTGCCGGCGGCACGGAAGTGACCGATGTTGGTCATGCACGAGCCGATGAACACTTCGTCGATCTTGGCGCCGGCAACTTCGGACAGCGTCTTGACGTCGTCCGGGTCGTTCGGGCAGGCGACGATCGGCTCCTTGATGTCGGCCAGATCGATTTCGATCACGGCAGCGTATTCGGCATCGGCGTCGCCCTTGAGCAGTTCGCCGTTGGCGATCCATGCTTCCATGGCCTTGATGCGACGGCCCAGGGTGCGGGCATCCTGGTAGCCGTTGGCGATCATCCACTTCATGAGCGTGATGTTCGAGTTCATGTACTCGACGATCGGGGCCTTGTCCAGATGCACGGTACAACCGGCGGCGGAACGCTCGGCGGAGGCATCGGAGAGCTCGAATGCCTGCTCGACCTTGAGGTCCGGCAGACCTTCGATTTCGAGAATGCGGCCGGAGAAGATGTTCTTCTTGCCCTTCTTCTCGACCGTCAGCAGGCCTTGCTTGATGGCGTACAGCGGGATGGCATTGACCAGATCACGCAGGGTGACGCCCGGCTCCATCTTGCCCTTGAAGCGCACCAGCACGGATTCGGGCATGTCCAGCGGCATCACGCCGGTGGCGGCCGCGAAGGCCACCAGACCGGAACCGGCCGGGAAGGAGATGCCGATCGGGAAGCGGGTGTGCGAGTCGCCACCGGTACCGACGGTATCGGGCAGCAGCAGGCGGTTGAGCCAGGAGTGAATCACGCCGTCGCCCGGACGCAGCGCAACGCCGCCACGGGTGGAGATGAAGGACGGCAGTTCGCGGTGCATGCGCACGTCGACCAGCTTCGGATAGGCGGCGGTGTGGCAGAAGGACTGCATCACCAGGTCGGCGGAGAAGCCCAGGCAAGCCAGATCCTTCAGCTCGTCGCGGGTCATCGGGCCGGTGGTGTCCTGGGAACCGACGGTAGTCATCTTCGGCTCGCAGTAGGTGCCCGGACGGATGCCCTTGCCTTCCGGTAGGCCGCAGGCGCGGCCGACCATCTTCTGCGCCAGCGAGAAGCCCTTGCCGGAATCGGCCGGGTCTTGCGGCAGGCGGAACATCGTGGACACCGGCAGACCCAGCGCTTCGCGCGCCTTGGCGGTGAGGCCACGACCGATGATCAGCGGAATGCGGCCACCGGCGCGCACTTCGTCGAGAATGACCGGGGTCTTGAGCGGCGCTTCGGCAATCTTTTCGCCATTCTTGAAGGCGGTGACCACGGCCGTGGCCTGATCAACCTTCAGCTCGACCTCGTCGCCCATGTCCATCGACGACACGTCGATTTCGATCGGCAGCGCACCGGCATCTTCCATGGTGTTGAAGAAGATCGGGGCGATCTTGGAGCCCAGGCACACGCCACCGAAGCGCTTGTTCGGCACGAAGGGAATGTCTTCGCCGGTGAACCACAGCACCGAGTTGGTGGCCGACTTGCGCGAGGAACCGGTACCGACCACGTCACCGACGTAGGCGACCAGATTGCCCTTGGCACGCAGGTCTTCGAGGAACTGGACCGGACCACGCACACCGGCTTCTTCCGGCGTGATGCCGTCACGCGGGTTCTTCAGCATGGCCAGCGCGTGCAGCGGGATGTCGGGGCGGGACCAGGCGTCCGGCGCCGGCGACAGGTCGTCGGTGTTGGTCTCGCCGGTGACCTTGAAGATCGAGACCTTCATCGAGGCCGGCACTTCCGGGCGGCTGGTGAACCACTCGGCGTCGGCCCAGGACTGCATCACGGCCTTGGCGTTGGCGCTACCCTTTTCCGCCAGTTCCTTGACGTCGTGGAAATAGTCGAACATCAGCAGGGTCTTTTTCAGACCCTCGGCGGCGATGCCACCCACTTCGGCGTCGTCCAGCACATCGATCATCGGCTTGATGTTGAAACCGCCGAGCATGGTACCCAGCAGTTCGGTGGCCTTGGCACGATCGACCAGCGCACAGGTCTCTTCGCCCTTGGCCAGCTTGGCGAGGAATTCCGCCTTCACCTTGGCGGCGTCGTCAACGCCGGCCGGCACACGGTAAGTCAGGAGTTCAACCAGGAAGGCTTCTTCACCTGCGGGGGGATTCTTGAGAAGTTCGACCAGTTCGGTCGTCTGCTGCTTGTCCAGCGGCAGCGCGGGAATACCAAGCGCTTCTCGCTCGGCAGCATGCTTTCGATAGGCTTCTAGCACGATGACATCCTTCCTGTTACACGGTAGCTCGGACACCCCGGGCACGCCCGGGGCAAACGGATTCAATTATATATCTTTTATAAGACTCATATGTCTTTTATAAGACTCAGAACAACAGCGTGACTGATGAGGCTTACGCGCGTCTTACGCACTTGCAGCAATTCTACGCCTGTTGCGCCACGACGCGACACCCCTCGGGGCACATCCCGATCACAAAACCCCGTCGCAAAACAGAACGCTGCAAAACGCTCACCTTCACGCCCCTGCGGGTCACAGCCACTGATTTCAGCCCCGACCGGCCGTCCGATCAGCCCATATCGATACCCCGCGGCCGATACAGCACGTTCCTGAAAATACGCGGACGCATGCGCGAATCGCTCGTCCCCGTCGACCTCGTTGTAGACCATTGCACGCAGGCGGACTACTCATCATCACTAACGCGCTGCACAAAAACACGGCCATGGCGCCTGTACGATTGCGACGACGAGCGCGGCAAAGAAACCGACCAACATCGTTTCCTCGCCATGGCAACTGGCCCCGCGTTTTGCGAAAACGCCTGACCTCTGCGCACCCCGCGGAAGCGCGATTTTCTCGCTCGATACTTGATCAAGACACTTGCATCCACGCGCAAGGACAAGCAAATTGATGGCTGGCACCCCTTTTCACCCACGCAGGATTCCGCTCATGACCACGCAAGCCCCCATTCCAGCAACCCTGATTCCCGGCGATGGCATCGGCCCGGAGATCATGGACGCGACGCTCGCCGCGCTCGACGCGCTCGACGCCCCCTTCGAGTGGGACACCCAGGCGGCCGGCATGGCCGGCGTCACCACGGCAGGCGATCCGCTGCCCCCGGCAGCGCTGGAAAGCATCCATCGCACCCACCTGGCCCTCAAGGGGCCGCTGGAGACCCCGGTGGGCGGCGGCTACCGTTCCTCCAACGTGCGCCTGCGCGAAGAGTTCAAGCTGTTCGCCAACGTGCGCCCGGTGCGCACCCTCATCCCCGGCGGGCGCTATGACAACATCGATCTGGTGCTCGTGCGCGAAAACCTCGAAGGCCTGTACATGGGCTACGAGCACTTCATCCCCATCGAGGGCGACCCGCATGCGGTCGCCATCGCCACCGGCGTCAACACCCGCCAGGGCTCGCGCCACATCCTCGAATTCGCCTTCGACTACGCCGTCGCCAAGGGCCGCAAGCAGGTCAGCATCGTGCACAAGGCCAACATCATGAAGGCGCTCACCGGCATCTTCCTCGAGACCGGCCGTGAGATGTACGCTGAGCGCTATGAGGGCAAGTTCGACTGCAACGACGTCATCATCGACGCTTGCGCCATGAAGCTGGTGATGAACCCCTGGCAGTTCGACATGCTGGTCACCACCAACCTGTTCGGCGACATCCTCTCCGACCTCATCGCCGGCCTGGTCGGCGGCCTCGGCATGGCCCCCGGCGCCAACATCGGCGAACACGCCGCCATCTTCGAAGCCGTGCACGGCTCCGCCCCCGACATCGCCGGCAAGGGCGTCGCCAACCCCATCGCCCTCATGCTCGCCGCCGCCCTCATGCTCGACCACGTCGGCCTGCTCGACAAAGGCACCCGCCTGCGCGAAGCGATCGACGCCACACTCAACGTCGACAAGGTGCGCACCGGCGACCTCGGCGGCAGCGCCAATACCAAAGCGTTCACCGAAGCATTGGTGTCACGGATCAAGAACGGGTGACAACGCGGCGGCGGATGGCCGGTCGGCGTTCCGTGACGCCTCCGGTCACTGCAACGCGAAAGATCGAAATCGCCGGCGACAATCGTCCATGGGCAATGGACCGCAAAAACCCGGCCGTGTAGGGGCAGGCCCCCGTGCCTGCCCACACCGCCTGTAGGTCGGGCACCGCCCGAAAAATGGACAGCCACCACCGCGCCGACACCGACCATCCCCCATGAACAACAAACCCCCAAAACGCCTCCCCTGCCCGTGTGGTCGCCCCGCCGCCTTCGCCACCTGCTGCGCCCCCTTCATCGCGGGCGAACGCCTCGCCCCCGATGCCGAGTCGCTCATGCGTTCGCGCTACAGCGCCTACGCCACCGGTGCACTCGACTACCTGAACGCCACCTGGCACGCGACGACCCGGCCGGAAAATCTGTCGCTCGACGACAATCCACGCTGGATCGGGCTGACGGTGAAGCGCGCCGAATCGACCGGTGCCGATACCGCCATGGTCGAGTTCGTGGCCCGGTACCGGGTCGGCGGCCGGGCGCAGCGGCTGCACGAGCTCAGCCGTTTTGTGCGTGAAGACGGTCACTGGTTTTACGTGGATGGCGACATCCAGGCGGACTGACAGGCGTCCGACACCCCCTTATAATCAGTCATCTTCCATGACGACAGGGATCACCCGCGCATGAATCTCGAAAAGGTCATCTTCGGCTTCTTCATCGTGCTGGCCGCCACGCTCAATTTCGGTTTTTTCGTGGGCGATCTGGACAATCCGGCCCACCACGACATCTACGAGTTGTTCGCGGCCATTGTCGTCAACTTCATCGCCACCGTGCTCAAGTTCGGCGATCGCACACAGATTGGCGCGGTCCACTTGTCGACGTCGCTGGTGGCCGACCTGCAATTGATCGCGGCGGCCATGGTGTGGGGCTACGGCGTGCATATCGCCGCTGTGGGCATGTCGCCGGACATCACGGCGAAAGTCGTTTCTCTGTCGGGCGGCGCCATGCTGGCCAACGTCGTCTCGGTCATCATCCTCATCTCCGAAACCATCATGCAGCGTCGATGAAAGACGCGGCGCATCACAGCACGCTGTTTCTCGCCATGCGGCGCCTGCGGGCGCCGCTGATCACGCTGATCGTCATCTACGCGGTGTCGGTACTCGGGCTCACGCTGGTGCCGGGCGAAGACGGCAGCTACATGAGCTTCTTTCACGCTTTCTACTTCATCAGCTACACCGCAACTACCATCGGTTTCGGCGAGATCCCGGCAACGTTCTCCGATGAACAGCGGCTGTGGGTGCTGATCTGTATTTATCTGGCGGTGATCGGCTGGGCTTACTCTCTGGGTTCGCTGTTCGCCCTGCTGCAGGACAAGACGTTTCAGAGCGCGATCGACACCGAGCGTTTCGCACGCACGGTGTCACGCATTCGCGAGCCTTTCTATCTGGTGTGCGGCTACGGTGAAACCGGCCGCCTGGTGTGCCGCGCACTCGACCGGATGGGCGTGCGTGCGGTGGTGCTCGAAACCAGCCCCCAGCGCGTTGGCGAAGTCGACCTGCACAACTACGTCGCCGACGTCCCCGTTCTCTCCTCCGATGCCAGCAGCCCCGCCAGACTGCGCATGGCTGGATTGGGCAGCCCGCATTGCCAGGGCGTCCTGGCGCTGACCAACGACGACCACGCCAACCTGGCCATTGCCATTTCGACGCGCCTGCTTGCGCCTGGCACGCCAGCGCTGTGTCGGGCGGAATCCGCCGACATCGCAACGAACATGGCGTCGTTCGGCACACGGCACATCATCAACCCATACGAGAAATTCGCCGAGTACCTGGCACAGGCGCTGCATGCGCCGAACGCCTACCATCTGCTCACCTGGCTCACGGGCCTGCCGGGCTCGCCGGTAGCACGCCACCGTGATCCGCCCAATGGAAAGTGGGTGTTGTGTGGCTACGGGGATTTCGGCCGCATTCTGGTCGACGCGTTCGACCGCGAGTCCGTCCCGGTCACGATCATCGACCGTGAGCATGCCGATCACGACAAGCACCGACGCATACGCGGCGACGGCACTGGCGCCGCGATTCTCGAGCGCGCCAACATCGATCAGGCGGCCGGTATCGTCGCCAGTACCGGCAACGACATGGACAACCTCTCCATTGTCATGACCGCGCGCGAACTGAACCCCGAGCTGTTCGTCATCCTGCGCATGAATCACTACGGCAATTACGATCTGTTCAAGGCCTTTGACGCCAACCTGACGGTCATCCCGAGCCAGATCATCGCCAACGAATGTCTCGCCGTGCTCACCACCCCGCTCCTCGAAGCCTTTCTCACGGAAGTTCGCACGCATGAAGACGAATGGTCTGCGCAACTCCTGGGTCGTCTGACCGGCCGTTTTGGCTGGGAGACACCAACCGTCTGGAGCGTCTGCATCGACCCGCCCACGTCACCTGCGCTGCACCGGCACCTGACCACCAGCGCGCAAGGCTTGACGCTCGGGGAACTGACACGCGACCCGCACAACCGCGACTTGCCGCTGGAGGCCGAAGCGCTCTACCTGAAGCGGGAAGATGGAGAGCCGCTGATCGATCCGCCCCCAACAACTCAATTGCGCGCGGGCGACGAGATCTTGTTTGCCGGACGACGTGGCGCGCGACAAGCGTTGTCGCTCACGCTGGAGAACGCGCACACGCTCACCTACGTGGTGACGGGGAATGAACTACCGGGCGGCTTGATCTGGGAACGCATCGCCCGATGGCGCGCACCAGGCCTCTGACGCGGCATCTTCGCCCGAATGCCGCACGGCACGCAGGATGTCCGCGGGCGAAGCCGGTTTCGTGACGAGATGATCGAAGCCGACCGACAGAATGCTGTCCCATTCACCTTCGCTGACGTAGGCGGTATAGGCAACGATCCGCACATCCTGTCTCGATTGCACTTCACGCCAATGCCGACAAACATCCAATCCCGTGAGCCCGGGCATGGTCAGATCGAGCAGAACGACATCGAAATGCGCACCATCCATCGCCTCGATCGCCGCTTCGCCGCAATCGACACTGCACACCTCGTGCCCCGCCCGCCGCAACACCACTTCGGGCAATCGCCGGTTCGCCGTGACATCATCCACAATCAACACACGCATGCTTTCATCCTCCGCGGCGCCGAGAGTCTTCGCGCCATGTTCATGGTAACGACCGATTCGAACAAATCTGGAGGGGTCGTCACACACCAGTCACCCTATCATCATGCGCACAAACGCACTCATCGATCCGGACCGTATTGACCGCATCAGCGACGCTGCCCTGTCCAGCGGAGCACTGCAACCGATAGAAACGGACCACATTCTCCTGCAAGACGAAGGGCTCCCGTTCATCGTCAAATGGATCGCGACATCGGCAGTCAACCCGCGCCACCACAAACCGGGGCGAAGCGCGAGCACCAACCCGTTCGAATCGCCCGAAGCCGCGCTCACGCTCGGTCCGCTTCCCCCCCATCACCGCCTGCTACTCAACAAATACCCGGTCATGGATCGGCACCTGCTGATCGTGACACGCGAGTACGAAGCGCAAACCACGCCGCTCAACGCTGGCGATTTTTCCGCGCTTGCTCAGCTCATGGCACATAACGGCGGATTGGGCTTTTACAACGGCGGCGAGGCGGCCGGCGCCAGCCAAGCGCACAAGCATCTGCAGTGGATTCCGGATCTGCCGCCCTTGGCCGCCTGCCTGCCCGAAGCGCTGATCACACACCGCGACGCCTTCGACTTCGCCAACGCCTTCACACCACTGGATGATCACCTATGGGCGCATGACGACGCTGGCGACACGCTGGCCGCCCGCTACCTGCGCTTGCTGCCGATCACCGGATGGCAAGCCAGCGACAACGAAACGCCCCCCTACAACCTGCTGCTGACGCGGCAATGGATGTGGCTCATTCCCCGAGGCGCGGAGCACTGGGAGCACATGTCCATCAACGCGTTGGGCTTTGCCGGCTCCCTGTTCGTCAAGAATCGGGGCCGCCTGGCAGCACTGAGCGCGGCTGGTCCGATGAGTGCCCTGCGCGCCGTGACCCTGCCGTCGCCCGACCATCCGGACTGATATCGCCGGGCAAACGCCGCCAAGGCGCCCGCCGGTCCGGTGACATTTGCGCGCGAAGGCGCAACCGGAAAATATTTTTTTCGCCCGCAATGGGTGTGTCAACGAGCGTGACCTGACGCGCGCGAGGCGCATCGTCGACTCGTGTTGAGCACGCCCGACAGTGGCCACACGCGGTCACCGAGGCGCCATCATCCTCCTCACCCGGCATGTGCGTACGCAGCAATCGCCGACATCTCCATTTGAATTCATGAATCTGGACATTTCAGCCCCCCATACAACCGCACCGCACAAACCCTTTTCGACTACCCGAATACGCTACTAGCGCACACCGACATTGGGGCACAGAAGATTACATATGCATTGAATTTCGCCTTCCGGAATTCGCCTCAAGCCAGCATCAACCCAATGATTTTTCGGGACAACACGCCCCACCCACAGAAAGCGGACTGAAAGGGAGCATTCCGACACTGCCCCCCGTCATTGCGCTGCGGGCTACCCCAACCGGCGTATGCCAGCGCCATCGCGATGACCGACAAAACCACATCATCGAAAGGGGACCATCCATGTTCAAGAAAACCATGCTCGGCGTACTCATCGGCGGCTTCTGCGTGAGCGCCACGGCGCAATCCAACGTGACCATCTACGGGGTCATGGACATCTACGCGGCATCGATGTCGGGGGGCAGCGCCAATGGCATCAGCGTTGTCGATCCGGGCGGCATCAGCGGCTCTCGCCTGGGCTTTCGCGGTGGGGAAGATCTGGGCAACGGACTCAAGGCAATCTACACGATGGAATTCGGCTCGTTGAAGATCGACCGCAATTTGGGCATCAACGGTTCCCGTCAGTCTTTCGTCGGCCTCCAGGGACACTGGGGCACGCTGATCGGTGGCTACGTGTACAGCCCGGCGGACGATTTCAACGTCGACTTTTCCGGCCTCTCGAATTCGGGGCTGCTCGAACCACGTTCCAACATGCTCAACGACGGCGGTTTTTTCGACCAAGGTGGACGACACCTTTGAAAACGGTCTGTCCTACATCTCACCCAAGTTCGGCCCCGTCACCCTGCGCACGGCCTTCAGCCTGGGCGAGCAGGCCAGCGGCCCCAAGGAGCACAAGTTCGCCTTGGCGGCCGAATACGCCGACGGTCCGCTACGCTCGACGCTGCTGCATCACCACGTGAACAACGTGGGCGCCACGCGGCCGAAGGAAGACCTGAACGAAACCGCGCTCGGCCTGCGCTATGACTTCGACACGGTCGAACTCATGGGCACCCTGGTCACCAAGAAGCAGGACAACGCGGGCCGCGACAACGTGTGGTCGCTCGGTGCGCGTATCCCCGTCGGCGCGGGCACGGTTCGCCTGAGCTACGCCCGCCTCGACCAGTCGAAGAAGAACGGCGACAAGGACGCCTCCGGCTGGGCAGCCGGCTACTACTACGGTCTGTCCAAGCGCACCACGCTGTACGGCGGTGTACACCTGCTCGATAACGGCAGCAAGGCGTCCTACAACCACGAGCGACTGACCGGCCTGAGCACCGGCGACAACGCCCGCTTGTTCGCGGTCGGCATGTGCCACAAGTTCTGATGACCTATACCTCGAAAGCGAATCGAAAGCCCCCCCTGAGATGCTGCGTACTGTCGGCAGCCAAAGCGATAACCATCTTCAGGTCGCTGGCGCGCCCGATCAGGCCGGATTTTCCCTTCTTGCCGACACCGCCCTTGAACAGCGGCTTGACGAACACCGAGCCGTGCTTGTCGATGAGCGCACTGATCTGCTCCTCGCTGGCATCCGGCCCCAGCACCTCGGCGGACGGAAAGCCGACGAACTCGAGCAGCCGGGCACCGTACAACATGCCTGTGATTTGCATGACCTGTCTCCTTTGTGTGGGATGTCAGGTCAGCAACTTAGGCGAGCGCGCTTTCGATTCGCTTTCGGCACGACCGCCGAGGCACGGGAACAGACTCAGGCGGCGCTCGGCAGGATCTGCCAGGTCAGCGGCAACAGGTCGGCCGCAACGCGCAACTCGTTGCACTTCGGATTGGGTTCGCCGTTCTCGAGATAGGTGAGGAATTCCCGACACGGCGTCGGACGATTTTCGTAGATGGTGCACGCCACCGCTTCGCCGACGGTACCCGCCAGAGCGCTGCAGCGACGCGGCAGCTGGTTGCTGCCCTTCATGCATCGGTAGAAATCGTTGACCTTCTCGGTCATGTCGGCGGGCACGAAGCCGCCCGGGGCGTCGTCGCCCTCCGCCCAGTAGAAGGAGACGCGAAAATGCGTGCAGCAAAGGCCGCACGCCAAACACGGATTGGGGTCTGTCATGTCCAACACACGCAAGATTCGCCGGCATTCGCCACCCTGGCGAATACCACCGAATCGATGACGCGGCGCGGCTGCTGGACGACGCCACCTTTCATCGGTGGCGCGTTGAATTAGGGCCTGTTCACTCAGATCCGGCGGCGCGATTATAGCCACTTCCGCCGCGAAAACAACGGCCCCGCCAACTCACTTTGCGGGCGTATCAACCTGCTTGTGGCGCACGGAGAAACTGCGTTTGGCGTCTTCTTCGAAGGCGTACTTGATGGCGCCGTCTTGCACGACACCGAGTACCAGCATGTTCTCGGTGATGGCGTCGTGATCCTCCGGCGTAAAGGGCCGGAAATAGGTGGTAATGACGCCTTCCACGCCGCGATCGAGATTCTCCAGCGAGCGGCGGATCGCGTCGCCGTCTTCGCTATTGGCCCGGGACAAGGCATTGAACAACACGCGCATGGCGTCGTAGCCCTGTGCCGCCGACATTGCCGACTCCATCGAGGCGTCGCCATAGCGTTGCGTGAACTCGCTGACGAAAGTACGGTGACGCGAATTCTGGCTCCCCGGGATGAAGGACTGCACGGTCATCACGCCATTGCCGGCGTCGCCGGCCTGATCGAGGAAGTTGCGCATCGAGACCGTCCAACTGGCGTACATCGGCACCTTCCAGCCCATCTCCGCCCGGTTGCGCGCAATGGCCGCCAGCTCGGGACCGATGCCGAACATCACCACCACCTCGGCGCCGGCCTTGCGCACCTTCTCAAGTTGCGTGCGCATGTCCCGATCGCCAATGGAAAAACGCTCGACCGCCAATGGCTTGACGTCCAGGCTGGCGAGCGCCTTGGTCAAGTCGCTCATTTCCGCTTCGCCATAGCCGGTGTCGTCCGCCAGAATGGCGATACGCCGCACACCTTTCTTCTTCACCAGAAAACGCGCAAGAAAGCTGTTGCTCACGCCGGTGCGCGGCGACATGCGGAAGACGAAATTCTTGTCTGCCTTGGGCGGCGCGTAGCGCTGACTCAACGCCGATCCGGTGGAGACCGCCACCATCAGCGGCACACCGGCCGACTGGTAGGTATCGATCGTGGCCAGCCCCACCCCGGTGTTGACGATGCCGACCGTGGTGACCACTTTTTCCTGTTCGATCAATTCCTTGGCGATTTGCTTGCCACGTTCGGGATTGGATTGATCGTCCCGTTCCACCAGTTCGATCTTGCGCCCGAGTACACCGCCGACATAGGTGTTGATTTCATCGACCGCCATGCGGATACCCAGCCGCATGCTGTTGCCCATGGGCGCGCTACCACCGCTGAATGGGCCCGACAGCCCGATCTTGATCGTCTCTTGCGCCATCACCGCGCCAGACACGCCGAGCAAGAGCGCAAACGAGAGGCTGCGAAGCACGCGGGTCGCGGCAAGAATGGATTTCATGAATCGGTCTCCTAGAGGGGAAGCGGTGGCTGCGGTGTCGATCTCGACACAGTTTAGCGACACACACGCGAAGTTCTTGATCGGGGAATTCCCCGATCGCAGGACATTCCACCGATCGATGTGCCGGTGAAGCGACCACTCGCCACCTGATCAGCACGCAAAACCTTCGCACGCTGCCACACCACCGAGCGCCAAATCCTTGTCTCGAATCAAGTTCGCCGCACGCACGCAAAAATCATGATTTTCGCGTCACGAATCTCGTGATCGTCACGATGCAAACCTCGTTTTGCTACGGATGCCGCGCGCCACGACGATCGCAATACTGTCAATGGACATGGCATGTCTGCCGGTCCACCTTTTCACTACACCAAGTTATTGAGGAGCAACACCATGCAATGGACTGATCCCGCCTACTGCGACATCCGTCTCGGCTTCGAAGTCACGGCCTACGTTTACGTGCGCTAAGCCGTGTCGCAGGACCGCCCAGCCGTTTCGGGTGGACACCGCGAAGGCAGCGGGGGCGGCATCCCGTCCCCGCGTCGCAGGAGGAGATAGAACAATGAGCGAAGTGACCCTGCCCGAGGCGCAGGACCGTTTCGAGATCAACCCGATGTACCTGTTCCGCTGGGAGGAGACGCAGCAGGCCCATGTGCTGCTCTACCCGGAAGGCATCGTCAAGCTCAACGACACCGCCAGCGAGATCATCAAGCGCTGCGACGGCCAGCGCACCGTCGAGGCGATGGTGGGCGAGTTGCAAAATCTGTTCGAAGGCGACAAGCAATCCATCGCCGACGGCGTCTACAAGTTTCTGGAGGTATTCCGTGCCAAAGGATGGATCCGTCGTCAGGCTTGACGGCAAAGGCCAGCCCTTGTGGCTGGTGGTGGAACTGACTTACCGCTGCCCGCTCAAGTGCCCGTGGTGCAGCAACCCGGTCGACTACGAAGGCTGCCACGACAACGAGCTGTCCACCGACGAGTGGAAGCGCGTGCTGCGCGAAGGCCGCGAACTGGGTGCGCTGCAGTTGGGTTTCACCGGCGGCGAGCCGATGCTGCGCGACGACCTCGAAGAACTGGTCGGCGAAGCGAGCCGGCTGGGCTACTACACCAACCTGATCACCTCCGGCGTCGGTCTCAACGAGACGCGGCTGAAGGCGCTCAAGGAAGCCGGGCTCAACCAGATCCAGCTCTCCTTGCAATCGAGCGACCGCGAGCTGACCGACACCCTGGTGGGCGCGCGCACCTTCGACCTCAAGATCGAAGTGGCCCGCATGATCAAGGCCTACGGTTTCCCGATGGTGCTCAACGTGCCGGTGTTCCGCCAGAACGCCGACCAGACCGCCGAGATCCTCGCACTGGCCGAAGACATCGGCGTCGACTACCTCGAGTTCGCCAACATCCAGTACTACAACTGGGCGATGCTCAACCGCGAAGAACTGCTGCCCAGCCGCGAACAGCTCGAACGCGCCGAAAAAGCGGTGCAGGAAGCGCGCGAACGTGTCGGCGACAAGATGACCATCTACTTCGTCATCCCCGACTACTTCGAGGAGCGGCCCAAGGCGTGCATGAACGGCTGGGGCTCGATCCACCTGACCATCGCGCCGGACGGTGCCGCGCTGCCCTGTCAGGAAGCGCGCCTGATCAAGACACTGGACTTCCCCACCGTGCGCGAGAAGCCGCTCGCCTGGCTGTGGCACGAGTCGCCCAGCTTCCAGAAATTCCGTGGCGATTCGTGGATGCCGCAGCCGTGCCGCTCCTGCGACGAGAAGGAAACCGATTTCGGCGGTTGTCGCTGTCAGGCCTTCCTGCTCACCGGCGATGCGTCCAACACCGACCCGGCCTGCGCCAAGTCGCCTGAGCACCACCTGATCACCGACGCCGTGGCCCGTGCCAACGACCCGCAGCGCACGCTCAAGCCGCTGCTCATGCGTACCGAGCGCACCGCGCGCACGCTGCTGGAGGCCGAGTCCGATGGCTAGTCACACCGAGACCGCGACGCTCTCGGCCGCCACGCCGGCAACCGAAGTCGCCAACCCCGCGGCGGCCCGTTTCACGCTGCTCGACCCGGCGCCGGTGGCGGTGGCCTGTGGCTTCGCACTGACGGCGGTGCTGGCGCTGGCGCTGCGCGCGCTCGCCTGAGGAGGACGCGCATGGACGGCACCCTGTTCGAGATTCTCGCCCGCTGGGCGCATCTGCTCGGTGCGCTGGTGTGGGTCGGCCACAACTACGCCACGGCGGTCAATCGGCCGCGCTACGCGCCGCTCACGGCGGACGATCTGGCCGACCCCGACAGCCCGCGCCAGCAGGCGCTGCTGGCGCGTGAGCACGGCACCTTCCGCTACGCCTCGCTGGTGGTGCTGGGCAGCGGTCTGCTGATCCTGTGGCATCGCGGCTGGCTGCTCGACACGCTCACGCTGCAGGGCAGTCTCGCGCCGCTGGGCATCGGCATGTGGCTGGGCATGGTCATGGTCGCCAACCTGTGGCTGGTGCTATGGCCCAACCAGAAGCGCGTGCTCGGCTTCGTGCGCGCGCCGCTGGACGCGCGGCTGCGCGCTTCGCGCATGACCTTCCTGTCCGCACGGGTCAACACCATGCTGTCGATTCCCGTGCTGTTCTTCATGGCCGCCGGTGTCCATGGACTCTCGCTGTTCGGTTGAGGGGGAGGCTCGATGCACTGGCGGCGGAGTCAGTTTCTCCGCGGCCAGCGGCCCGTTGCCACCGACGGTGATCGACGCTGTCGCCGCGGCCTGCCACGGCACGGCGCAGGCGCGCTCGATCCTCAGCCTGCCCTTCACCTCACCGCAGTACAAAACCCTGCAGGCCGACGTCGACGCCCGCCTGCGCCGCCTGCTCGACATCCCGGCGCATTTTCGCGTGCTCTTCGTGCACGGCGGCGCCAGCGCCCAATTCGCCATGGTGCCGCTGAACCTGATGGGCGAAGGCGGCCGCGCCGTCTATGTCGACACCGGCCACTGGTCGCGCCGCGCGGCCGCCGAAGCGGCGCGCTACGGCCGGATCATCCGCATCGGCACCAGCGATGCGCCGACACCCGATGCGGCCGAGTGGCCAATCGGGCCCGATGCCGCCTACTGCCACATCACCACCAACGAGACCGCCGACGGCCGCCAGTTCCACGCGCTGCCGGCCATCGACGTGCCGCTGGTGGCCGACATGACCTCCGACTTCCTCACCCGGCCGCTCGACTTCTCGCGCCTCGCGCTTGGCTATGCCGCCACCCAGAAGACCATCGGCGTACCGGGCCTGACCGTAGTGATCGTGCGCGAGGATCTGCTCGGCGGTGCCCTGCCGATCACGCCCAAGGTGATGAACTACGCGGCCCAGGCCGAGGCCGATTCGCGCCTCAACACGCCGCCGGTGTTTCCGATGCAGGTCGCCCAGCTCATGCTGCAATGGATCGAAGCCAAAGGCGGCGTGCCCGCCATGGCGGCACAGCTCGAACGGCGCAGCGCCGCGGTATACGGAACGCTTGAAGCAAACGAAGATGTCTATCGATTGCCGGTAGGCGCGGCGCAGCGCTCGCGCGTCAATCCATGCTTCCAGCTCGCCAACGAGGCGCTCACGGCGCGTTTTCTGGACGACGCCGCCGCGGCCGGACTGCACGATCTGCGCGGTCATCCGCAAACCGGCGGCGTGCGCGTGAGCCTCTACAATGGCCTCGATGAGGCGGCGGTCGCCGCCCTCATCCACTTCCTCGACGACTTCGCACAGCACCTGCAATGATCGCCCCGCTGAGCCGACGCGCCCTGCAAGCGCGACGCATGGTGGCCCGCCTGTGTCGCGTCGGCGCGCGCGCTCGCCCGCTGCGCATGGCGCCGGTGCGCGCCATGGGCCTACTCTTTCCGGCACCGCTCGGCCTCGCGGCAGGCTTCGATCGACGCGGCCAGCTACGACGCTGCGCCCATCGTCTCGGGTTGGGCGCGATCGAGCTGGGCACACTGCATGCCGGCCACCCCGAGCTCGCCCGGCTTGCCCACGGCTCGGCCCACGTGCCCTGCGGCATGAGCCTCGGCAAACCACCCGGCGTGCCCTGGGCAGGCGCCGCCGAAACGCTGACACGCGCGCTTGACGCCTGCCACCGACGCGTCGACTACCTCACCTTCAACCCCGGCCGCGACCGACCATCGCCACAGACCTTCGCCGATGTGGTCGCCGCCGTTGCGGCACACCGCGACACGCTCGCACAACGCACCGGCCGCCGACTGCCGCTCGTGGTCAAACTGCCCCCGGCGTGGGCCAGTCATCCCGACGTCGTGGACATCGCGCGCCACATCGTCGGCGCAGGCGCTGACGGCCTGCTGATTTCGGCCGAAGGCGCGCCCTCCAGGGCGGCATGTTCGGTGCTGCGCCAACTCGACACCGCGCTCGGCAAGCACACCTGCCTGATCAGCGTCGGCGGCATCGACGGCCCGCGCGAAGCCCGTGCACGCTTGCATGCCGGCGCGCAACTGATTCAGGTACACACGGGGGTTGCGATCAACGGCGAGGCGTTCATCGCGCGACTGGCGGCGGCACGTCGCTAGCTCAGCGCCTGCGATGTCTCGTTTCCGCTCGCCGATTTTGGCGGATTGAAGCGCGCGCTATAGCGGCGCCAGCCCATGCCGTCGCCGCGCACGGGCGCAGGCATCGTCGCCCATGCCCAGCGGCGCATAGGGGGCAAATTCATGGCATGGGGACGGCCGATCGGCGTAGATGGTGCAACACACACGTTCGCCCACGGTGCCCGCGAGTGCAATGCAGCGGGGGGCTTTGCGGTCGGTGCCGCGCATGCGCACGGTGCGACCGATCACCGGCACCACCATCGCGGCCGGCACACCCGCGCCGTTCCCTACCGCAACTTCGCTGACGTGAAAGTCCACCCGGAATGCAGCACAACATGCCCCGCAAGCGGTGCAGGGGTCAGCGGGTATGTCAGTCGAGGGCACCACAACACTGTTTGAACTTCTTGCCGCTGCCACAGGGGCACGGTTCGTTTCGTCCCACCTCGGCGCTTGCCGCAGCGCCCACCGGCTGCGCCGCATCCGGCGCCGGCGCAAGCCCGCAGGCCTGACGCAGATGATGGATGGCCCGCACGGCGGCGGCCGACGCGGTGAGCCATTCGATCCGCTCCGCGTCCTCCGCTTCTTCCATGTCTTCGGCGGTCCATGGGGCGATGGCCCGTTCGATCAGGCCATCGAAGGTTTCCGCATCGTGCTCATCGAGCGTGTCTCGCCAGTCTTCGTCCCACAATTCGAGGCCGAGTTCGAAGCCGGTCATCCATTCGTCGCCGAGCCGCGTCGCCTCGTCACCGAGCTCGGTGGCATAGCAGAACGGCTCCCAACCCTCGGGGTCGCCCAGCGTGTTCGCCACTTCGTCGTGATAGCGCAGCACCAGCGTCAACAGGCGCTGCACGCCGGCGCCGCTGGCCATCTCTTCGCTATCGGACCACACCCCGGGCAGCCAGGCGGCAACATCCAAGGGCTGTGGCGACACCACCACGCCCGCCAGATAGCCGTCGAGCATCTCGAGGCTCATGCAGTCGTCGGGCACCATATCGGAGGCCAACAGGGACTCGAGTTCGTCCAGCTCCGCTTCGTTCAGACACACATCATTTGCATCCATGTCGACCATCACCCTCTTCCGGACCGCGCTGGCGCACACTCGTCAGCGCACGCAGCATGCACCTATTGGGCCGCTTCCGGCAAGCGTTCAACGCGCGTCCAGATCGACACTCGCCCGATACAGCGTCTGCCCCGAATCGCGATACTTGCGTTCGAAGGGCGTCAGCGGCTTCTGCGCATCGAAAACCGCCCATCCAACGGGGCGATCGAGCAATATTTCCAACGCACAGCAGAACTCGGCGATATACACCTGCCAGTTGGTGCGGCATTCGAGCACGCCGCCCAACCGGGGCACGAAGGGGAACACCGGATGTGCCGGCCAGCGCCGGCCGAGATGGCCGATTTTCGGCCACGGATTGGGATACAGGATGTAGTGCTTCGCCAGCCGGAGCTCGGCCTCGAGCAGCAACCGCCAGAAGTCGACCAGATCGGCGCGCACGAGAATCATGTTGGTCGGCAGCAGCGCGTCGGGATAGGGTTTGCGCCGATTGAGGCGATCTGCCGACTGATCGACCCCGATCACCCAATGGTCGGGATGCGCACGCGCCAGCGCGATGGTGCTGTGACCCACGCCGCAGCCGGCATCGAGAATCAACGGTGCGCGCTTGTCCCAGCCCGCCAGCGCGGTATCGAGCGCCTGGCGGTTGTAGTCCGCAAACGGTTTGCGGAACGGCGCATCGCGGTGACGCCTGACGCTTTCGGCAAGTTTCTCGTGCACGCCCTGCTGGGCGCTGACGGGGATGGTGGAATTGGCGTAACTCATTCAGGCCGCACGACGGAGTGCGCCGGCCCCTGCGGCGAGCAATGCGGCATCGATTTGATGAAGGTCTTTGAGCGGCCGGACGTGGGCAAACAACTCCGCCGCTTGCGGAAAGCGCCGGCTGAGCATGTTGAGCCACTGCTTGAGCCGGCCCGGCGCGTGGCGCGCCTCCAGCTTGCCCCGCACCCGCTGCCAGAAATAATCGATGGCCGGCAGCAGCAACTGCCAATCCTGCTCGCGCGGATCGTTCGCCTCGCGCACGCGCCCGTCACGAATATCCCGCGCCAGAAACGGATCGGCCACCGCGCCGCGCCCGATCATCACGTCGGCCACGCCGCTCTCGGCGCGGCAACGGCGCCAGTCATCCACGCACCACACCTCGCCGTTGGCGACCACCGGCACCTTCACCGCATCGGCCACGCGCGCCACCCAGGCCCAGTGCGCCGGCGGCCGATAGCCCTCGAGTTTGGTACGGGCATGCACCACCAGGCGTTCCACCCCGGCCGCTTCGAGCGCTTGCGCACATTCGACGGCGCGCCCCTTGTCGGCCACGCCCAGACGCA
This sequence comes from Rhodocyclaceae bacterium, assembly GCA_050293885.1. Classification (GTDB taxonomy): domain Bacteria; phylum Pseudomonadota; class Gammaproteobacteria; order Burkholderiales; family Rhodocyclaceae; genus Nitrogeniibacter. Next base: position 23,705 of record JBNKNO010000027.1, on the reverse strand, counting down.
TCTTTGCCGTCAGCGGCGCGCCACCGGCCGGCATGACGCCACGCACGGCCGCCGCCACGGCATGCAGGATTTCTGGTTCGTCGAGCAGCACCGCACCGCCTCGGTGGCGGTTGACCGTCGGGGCCGGGCAGCCGAAATTCAAATCGATGCCAGCCGGCGACAATGGCAAGGCAACCGCAGCGGTACGCGCCATTCGCTCGGGGTCGGCGCCGAGCAATTGCACCTGTACCGGGGTGCCCGAGGCGGTACGCCCGCCGTTGTTCAGTTCGGGGCTGATGCGCACAAACGTGCGCGCCGGCACCACGGTCGACGACACCCGCACGAACTCGGTCACCGCCTGGTCGTAGGTCGACAGGCCGGTGAGCACCTCGCGCAGCACTTCGTCGGCCAGCCCCTCCATGGGCGCAAGCAGCAGCCTCATGGCACGCGCGCGCCGTTCGCCGAAGGCGGTAGAATCCGCGCTTCAGTCTTTTCGCTGGTGTGTTCCATGTCCGAATCAATCACGCTCTATCACAATCCCCGCTGTTCGAAGAGCCGCGCAGCGCTCGCCCTGCTTGAAGAAAACGGCATCACGCCCGACCTGGTGCTCTATCTCGACACCCCGCCGACACGCGACGACCTGGCCGCGTTGGTGGCCAAACTCGGTATTGCGCCGCACGACCTGATCCGCACCGGCGAAGCGATCTACAAGGACGAATACAAGGGCAAATCGCTGGACGACGCTGGCTGGCTCGACGCCATGGTCGCGCATCCGAAACTGATCGAGCGCCCCATCGCCATTCGCGGCAAACGCGCGGTCATCGGCCGGCCGCCCGAAAACGTGCTGACGCTGCTCGACTGAACGCCCGGCATTGTAGCCGCCCACACCCCGTCGGGAAAAGGTGTGCAGCGGGTGTGCAGCGCCCCAAAGCGCTTGATCCACCGAAACTTTTAGTGAATAATGCTCGTTTTTCCAGACTGACAGGGCGGTCACATTCGCCGCCCGCGCACTAAGCGAGATCCCCATGAAAGCGGACATCCATCCGAGCTACGAAGAAGTTTCGATCACCTGCAGCTGTGGCAACGTCGTCAAGACCCGCTCTGCTGCCGGCAAACCCGACATGCACATTGAAGTGTGCTCCGAGTGCCACCCGTTCTACACCGGCAAGCAGAAGATTGTCGACACGGCTGGCCGTGTCGAGCGCTTCCGCCAGAAGTTCGGCAACGTGCAGCGTCTCGGCTGATTCGCCACGCTCACGCGAAAAAGGCAGCTGCGGCTGCCTTTTTTCATGTCAGCGCCCAACCCAGGTAAAGCGTTAGCCGATCCAGGCACGCTCAAGTAGAATGCTGCTCGCCCAACCCAGTCGCCCTGAATGAACTCTCGCCCCGATCCGTTCGCCCCACCCGCCCCGCGCCCGCCACGCTCCGTCGTGATGTGGTCCATGGCGCTGATCTATCTGCTCGTGGGCGTGATCGGGCACGATCCCTGGCGAGGTGACGATGCGCGCTTCTTCGGCCCCGTGCTGGAAATGCTGCAGGGCCGGCACTGGCTGATCCCGCACATCACCGGCGAACCGTTTCTCGACTACCCGCCGCTGTATTACTGGATCGCCGCGCTCACTGCGCGACTGACCGAGTGGCTGCTGCCGCTGCACGACGGCGCGCGACTGGCCAGCGCCCTGCTCGTCGGCCTCACCCTGTGGCTATGCGCCGACGCGGCCCGCCGCATGCACGGCGATAACGCGCGTGCGGCGGCTTTCCTGCTCATGCTCGGCACCCTCGGGCTGGTGGTGCATGCGCACGAAACCCAGCCATTGCTGGCCGTCATGGCGGCACAGGCGGTGACCTTCTGGGGCGTGGCCTACACCGCGCGACGACGGCTGGCCGGCGCCATTGCCTGCGGTCTGGGCATCGGGCTGGCGTTTCTGGCCAACGGCGTCAATGCCGTGCTCATCACCGCACCCGCGCTGTTCTTCCTGCCAGGCACCGGCGCCATGCTGGTCGGGCTGATCGCGCTGCTGGCCACCGCGGGTCTGTGGATCGGGCTCGCCGCCCATGCCGAACCGGCACTGCTGGCCGTCTGGTGGAAAACACATCTGCTCGATTTCACCCCGGCGCTGAACAAGATATCTGCTCCCAAGGCGCTGTCCGGCCTGCTCGGCTGGTTCACCTGGCCGCTGTGGCCGATTGCCGGCTGGGCGCTGTGGCGCGAACGTCGACACCTCGGTCAGACGCACTGGCGCATGCTCATCGCTTGCACGTTGCTGACGCTCATCAGCACGATCTTCTTCGGCGCACTGCGGCCGGCCAACGCCCTGCCGCTGCTCGTTCCGCTCGCACTGATGGCCGCGGCAGGCCTGACAACGCTGCGCCGAGGTGCCGCGAACTCATTCGACTGGTTCTCGGGCATGAGCTTCGCCGTGTTCGCGATCGTTCTGTGGACCGGCTGGACATCGCTCACCCTGTCCTGGCCGCCTGGCCTGGGCCGCCACGTTGCCAAGGTGACACCGAATTTCGTCGTCGGCGATCCACTGTGGCCGTCGATCGCGGGGGTTGTGCTGTGCGTGTTGTGGGTCAGCCTGCTGGCCAACTCGCGCCGCAGCCCTTACCGCGGCGCCAAGAACTGGGCCGCCGGCATGACGATGCTGTGGTGTCTTGCCGTCGTGCTGCTGCAACCCTGGTTCGAGTATGGCAAGAGCTATCGCCCGGCAGCGGTGTCGCTGGCGCAAGTGCTGCAGGAGACGCCCGCGCGGTGCGTTGAGCGCATCGGCGTATCACCCAGCTTGCGCGTCTCGCTCGACTACTTTGCCGGCATTGCCACCACCCCGTACATCCACAATGGCGACGCCTGCGATGCCGTGCTGGTGTTTGGCGAAGCGCGCCCCGACTCGCTGGACGACACCTGGCAGGCGCGCTGGACCTATGCCCGCGGCGGCGGCAACAAGCGCGAGGAAATTCGCTTGTACATGCGTTGAGCGACGAGCGGCGTCAGCTCGGGTCGGGCAGACGCAGGAAGGTGTCGCGATAGTGGCGCAACTCGTCGATTGACTCGTAGATGTCGGCGAGTGCTTCGTGCTTGCCCTGCTTCTTCACCCCTTTGGCCACCTCGGGGTGCCAGCGACGTGCAAGCTCCTTGAGCGTGGATACATCGAGATTGCGGTAGTGGAACCACGCCTCGAGCGTCGGCATGTAGCGCGCCATGAAGCGGCGGTCCTGACAGATCGAGTTGCCGCACATGGGCGAGGCGCGTTGGGGCACGTATTGCGCAAGGAATTCGAGCATTTGCGTCTGCACGGCAGCTTCGTCGAGCGACGATGCCTTCACACGTGCGGTCAGACCCGATTGGCCATGCGTACGCGTATTCCATTCATCCATCGCATCGATCACGCTGTCCGGTTGATGCACGGCCAGCACCGGCGCCTCGGCAACGGTTTCGAGCTGCGAATTGGTGATCACGATCGCCAGTTCGATGATGCGGTCCTGATCCGGATCGAGTCCGGTCATTTCCATATCGAGCCAGATCAGATGGGTGGAATCCTGTTGTGCCATAATTTTGCCGCGAACGCTTAAAAGCGCATTGTGTCACAGTTGATATGCCCTCGCGCCGCGGCCCTGTGCTCCGCGCGAGCTTGTGCAGCACCTTCCGGACGGATATGACCGACAACACCTTTTCCCTGATTTTCGCCTGCTTTCTTGCCGCCACCACGGCCTTCAAACTCTGGTTGGCAACGCGCCACGCGCACCACGTGCGCAGTCACCGCGAGCAGGTACCGGGCGACTTTGCCGAAAGCATCAGCCTGGACGCCCATCACAAGGCCGCCGACTATACCGTCGCGCGGAGCGTGCTCTCGCGCACGGATGTGATCATCGGCGCGGTGTGGGTGCTGGCGCTCACCCTCGGCGGTGTTCTGCAGTGGTTGCACGACGCCTGGACGAACGTGTTTGCGGCCGGCGGCATCGCCCATGGCGTGGCCTTTCTGGCCTCCATCGGTGTGCTTGGCTGGCTGGTCGATCTCCCGCTGACGCTGTATCGCACCTTTGTGGTCGAAGCCCGATTCGGTTTCAACAAGATGACTGCCTCGCTGTTCCTCAGCGACACGCTCAAGACAGCCATTCTCTCCGCCGCCATCGGCTTGCCGGTACTGGCCGCCGTATTGTGGCTGATGCAGGCCATGGGCGCCCAGTGGTGGGTAGGGGTATGGCTGTTCTGGATGGTGTTCAATCTGCTGGTGCTGCTGGTCTATCCGACCTTCATCGCACCGCTGTTCAACAAGTTCAGCCCGCTCGAAGACGACTCGCTGCGCACCCGCATCGAAAGTCTGCTCGAGCGCTGCGGTTTTCGCAGCAGCGGCCTGTTCGTAATGGACGGCTCACGTCGCTCGGCCCATGGCAACGCCTACTTCACCGGCTTTGGCCGAGCCAAACGCATCGTCTTCTTCGACACCTTGCTCGACAAACTCAGCCCGTCGGAAGTCGAAGCGGTGCTGGCGCACGAACTCGGGCACTTCCGCTGCAAGCACGTCATCAAGCGTCTGGCCCTGATGTCGGTGGTCACGCTGGTCCTGCTGTGGGGGCTGAACCAGCTCATGCAGGCCGAATGGTTCTTTGGCGGGCTCGGCGCGAGTGCCACCACCACCGCCATGGCACTGGCCTTGTTCGTGATTGCGCTGCCGATTTTCACCTATGCGCTGTCGCCGATCATGAGTGCCTGGTCACGCAAACACGAGTTCGAAGCCGATGCCTATGCGGTGGCCCGTACCGACCGCGAAGATCTGGTCAGCGCGCTGGTCAAGCTGTATCGCGACAATGCCGCCACACTGACGCCCGATCCGCTGTACTCGAATTTCTACGACTCACACCCACCGGCCGCCATTCGCATTGCCCGACTGCGCGCTGCCTGACAGGGAGGTTGCCATGAAGATCACCCCAGCCCTCGCCTTGCTCGCCATGGCGACACCAGCGCTCGCGGCACCGTTCGCCGATGCCGATCAGGCGGCCGGCAAAGCACTGCATGCCCAACGATGTGTGGCCTGTCACGAGCGCCAATACGGCGGCGAGGAAGGCAGCGACATCTACGTGCGCACGGACCGGCGGGTGAACACCCCCGGCGCACTGGCCTCACAGATCACGATGTGCACCACGCAGCTGAACCTCGACCTCTTCCCCGAAGACGAACTGAACATCGCCGGCTATCTGAACAGTCACTACTACAAGTTCGAGGCGCCATGAGTCGTCCCACGGTCGCGGCATGAAGCACGGCACCATCGTCGCGGCCTTTGGCCGCCAGTTCGAAGTCCTCGATCAGGACGGCGCGCGCTGGCGCTGCGTCACCCGAGGCAAACGCAACGACTATGCCTGTGGCGACGAAGTTGCCTTTGCACCCACCAGCGAAGGCGAAGGCGTCATTCAGCGTGCGCAGGCGCGCCGCAGCCTGCTCCACCGCTCCGATGCCTTCAAGTCGAAGCTGCTCGCGGCCAACGTGACCCAGATCTTCATTGTCGTGGCGACCGAGCCCGGTTTTAGCGACGAGCTGATCTCGCGCTGCCTGTGCGCCGCCGACGATCAGCACCTCAAGGCGCATATCGTGCTGAACAAGGTGGACCTGACCGAGCGGCTCCCCGATGCAAGAGCCCGGCTCGAACTGTTCTCCAGGCTGGGCTACACGGTCGTCGAAATCGCCGCCCATGACGACACCACGGCGCTCGAACCCCTGCTCACCGGCGAAACGTCCATCCTCGTCGGCCAGTCCGGCATGGGCAAATCCACGCTCACCAACGCGCTGGTACCGGAAGCCAACGCCGCGACGCGCGAAATTTCCGACGTGCTCGACTCCGGCAAACACACCACCACCGCCACCCGGCTGTATCCGCTCGAATGCGGCGGCGCGCTGATCGACAGCCCGGGCCTGCAGGCATTCGGCCTGGCGCACTTCGACCAGAATGCGCTTGCCGAATCGTTCCGCGAGTTTCAGCCGTATCTCAACCAGTGCCGCTTCCGCGATTGCCGTCACGAACACGAGCCCGGCTGCGCGCTACGCGAGGCGGTCGCGGCCGGACACATCGCCGAACGGCGCTTCGCCCACTACCGTCAGCTACGCGACGAAATCGCGCAGGCGAAGCGGCAGGCGCAAGGCTGGTAGGCGCGCGCCACCCGCTTCTCGCGCAAACCGCGCTCACGGTATCCTGCCGCCATGTGTGTTCTGATTGAGTCGATTCGGTAGCCGATGACCGCGGCGAACTTCTCCGCGCAGGACGGGCTGCTGGTGGCGCTGGCGACCTTGGTCGCGCTCGTCATGTTCCGGCCGGCCATTCGCAACGCCGTACTGTGGCGTGCCATGGTCACGCCGCTGGCCTCCATCATCGGCAGTGGCTTTCTGGTGGTGGTGCCATTGCTGGCCGGCATCGCCGGGCCGATGGCGCTGGCGGCCATCGTCGGCATCGTGCTGCTGTCGTTCTGGCTGGGGGCGGCGATACGCTTCAACATCGTGCACGACGGGCGCAATCCACTGGCGGACTCGGACGGCGCGGTGCAACTGCTGGAGCGCTTTTCGGATATTGCGCTGGCGTTTGCCTACGTGATCTCGATCACCTTCTACATTCGCTTGATGTGCAGTTTCGTGCTGGCGGGCTTGCACACCCATTCGGACTTCAATGCCGACGTCCTGGCCACCGGCGTGTTGTCGTTCATCGGCATCTACGGCTGGCGGCGCGGGCTGCACGCGCTCGAACGGCTGGAGGAATACTCGGTCACGATCAAGCTGGCGATCATCGCGTCGCTACTGGCCGCACTGATGGTGTTCGATGCCACCCACGGCTACGATCTGTCCGCCTTGCCCACGCCTTCGCAGGGCGTGTGGCAAAGCCTGCGGGAGTTGGGCGGCATGGTGCTGATCGTGCAGGGGTTCGAGACCTCCAAATACCTCGGATCGTTCTACAACGCGGCGCTCCGGGCCCGCACCATGCGGGTGGCGCAGATCCTGGCCGGCATCATCTACGTGGCCTTTGTAGCGCTTTGCATGCCGCTGATGGGCCCGCTCGCCGATGCGCAGCCGAATGAAACCGCCATCATCCATCTTTCGGGCACCATCACCCTGGTGTTGCCGATCATGCTGGTGTTGGCCGCTACCATGAGTCAGTTCAGCGCGGCCGTGGCCGACACCATCGGCGCCGGCGGCGTGGTCGAGAAGGAAGCCCGCGGGCGACTATCGAGCCAGACGAGCTATCCGATCATCGCCGCGCTGGCGATCGCGTTGGTATGGACCTGCAACCTCTTCGAGGTGGTGGCATTCGCCTCGCGCGCCTTCGCTTTCTACTACTTGCTGCAAGCGCTGCTGGCGGCCCGACTGGCGCACAATATCGGTGGCGGCCGGCGCCTGTGGCGGATGAGTGCCTACCTGGCACTGGCGCTGCTGATGCTCCTCATCGTCCTGTTTGCCGTCCCCGTGAAGGCGTAGGCGGTCGTCGCAAACCCAGCATTCACCAACAGGAAATGTGCATGAAACGTCTCCCGAAACTACGCGCCTGGCACGGGGTGGTACTCGCCGCGCTGCTGATTTTTGTTGTCGACTGGTTCATCCAGCGCCCCGACTCGCACACGCGCACGTTGAATGCGGCCATCGCGGCCCAGGCCAGCGAGCGCCTGAAACGCTACCCCTACCCGTTTCATGTGATTCGCGTTGTCGGTGACACGGCGGTAATGGGCTCCCCACGCAGCTTCGAGGTGCCGGCAATGAAGTTCATTGCGGTGATCCGCCCCGAACTGGATGTGATGAACGCCAACGACCCCGACTTCATTGCCGCCCAGAAAGACCTCGCCACCGCGCAGACCGAGGCGGAGAACATCGTGCGGATGCAGCCGGGCATCACCTCGGTGAAATGGGAGCTCGACAAGCACTGGCTAAGCACACACGGCGTCGACGTACCGACGCAGTAAGGCGCCGCCAGGCAGACTACTGGGCACGCGGAATTTCGCCCGGATACAGATCGATCCGTGCCTGATTGTGCTGCTCGCTCTCGCCCTTGGCGATACTGAAACAGGCGTCCGCATGCTTGCACGCCAGTTCGACCAACGCCTGATCGAGCACGCCTTTGTGCGCCTGCTCCCTGAGGATTTCCAGCACACGATCCAGCGCCATGCCCTTGCGGTAGGGGCGGTCTTGCACCAGCGCCTGAAAGATGTCGGCCACCGAGATGATTCTCGCCTCGGTGCTCAGATCGGATTCACGAGGATGAAAGGGGTAACCCACCCCGTTGATGCCTTCATGGTGATAGGCCGCCCACTTCGCCAACTCGCCCAGCCCCTTGATGTGGCGAAGGATTTCGTAGGTTTCATAGCTGTGCTGGTTCATGATCGAGCGCTCGGTGCCATTGAGCGGACCGGGCTTTTCGAGGATATCGTCCGGCGTATGCAGCTTGCCCAGATCATGCAGCAGGCTCGCGATTTCAATCTTGTCGCACTGCTCGGAAGACAGCCCGTAGGCGGTGGCGAGGTATTTCGCCAGATCGGCAACGCAGACCGAATGCTGCGCGGTAAACGGGCTTTTCTGGTCGACGATGTAGGCCAGGATCAGCGATAGCTGGCGAAGCTGCGCCAGCGTCAGACGCGTCTGGCTTTCGATCTGCCCCATGTCCCAGGTGTAGCGGGTGATGTGCCGGTCTTCGAGCGCGATCCAGAAGGCCTCCGACTGTTCCACCGCCAGAAACGCTTCCACCAGCACGGGGTCGAAGTACTGCCCGGCATACCCCTTGATGTGATCGACGATCTGATCCTTTGCCAGCAGGATATCTTTCGCGTAGTGCGAAGCGGACAACACGTCGACGCGATCTGACAGAAAGATCAGATTGGCCATGTTCGCGTCGAACGCGCTGATGTCCTTGTCGGCCAGCGCCGGCCACGGCGTGTGGTGATAGAGAATCGGCTTCGCAAATCGCACCAGCGGCTCGAAGTCCTTGAGCAGGCGGTAGCCGATATCGCAGTGAGTATGGGCGTCGTTCCAGTCGAAATGATTGACCAGCGTGGAATGCATCTGCGCGGTGGAAACACCGCAGTCGTGCAACAAGCCGAGCTCGAAGGAATACTGCAGATCCCGGTCGCTGAAGCCGATCTGATGCCCGATCTGGCTGGCAATGTAGCCGACCCGCTTGCCGTGGTTGGTATCGTTCATCCCCACCAGCGAAACCGCCGTCTCGATCGCCAGAATCATCTGGCGCAAATCGATATTCAACTCACCGTTCGAAGACATTGACAACCTTCCTGCTTGGACACGCACGCTGGGAAAGCGGCCGTTTTCGCGGCCCCACTACCCCTATCGGCACATGCGGCAGTAACTTCAACAAGCCCACTCAGCCAGCTTCGGGCCACCCACCATCAGGCAGGGGCCCTCGCTGACACGCGGTGACCGAAGCGGTTCGGCCTATTCGGGCACAAACAAGGTGCCACTGACAAAACGCACTTGATCGGCGCCCGCAGCCGGGTTGATTGGCGGCAGGTTCGCCGGGCCGATCGGGGGCGCGCCGGCGCCGCGCGGAACCGTCCGAACGACCTGACTGGGCGGCAACGGCGTGCCGTTTCGCAGGTGGTCGTACATCAGGTCGAGCGCCTCGAACAGGTAGTGATGAAGCGGCACAAAGCGCTCCGCGAACCCCGGCAGCGCGTTGAACACATCGAGGTGATGCGCGTTGGTGACCTCGTAGTAGCGCAGTTGGCTATGCCCGCCGCGGGTCGCCTGATTGAGACCGTAGTAGGCACGCGAGGTGTGGTTGATGGCCAGAATCGCATCGTTTCGACCGGTCACGAAAATGGCCGGCTTGCCGTGCAGATCGCCGCTGGCGCGGATGTCGTCGATACTGTGGCGGATGTGTCGATGGATGCGCCGAGCGTCGCCGCGCAGGCGTTCGCCGGTAACCGGATCGACCCCCGTGGCCAACGCGCGCAGGCACAAGGCGCCATCCAGGTTCTGATCCGCCCGGCCGCTCGACTCGCTCACCGACACGCGATTCTCGACCGCTCCGCCAACGGCGGCGTTATTGACCAGATTGACCCCGGCGGTGGGCGGAATCCCGTTGCTGGTACCAAAGAGATTCAATTCCGCCGCCAGCGCCAAGGCCGTCGGCGCGCCCGTGGCCGCATCGGTGGCGGCAAAACTGTAGTCACACAGGTTCGCCAACACACTCAGACGGCCATAGGCGTTGCCGTAGGTCACCGATATGCCTTGCGGCACGTTCACGAACCAATGCGACGGCTGAACGATGTTCTGTTCGGGCTGCCAGCCATAGCTGTTGATGATCTGCTGGGCTTCGGCCGCCTGTGCCGCCGGCGTGGTGCTGCTGAGCAGTCCCTTCTCGGCCAGCGACGTGCAGGCATTGGCACTGGGCGCAAAGTTGAACGGCGCCGTGGCATTGGCCGGACTCGAACTGGCGCAACCCTGATATACATTGATGAGCGTGGTGTAATCGAACAGGCTGCGGCTGTGGTCGTACAGCGGCGGGTTGCTGCCCTGCACGATGGCAAAGTGGCCGCGCCGCGGATTGACGTTCGGTTCGGACACCGCCACCCCATCGATGAGCCCGCGCCGATCCTGCTCGGCGGCACGCACCGACGCCCCGCCGCCGTTCGACACACTGGAGGCGATCACCAGCGTGTTCTCCGGCCGCAAGACGGTCGCGTGCCTCTTGCCCGGCCCCGTATGGCCGAACTTCTCGTTCAGTACGTAGAACGCAAACTCGACCGACTGCAGCACATTCCGGCCCCAGTCCTTCTCGGGATTGAGCTGCGAGTGGGCGTGCTTGAAAGCGTAGCGGTTGGGGAACTCGCCATCGAAGGCGGCACGCTGTTGCTCGCTCATGCGGGCGGTGAACAGCGACGCCTTGCCCAGCGCGTCGGCGTCGTCCCACAGTCCATCGATGCCGGTCACCCGGTCGGCACTCAGGTTGTGCGCGCCGGTGCCGCTGCCCTTGTCGGTGTAGGCCACCGCGCAAC
>JBNKNO010000027.1:12306-12740 GCA_050293885.1 Rhodocyclaceae bacterium | reverse complement strand
CGATGCCGGTCACCCGGTCGGCACTCAGGTTGTGCGCGCCGGTGCCGCTGCCCTTGTCGGTGTAGGCCACCGCGCAACCGTGTTTCAAGCCCCACTCGCCCGCCGTGCCGATCGCACCGTAGATGCCGCGCGAGCCCGAGGACGGCGCGGTGACGATACACGCCGCGGTCGGATCGAAGCTGTCGGGCACCTGCACCATCAAGGTCACATTGACATGTCCGCTGCGCGGTCCGGCAAAGGCGAGGTATTCCTCCCCGGCAACCATGCCCTCCCCGCCCGTTGGATTGCCGCTCGCATCGACACCCGGCCCGAACAGGCTGCCATAGCCGTTGCCCGCATCGGTCGGCACCAGGGCCCGGTAGTTGTTGTAGATCGCCAGACGGCGAATCTCGGCGGCGGTCGGTGTGGACGACACCGCCGGTGGCGTGGCGCTC
>JBNKNO010000027.1:0-11971 GCA_050293885.1 Rhodocyclaceae bacterium | reverse complement strand
TCGTCGACGCCTCCGTCGCGTGCGCATCATTCATTCCGCATCACGACAACAGCATCTCCACGCATTTTTATAGTCCAAGGGGTTCGCACCGGCTAGAGCGGGTTTTCAGCAATACCAATGCATGGAATTGTCGTGGTGGGCCGCTGGGCACGACCGTGACGGCGCCCCCGGGAGACGGACGCCATCGGCAGGAGCGCGTGCGTTCAAAACCACATTCGACGATGAAGTCCAGGCGCACCGCCGACGAAGGAAAATGGCGCTATACCGATTTGGGTGGCGCCATCGGGTCGAGCTCGAAGCCCCAGTCGCCATGAAGGTACCAGTCGTCCCCGAGGAGTTCAGCGGGATGCAGCGTACGCCCCGAGCCGTTGCCACAGAGAAGATCCTCGACCGGACAATACTTGTCACACCCCCAGCAGATACGCTCTGGATGCTTTGGATGAAGTGGAAACTTCTTGCTCACGGTCGTCGGATCCTCACGTCGCGCGTCGACAGACGGTGCATTCTCCGCGATGCTTTGCGGGCGTTGCATGCGCGGGATCAAGATTGCTGCGGATGACAGGCCGCGTCGCCGCGCAAGGACGTCAGATCCCGCTGGGCAACGGGCGTGGCCGGCTGGCATGATGCCGAAAAAAGGAGAGACGTCGATGCGACACACCGTCAGCGCCAACAACGGCATGCTGGTTGCCCCCCACCACCTGGCCGCACAGGCCGGACGCGACGTGCTGCGCGACGGCGGCAATGCGGTCGAGGCGATGGTGGCCGCTGCCGCCACCATCGCGGTGGTGTATCCGCACATGAACGCCATCGGTGGCGACGGCTTCTGGCTCATCAGCGAAGCGGGGAAAGCGCCGATCGCGATTGACGCCTGCGGCCCGGCGGCAGCGCTGGCGACGCGCGATTTCTACGCGGCCGACGACGCCATTCCCGCGCGTGGGCCGCGTGCCGCGCTGACGGTGGCGGGCACGATCAGCGGCTGGCACACCGCGCTGGACGTGGCCTCTCGCTGGGGCGACGCATTGCCGCTCGAACGCCTGCTGGCCGACGCGATCCGCCATGCCCGCGAGGGCGTGGCCGTCACCGACAGCCAGCACGCGCTCACCCGCGACAAGCTCGATGGGCTGAAACCGGTGCCGGGCTTTGCCGAGGTGTTTCTCGCGCACGGCGCGCCGCCGCCCGTGGGCCACGTCCTGCGCCAGCCGACGCTCGCCAGCACGCTGGACACCCTCGCGGCCAACGGTCTCGACGATTTCTACCGCGGCGCGCTCGGCACCGCCATCGGCGCAGAACTCGAACGCCTTGGCAGCCCGCTGCGCGCAAGCGACCTGGCCGCCTACCGCGCACAGATCGTGACGCCCCTGTCGGTGCGTGTGGACGACGGCACGGTGTTCAACCTGCCTCCGCCGACCCAGGGGCTGGCGACATTGATGATCCTGGGCATTTTCGAGCGGCTCGGCATCACCGAGGGCGACGGTTTCGATCATGTGCACGGTCTGATCGAAGCCACCAAACGTGCCTTTCGCGTGCGCGACCGGGTGGTGACCGACCCCGGTCGCCTGCCGGCCGATCCGATGACTTTTCTCAGTGCAGCGGCACTACGCGAGCGCGCCGCCGATATCGACATGCACCACGCCCTGCCCTGGCCCGATGTCGGCGTGCCGGGCGACACGGTGTGGATGGGCGCCATCGACCGCGAGGGGCGCGCCGTGAGCTTCATCCAGAGCGTGTATTGGGAGTTCGGTTCGGGCGTGGTGCTCAAGGACACCGGCATCACCTGGCAGAACCGGGGCACCAGCTTCTCGCTCGACCCGACCGCGCTCAACACACTCGAACCCGGCCGCAAACCCTTCCACACCCTCAATCCGTCCATGGCCTTGTTCGACGACGGCCGCGTGATGCCCTTCGGCACCATGGGCGGCGAAGGCCAGCCACAAACGCAGGCGGCGGTGTTCACCCGTTACGCGCGCTTCGGCCAGTCACTGGCGCAGGCGGTGAGCGCCCCGCGCTGGCTGCTCGGCCGCACCTGGGGCGACGAGACCACCACCCTCAAGCTCGAAAACCGCTTTGCGCCGACGCTCATCAACGCACTACGCGCCGCCGGTCATGAGGTGGAAGTGCTCGACGAGGCATTCAGCAACACCATGGGCCATGCCGGGGCCCTGGTGCGCCATGCGGATGGCCGTATCGAAGGCGCGGCTGATCCGCGTAGTGATGGCGCGGCGGCGGGCGTCTGACCTGCGGCACCGTGCCTGCCGCCACTTGCCACGTGTGCGCCATCCTTGTCCATCGCATTGATATTCCGACCCTTTTCGACGTCGACAAATGCCGTCATGCGGACGCGAGGCAAGGCGCGATTTTCCAGCAAGCGAGTTTGTTACATCTTTTTCCCGTGCATGAAATATAGATATTCACTATCCTCCAGTAAAAGTGTCGTGGGAATAATTAACACGCTTTTGGGGAGAAAACACGGTGAAACGGACATCTATGGGCATCGGCCACGCACGATTTGCGCTGGCATTTTTGCTGGCGCTCGCCGCCAGCGCAGGCCACGCGGCCGCACTCGTCATCAATGAAGTGGCCTGGGAAGCCGGCGACAGCCGCCTGGTTGCCGCTGGCGAGGGTCCACGAAGAACGACCATCGAGATATCCAACGCGGCAAGCGGCGAGCTGATCGGCACGACACGCGCGCGCCGTTCGGCCTGGACATTCAGCAAAACGCTCAGCCAGCCGCCCTGTCGCATCCGCGTCGCGGCCAACGGTGAAAGCGACGAGATGGACGTGAAGAACGCCGGCAACAACTGCGACGGCGGCACGCCTCCCCCACCGCCGCCTCCGCCCCCTTCGAGCAGCGGCTCCATCAACAGCACGAGCACCAGCATCCCGTCCGCGATCGCCCCGGTTGGCCAGCAATCCACCGTCGGCACCGGCAGCTACACGCTCTTTGCCGCCAACGATCTGGGCATGCACTGCGCCGATCTGGACTACCAGATTTTCAGCATTCTGCCGCCCTTCAACGTCGTGCATGCACAACTCATCCGCCGCGGTGGCGATCCCGTTCTGCTCGACGACACGCAGGTTGAGCTGGTGTATTCGGCCGCATCGTCCGCCGACGATCCCGCCAACGCCAACTCGACGGCGGCCGAACGCGGCGAAGCCGTGTACAAGGGCAACTTCTGGCAGACCATGCCGGGCGACACCTATCCGCTGTGGTACGAAGCCTATTCACCGCTGTTCTTCGGCCTGCTCCAACCGGGCGATCTGAACGACGACGCGGGCCTGCCCGTGCCCGATTCGATGAAGCTGTCGGGCACCGCCGAAGCCTATTGCCTGGCCGACTATCTGGCCGGCAACGAAGGGCCGGCCGGCCCGCGCACCAAGTGCGACCTCACCCAGGCCACGCTGCCGGGCCATCTCAACCCGTACTTCGCCAACGAGATTCAGACCTTCAATCGCTACGATCGCGAGTTCAACTTCTTCAGCGGTTTGCTGGGCGGTCTGGGCCTTGGCGCCGTGGTCCCCGACACCAACTGGTTTGCCGCCGAAGGCATTCCCATCGTGCCGGTCGACGACGTCGGTCGGCGCAACGCCTACCCGCTGATGCGCGTTCAGGCGAGAGACCGCGCCTCTGGTCAGCTATTGGCGAGTACCGACGTGGTCCTGCCGGTCGCCGCCGAGGCTGATTGCCAGCAATGCCATGCCCGCACGCTCGACTGTGAGGAAATCAACCAGACCTACGGCTATTCGCTGCAATGCTCGGAACAAGCGCTGGATCGCAGCCATCCGGAGATTGCCGGCTACGTACCGCCCCCGGTCGCCGAACTGGGCAACGCCCCCGGCGATACCCAGGAGCAACAACTGCTCAACGCGGCCAAGATCAACATCCTGCGGCTGCACGACGCCAAATGGGGCACCACGCTCGACGCCAAGCGACGCGTGGTGTGTGCCAGCTGTCACTACTCGCCGGCGCTCGATCTGGCGCAGCTCGGCCCGGTCGATTCACCCAACACCGAGCAGACGCAACACATCTCCATGTCGCGTGCCATGCACAAGCATCACGGCGACCTGACCGGCAAACTCGCCGGCGCCGCGCTGTTCCCCAGCATGCCGGCGCCCGACGATCCGTTGCGCAATGCACCGGTGGCCGCCCACCGGGACGTGTATCCGCTCGCCCCGGCCGACTCCACGCTGAGCGTGAAAGAGTACGTGCTGGAACAGACCTGTTACGCGTGCCACCCCGGCAAACGCACGCAGTGCCTGCGTGGCGCCATGGCCAACGGCGGCGTGGTGTGTCAGGACTGCCACGGCGGCATGGCGGCGGTGGGTGACGACTTCACCCACAACTTCCCCACCACCGCGGGGCAGATGGACACCAGCAAGCGTATTCCCTGGGCGGTCGAACCGGGGTGTCAGTCGTGCCACGTGGGCGATGCCACCACCCAGCCCGGCAACACGCAAGGCTTCATTTACGCGGACGACGGCATCCGCCTGCGACAGGCTTACCGCAGTGGCGACGCCGCCGCCGCACCGATTCGCGCGCCGGCATCGCGGTTCGCTGAAAATCAGGTGGTCAATGCTCAGGGCAAGACGGTGAATCTGCTCTACCGCCTGAGCAAGGGACACGGCGGCCTGATGTGCGAAGCCTGCCACGGCAGCACGCATGCCATCTGGCCCAACGCCAATCCCAAAGCGAACGACAATGTCGCGGCCAACCAGATTCAGGGCCACTCCGGCACCATTGTCGAATGCACCGCCTGCCACGACGGCACGCTGAGCGCATCGCTCGACGGCCCGCACGGCATGCACCCGCTCGACCGCAACTGGAACGACAAGCACGGCGACGTGGCCGAGCGCGACACCACGGCCTGCAAGAGCTGTCACGGCAGCGATGGCGCGGGGAGCGTGCTCTCGCGCACCGGCGCCGAGCGCAGCCTGCAATGCAAGGATGAGAAAGGCTCGCTGTGCAGCCGCGAAGACGAAATCATCACCGTTGCCAAAGGCACCAAGGTCAGCTGCACCCTGTGCCACGAAAACAAGATCAACGGCGGCGACTGACGACAGCCTCGGCTCACCTCCCCCCTGAACGACGACGGCCGGTATCACCCGGCCGTCGTTGCGCTTTCGGTACCAGCGCCCGTCGGCGGGCGATGCCTTAGCGCTTCACCAGCATCACGCCACACTCCAGATGATGCGTGTAGGGGAATTGGTCGAAGGCGGCCGCGGCGGCAATGCGGTGCGTCTCGCTTAAGGTCTCGAGGTTGGCGCGCAGCGTGGCCGGATTGCAGGAGATATAGAGCACGTGGTCGAAGCCGGCGGCAAGCTTCACCGTCGCCGCATCGAGGCCGCTGCGAGGCGGATCGACGAACAGCGTGGTGAAGCGGTAGCTGGCGAGGTCCACGTCCTTCATGCGGCGATACGCGCGCCCACCGGCCATCGCGTCGCTGATCTCGTCACTCGACATGCGCACCATGGTGACATTGTCGACCTGGTTGGCCTCCAGGTTGTACTGCGCGGCGGCCACCGACGTCTTGCTCACCTCGGTGGCCAGCACCTTGTCGAACAACGGTGCCAGCGCGATGGTGAAGTTGCCGTTGCCGCAGTAGAGTTCGAGCAGATCGCCGCCTACCGCCTTCACCTGCTTGCGCGCCCAGCCGAGCATCTGCCGATTCACGCCGCCATTGGGCTGGGTGAAGCTGCTTTCCACCTGTTTGTAGCGCAGCGTCCGGCCATCGAGCTCGAAGGCTTCGAGCAGCCAGTCGCGACCGATCACGATCTTTTGCCCGCGACTGCGGCCGATGATGAAAGCGCCCAGCGCCGCCGCCAACGCGCGCGCAGCGCTCTCCCAGTCGGCATCGAGTTCGCGATGGTAGATCAGACTGATCAGCAGCTCGCCGCTGAGGGTGGCGAGAAAATCGATCTGAAAGAGCTTGTTGCGCAGCACCTCGCTGGCGTTGATGTGCTCGCGCAGCGGGGCAAAGGCCTTGGCGATGGGTGCGGCGGCGGGGGGAAAGTTGTCGATCGGTACCGGCGTTCTGGGCGCATCGGGGTCGAACATGGCGTAGTGCGATTCGGCCCCGTCATGCCAGACGCGGAATTCGGCACGCATGCGATACGCCAGCGGCGCGGAGGCGAAAACCTCGGGCGCCGGCAGCCCGAAGGGAGCGAAATCGGCCCGGTAGCGCGCCACCTTGTCGGCAAGTTGGCTGGCGTACTGGGCAGGATCGTAGGTAGGCAGGGGCATGAATAACCGGTTGTTCTGCAACCGCGGGCGGCGGTCCGCTTGCGCCGTTTGCCGGGCGCAGCAAATTGTTGGACTGCGGACTATACCTTGCGCCGCCAATGCGCGAAAAGCGCAGCGACGTCCGGCGCACGCTCAGGGCTTGTCCCGCTCGGCCCTACGGCTTGACGATGTGCAGCGGGGTGCTGTGGTCGTACACGATCACCCGATTGCGCCCCGCCTGCTTGGCGGCATAGAGCGCTTCGTCGGCGGCCTTGAGCAGTTTGCGCGGATCGAGCTGCTCGCCGCCGTGCACCGCCAAGCCTGCAGAAAACGTGCAGTTGTCGAAGTTCTCTTCGCCGGCAAAGAACACCCGCCGGGCAAACGATCGTTGCAATGCCTCGATGCGCTCGCGCGTGGCGTCGGGGTCGGGTGACGGGAAGACGATGACGAATTCCTCGCCGCCGAAGCGGCACACGGTGTCCGTGTTGCGGAACCAGCCGCGCAGATCGTCGGCCATGCCACGCAGCACGGCATCGCCTACATCGTGCCCATATTCGTCGTTGATCTGCTTGAAGTGATCCAGATCGATGACCGCACACCCCATGGTCGTGCCCTCGCGGCGCGCCCGTGCCGCCTCACGCGGCAAGGTCTCTTCCAGATGACGGCGGTTGTACAGCCGGGTCAGCGGATCGCGCACGACCTGATCGCGCAGCATCTCCCGCAGCGCCAGGTTGGACAGCGACAGCTTGATGCTCTCGCTGAGCGTATCGAGCAGAGCGTCGGCGCTCGTCGTGCTCACGCTCGTTCACCGACGGCTGTCGGACCGTGATGAGTCCTTGCACAACCCCCTGCACCACCAGCGGCAGACAGGTGTAGTCGCCAAAGCTCTCGGCCACGTGCTTGCAGCGCAACGCGCTGCCTTTGTCACCGACGGTATGCGCCTTGCCCTGCCTCAGTGCCCAACAGTCGTGGGTGATCATTTCGCCACCCAGGCCATCCGGCGCTCCCCAGCGGACGAATTCACTCAACCGGTGCTGTGTCATGCTGCCGCGGCTGATCGCCAGCATGCCGGCACTGCCGGGAAAGAGCGTTTCCATGGCTCGCTGGATGACACCGCCGGCTTCGCTCTGGTCATTGCAGGCCATCAGTTCTTCGTTGACACGGGCCAGTTCGGTGAGCGCATGGTCGCGCTGCTCGAGCACGCTGACCATGTCGCGCAACTGCGCGTTGAATGCCTTGATCTGCTCGGCGGAGGCAACCCGCTCGGAGGCGTCGCGGGTCACCCCGGCGAACATCACGCCGCTATCGATATGAAACGGCGTGACCGCCAGATCGAGCGGAAAGACGCTCCCGTCCTTGCGTTTGCCCTCGACCGTGCGCCCGATGCCGATGATCTTGCGCCGGCCGGTGCGGTGGTAGTCCTCAAGATAGCCGTCGTGGGCGCTGTGGTACGGCTCGGGCATGAGCACACGCACGTTCTTGCCGATCACTTCGTCGGCCGTCCAGCCGAAAATACGCTCGGCAGCCGGATTGAAGGCGTCGATCGTGCCCTGCGCATCGATGATGACCAGGCCATCGACAACCGTGTCGAACACTCCGCGCATGCGCGCTTCGCTATGACGAAGTGTGGCGGCCACCGCTTCGCGTTTCTCAACTTCCTCGCGCAATTGCCGGGTACGTTCGGCCACCTCCAGATTCACGGCAACGCTTTGCCCGCTCACGGTGAGCAAATAGCCTTGCATGAGCACCAGCAACACCAGCGAGCCGCTCATCACCAACCACATCACCGCCCACGAACGATCGCCCAGAAAGCCCGGCCCCGCGACGATCTCGAGCACCCATTGGCGGTTTTCCACGGTGATGGCGCGCGACACGTCGAACGGCGATTCGGCCGCAATGTCCGCCGAGACAAACAGCACCGCCGGATCGCTCGGCACGGTCACATCGACGAGCCGGGCACCCATGCCGTCGGCCAGATGCTCGGCCAGTACGCGATTGAGCATGGCGTCGACATCGACCGCACTGACGGCAACCCCGACAACCGTCCGCGCGCCCTGCTGTCGCACATCCGCGCCATGCACCGGCACGATGACCAGCACGCTGGCGCCCTTGCCCGCCACATCGAACGGGTCGAGCGGCTCGGTCACCACGCGCCGATCGCTGCGTTGCGCCTGCACCAGCGCCCAACGCCGGGCCGCCTCCGAAGCAACGTCAAACCCCGGCATGCCCTCGTTGCCTTGTTCCGGCACCACGTAGCGCACCGGGAAATGGACAGGCCGCTTGGCGGCCGGCACCAGTGAGCCATCGGGCGCCAGATCACGAATGGCAAAATCCGCGCCCACCTCCGCCCTGGCCTCCTGCACAAACCGCGCAAGCTCGCTCGCGCGCACCATCGGCACCCAGGCGATGGCGCTCAAACCACTGTGCCCGTGCACCAGCGGCGTGTTGAAACGGTCAAACGATTCACGCGTCAGCGCCGAGGCAGACTCGATGAACCGGCTCGCCGACGTCGCCGCCCGCAAGTTGTCATCCACCGCGGCCCGCAAGCTCGCCCCGGTTTCGTCCGCGAGCGACGCAAAGACCTCTTCGCGACGGTTGTTCTCCAGACGAGACGCAAACAGATGTGCGCCAAGCACCAGCAGAATCAGGACGCTGGCCGGCAACGCAAGGGTGGTCAGGCGCGCCTTCCACAAGGGCTTTTGGCGGAAGCCCAGCACCATGGCCACTGGCAGCAACGCCACCATGCCGATCATCTGCGCCAGCCACGCGGAAAAGAAGATCTCACTCGCCCCGGGCGCCACATCGTCGATCAACAGGCGCAACACCAGGCGCATGAGCGCCCACGGCAAGGTACTGAGGACGACCGCGACCACCAGCATGCGCACACCCGCGAGTGGCCCGGTCAGCGAGCGCCAGTACGGCACGTGATGCCGCACGACCCACGCCCCCATGGCCGCCTGCCCGGCCGCGGTGAGCGCCAGCATCAACTCGCCCGCGAAGCGCAACTCGCCCGACACGCCGACAAACGCGGGATCGAATACCACGCCCACGAGCAACGCCGCCGGCATAACAGCAAGCAGGGCGACACGGCCATATTGGAGGCACGCGTAGAGCGCGATCGCCACGGCGGGCATGAACGACGACTCCGCGCCCACCGGACCGGGAAATACGCTGGCGAGTGCACCCAGTGCGGCGTGGATGACGGCGATGAGGGCGAGCGTCGTGGCTCGGTTTTTTTTCAATTCGTCTCTCTGCTGGAACAACCCCGTCAGGATGATTGATCCTACGGCCACGCGGCGCACAACTAAAGCGTCATCCGCGCTCCGAACCTCCATGCAACAAGGGTTTTTGTCACGATACGAATGGCAGTGCGATCTCGTCGCTGCGCGCGACGCCGTCGGTCAGCGCGCGGCACAAGACCAGAAATCGCTGCATGCCCGGCGTCTGAAACTTGTGCCGATGCCAGACAAACGAAAACTCACGCCGCAAGTCGAGGTCGGGCATCTCAATCGGCACCAGTGAACCGCGCCGGAAGGCGTCGCGCAAGGCCAGCCGCGAAATACAGCCCAAACCGAGCCCCGCCTCCACCGCGCGCTTGATGGCCTCGGTATGCTCCAGTTCCAGCCGGATGTTGAGCGTCGCCCACTGGTGATGCATGGCGTGTTCAAAGGTCGAACGCGTGCCGCTGCCCGCCTCGCGCAGAATCCAGTCGGCGGCGGCCAGATCGTCGAGCGACACCGCCCCCTGGCTCGCGAGCGGATGGGTGGGCGCACAGAACACCACCAGCGCATCGGCAACCCAGGGCACCACCTCCAGATCCGGGTGATTGCATTCGCCCTCAATCAAGCCGATATCCAGCTCATAGGCCAGCAGCCGCGCAACGATGGTGGCGGTGTTGTGTACATGCAGATCGGCCCGCGCGGAAGGATAGCGGCGCAAATAATCCGCCACGATCAAGGTCGCCAGGTAGTTGCCGATGGTCAGCGTCGCCCCCACCCGCAGGTGCCCCGGCCCGGGCTCACCGCCCAGATGCTTCTCCACCTCGCGCATGCGGTCGAGCACGTCGGCGGCCATCGGCAACAACTGCTCGCCCAACGCGTTCAGTCGCACCGCGCGCCCGACGCGATCGAACAAACGGATGTCGAATTGTCGCTCCAGCTCGCCCAACGCCGAACTGGCCGCCGATTGCGACATGGCCAGGCTCTTGGCGGCCTCGGACACACTGCCCAGGCGCGCCACCTCGAAAAATACTTCCAGTTGCCGCAGGGTCGTTTTCATATCGATTTACTCGATTAGTAATATTCAAAAAATTCGCTTTTTTGAATATATCCGCCGACCTACACTGATGCAAACCCCAAAACCAACGGAGAGAACACATGAGCACTCTGGGCACCGAACGCGTCCTCAGCGTTCATCACTGGAACGACACCCTGTTCAGCTTTCGCACCACGCGCGACCGCGGCCTGCGATTCGAGAACGGGACAGTTCGTCATGATCGGCCTCGAAACCGACGGCCGGCCGCTCACGCGCGCCTACAGCATCGCCAGCCCCAACTACGAGGAACACCTCGAGTTCTTCAGCATCAAGGTGCCCAACGGCCCGCTCACCTCGCGCCTGCAACACCTCCAGCCGGGCGACCCCATCGTCGTCAGCCGCAAGCCCACGGGCACGCTGGTGCTGCACGACGTGCGCCCCGGCCGCAACCTCTACCTGATGTCGACGGGCACCGGTCTGGCGCCGTTCCTGAGCGTGATTCAGGACCCGGAAACCTACCAACGCTTCGAAAAGATCGTGCTCATCCACGGCGTGCGCCAGATCAACGAACTGGCCTACGCCGACTTCATCGAAAAGGAATTGCCGAACAACGAGTTTTTCGGCGACGCGGTGCGCGAGCAGCTCATCTACTACCCCACCGTCACCCGCGAGCCCTACCGCAACAACGGCCGTCTCACCGACGCCATCGTCAGCGGCAAGCTCATGAAGGACACCGGCCTGCCGCCACTCGACCACACCGTCGACCGCGCCATGATCTGCGGCAGCCCCGCCATGCTGCAGGACTGTTGCGATCTGCTCGACAGCGCCGGCTTCGAGATCTCACCGCGCATCGGCGAGCCGGGGGATTACGTGATCGAACGGGCGTTCGTGGAGAAGTAAGGCGGCGACGTGTTCCGGATACAACCGCGGGCGGATGAGGTGCGACTTATCCGCCCACGCCGTCACCGGATACGGTAGCCCGCATGACACGCCACGCAGGCCGACGTCACCTCCGACAGTGCCGCCATGGCGGCTTTGAGATCTTCCTCCTGCGCCCGTAGCGCAAACCGGCTGGCCGCCCGATGCATGCGGGTGCCCGCCGCCTGCATGCCCGCCGGCATGAACTTCGCCAGATGACTCGCGCCATGCAAGCCGAGCGAGCTCATGCCCAAGCGCGCTTCGGCCAACTCGGCCGCGGCGTCGAACTTCCCCTCGCTCATGCGCACCAGCAGTTCATCGATCACCGCCAGGTGCCCGCGCATGTTCGACAACATGTGCTGCTGCATCATCTCCGGCAGCTCAACCAAGACCCGCGTGTCCTCATCCGCCATCGACGCACCGACATGGCCGAACAAGGCCATTGACGCAACGCCGGCAAGCAGCAACTTGCGCCATCCGGCGCCTTGCATGCGCGTGGCGTTGGACGTCGAGCGACCCGACAAAACGATCCGATCCTTGTTCACCTGAAGATTCCCCATCCACTTTCGTTCAACAACGAGA
>JBNKNO010000026.1:0-45164 GCA_050293885.1 Rhodocyclaceae bacterium | reverse complement strand
TTTTCGTTGCCGGAAGTACAAACCAAACGCTGACGGGACGGTTGATTATTACGTGCTGGAAATTGTCGGCAGGGATAGCGGGGATACCGAAGAGCTTCTGATAACCCCGAGACAATTGGTCTCTCCGATATCCATGAAGAGAATTCTCATGGGTCGAAAAATCTTCTACTCGGTTACAAGAATGAAACACGACGAAATGCTCAAAGAGCTTTTCTCCAGTCCGCCCTGCGCCATCTAATCCGCCGGAGCGCGAACCCCAACGCGGAGAAGTCTTGACCCGCCGCCTTGGCACCCCACCCGACAGCGCGCTAAAGTGATCTCATCACCCACAGGAGCACGCCATGAAATACCAGGTACGCAAAGACGGCAAGGACGTGGAGATCGAGGTGACGGAGGCCGCCGGTCAGCAGGCGAAGCTCATGGCGGCGTTTCAGGAATGCCAGGAGGGGCGCTGCACCTGCCCGACACAGGAGTACGAGAAGCTCGAATCCCTGGAGATCGAAAGCGATGCCGATACGATTCGGCTGAAGCTCAAGGCCAAGCCCGACGCGCAGCTCGACGAGACCGAGATCAACAAGTGCCTCGAATACACCCAGGCGCAGGTGGCGAAGGACGCGTAACCCGCCGCGTCACTGCCCGGCGCGCCTGAGCATGGGCGCGCCCGATCAATCCTTCGACGCTGAAAACACCACGGGCGCCATGGGCGCACGGTTGACGGACAAGGTGAATACGTCGGGCCGCGCGTAGTGGCCGGTGGCGTCGAACTTGCGCCGCGACGCCTGCACGGCGGATACGTCGATGTCGGCGATGAGCAAGCCCTTTTGCTGATGCATGGGCCCGGCGACACGACCGCCGAAAGGTTGATAGACCACTGCATCGCCGGGGTTCACCCATTCGTCCGCGTTGGGGAACAGCTCGTCGCGGTAGGGCACATCGTGCGGGACGTCGGACGCTTCGAGCGCGGTGGCGCAGCCGATGACCCAACAGCCGCCTTCGCGCGCGATGTGCTGCATGGTCGCCAGCCAGGTCTCGCCGCTGTCCCAGGTGGGCGCCACGTAGATTTCGACGTTCTGGGCGTAGAGCGCGTAGCGCGCCAGCGGCATGTAGTTTTCCCAGCAGATCAGGGTGCCGATGCGGCCCACGGCGGTGTCGACCACGTTGAGGCCGGCGCCGTCGCCGAAGCCCCACACCATGCGTTCGGGGTTGGTGGGCATCAGCTTGCGATGGTTGTTGAGCAGCCGCCCGTCGGCGTCGATGACGGCACAGCTATTGAACAGCGTGCTGCCACTTGCGGAACCATCCACCTCCTGATGGCCGACGACCACCACCACTTCGTGCTCCTTGGCGGCTTGCTGCAAGGGGGCCAGGCCGTGTTTGCTCAGATCGACCGCATTGGCGAGCAGGCGGGCGTAGAGTTCGTCGGTCTTGCCCATGCCGCTGCCGGGCGCGAGCCGCCAGACGAAGGTCGGGTAACCCGGCAACCAGGCTTCAGGAAAGACGATCAGCCGGCATCCGTCGCGCGCGGCCCGGGCCACCAGATCGACGGCCCGCGCCATGGAGCGGGGCAGGTCCAGGTAGACGGGGGGTTCCTGAACGACGGCGATTCGGGTCATCGGGGGCTCCTCAGCGTGGGCACGCCTTCATCTTGCACCGGAATCACCGCTCACGCCAGGATATGACGCCGGGGAATGCCTGAGTGCGTAGGTCTGCTTGGGGCAACACGTTTGGCCGGGATGCCGGAATGCCCTACCCTGTCCCGGTATCCGCTCAACGCATTCAACTTCACGACCGCATGTTCGCTAAACCCTGCCCCTGGTGTGGCAAAAAATCTTCCTTCCATGATCTCGGCTCACGCCCGGCCAAGCCGGCGCCGAAGTGGTATCAGTTTTCGCGCAAGGTCCGCGTGTGTCCCCACTGCGCAGGCGCCGTGAAACCGGGTGGGCGCGGACTGTGGTTCGTGGCGCTGATCGCGCCCTTGCTGATTTTCACCCTGCTGGAGCTGTTTGGCATCGTGCTGCTGGCGAACGCCCCCACCCTGAGCACGGCCGTGTGGATCATGGCGGGTGTCGGCTTCTTGGGCGCTTACTTCTTTTCCGAGTATCAAAAGGTCGAGAACGCGTAGGCCGGACAAGGGCCGAAGGCACGCCTCCGGCACTGGTCTTGCGCCAAGGCACGATCGTTCCGGGATGCCGCCACGCTGCATCCGGGCGACGAACTTCACACCTGTCGAACAGTTCGGAACACCCGATGTTGGGCGTTCTTCGTCAGCCCAATCGACCCTGACGCCCCCTCCGTAGCACCGTGCGAGGCCGCATGAATCCAGCCCTAGGGGGTGGCGTCAACGGGGAGCGGTGTGTGCTCTTCCCGCCCGGCCTTTTCGCCTTCCCGTGCGGCGTCGCTGGGGGCGACCAACGTATAGACCGCCGGCACCACGAACAACGTGAAGAAGGTACCCAGCACCAAGCCGCCGACGATCACCCACCCGATCTGCTGACGGCTCTCGGCGCCGGCGCCGACGGCCAGTGCCAGCGGGATGGCGCCGAGGATGGTGGCGGCGGTGGTCATGAGAATCGGGCGCAGGCGCAGCACCGAGGATTCGACAATCGCTTCGCGCAGCCCCATGCCACGTTCGCGCAACTGGTTGGCGAATTCGACGATGAGGATGCCGTGGCGGGTGATGAGGCCGACCAGGGTGACCAGCCCGATCTGGCTGTAGACGTTGAGCGTACCGCCGGTGAGCCACAGCGCGGCGAGCGCGCCGGCCATCGACAGTGGCACGGTGAGCATGATGATGAAGGGCGCGCGGAAACTCTCGAACTGTGCCGACAGCACCAGGTAGATGAACACGATGGCCATGGCGAACACGAGCTGCAGGTTGCCGGAGCTGAGCTTGAATTCACGCGTCTGGCCGTCGTAGTCGACCGCGTAGCCACCCGGCAGCACGCGCGCAGCCACTTCCTCGAGTTTGGCGACGGCATCGCCCATGGCCAGCTCGGCGCCAAGACTGGCCTTGATGGTGACGGCACGGCGCTGGCCGAAGTGGTTGAGCTCGCGCGGGGCGACCGATTCATCCACCCTCACCAGGCTGTCGAGCGGCAGCATGCGGCCATCGGCGCTGCGCACGTAGATGCCGTTGATGTCGCTGGGGTTGGCTCGATCGGCGGAGGTCATCTGCACGATCACGTCGTACTGCTCGGCATCGCGCTTGAAACGCGTGACCTGACGGCCGCCGAGCATGGTTTCGAGCGTGCGGCCGATGGTCTCGACCGGCACGCCGGCGTCGGTGGCCTTGTCGCGATCCACCTGCACCGACACTTCGGGCTTGGTGAGCTTGAGGTCCACATCCACCGCGGTGAAGCCGGGAATCTGCTCGACTTCGGCGACGATGCGATCGGCCACCTCGGCCATTTCCTCGTAACTGGCCGAACTGAGGATGACGAAGCTGATCGGCTGCGAGCTGGCGCGCTGCCCGAGCGACGGCGGCGTGACCGGGAAGGCGCGGATACCGGGAATGGCGAAGAAGCCCGGACGCAGCTGGGCGGCGATTTGCGGCGAGCGGATATCGCGCGCGCGCCAGTCCGGCAGGCCGGCAAATGAGATGCCGGAGTTGGGGCCGGTACGGCCGGTGATGACGAAGTAGCGCTCGACGTCCGGATGATTGGCGTACAGCGCTTCGATCTGGCGGGCGTAGCGATCCATGTACTCGATGGTGGCGCCCTCGGGGCCGGTATAGACGCCGATGATGAAACCGCGGTCTTCAGTCGGCGCCAGCTCCGACTTGAGCGCGCCGAGCAGCCACACCGACGAGCCAGCCACGGCGAGGAACATCAGCACCACCAGCCAGCGCGCCCGCAAGGCCGCCATGAGCACGCGGTGATAGCCCTCGATCACCCATTTGAGCACCGCTTCCACCGCGTTGTAGACGGCGCCGTGCCGGGTCTCGTGGCGCAGCAGTTTGGAACACATCATGGGCGAGAGCGTGAGCGCCACGAAGCCGGAGACGATCACGGCACCGGCCAGCGTGAGCGCGAATTCGATGAACAGCTTGCCGGTGCGCCCGGTCATGAAGGCCATGGGCGCATACACCGCAGCGAGCGTGAGCGTCATGGCGACGACGGCAAAGCCGATTTCCTTGGCGCCATCGCGGGCGGCCTGCAGCCGTGTCTTGCCCATCTCCAGGTGGCGGTGCACGTTCTCCAGCATCACGATGGCGTCGTCCACCACCAGCCCCACCGCCAGCACCAGCGCCAGCAGGGTGAGCGTGTTGATGGAGAAGCCCAGCACCAGCATGACGGTGAACGCGCCGATGAGCGACACCGGAATGGTCACCAACGGAATCAGCACTGCGCGCCAGTTGCGCAGGAAGAAGAAGATGATGATGGCCACCAGGATGATGGCCTCGCCGATGGTCTTGAACACCGCGTCGATGGAACGGTCGATGAACACCGTGTAGTCGTTGGCGATGGCGACCGTCATGCCGACGGGCAGATCCTTGGCGATACGCGGCAATTCGACGCGCAGCGCCTTGGCCAGATCGAGCGGGTTGGCGGTGGCCTGCTTGATGAGCCCGAGCGCCACCGCCGGCTTGCCATTGAAGCGCGCGGCGGAGCGCTCGGAGGCGGCGGCGACTTCGACCCGGCCGACATCGCGAATGCGCACTGGATAGCCGTCCGCCGACACCGGCGCGCGCACCACCACGTTTTCGAACTGGGCAGCGGTGCGCAAGTCGGTACGCGCCACCACGGTAAATTCACGCGTCTGGCTTTCGATGAGGCCGGCCGGCACCTCCACGTTCTGGTTGCGCAACGCGCTTTCCACGTCCTGCACGGTCAGGCCGAAGGCGGCCAGCCGGTGGCGATCGAGCCAGATGCGCATGGCCGTTTCGCGGTCGCCGTACACCCCCACATCGGCCGCGCCGGGCAGCGTCTGCAAACGCGGCTTGACGATGCGGGTGGCCACGTCGGTCACTTCCAGCGGCGAGTGGCGGTCGGAGGAAAACGCGAGGTAGATGATCGGGCTGGCATCGGCCTCGACCTTGGAGATGACCGGATCGTCCACATCGTCCGGCAGCCGACGACGCACGCGCGAGACGCGGTCGCGCACATCGGCGGCGGCGCTTTCTGGGTCGCGGTCGAGGCGGAAGCGGATGGTGATGCGGCTCGATTCCTGACGGCTGATGGAGGTGATGACATCCACGCCTTCGATGCCGGCGAGCGAGTCTTCCAGCGGCTTGGTGACTTGCGATTCGATGATCTCGGGGCTAGCGCCGGTGTAGTTGGTACGCACCGACACCACCGGCTCCTCGATCTTGGGATACTCACGCACCGTCAGCCGGGTGTAGGACATCAGCCCGACGAGAATCAGCATCAGCGACAGCACGGTGGCAAACACCGGACGGCGAACGCAGATGTCGGAGAGCACCATGGCCGGTCAGCCGACTACTTGCTCGCCACGGCGGGCTCGGCGATCGTAACCGAGGCGCCGTCGCGCAGCTTGATCTGGCCGGCGGTGACCACCATGTCGCCTTCGGCCAGCCCCTCGATCACCTCGACCCACACGCCGCGGCGCACGCCGAGTCGCACCGGCACACTGCGCGCGGTGCCGTTGTCGATGCGGAACACCCGTGGCCCGTCCTGCGACGGCAGGATGGCCTGCTCGGGCAACACGGTCACGTTCGGCCGCTCGGCCAGTCGCAGGCGCACACGGGCAAACATGCCGGGGCGCAGTTGATGCGCCCGGTTGTCGAGCCGGGCACGCATGAGCACGGCACGATCCTGCGCTTCGATGAGCGGATCGATGGCAATCACCGTGGAGTCGAAATCACGCCCGGGCAAGGCGTCGGCCGTGAGCCGCACGCGCTGGCCGAGCGCCAGCCCGGCCAGATAGCGTTCCGGCACACGAAAATCCACTTTGAGCACGTCAATGGCTTCGAGATTGACCAGATCCTCGCCCTCTTTCACGTAGTCGCCCACGCTCACATTGCGAATACCGGCAATGGCGTCGAAGGGCGCGCGCACCGCCATGCGCCGTAGCCGGGCGGCGGTCACCTGCGCTTCGGCCTCGGCCACGCGCAGGTTGGCGGCGGCTTCGTCGAGCGCACGGTGGCTGACGAATTTCTTGCCGAACAGATCCTGATTGCGCTTGAAGTTGGCCCGTGCCAGACCGAGTGCGGCACGGCTGCGCTGATATTCGGCCGCCTGCACCGCGTCGTCGAGCTGCACCAGCACGGTCCCGCGCGTCACCGGCTGGCCTTCCTTGAAGTTGATCTTC
Organism: Rhodocyclaceae bacterium; assembly: GCA_050293885.1. Lineage (GTDB taxonomy): Bacteria > Pseudomonadota > Gammaproteobacteria > Burkholderiales > Rhodocyclaceae > Nitrogeniibacter. Next base: position 38,894 of record JBNKNO010000026.1, on the reverse strand, counting down.
GAGATGCGCCCCGCCAGTTCGGGCTGCAGCATCACCGACTCGGCCGAACGCAGCGTGCCCACCGCTGACACCTCGTCGGCCAGGTCGCGACGCGAAACGGCCACGGCCTCGACCCGCGTGGCCCGCTTGGCCGGTGCGGCTGCGGCGGCCTTGGGCTCACCGGACGCGACGCCGGGGCCGCGCAGGCTTTGATACGCCCAGGCACCGGCCAGCGCCAGGCCGACCACACTGACCACGACCACCCATCTGTTCTTCATTCGCGCCCCAATCCCCTCTCCTGTGTCGCAGCTTACCCGTCCCGACGCGCGACGGCACCACGACTCACTTGCTCAGACCCGGGCATACCGGCCGAAGTTGCCCCGGCGCACAAAAAGAAAACCCCGGTCGTGCCGGGGTTTCAAGCGCAAACACAGGCATCGCAACATGCTCAGATGACAAGCGTCGGCGCTTCGCCCTCGCCTTGCGCGCGAATCGTACCGAGTTCGAATACCGTCTCGCCAGCGTCGCGCAACGCAGCCGCCGCGGCCGCCGCATCGGCCGCCGACACCACCACCGCCATGCCGATACCGCAGTTGAAGGTGCGGTACATCTCCTGCGTGTCGATGTTGCCTGCGCCCTGCAGCCACTGGAACAGCGGCGGCATCTGCCACGCATCGGCGCGCAACTCGGCGGTGAGGCCGGCGGGAATCACGCGCGGCACGTTTTCGAGCAAGCCGCCACCGGTGATGTGGGCCATGCCCTTCACCATGCCGGGATTGGCCTGCATGAGCGCCAGCAGCGGCTTCACGTAGATGCGGGTCGGTTCGAGGATGACATCGCGCAGCGGACGGCCATGGAAGTCGCCGTCGAGATTCGGCTGGGTGAGTTCGATCACCTTGCGGATCAGCGAGTAGCCGTTGGAATGCGCGCCGCTGGCCGCCAGGCCGAGCACCACGTCGCCGGCGGCGATGCTCTGGCCGGTGATGATCTGCGCCTTTTCGACCGCGCCGACGGCAAAGCCGGCCAGATCGTATTCGCCCTCGGGATACATGCCGGGCATCTCGGCGGTCTCGCCGCCGATGAGCGCACAACCCGCCAGCTCGCAGCCGGTGGCAACGCCCTTGACGACGTCGGCGGCGGTGTCCACATCGAGCTTGCCGCAGGCGAAGTAGTCGAGGAAGAACAGCGGCTCGGCGCCCTGCACGAGGATGTCGTTGACGCTCATGGCGACCAGATCCTGGCCCACGGTGTCGTGCTTGTTCAGTTCGAAGGCCAGCTTGAGCTTGGTGCCCACGCCATCGGTGCCGGACACCAGCACCGGTTCCTTGTACTTGCCGGTCAGTTCGAACAGGCCGCCAAAGCCGCCGATATTGCCGAGCACTTCGGGGCGCATGGTGCGTTTGGCCAGGGGTTTGATCCGGTCGACGAGCGCGTCGCCAGCCACGATATCCACACCAGCGTCGCGATAGGTCAGGGAAGTCAAGGGCATACCTCGTGAGTCAATGGCAACGGCATGGCCGTTTGCTTGAGCCTGTCGCAGCTTGCGACTACAGTGTCGGGGCTTGCGCCACACCGGCGTTTGCACCGATGATCCGCCCCCCAACCAAACCCCGCATTTTACATCGAATGACCTCATTTAGCGCCCGACAGATGCAAACACTCGCGTGGACCGGCGTTGGCGTTGCGCTGCTGGTCCTGCTGTGGCTGCTCTCGCCCATCCTCGCCCCCTTTGCGGTGGCGGCGGTACTGGCCTATATCTGCGATCCGGCGGTCAACTGGCTGGTCGCCCGTCGGCTGCCACGCGCCGCCGCGGTGCTCATCGTCATCGCCTTGCTGGGTCTGGTGCTCGCGCTGCTGCTGCTGATCCTCGTCCCCATGGTTTACAAGGAAGCGGTGGTGCTGGCCACACGTCTGCCAGACCTGGTCGAGATGGTGAATCTGAAAGCGCTGCCGCTGCTCAAGGAACACTTCGACGTCACGCTGCAACTCGACGCCGGCTCGATTCGCCAGTGGGTGACCGAGAACTGGAGTTCGGCGCAGGACTTTCTGCCCGGTCTGCTCAAGAAGGCCTCCACCGGCGGCGCCAAGGTCATCGGCTTCTTCGCCAACCTGCTGCTGATCCCGATGGTGATGTTCTACCTGCTGCAGGAATGGCCGCACATCACCGAAAGCCTGCGCAACATCATCCCGCGCCCGATGGTCGAGCGCAGCCTGCAGATTCTGGGCGACATCGACAAGGTGATGAGCGAGTTCCTGCGCGGGCAACTGTCGGTGATGCTGCTGCTGGCGGTGTTCTACAGCGTCGGACTGTGGCTGGCGGGCCTCAGGTTCGCCCTGCCGGTCGGCGTGATCACCGGCCTGCTGGTGTTCGTGCCCTTCGTCGGCTTTACCGCCGGGCTGGTGCTCGGGCTGCTCTCCGCCGTGCTGCAGGCCGAGGGCTGGCCGCCGATCATCGGCGTGGCGGTGGTGTTCTCGCTCGGCCAGCTCATCGAGAGTTTTCTGCTCACGCCCTACATTGTGGGCGATCGCATCGGCCTGCATCCGCTGGCGGTCATCTTCGGCCTGATGGCCTTCGGGCAGTTGTTCGGCTTCGTCGGCGTGATGGTCGCCCTGCCCGCCAGCGCGGCGCTGCTGGTGGCGCTGCGCGAACTGCGCGGCGCCTATTTCGACAGCCATGTGTATCAGGGCGATACGCCGGTCGACGAAGACGCCGCATGAAACAGCTGGTGCTCGACGTGCGGCTGGACGCGCCGCCCCGTCTCGACAATTACTTCGTCGGCGACAACCGCGCGCTGCTCGCCACTTTGGCGCAGATGGCACACGGGGAGCGCCGCGACCACCTCTACCTGTGGAGCGCCCCGGCGATGGGTCGCAGCCACCTGTTGCGCGCGACGGTCAATGCGCACCCCGACGCTGGCTACCTCATACCTGCCGAGCTCGTCGAACCGCTGCCGGGCAACGCACTGCTGGCCATCGACGACGTGCACCAGCTCGACGACGATGGCGCCATCGCCCTCTTCAACGCCTTCAACCGTGCCGCCGCGCACGGGCAGACCCTGCTGCTGGCCGGCAACGCGCCGCCCAAGGCGCTCGCCCTGCGCGAAGACCTGCGCACCCGCATCGGCCAGTGCCTGGCCTTCGAAATCCAGCCGCTGACCGATGCCTCGCGCTCGGCTATTCTCAGTTCACTGGCCACCCAGCGCGGCCTGCGCCTCGATGGCGATGTGGTGCGCTACCTGATGCGCTACGGTCGCCGCGACATGCCGGCGCTGCTGAACACGCTCGACGCACTCGATCGCGCCTCGCTCGAACACAAGCGCGCCATTACCCAGCCGCTGTTGCGCGAACTGGTGCGCGACGGGCTCATTCTCTGAATCACGGAACCTTCATGGACCTCGTTCTCTTCGATCTCGACAACACCCTTCTGGCCGGCGACTCGGACTTTGCCTGGGCGCAATTCCTGATCGGCAAGGGCGTGCTCGATCGCGAAGTGTATGAAGCGCGCAATCTGGCGTTCTACGAGCAGTACAAGGCCGGCACGCTCGACATCTTCGAGTTTCTCGATTTTCAACTGGTCCCGCTGGCCCGTCACGACCGCGCCCAGCTCGATCGCTGGCACGAAGAGTTCATGGATGTATCGATTCGCCCGATGATCACCGACGCCGCGCGTGCGCTCATCGACAAGCATCGGAACGAAGGCGCGCTGATCGCCGTGGTCACCGCCACCAACAGTTTCGTGACCGGGCCCATCGTGCGTGAATTCGGCATCGAACATCTGGTCGCCACCATCCCGGCCCAGGAAAACGGCCGTTTCACCGGCAAGCCGCGCGGCATGCCCGCCTTCAAGGCCGGCAAGATCGAACGCGTCGACGCCTGGCTCGAATCGATGGGGCTGTTCATGGGCAGCTTTGCCAATAGCTGGTTCTACAGCGACTCCCACAACGACGTGCCGCTGATGGCGAAAGTGAGCCATCCGGTGGCCGTCGACCCCGACGACACCTTGCGCGATCACGCCCGACTGCATGGCTGGCCGGTCATCAGCCTGCGTGGCTGACGATCGAAAATCCTTGCCCGGCATAGGCTTGAGGGGTGCTCTGCGGTATCATCGCCGGCTTGACCCACACGACATTCAGGCATAGATGATCCGCAAACTGCTGCGCAAGGTTTTTCGCCGCGCTGCACCCGGCGGCGACAACGCCCCGGCTCTCATTCCGGTCCAATCCCACGGCATTGCGCCCGAGGAAGTCTCCTACGCGGGCCGAAAAGTGTGCACCGTGCTTCAGGAAGCGGGCTTCGAGGCCTTTGTGGTCGGCGGTGCCGTCCGCGATCTGCTGGCCAAACAGACGCCGAAAGACTTCGACGTGGCCACCAGCGCCACGCCCGAGGAAGTACGCCGGCTGTTCCGCCGCGCACGCATCATCGGCCGCCGCTTCAAGATCGTGCACGTGATGATCGGCCCGGAGATGATCGAAGTCTCCACCTACCGCGCGCCACTCGACGCCGACGCCGCCGAAAAGGACGAGCACGGGCGCATCCTGCGCGACAACGAGTACGGCTCCCAGGTCGAAGATGCACTGCGCCGCGACTTCACGATCAACGCGCTGTACTACGACCCGACCACCCAGAACATCATCGACTACCACCACGGCGTGGCTGACCTGCAGCAGAAGACCCTGCGCATGATCGGCGACCCGAAAGTGCGCTACCGCGAAGACCCGGTGCGCATGCTGCGGGCGGTACGCATGGCGGCCAAGCTGGGCCTGAGCATCGACCCCGCGGCACGCCGGCCGATCCGCGAAATGGCCGAACTGATGGACAACGTGCCGGCGGCGCGTCTGTTCGACGAAATGCTCAAGCTGCTGCTCTCGGGCCATGCTGTCAAATGCCTCACACAACTGCGCGAAGAAGGCCTGCACCACGGCCTGCTGCCGCTGCTCGACGTCATTCTCGAGCAGCCCCTGGGCGAGCGCTTCGTGTGGCTGTCGCTGGAGAACACCGACGAGCGCGTGAGCGAAGGCAAGCCGGTTTCGCCCGGGTTCCTGTTCGCCACCCTGCTGTGGCACGAGGCACTGGCCAACTGGGAAGCCCGCAAGGCCGACGGCCAGCATGCCCACCCGGCGCTGTTCGAAGCCATGGACGAGGTGCTCAACGTACAGGGGCAGAAACTCGCCATCACCCGCCGGATTGCCGGCGACATCAAGGACATCTGGGCACTGCAGCCACGCTTCGAGAAACGCGCCGGCAAGGCACCGTTCCGCCTGCTGGAGCAGCCGCGCTACCGCGCTGGCTGGGACTTCCTGCGCCTGCGCGCGTTGTCGGGCGAGATCGACATGGCGCTGGTCGAATGGTGGGAGCACTTCGCCCACGCCGGCGGCAGCGAACGCGAGAAGTTGCTGACCGAACCGGAACCCGGCGAGGGCCGCAAGCGCCGCCGTCGCCGCAAGCGTCGCCCGAGTGACGGCGGTGGCGGCAGTGGTGGTGGCGACGCCGCATGAGCGCGACGGCTCCCACGGTCACTGCCTATATCGGGCTGGGGGCCAATCTGGGCGGCACGGTCGCCGCCATTCAAACCGCCTGCGAAACGCTCGACGCGCTGCCCGGCACCCGGCTGACTGCCTGCTCGCCGCTGTATCGCAGCAAGCCGGTGGGCGTCACCGATCAGCCTGACTACGTCAACGCCGTCGTGCGAGTGGAAACCTCGCTGAGCGCCGAAGCGCTGCTCGACGCGCTGATGCGCATCGAGGCCGACAACGGCCGCACCCGCGAATTTCACATGGCACCGCGCACGCTCGACATGGACTTGCTGCTCCATGGCAAGGCGCAGATCGACCGGCCAAAACTGCAGGTGCCGCATCCGCGCATGCACCTGCGCGCCTTCGTGCTGCGCCCGCTGGCCGATCTGGCCCCCGAGCTGACGATCCCCGGCGTCGGCCGTGTCGCCGACTTGCTGTCGACGGTGGCCGACCAGGCCATCGAACCGCTCGCCTAGTTGACGCCAGCCGCACGCGCTGTGATGCTACCGACGCACTATTCGAAACCAGCCCAACATGCTCGACAAAGCCAAGTACATCGTCGTTGAAGGCCCCATCGGCGCAGGCAAGACCTCGCTCGCTCGCCGGCTTGCCTCGCGGCTCGAAGCCGATCTGCTGCTCGAACAGCCGGAGCTGAACACGTTTCTGCCACGCTTCTATTCGGACATGACGCGCTGGGCGCTGCCCACGCAACTGTCTTTTCTGTATCAGCGGGTCGATCAGCTCAAGCATTTTCTGGCGGACGACGTCGCCGGCCGGCGCGTGGTGTCTGACTTCGTCCTCGACAAGGATCCGCTGTTCGCACAGCTCAACCTCGAAGCCGAGGAATTCAAGCTGTATCAGCGCACCTACGACATGGTGGTGCAGCAGCCGACGCCCAAGCCCGATCTGGTCATCTACCTGCAAGCCAAGCCCGAGACGCTCATCGAGCGCATTGGCAAGCGCGGTGTTGAGGCCGAGCGGCACATCACCGAGCATTATCTAGAACGTGTGGCCGAGCGCTACGCCCAGTTCTTCTACCAGTACGAAGCCTCGCCGCTGTTCATCGTGGACGCCGAGGTGCTCAATCCGGTGGATCATGCCGACGATTTCGACCTGTTGCTCGAGCGCATCCGCGCCATGCGCAGTTTCCGCGAGTTCTTCGGTTACGCATAAGGCAGTCGCGCCATCCGCGTTCGCCACGATGCCTGGTCCGCTGACAGGTGTCGGGCAAACAGCGCTCGAGTGCGCGCCGATCAAGGGAGAAACGGCATGAGTTATCTGCAGGACAACAAACCGATCACGCTGACCACGCTGGGCAAGATGCGCGCCGAGGGCGAAAAGATCGTCATGCTCACCGGTTACGACGCCAGCTTCGCGGCACTGCTCGAGCGCTGTGGCGTCGATGTCATTCTGGTCGGCGATTCACTCGGCAACGTGCTGCAGGGACAGAAAACGACGCTGCCGGTCACCATGGAGCACATGGCCTATCACACCGAATGCGTGGCGCGCGGCTGCAACCGCCCCTTCATCGTCGCCGACATGCCCTTCGGCAGCTACCACGAAAGCCCCGAGCAGGCCATGCGCAACGCCGCACGGCTGATGGCCGCCGGCGCGCAGATGATCAAGCTCGAAGGCGGTGAATTCATGGCCGAGACGGTGCGTTTTCTGGTCGAGCGCGGGGTGCCGGTGTGCGCGCATATCGGCCTCACGCCACAGTCGGTCAATCAACTCGGCGGCTACCGCGTGCAAGGTCGCACCGAGGAAGGCGCAGCACGCCTCAAGGCGGACGCCCTGGCCCTCGAACAGGCCGGTGCCGCGCTGATGGTGATGGAGATGGTCCCCGCGGCGGTGGCCGGCGAGGTCACCCGCAGCCTCCAGTCCATGGCCACCATCGGCATTGGCGCCGGCGCGGACTGCGACGGCCAGGTGCTGGTGCTGCACGACCTGATCGGCGTCTTTCCCGGCCACAAGGCCCGATTCGTCAAGAACTTCATGGACGAAGCGGGCAGCATCGACGAAGCGGTCAGCCGCTATGTCGAGGCCGTACGCAATGGCAGCTTCCCCGCTGCCGAACACTGCTACTGAACATACTCTCCGGAACCCGCATGCAGATTCACGACACCATCGAAAGCCTGCGCGAAGCGCGCCGCTCGGCAGGCCGCGTCGCCTTCGTACCGACCATGGGCAATCTCCACGAAGGGCACATCACCCTCATGCGCCAGGCGGCAGAACACGCCGACGCGGTGGTTGCCAGCATCTTCGTCAACCGCCTGCAGTTCGGCCCCATGGAAGATTTCGACAAATACCCGCGTACCTTCCAGGCCGACTGCGAGAAGCTCGAAGCGGCCGGCGTGGCGCACCTGTTCGCCCCCGACGAAAAGGTGATGTACCCCAAACGCCAGAACTACCATGTGGAGCCCGATAGCGCGCAGGTCACGATTCTGGAAGGTGCCTTTCGCGGCGGGCACTTCCGCGGCGTGGCCACGGTGGTGCTCAAGCTGCTCAACATCGTGCAGCCGGATGTCGCCCTGTTCGGCAAGAAGGACTACCAGCAACTGATGGTGCTGCGAAACATGGTCGAGCAGCTGGCCATCCCCGTCGAGGTGCTGCCGGGCGAAACGGTGCGTGCCGACGACGGCTTGGCGCTGTCGAGCCGTAACCGCTATCTGTCGGAGAGCGAACGCGCCGAGGCGATTCGCCTCTACCAGTGCCTGAGCCGGATTCGCGACGCGATCCGGGGCGGCGAACGCGATTACGAAAAACTCGAACGCGCGGCGATGACCGAACTGGCCACCCACAACTGGCAACCCGACTACGTGTCGGTCCGCCGTCAACGCGACCTGCAGGAGCCGGCACGGCCGGAAGATGCGCTGGTCGTGCTCGGCGCCGCCAAACTGGGCAACACACGGCTGATCGACAACCTGGAAATCTGACGCAAGCATCGCGGGCCATTTGATCTGGGTCAGCGTTCTTCCCAGCCGATCGGTGCAGCATGACCCACGCATTCTCTCCGGATGCGCCACCGCTATCGGGAAATCATGTATCTGCGCCCTGTCTATCCGGATCGCCCGCTCGTTTATGCCTGTGCCGGCTGCGCCAGCGCTGGGCAGATGGCAAATTACCTTGCGCTCAAGCTCGATCGCCTCGGCCTGGCGCAGATGGGCTGTCTGGCGGGCGTGGCGGCGGGCCTGCGTCACATGGTGGACGAAGCCGGCTCGGGCCGGCCGGTGCTGGTGCTCGACGGCTGCCATCATGGCTGTGCGATGGAATGCCTGAAGAATCAAGGACTCACAGCCCATCAGCATATCGAGCTGACGCGGCTGGGCACACGCAAGCGCTTCCATCGGGATTTCGAACTATCCGAGGCAGAAGCGCTTGCCGAGGGCATTGTCGAGGCAGTCTCGTCCCTGACACACGCGGCCGCAACGACCTGAAATTGCCGTCCGAACGAATTTTTCACCGCAAGATGCTTGCGTGTTTTTGCGGTTCGTACGAAGCTACACGCCGTGGACACGCGCATCCGTCGTTTTTTTGCCCGTGTGCCACGATGCCGCAACACCACCTCGCCACGCCGTCGGGCAGGCGAGGCATACCGACTCTGGAGGGAGACGTTCGATGAGTACGACCGTTCAACAAGTTCTCGATCAGAAGGGCGCGGGCACCCATTCGGTGTCGCCCGCCTCGACCGTGATGGAGGCATTGGAAATGATGGCCACACACGACATTGGTGGCGTGCTGGTCAAGGACGGCAACCGGCTGGTAGGGATATTCACGGAACGCGACTATGCGCGAAAGGTTGCCATCAAGGGGCTATCCTCGAAAGATGCGATCGTGGGCGATCTGATGACCCAGAACGTGTGCACCATCACCCCTTCGCACACCATTGACGACGTCATGTCGATCATGACGCAGAACCGCTTTCGCCATCTGCCGGTGGTCAACCACGGCGAGATTGCCGGGATTGTCACCATCGGCGACGTGGTCAAGACCGTGATCGCCGAACATGAAGCCACCATTCAACAGTTGTCGAGCTATATCGCGGGCGACATCAGCGCCTGACGGACACTCGCCACACCAGAAAAACCCGCCTCACAGGCGGGTTTTTTGTTGCCCCGTCTCGCCACCGCTGCTTTTGGTCAACTTGACTCGCATCAATGCCCACCTGCCCGTTCGGCCGCACCATGCGCTCCAAGCTGTGCTCCACAGCGACAACCAATACGGGAGGCTCCATGAGCGGCACATTTACCAAATCCATGGCGCGAAATATCTTTTACGGGGGGACGGTGTTCTTCATCCTCCTGTTCCTCGCGCTGACCTTCGATACGATGAAGGTCATTCCGGAGCGCGACAACCGCGCCAACCTGACCGAAGCGGTCGCTCACGGCAAGAAACTGTGGGAAACCAACAACTGCATCGGTTGCCACACCCTGCTGGGTGAAGGTGCTTATTTCGCACCGGAACTGGGCAACGTCTACAAACGCCGTGGCCCGGAGTTCATCAAGGCCTGGATCCAGTCGCAACCGACCGGCGCACAAGGTCGCCGCCAGATGCCCAACTTCCACCTCAGCGACGAAGAACTCGACGATCTGGTGGCCTTTCTCAAATACACCTCCGAGATCAACACCGCCAACTGGCCGCCCAACATCGAAGGCTGAGTTCGGCACTTGACGATATTTGAGGAGAACCACATGCAATACAAATCCCAGGCTGTCGCGAAGCCTTATTTCATCGCGGCCATCGGGCTGTTCGTCGGGCAGATCCTGTTCGGTCTCATCATGGGCCTGCAGTACGTTGTCGGCGACTTCCTGTTCCCTGCCATCCCGTTCAACGTGGCGCGGATGGTGCACACCAACTTGCTGATCGTCTGGTTGCTGTTCGGTTTCATGGGCGCGGCCTATTACATGATCCCGGAAGAAACCGAGACCGAACTGTTCTCGCCGAAGCTGGCGCTGGCCATGTTCTGGATCTTCCTGGTCGCCGGCGCGCTCACCGTGGTCGGCTACCTCACGGTGCCCTACGCCACGCTGGCCGAATACACCGGCAACAACATCCTCGCCACCATGGGCCGGGAGTTCCTCGAGCAACCGCTGATCACCAAGGTCGGTATCGTGGTAGTCGCGCTGGCCTTCCTGTTCAACCTCACCATGACCATGCTCAAGGGCCGCAAGACGGCCATCAGCCTGGTGCTGTTGATGGGTTTGTGGGGTCTGGCGGTGATGTTCCTGTTCTCGTTCTACAACCCCGATAACCTGGTGCTCGACAAGTTCTACTGGTGGTGGGTGGTGCACCTTTGGGTGGAAGGCGTGTGGGAACTCATCCTTGGCTCACTGCTGGCCTTCGTGCTCATCAAGGTCACCGGCGTCGATCGCGAAGTGATCGAAAAATGGCTGTACGTGATCATCACGCTGACGCTCATCACCGGCATCATCGGTACGGGTCACCACTACTTCTGGATCGGTACGCCGGAATACTGGCAATGGTGGGGGTCGATCTTCTCCGCCCTGGAGCCGATTCCCTTCTTCGCCATGACCGTCTTCGCCTTCAACATGGTCAACCGTCGCCGTCGCGACCACCCCAACAAGGCCGCCACCCTGTGGGCCCTCGGTACCGGCGTGATGTCCTTCCTCGGTGCCGGCGTGTGGGGCTTCCTGCACACCCTCGCCCCGGTGAACTACTACACCCACGGCACACAGGTGACTGCCGCTCACGGCCACATGGCCTTCTACGGCGCCTACGCCATGGTCGTGCTGTGCATCATCAGCTACGCCATGCCGATCCTGCGTGGTCGGGCGGCCAACAGCGAAAAGGCGCAGGTGATGGAGATGTGGAGCTTCTGGTTGATGACCGTGTCGATGGTGTTCATCACGCTGTTCCTCACCGCCGCTGGCATCCTGCAGGTATGGTTGCAGCGCTTCTCCGACAATCCCATCCCGTTCATGCAGGCGCAGGACCAGATCAGCCTGTTCTACTGGATGCGCGAATGGACCGGCGTGGTCTTCCTGATCGGCCTGATCGTGTATGTGGCCAGCTTCTTCGTCAAAGGCAAGGACGAGGCGGCTGCGGCCTGATCCGGCACCTCCGGCAACAAAAAAACGGGCCCTGCGGGGCCCGTTTTCTTTGGCGCTTCGGCCGAAATCAGCGCGGTTCGTCGTGCGCCCCTCGCCCGTTTGGCAAGTCGACGATCACGGCCAAGCCGTGACCGCCCTCGCGTGCCAGCCCCGGCGCGAACGAAAGCACGCCGCCGTGCAACTCGACAATGCGCTCGACGATCGACAAACCGAGGCCGACGCCTTCGGCCGGCGCACCGTCTCCCCGCGCAAAACGCCCACGCAAGGCTCGTTGCTCCGCGTCGCTCAAACCGGGGCCGCTGTCGTTGATCCGGGCACGCACCCGCCCGTCGATGGTCTTGACGCTGACGTCGATCCGACCGTGCTCCGGCGTGTAGCGCAGCGCGTTGTCCACCAGGTTGCGCAACATCACCTCGAGCCACACCGCATTGCCGTGCACGCCTGCAGACGTGGCATCGAGTGCCAGCTGCTGGTGACGCGCCAGTGCCGCCGGCGCCAGTTGCGCACACACGCCCTCGGCAAGCTCAGCCAGATCGACCAGCGCGAAGTCCTTGCCTGCGGCCGTCGGCTCCAGCCGCGCCAGCGTGAGCAACTGCTCGACCAGATGCGTCATGCGATCGACGCCGGCAATCACTTGATCGAGCGCCCGGCCCCGCGCTTGCGCGTCCTCGGTGCGCGCGGCCACCTGCGCCTGGATTTTCAAGGCCGCCAGCGGCGTGCGCAGCTCGTGCGCCGCATCGGCGGTAAAGCGGCGTTCGTTGTCGAGCGCGGACTCCACCCGGCCAATCAGCCGGTCGATGGCCTCGACCAATGGCGACACTTCGCGTGGCACGGTCACCTCCGCGCCCACGGCGCTGAGCGCATCGGGCGACATGCGCCCGACGGTGCGTGCGGTCTCATCGAGCGGCCGCAAGGCACGCCCAACCGCCCACCACACCGCCAGTGCCATCAGCGGCAAACCGATGCCGATGGGCAATAGCAGTTGCAGGGCGAGTTCGGTCGCCAGGGCATAGCGGGCCCGATGGTCCTGGCCCACCACCACGAACAGTTCGCCTTCGCGATCGGCGGCGCCATAGAAACGCCACCACCCGTCCTGAAAACTGCGTTCGACAAAGCCGACGCGCGTCGCCATGGCGACCGTCGGCGCATTGGGCGAGCGCAACGCCAGACGCTCGCGGCCGTCGTCCCGCACCCACACCTGAAAGCGCAAGGGCAACTCGTAGCGCAACGCGTGCTCGGCCATTTCGTCGACCACATCTTCCACCTCGCCCGCTGACACGATGGCCACCAACGTATCGGCCATCTGCACCATTTGCGCATCAAAGACCTCGTCGGCCTCGTGATGAGCCATGCGAAACGCCAACACCGCAGCACCGACCCACAACACACCGACCACCAGCACCAGCACAAGCACCAGCCGGCGACGCAGCGAGTAAGTCGTCGCGCTCATGCCGCGCCACCGACGGTATAGCCGACGCCACGCACGGTGCGGATCAACTCACTGCCGAGCTTCTTGCGCAGGTGATGGATATGTACCTCGAGGGCGTTGCTCTCGACCTCATCGCCCCAGGCATAGAGTTGGTCGTCGATCTGTCGACGCGTCACCACGCGCCCCTGCTGGCGCATGAGCAACTCGAGCACGTCGAACTCCCGGCCGGTCAGATCCACGGTCTTGCCGGCCTGGCTCACGGTCCGTGCCGCGGGATCGAGCACCACCGTGCCAGTGCGAAATACGACCTGTGTCCGGCCACCGGCGCGACGCAGCAAGGCCCGCAAGCGCGCGGTGAGCTCGTCAAGATCAAAGGGTTTGACCAGGTAGTCGTCGGCGCCCAGATCGAGCGCGCCGACCTTGTCCTTCACCTGGTCGCGCGCCGTGAGCACCAGCACCGGCGTGGTATCGCCGGCACCGCGCCGCTGTGCGAGCACCTCGCGGCCGTCGAGGCGTGGCAGTCCCAGATCGAGCACCACCGCGGCAAAGCCGCCGCCGGCCATGGCCGCCTCGGCGGCCTTGCCGTCGCGTACCCAATCGACGACAAAGCCCGCCTCGCGCAAACCCGCGCACAGTCCGTCGCCCAGTAGCGGGTCGTCCTCAACGATCAGCACACGCATGGCGACTCACTTCGGGATGCGGATCCGGTGCTCGTTGAAATCGCCCTTGTCGGCCCCTTGGTGGCAGGCGCCGCAATTGGCGGGCGAGCCGACCGATTCTCGTTTCCACACCTGCGGCGAGACCTCATCGTGCTCCTTCATGAACCAGCGGGTTTCCGTAATGCGCAGCGGGGCGTCGAAACCGACAGTCGCCTTTCGCGCCCGCCCGCGCCCCTCGTCATCATCATAGCCCCAGCCCAAGCCCTTCGCATCCGCTGCATGGGCCATCAGATAGCCACGGATCCGGCTCGCCGTCTCGGCCGACAACTCGGCGTTTTCACCGAAGTGATCGCTGAGCCCGTCCATGATGCGGCTCCACGACGCCGCCGGCAGCAGCTGCGGCGGATACGGCACGTGACAGGCACCGCATTCGGCCACCCACACCGCGTCACGCACCATCGCGCCACGGCCGCCTTCGCGCTCGTCATCGTCCGCACGGGCATGCGGCCAGGAAAATACAAAACCGGAAACGACGGCCGCAACCGCCACCACGAGAATGCCTCTTGTCGTCATGTTCATTCGTCCACCTCTTACTTGATTGTCATCAGCCAGGCGATGAAGCTCGCCTTCTCACGCGGCGTGCATTCGCGTTCGAGTACGTCCTTGCAATTGCGCCCGAACCACTTCTCGGTCTTCTTCACATCGGTGAAACGCTCCGCATTCACCGCTGGCGCCATGGGCGCGATGCGCTTGCCCACCTTGGTCTTGCCGGGCTGTCGCGGATCGTCCGTGTGGCAGGTAGCGCACTGCTTCTCGCCCGCGCCACCCGATCGGAACAGCTTCTCTCCCTCGGCCGCCACCACCGCGTCGGGCGCCATCCCCGCCGCCTTCGCGTAGCCATCGCGCAACTGCGCCGGACTCTGTGCCAGCGCCGCCGTACTGATGCCGGCACCGACCAGCAAGCTCATCCAATACCTGCCCATGTCACACCTCCACTTCGTCATTCACGAATTGCTTGCCGGTCACCATCGCCTGGGCAACGCGCTCGCCGCGCCAGTGGTGATACGCCAACGCACCCAGATGCAGCCCGATGAACAGCAGGATGAGTACGAAGCCGGCCTCGTGCGGTTCCTCGAAAATCTCCTCGAGACGACGCATGCCGCCGAACACCCCGGCCAGCGGACCGGTTTCGAATTCCGTCGCCGTCAGCCCCAGGCCGGTCACCACCATCATCGCCACGATCAGGTAGAAGCCGATGAAGGCCAGCGAGGCGATGGCGTCGTGCCCGCGGCGCGGTTTCGCCCAGCGCATCGACAACAGCCCGGCCCAGGCCGAGGGGTGCCACAGGTCCGACCAGCGTGCGGCGGACGGCCCGACCAGCCCCCACAGCACACGCACCAACAAGCCGGCGGCGAGCGCGTAACCACTCAGGATGTGCCATTCCCACATCAGCGTTTCGCGCGGGCCGTCCTCGAACAGTTCGGCCAGCTGGCTGGTGGCGATGAGCGTGACGATGGACAGCACGATCCACCAGTGTGTGAGCCGGAGCAAGGGATCGAAAACCCGTACCGGCGTGCCTTGTGTCGTAGTCATGAGAGCCTCCTCACTTGAGATGGGCCCCACTGTGCAAGGCAAAGCTTAGGGAAATCTTAAGACGCGGAAATTCCTGCGCCGCGATCTCGCGCCGGTCTCCAGAACGAGCGCGTTTCGGACGGCGCAGCGAGGCGCCACATCGCCCCGTCAATCGCGGGCAATCGTGACGCCGTTCCTGCCCATGGCTTCGAGGCGTGGATTACAAACCCATATCTCGAAGGCATAATCCACGCTTCATCCACACCGGCTGTCTCGTCCGCACAGACAACCATCTATCTTGGACAAGAAGAAAGGAATCCCCCGCATGCAGGATCTCGTCTATCGGCACGAACGCACGCTGGGCACCATCACGCTGGTGCTCGGCATCCTCGCCTGGCTGGCGCTCATCGTCGGCACCTTTGGCGCCGCGCTCATTGCGCTGGCGGTCGGCTTCATCATCTACCTGTTCGCCCAGTCGACGCTGATCTCGCATATCAAGGGGAACGGTGTCGAGCTGACCGAGGCGCAATTCCCCGACCTGTACGCGCAGTTCGCCGCCTGTTGCGACCAGCTCGATATCGGCAAACGCCCCAAGGCCTATGTCCTCAACGGCGACGGCGGCTTCAACGCCTTCGCCACCAAGTTTCTCGGCACCCAGTACGTTGTCCTGCTCAGCGACGTCGTCGATGCCATGAGCGAACACCCCGACGGCGTACGCTTCTACATCGGCCACGAGCTGGGCCACCTGCGCATGAAACACCTCAGTGGTCACCTGCTGCGCTGGCCGGTACTGTGGCTGCCGCTGCTCGGCGCCGCCTACTCGCGCGCCCGCGAAAGCACCTGCGACCGCCATGGCCGGGCCTGCTGCACATCGGCTGAAAACGCGGCACGCGCCCTATCGGCGCTGTCGACCGGCGCCGAGCGCTGGAAGCAACTCGACCTGCCCGCCTTCCAGCAGCAGGCGCGGCACAGCGCGGGGTTCTGGATGTCCTTCCACGAACTGACCGGCGCCTACCCGTGGCTGAGCAAGCGCGTTGCGCGGGTGATGAAAAACGACGAGGCAATTCCGCGGCGCAATCCCTTCGCCTATGTGATCGCGATCTTCGTGCCCTTCGCCGGACGGCTGGGCGGCGGATTCGGCTTGCTGATCATGGTCTACATCGTCGGCGTGCTGGCCGCCATCGCCATTCCGGCCTACGCGGACTACACCATCAAGGCCAAGGTCAGCCAGACGGTCTCGCAAACCGCAGTCATGCGCGAGGCGCTCGGGCGCTACTACCTGAAAAACGAGCAAATTCCGGAATCGCTCGACGCCGCGGGCGTGCCGGCCGACCTGCCTGATGGCACTCACCTGAGCCTGGATCAGGACGGCATGGTACTTACCGCCAGCACGCCCAAAGGCGATGTCGTTTTCGTCCCGTCGAAGGGCGCCAATGGCCAGATCATCTGGACCTGCCGCAACGGCAAAGGCTTGAAACCGGTCCACCTGCCCGCCAGCTGCCGCAACAACGAGTAATCCACGCGCCCACGCGTGGCCGTACTCGAACACCCCACGCGCGCGCTGCGCGATATCCTCGGGCTCGCCGCTGACGGCAAGATGACGAAAATGTCATCTTGCCGTCAGCTTCGCGTCGCCCGGTGCACGTCATACTGCCGCGACAACACGATTCGGCCACCGCGCGCCCATCACCGGTAGCTCGGCGACATGCCCGCAACCCCCGAGGCGAGCGCGGACGACGCAATCCACAGGGTTGTTGGCCAGCACCACACAGGAAGAACACATGAAGCAATACATTTTGGGTGCCATCGCGGCAACCGCAACCGCAGGGATCGTGGGCGCCGGTGTCGTGTTTGGCGGCCTGGTCGACGTCGCGGCAGACGTCCCGCACAGTGGCGTGGTGTTCAATGCGTTGCAGCAGGCGCGGGAACGTGCGGTCGCGCGCGCCGCCGCTGACATTGCCGTCCCCGCCAACATGGACGACAGCGAACGGCTACGACGCGGTGCCGGCAACTACGCGGCCATGTGCGCCGACTGCCACCTGTCGCCGGGCACACCGGATTCCGAGATCCGCGCCGGTCTCTATCCGGCACCGCCGGATCTGACACGTGAACGCCCGCAGGACGACACCGGCGGCGCACACGCGGCCTCCCCTTCGCGCAACGCCGCCGAGGACTTCTGGGTCATCAAACACGGCATCAAGGCGAGCGGCATGGCCGCCTGGGGGCGTGGCGGCATGAGCGACGAGAACATCTGGGATCTGGTCGCCTTCATCGACGCGCTGCCACAGATGGGCCTCGCGGAATACCGTGCCTGGGTCGCCGCCAGCGACGGCCACTCGCATGGCGACACGCACATGGATGCGCATGAGGAAGCGGGACACCCGCATGCCGACGCGCATGCCGACTCACCCGCACACGAAGCGCATTCCCATCCGGACGGCGCAACACACAGGCACTGACGGCGCTTTCCGTCTGCTGGCTGCCCGTCATGGTCGAACGCCGGCATGCCAAGCACGCGAGCTCATCGCACCGTCAGTAGAGAAAACGAATCATGATCAACTGGTTGAAATCCACCTGGCAGGCCTTCCAGACCTGGTGCGCGGCGAATCGGGCAGCGCACGAGAAGGCCAGGATTTCGCCCTGTTGCTCGGCGCCTCCGCCGGGCGCGGGCAAGCACAAAGACGGGTGAGGAGGCTCACCTACACCGGTCTTGGTGCAACGACAGGCATGCGTCAAACGCTGCGGCGATTTCCGTCACGGCTGACCGGCAGGGTGATGGCAAACATGTTGCCATCGTGGGTGGCCCGCGCCTCGATGCGGCCACCATGCGCCGCGACGATCGATTTGGTGATGGCGAGTCCGAGCCCGGCACCATCGCTGCTGCGTTTGCGTGCCGGGTCGGTGCGGTAGAAGCGGTCAAACAGGCGCGCGCACTCGTCGTCCGCCAGCGGGGTCCCGGTATTGCTGACGCTGACCGAAACCGTTTCGGCTTCATCGCTGGCCAGCGCCACCTCGATTCTTCCGCCTTGGGGGGTATACAGCAAGGCGTTGGAGAGCAGATTGCTCAATGCACGCCGAAGCATGAGCCGGTCACCGCTGACGACCGCAGCACCCGTTCGCGTCATGGTGACGGACTTCTCTTCGGCCAGCGCATCGAAGAATTCGAACACCTCGTCGACCTGCCGCCCCAGGTCCACGATCTCGCATTGCGGCAGCACGAGGCCGTTGTCGGCTTTCGCGATGAAGAGCATGTCCGAGACCATGCGCGACAAGCGTTCGAGCTCTTCGGCGTTCGAGGCCAGCACGTCGCGGTAGTTGGCGACATCGCGTTCCCTGGAAAGCGTGACCTGCGTCTCCGTGAGCAGGTTGCTGACCGGCGTGCGCAGTTCGTGGGCGATGTCCGAGGAGAAATTCGACAGCCGCCGGAAGGAATCGTCGAGTCGCGCCAGCATGTCGTTGAAGGCCGTCGCCAGTTCGATGAGCTCTTGCGGCACATCGTCGGTATCCAGCCTTTCGCCCAGGCGATTCGTCGACACGCGTTGCGCCAGCGCGGTGAGCCGCCGCATCGGGCGCATGCTACTGCGCGAGACCAGTACCCCCAGGAGTATGGTCGCGGCGATGGCACCGGTGACCGCGATCCACATGGCGTGGCGAAACAAGCGCATGAAATAGCGGTGGTGCTCCACGCTGAAGGCGATCACGACATCGAGCGGGGGTTTGTCGCCCGAGTGATGGCGCAGCGCAAGCCCCCGATACGGCTGCCCTTGATCCTCCCAGGTAAACAGCGTGGGCGTGATCGCGCCGCTGGCGGCGAACAACGGCGCGGCCTGTTTCTCCGGGAATGCCATCGGTGCGTCCACCACCAGCGGCTCACCATCCTCGCGACGAATCCACATCGAAACGCGGTCGTGTCCGGCCATCAACGCATCGAGCCGTTCATGGATGTTTTCGGTGCCGCCGGACTGTTCGATCGACTGATCGATGGAGCGCTCGATGCGCGCGGCCGTGGCCATGAGCCGGTCGCGATCCATGTGCGCGAAGTGCATTTCCAGCGCGCTCGACAGATAAATGCCGAGCGCCAGAAAACTGACCGCCGAGACGACGCCGAACAGCAGCGCCAGGCGCCAGGTGATCGACGGGCGACGCATCAGGATTGCGGCGCTTCGAGCACGTAGCCCATGCCGCGGACAGTGCGGATGAGCTTGGGCTCGAAGGGGTCGTCGACCTTGCTCCGCAGTCGCCGAACCGCCACTTCGATCACGTTGGTGTCGCTGTCGAAGTTCATGTCCCACACTTGCGAGGCGATCAGCGATCGCGGCAACACCTCGGCTTGCCGCCGCATCAACAGTTCGAGCAAGGCAAATTCCTTGGCGGTCAGGTCGATGCGCTTGCCGGCGCGGGTGACGCGGCGACGCAGCAGATCCAGTTCCAGATCGGCCACCCGCAGCGTGGTCGGCTCGGTACCGCTACGGCCCCGGCGCAACAGCGTACGCACCCGCGCCAACAGCTCGGCAAAGGCAAACGGTTTGACCAGATAGTCGTCGGCGCCCAACTCCAGACCGCGAACACGATCTTCGACCTGATCTCTGGCGGTCAGAAACAGGGCCGGTGTTTCCCGCCCGCTGCGCCGAACCGTTTCGAGCAGTTGCCAGCCATTGAGCCCCGGCAGCATGACGTCGAGGATCAACAGATCGTGATCCCCGGTCATCGCCAGATGCAGCCCGTCCATGCCGTTGCGCGCAAGCTCCGTCGTGTAACCAGCCTCACTGAGTCCTTGGCGGAGGTAGTCGCCGGTCTTGGGCTCGTCTTCAACGATCAGTATTTTCATGGGCCGCGCGTGCAATGACGTAATCAACGGCCTCCAGTGTGCCAGCCACACCTCGCCGATTTCCGATCATTACAGGAATGTAATCCACGCGTCAGCTTGACGTCGGCCAAGTACACAGAAACTAGACCCCCATCAAGCTACGTTCGCGGACCCGGGAACATGGCAAAAAGAGACTCACCGGAGAGACCGATGCATCATTTCACTTCCCATCCATCACGACAACCGATGTCGCGGCGGCGCTTCGTGCAGGGGCTGGCCGCCGGAGGTGTGATGGCCGGCCTGCCCGGCTTTGCGCACGCAGCGCTTGCGCCACAAACACACGCCGGCGCGGTTCCCGTGCTACGCGGCACCGAGATCGATCTGGTGATCGACGAGCAAATGGTGAACTTCACCGGCGCGCCGCGCATGGCGACCACCATCAACGGCTCGCTGCCGGCGCCCACGCTGCGGCTACGCCAGGGCGACACGGTCACCATCCGCGTCACCAACCGCCTCAAGGAATCCACCTCCATCCACTGGCACGGCATCATCCTGCCCTATCAAATGGATGGCGTGCCCGGCATCAGCTATCACGGCATCGCCCCGGGCGAGACCTTCACCTACCGCTTCCGCCTGCAGCAAAGCGGCAGCTACTGGTATCACTCCCACTCGGGCATGCAGGAACTCACCGGCATGTACGGCGCGCTTATCGTCGAGCCGCGCGAGGGTGAGGCGATCCGCACCGACCGCGAGCATGTAGTGGTGCTGTCCGACTGGACCGACGAGAACCCCGGTCGCGTGTTCACCAAGCTCAAGGCCCAGGGCGACTACTACAACTATCACCAGCCGACGGTGATGGACTTCTTCCACGACGCCGCCAACAACGGCCTGCGCCTTGCCATGGCCAAGCGCGAGATGTGGAACGACATGCGCATGAGCCCCACCGATCTGGCCGATCTGTCGGCCGAAACGCTCACCTACCTCATGAACGGCACCACCCCGGCCGGCAACTGGACCGGCCTGTTCAAGCCCGGCGAAAAGGTGCGGCTGCGCTTCGTCAACGGCGCCGGCAACAGCTTCTACGATGTGCGCATCCCCGGGCTGAAGATGACCGTGGTGGAGTCCGACGGCCAGCCGGTCGAGCCGGTGACGGTGGATGAATTCCGCTTCGGACCGGGCGAAACCTACGACGTAATCGTCACCCCGCAGGACGACGCCTACACCGTGTTCGCCCAGGCCATGGATCGCAGCGGCTACGCGCGCGGCACGCTGGCGGTGCGCGAAGGACTCGCCGCGCCCGTGCCCGCCATCGACGCCGTGCAACAGCTCACCATGGGCGACATGATGGGCGATATGGGTGGCATGGCCGGCATGGATCACGGCGCCATGGACCACAGCCAGATGAACCACTCGGCCCCCGCCATGCCCGCACCGTCCGCCGAACACGCCGGCATGGATCACAGCGGCCACGACATGGCCGCGATGAACGCGCTGGCCACCCCGAGCGCCAAGGTCCGCCACGCACGCAGCGAATACGGCCCGAGCGTGGACATGCGTGTCGACACGCCGCGCACCAATCTCGATGACCCCGGCGTCGGTCTGCGCGGCAACGGCCGCAAGGTGCTGACGCTCGACGATCTGGCCACCATCGGCGGTCCGATCGACAACCGCGGCCCGCAACGCGAGATCGAACTGCATCTGACCGGCAACATGGAGCGCTACACCTGGTCCTTCGACGGGCTGGAATTCGGCGGCAGCACGCCGGTGCACTTCCGCCAGGGCGAACGCCTGCGCGTCACCCTGCACAACGACACCATGATGACCCACCCGATGCACATGCACGGCATGTGGAGCGAGCTCGAAGCGCCCGGCGGCGGCTTCAAGGTGCGCCGCCACACCATTCCCGTGCAGCCGGCGCAACGCATCAGCTACCTCGTCACCGCCGACGCCCCCGGCCGCTGGGCCTGGCACTGCCATCTCATGTTCCATATGCACGCGGGCATGTTCCGCGAAGTGGTGGTGGCATGAAGACGCGCAACATGGACATTCGCCCGATGAACGCATCACGCCTGATCGGCACCGCCCTGCTCGCCCTTGGCGCCACCGCCGCATCGGCACAGGACGCAAGCACGGCGACCATGCCGGCCATGGACCACAGCCAGATGCAGGCAGCGCCTGCCGCCGACATGCCGGCGACGATGGATCACAGTCAGATGAACCACGGGACCACGCCCGACATGGACCACGGCAGCATGCCGGCGCAGGACGACAGTGCCCCCGCCGAGGCCCGCGACCCGCACGCCTATTCAGGCGGCTTTGGCCTCACCACCGGCCCATACGCGCTCGACGGCCCGCGCCAGCTGCGCCTGGCCGACGAGCACAGCTTCGCCAGCCTGATGCTCAACCGGCTCGAACGCGTCGACACCCGCGACGCCACCTTCACCGCCTGGGACGCCCGCGCCCGCATCGGACGGGACTACGACGCGCTGGTGATCAAATCGGAAGGCGAATACGGCAATGGCGAACTCGAACACGCCCGCACCGAAGTGCTGTGGCAACACGCGCTCACCAACTTCTGGAACACCCAGCTCGGCTGGCGCCACGACAGCGGCGCGACGCCCGATCAGGACTGGCTGGCCGTCGGCATCGAAGGCCTCGCCCCCTACTGGTTCGAGGTGGACGCCACCGCCTACCTGGGCAAAGGCGGTCAGAGCGCGCTGCGCCTCGAAGGCGAATACGAGTTACTCATCACCCAGCGGCTGATCCTGCAACCACGCGCCGAACTGACCGCCTACGGCCAGCGTGATGACGCTCAGGACGTGGCCTCCGGCCTCGCCGACATAACCGCAGGCATTCGATTGCGCTACGAGTTCTCGCGTCAGTTCGCCCCCTACGCGGGTGTCGAATGGCAACGTTTGTTGGGTGGCACCGCTGACATCGCCCGCGACGCTGGCGAGAACCCCCGCCAGACCCGATGGGTCGTGGGCGTGCGCATGTGGTTCTGACACCGCGCGACACCACGGGAGGAGACGCCGATGAACCGACTCAGACAACTCATCGCCGCGCAACGAGCCTGGATGCGGGCCAACGCGCAAGCCCATGACAACGCCCCGAGCCGCCCATGCTGCTCGGCACCACCGCCGAGCGGCACAAGCACTGAGTGCCCACGACTGGAGTACGCACCATGAAGTCACCCCTCTTCGCCATCCTCGCCACGCTGGGTATCAGCCTGGCCCATGCCGGCACCCCGATCCCGGCCCCATCGCCGGACCTGAAACCGCGACCGATCGTCGGCAAGGCACTGTACGAGCGCAACTGCGCGCGCTGCCACGGTGTCGACCTGAAAGGAAGCAAGCAGGGTCCGCCGATGCTCAGCCCCATCTACCGACCGGGCCATCACTCGGATGCCGCCTTTCAAATGGCGGTCGCCAACGGCGCCCGCGCCCACCACTGGCCTTTCGGTGACATGAAGCCGGTACCGGGCGTGTCGGCAGACGATGTCGCGCATATCACGGCCTATGTGCGGCTGCGCCAGCGCAAGGTCGGTATTGAATGACTGAATATCGAAGACGGTACCCGACACGGAGAACAAGCCCATGATGTGGAACGGATTCGGCTTTCATGAGGGGTGGAGCGGCATGGGACTCGGCATGGTGGTGTTCTGGCTGCTTCTGGTGGTGGTTCTCGTTGTTGTGCTGCGCTCGCTCGCCGCCGACAAGAATCGGCGCACTCCGTTGGAGGTTCTCGACGAACGCTATGCCCGCGGCGAGATCGATCGCAAGGAATACGAGCAAAAACGCACCGACCTGACTCGCTGAAATCGACGCAAAGACGCTCCGTGACCGGGCGGACACGGGGTGCCGAGCATGTTCCCGCCCGCTGACACATGCGCAAGCACCGGACGATTCCGCCCGGATGGTAGAAAGGAGATAGTGATGATCAAGCGAACACCCAAGCACAGACTCGGCCCATGGCTGGTGGCGGCCGCGCTCGCTTGCACCTCGGCAAGCGCGCTGGCTGACGACACCCGACCGGGCCGCGACGGCTACGAGCGCGGCATGCATCCCGGCATGATGGGGGGCTATGGTGGCGGGCCCGGCATGATGGGTGG
The DNA here is from genome assembly GCA_050293885.1 of Rhodocyclaceae bacterium. Taxonomy (GTDB): domain Bacteria; phylum Pseudomonadota; class Gammaproteobacteria; order Burkholderiales; family Rhodocyclaceae; genus Nitrogeniibacter. The sequence goes on along the minus strand of JBNKNO010000026.1, from coordinate 14,756 downwards.
CTACGGTGGCGGCCCGGGAATGATGGGCGGCTACGGTATGGGCCCCGGCATGATGGGCGGCTACGGTATGGGCCCGGGAATGATGGGCGGTTGCGGCATGGGCCCCGGCATGATGGGCGGCTACGGCATGGGCATGGGCCCGGGCATGATGGGCGGCTACCGCGGCGGCATCTCGCTCGACGCCGATCAGCGCGCCAAGATCAACGCCATCTCCGATGAAACCCGCAAGCAACACTGGACCATGATGGGTGCGATGATGGACGAACAGTCCAAGCTGCGCGATCTGTATGAGTCCGCCAAACCGGACAGCGAGGCCATTGCCGAGGCCTACAAGCGAATCGGCGACATCCAGCAGTCGATGTACCGCTCGATGATCGAGGCGCAGCGGAAGATGGACGCCGTCCTCACCGACGAGCAGCGCGCGAAAATGCACCAAGGCTGGCGCTGAGCCATACTCACCAGGTACCAACACGCAATTGATCCGACACGTCCGGTCGTCGCCGCAAGCAGCACCGGACGCGGATCACACGCACGTCGACACCGTGTGCGCCCGGTCGCCTCAAACGGGTGTTGATGGCGAAAGACGACCGGGGGTACGCCCGTGTTGCGCCGGGTCATCCCTGTTTGCGCGCGACGACAAACGCCGCCTTGTCCGGACCGGGGCACCAGGTCTTTTCAATCGCGAAGCCGGCACCTTCCATCTCGGCCGTCAACTGCGCCAGGGTCAGCACGGAAATATCCGGTAGCAGCGGCAGCCACCGGAAGATCGGCGCGATGAATTTGAACGTCGACGCCGAGTCGCCGACGCAGATGGTGCTCGACACGAAGGCGCCGCCGGGTTTCAGCAAGGCATAAACGCGCTTGAGCGTGGCCGCCCGATCCGGCAGCAGATGCAGGATGCTCATGCCCATGACGACATCCCAACTGCCGTCCGGGCTGTCCAGCGCCTCGAGCGTGGTTTGCTCGAAGCTGAGGTTGTCGATGCCGGCCTCGACCGCCTTGCCGCGCGCGATCTCCAGCATCGACGCGGAAAAATCGATGGCGTGGATGTGGGCGACATGCGGCGCGTGCACAATCGCCGTCGAGCCGGTGCCGCAACCGAATTCGAGTACGCGGGCGTCGGGCGACAACACCGCGCGGGTCATCTCCAGCTTGGTTTCGTAGGCTGCCTGATCGGCAATCGGCATGCGCGAATAGCGCTTGGCGATTCGGTCCCAGAACCAGGAACGCGCACTCATGGACGACTCCTTCTTCGATCAAACACAAGCGCCCATCATAAAGGCGGCAACAGAATGAATCGCGTGCTCGCGCACCACGCTGGCGAACCAGACGCTGTTCGGAGGCCGACACGGGCGCAAGCGCCGGAAGGACGGCCCCCGCGACTCACGCCGCAACGCCGACGAACGGCCGGCCGGCGGCTTCCCATTCGGCCTTGCCACCGGCAAAGACCGACACATCGCCGTATCCCAGGGCGGAAAGCTGGTTCGCCACCTGGTGGGAGTTGGTGCAGGTCTCACTTGCGCAATAGACGACGATGGGCACGCTCTTGTCCGGCAGCAGGGTCGGCGCCTTGTCGCGCACCTCACCGACATTGATGTTCACGGCACCGGGCAGATGCCCCTGGTCGTAGTAACGCGCCGGCAGCGCTTCGACAAGAATGGGACGTGCCGGCGCCTCGAGGCGGGCGGCAAGTGCTGTCAGGGTCAGGGTGTTCATGACGATCTCCTTTTTGTTGAAAAAGAAATGATTGCAATTGCAATCAATCACACCCTAGCAGTAAATAGTTGCGCATGCAACAATGTTGCTCATGAACGATGACCCCCGCCATCCGACACCGCAGTTTCTCGCCTGGGCTCGGCTGCTGCGCAGCACACGCGAGCTGCTCGAACAGGTGCAGCAAGGGCTCGCCGACGCGTCGCTGCCGCCCCTCGAGTGGTACGACGTGTTGCTCGAGCTCGATCTTGCCGAAGACCGACGACTGCGCTTCTTCGACCTGGGCGAGCGCCTGCTGCTCAGCCGCAGCAACCTCACCCGCTTGTGCGACCGGATGGAGAAGCAAGGTCTGATCGGCCGCGAACAGTGCGCCGAGGACCGCCGCGGGCTTTATGCGGTCCTCACGCCGGCCGGCGCGGCCCTGCGCGCACGCATGTGGCCGGTGTATCGGCGGGCGGTGGAACAATGCTTCGGCACCCATCTGTCGGACGAAGAAGCCCTTGAACTCGCCGGCCTGCTGCTCAAGGCGCGCGGCGGGCACGCCGACGGCTGAAGCGGCCCGCCTGCCCGCAGCGCTCATTGCAAGGGGATCGCGATCGGCCGCAACGGTGCCGCGTCGGCCCCTCGTAGCTTGAGCGAACCGCCGATGAAGGCGAATTCATACACCCGGTCGCGCGCCAGCGCCTCGAGATACGCCAGCTCGATGATCGGCGTGCCGGTCTGCGCCAACAGGTAGGTATGCAGCGGCACGTAGTTGCCCTCGACTTCGGGCGGAAAGGTCTCGAAGCTGAGGTTGTCGGCGCCGACGATCATGGCGCCGCCCTCCTCGACCAGAAAGCGCGCGGCCGCCAGCCCCAGGCCCGGCGGATTCGCCATGTAGGCCTGCGCGTCGTCGTAGCGCTGCATGCGCCCGGTGCGGATGAGCACAACATCACCTTCGGCCAGGGCCACCTGCTGACGTTTCAACGCATCGACTAGATCGTCGCGCGTCACGCGGTAGCCGTCGGGCAGCATGTCGACACCCTTGGCGGTGGCCACGTCGATCAACACACCGCGCGCGATGATGGGGGGAATGTTCTCGGCACCGGCCACCGTCCAGCCGCGATCGCCGAGGTGCGCGTCCGCCGTGAAGCCGTTCCATATCCGCCCGTCGAGCCCGAAGTGGCTGAGCGCGTCGATGTGCGTGCCCATGTGGGTGTACATCGAGATGGCCGCGCCGGTGTAGCTCACATGTTCGTTCATCGCCTTGCCCAGGCCGAGCGGATCGGCGATCACGTTGCCGTGCGGCGTATGCGTCATCCACAGGCGGTAGTGCGGGTCGCCCGCCGCCTGCCAACTGGGCATGCCGATGTAGTACTCCACCGACAGATCGTAGCTTTTGCCGCCCGCCAGCCGCGACAGCACCGCCGCCTGCGATTGCGGCGTCATCAGGTTGAGACGGCCGATTTCATCTGTTGCCCCCCAGGGACTCTTGCCGACCTGCGGTGCGGCCTGCGCGCCCGGCGTACCGAGCACAAACAGCAGGCCCAGTGTGGCCGCGGCGCGGCACATTTTCGATTGCGTGCTCATCACGACTCTCCGTTGTGGTTTCCGTGATTTCAACGATAGAGACATTCCCGCGATTGATAATCAGGCCAGTCGGAATAAGATTGTTCTCGAATATCAACCAATGGAGGCGCACGTGGACACGCTGAACGACATCGCCGTGTTTGTGCAGGTGGTCGACAGCGGCAGCTTCACGGCCGCGGCCGACACCCTGAATCTGTCCAAATCGGTGGTGAGCAAGTACGTCACCCGGCTGGAAGATCGCCTCGGTGCGCGCCTGCTCAACCGCAGCACGCGGCGCTTGAGCCTGACCGAGGTGGGGCGCGCGTTCTACACACGCAGCCGGCGTGGCCTGCTCGAAATCGAAGATGCGGAGGCGGAAGTCTCGCACCTGCAAGGCGAACCGCGTGGCGAACTGCGGCTCAACAGCCCGATGTCCTTCGGCATCCTGCACATCGCGCCGCGGCTGCCGGCGTTTCTGGCGCGCTACCCCGACATGACGGTGGACATGGTGCTGGACGACCGTCGGGTCGATCTGGTCGAGGAAGGCTTCGATCTGGCCGTCCGCGTCGGCGATCTGCCCGACTCCTCACTGGTCGCGCGCCGGCTGGGGCCGTGCCGGCATGTGGTGTGCGGCTCACCGGAATACTTTGCCCGCCACGGCGTGCCACGCACGCCGGAAGATCTGGCCGCGCACACCACCCTGAGCTTTCGCTATCACGACAGCCCGAACGAATGGCGCTTCGTCGCGCCCGACGGCACCTACCGCAAGGCGGCGATCGACAGCCGGGTGCAGATGAACAACAGCCTCGCGCTGCGCGAGGCCGTGCTTGCCGGCGCCGGCATCATGCTCACGCCGACCTTTGTCGTTGGCGCCGACATCCGCGCCGGCCGCCTCAAGGCGGTGCTGACCGACTACCAGCCGCGGGAGGTGTCGATCTACGCCGTCTACCCGCAACGCAAGCACCTTTCGCCCAAGATCCGCGCGTTCGTGGATTTTCTTGCCGGGCAGATTCAGGATCCGCCGCACTGGGACACCGGCGGCTGAGCACTGCTCAGGCCCGGGATCCGGCCGCCACGCGGTCGGTCGCCCCGCCGCCTTCGCCGCGCCGAGCGACGATGGTGATCGCAATGCCCAGGCCGATGATGCCGGCACCCGCCCAGGTCGCCGGCGCGTAGCGCTCACCCAGGGCGAAGGTCGCCACCAGCAGACCGACCGCCGCGGCCACGTAGCCCATCTGGCTGAGCAGCACCGGTCCGCCACGACGTTGCAGCTGGAACGTCACCGGAAAGGTCATGCCGGCCACCAGCATCTGCAACATGGCCACGCCCGCCGCGGGCGCCAACTCGCCAAGCGGAATCGCGCCGTGCGTCAGCCACAGCATCGCCATCAACAAAGCACTGGCATAGACCTGCCCCCAGAACGCCAGCGTATTGGGCGGCGTCTGGCCCGGCCAATCCAGCGTGCGATAGACATTGCCGGACGCCAGCCCGACCGGGATCAGCAAGGCCGCCAGCAGCCAGTGCATGGCGGGCCCGGCCGGCTGCGCGCCGCGCGTCAGACTCACCACCACGGCACCGACAAGCCCCACGCCAATGCCGATCAGCCCCAGCCGGCCGGGCGTCCTGATGCCAAACAGGCTGGCGAACAACACGGTAAACACCGGAGACAAGGCGAACATCAGCCCGGTGTAACCGGCACCCACGTGCGGAATGACCGAAAACACCAACACGTTTGGGCCGACGAAGGAAATCGACGACGAGATCACCGTGTAGCGGATCACGTGCGCCGACGGCCAGCGCAACTGTCGCTTGAGCAGCATGAGCGGCAACAGCGTCAGCGTGGCGCCGGCCGAAATCAGCAGCGCCCACAACATCGGCGACACCCCCGCCTGCCCACCGAGCTTGCCCAGGGGAAAGTTCAGGCCGATCAGGGTGCCGGCAAACAGCAGCAGCGCCGACGGCGCGTTCCAGAATGCGGTCAGAGAGACCGATGACGGCAGCGTTCTCATGATCGCACGCCCGGATGAGGACGATCCGCCGTCCCAGCGGGAAAGCGTCCGGCCGCTGCAATCCGTTCGAGTGGCAACCGCGGGCTGGGCGTCTCGCGCGCCCGCAGGGCCGGCGGCAAGGTGGCGGGAGACGCCGGACGGCCGATGGCGATGCCGATTTCGATCTGGTAGTGCGCGGGAATATCGAGCGCCCGACGCACCGCCTCAACGCGAATGCCCGCCATGGCATGCGCTTGATAGCCCATGGCCGTAGCCTGCAATGCCAGTTGCGCCCACGCCGCGCCGGCATCGAAGCGATGAGTCGTCGACGGCTTTCGCGGCGCCGAATCGCGCGCGGGGACGAGGCTGTCCGAGGCGAGAAACACCAGCGCCGAGGCCTTGTGCGCCCACGCCGCATTGGCCGGATCGAGCAGATCCAGCCACGAGCCCCAGCAGGCGTCATCGCGCAAGGCATAGACGAAACGCCAGGGCTGGATGTTGTAGGCGGACGGCGCCCAGCGCGCGGCCTCCAACATGGTCTCCAGATCCGTCGCCGGCATGGCGGCGGCGTCGAACGCGCGTGGCGACCAGCGCTTGATGAAGACGGACTCAACCGGATGCGCCGGCAAACGCGCGTCGGCGCGGGCGGTTTCCTTCGGAAGGGCGGTGACGTTCATGATTTTCCTCCTGCGTCTGAGACGGCATGGGTGCCAGGCGGAACGCTTCCGCCAGCGTCGAAGGAAAGCCTATCGGGATACGATCCGAGGATAATCACCCCTATCGAAACAAGACTGTTCTCGAATATTGATCAATCATCCAAAGGATCGCGCCTGTTTCTCCCGTCTGCGCCCCTTGCTATCCTGAAACACCGCGCCTTCCAAACCCCTCATGGCCGATCACCGCACGTCGCTCCTCTTGCTTGCCATCGCTCTGCTGCTCGCGGTCATCGCGGCGAGCACCGGCCTGTTCGACCGCCTAAGCACACTGTTCGAACGCCCTGACCGGAGCATTGCCTATCGCAGCGTCGCTGGCCACGACCTTCAATTGCAGGTGTTCGACGCGCACGGCCCAGCGCCGGCCACGGGTTTTCCGGCCTTGATGTTGTTTCATGGCGGTGCGTGGGAACTCGGCAGCCCGGCGCAGTTTCATCCGCAGTGTCGCTACTTCGCCGGGCGCGGGCTCAGCTGCATCAGCGTGCAATATCGCCTCCAGGCACGGGACGGAACCGACGCACGCGCTGCGGTTCACGATGCACGCGCGGCCTTTGCCCATGTGCGCGCCCATGCACGGGAACTGGGGATCGATCCGGCGCGGATTGCGGTCGGCGGCGGTTCGGCGGGCGGGCATCTGGCCGCCACGCTGGGGGTGCCGGTCCCACTGGCGGCAGACGACTTGGCGCCACGCGATGCCGCGCGCCCGGCTGCCATGGTGCTTTACAACCCCATGCTCGACCTGGCGCCGGGCAAGCCGGACCACGAACGCGTCGCGCCGTTCTGGCGCGAGATTTCACCCATGCAGCAAGTGGATGCGGCCGTGCCGCCGACCCTGATCCTGCTCGGCACCGAGGATCCGGAAGTTCCCGTGCCCACCGCGCAGGCGTTTTGCGATGCGATCGTGCGCCAGGGCGGGCGATGCGAACTGGCGCTCTATGCGGGTGCAACGCACGGTTTTTTCAATATTCGTGACGGTGACCGGCATCACTTCGACGCGACCAACGCGCGCATCGACACCTTCCTGCGCGCGATCGGCGTGCTAGGCAAGTAAGGAAAAAACGCGCCGCTGGGTGTCACCGGCGCTGGCCAACGCCTTCAGCGTGCTGACACCGCCGCGGCCACCACCAGCACCGACAACACCAGATTGAACGCCACCAGTTGGCGGATGCGATTGAGCGCCGCCGCGGCCGCCGGCCAGGTCGACGCGGCGGTGTGGGTCGCCAGTTTCGGATACAGCACCGCGTAGATGTAGATGAACACCGCCGCCATCACCAGCCCCAGCGACATCATCGCCAACCAGCCGTGCGGCGCGTTGGCGATGCCCACCGGCAGCAGCATGCCGAAACCGCTGGCGAGCAGCACCGCAACGGCAATCGCCACATAGCGGAAAAACAAGCGGAAGGTCGCCACCCACAGCGGCAATCGCTGCGGCGGCTCGAGCACCTGCCCCGCCGCCAAACGCAGGCAGAAGTACGCGAAGGCCATGCCGCCGACCCAGAAGATGGCGGCAGCGAGATGGGCGAAAAGAAACAGTTGGTGAGGCATGGTGTGCGGTCCCGAGAAAAGGATTGTCGGCAAGCGCGCGCATCGAGCGGTTGCTCAGACGAATGCTATCCATCAAACCGCGAGAGCGGGCGAACTTTGTCGATGTCGCCGGTCAAACCGAGCATGGAACGCACGCGCCGCCACTTCCTGCTGACCGGACTGCACATGCTGACCGCGGCCGCACTCATTGCGGCAACCGGTCTGGCCAGCGCTGCCGGTGCGCTGACGATTGTCTCCCCGGCTGAGGGCGAGACGATTCACGACAACAACGGTAACGTCTATGTCAGCGTCGCGGGCGGCGGACCCGCCGCAGGCTATCGCGCCGTCATCGATGGCGTTGCCACCGGGCCGATCTCGCTCACACCCGCCTTTCGCCTTACCGGCATCGACCGCGGCGAACATCACCTGCAAGTCGAAGCGCTCGATGGCGACGGCGACGCCGTTGCCACCTCGCCGGCGGTGACGTTCCATATGTGGCGGGCGTCGCGCTTGTTTCCGAATCGGCAGTAACACGAGCCGCCACGCACACGGCCGGCCCGCAACACGCGCCGCCCTCGCGACGCGCTTGCGACTTGCTTACTTCGACGCCAACGCGTCGATACCGGTGATGATTTTCCGTTCGGCCGCCTGCGTGGACTGGCAGGTACGCGTCGCCAGCGTGCCTTCGGCGCGATTCTTCGGCTCGACGGTCGCGGGCTCGTTTTCGCGGAAGCTGTAGACCGTGCCGGAATTGCCCCGAAGCCGGTAACTGGTACTGACGCGGATGCTGGTCTTGTTCCCGCCCAGATCCTTGATGCGAATATTCATGCGCCCGTTCAGGCGGAATCCCAGATCGCGCTCGATGTAGGGCTGCCCGTCCCAGGTGCCGCATTCCACATAGCGGGGCACGTCGGACTCGCCAAAGCTCAGGGTCAACAGGCCGGAATCCTTCTCGAAGGAAGTGATTGAAAACGACGTGGTCGACACGTAGTCGATCATCGCGCTCCATGCCTCGTCGAAGGGCACCGCAATGACCCGGGTGTAGTCGACTTTGGTGTTGGGGGTCGGCGGCACATAGGTCGGGGCCATCACGGCGCAGGCCGTGAGCGACGCCGCGACGGCAGCCGCGGACAAAAGTTTGAGGGGTCTCATGAATTCTCCTGGGGTGGATAGGGGCAGGCACATCAGCGGCGTCGTATTTATTCTCGTTGAGGCACGCTTTTGTCATTGCACAAACCGGCACGTCGACAATGGACAAATACCGTGTCGGTGCGCGATAGGTGTCGTGCAAAAGGCAGCAAATACCGCACCACAATATTCAACAGGCTGTTTTCGCGCAAACATTTATACCTTTGCACGAAAGGCCATGGACCGCTTGTAAGGAATTCCGACAGCATTGCCCGCGATCGGCGGTCGACGCATGGCAGCAAACATTGCCATGCATTTCGGATACCCCACCCTTGCCAAACGAGGCGCCGATCAACCCACGCTTGCCGTCACACGCCGGTCGCTCGCGGCCTCACCCCATGCCACAATGCCCCCGATGATGAAACTGGACTGAAATTCACATGACGGCACTGCAAATCGTCGATGCCCTCGGCGTCCTCGCCTTCGCACTCTCGGGCCTGATGACCGCTCGCCGCTACGACATGGATCTGGTGGGGCTGTTCGTGGTCGCCTTCACCACCGCCTTCGGTGGCGGCACGCTGCGCGACCTGCTGCTCGACCGCACCCCCCTGTTCTGGATCGAACACGACTGGTACGCCATGGGCGTGCTCATGCTTGCCGTCATCTTCGCTTTCGTTCCAGCGACCGGCCGAGTGCCCGAACGTGCGCTGCAAGTGGCCGACGCCGTCGGTCTCGGTCTGTTCGCCGTCGCCGGTGCCGGCTTTGCGCTGACCGCCGGCACCTCGATCTTCATTGCCGCCCTCATGGGCATGATCACCGGCACCTTCGGCGGCGTCATCCGCGACGTGCTGTGCAACGAAGTGCCCAGCCTGTTCAAACAGTCCCCGCTGTACGCCACCTGCGCCTTCGTCGGCGCCCTGCTCTACACCTTGCTGCGCCAGACACCGCTCCCGCCCGACGCCACCACCTGGATCGCCATCGCCGTCGCCGCCCTGCTCCGACTCGCAGCACTACGCTGGAACTGGGTGTTGCCGGTATCGCGACATTGAGCGCCAAGCCGAATGGCGATTGATGCGCGGGACGCCCGAATGCACACGCCCCAGCGGCCGCCGGGAACGTCCGCGGCTCATCCGGACAATGTATTTCGCATAGGCCGCAGCTGGGCTATGCTCAGAACAAAGCCTGGGGGCGATGCAGCGTGGCTTGGAGCCGCCGTCGGCGTTGCGCCCGAAAGACGAGGAGACGCAAGCCCATGTTGTTCGTGACCAACCGATTTCCCAAGCAAAGCATCCGGACACAGGTCGGGCGCAAGTTCGATTTCGATCTGAAGAACAACGCCTCGAGCAATTCGGTGTTCTTCTGCGAACGCACCGGCAAGAAGAAGCATGTGGAGATCGGCAGTCTCGATTTCCTGCAGCGGCTGCGAAACACCCCGTACCGGCAACTGCTCGTCTATATCCACGGCTTTTCCAATTTGCCGGAGGCGGTCTTCGACGCCACCGAGGAGTTGCAGGCCTTGTGCGACAAACGCAAGGCGAATGAAGTGCTCGTCATCCCGATCGTGTGGCCCTGCGACGACGACAAAGGCATCGTCAAGGACTATTGGGACGACCAGAAAGCCGCCGACCAGAGTGCCTTTTCCTTTGCCCGCGTGCTGGAGAAATTCATCGCCTGGCGCAACGACCAGGCCTTCAACCCGGAGGACGACCCCTGCCTCAAGCGCATCAACCTGCTCGCCCATTCGATGGGCAACCGGGTGCTGCGCGGCACACTGTCCGCCTGGAACAAATACGATCTGGCGCATGGCGTCCCGCTGATCTTCCGCAACACCTTCATGGTCGCCGCCGACGTGGTCAACGAATGCCTGCATGAAGGCGAGCCCGGCGAGTTGATCTGCCATGCGTCGCGCAACGTGGTCGTCTATCACGCCTCCGACGACCTCGCTCTGCGCGCCAGCAAGGTATCCAACCTGCGCAACAAGATCGCCTCCCGCCGACTCGGCCATACCGGCCCGGAAGACATGGACAAGACACCGAGAAATGTCTATCGCGTGGACTGCGACGACGTGAACAACGCCTACGACTTTCCCAAAGGCCACACCTACTTCCGCTCGGGCACCAAGAAAGGGGTGCCCGGCAAGGTGTTCGAGCACATCTTCGAGTGCATCCTCACCGGACGGGCCTTCCCCGAGGACGAGAAAAAACGCTCGACCATCATCAAAACCTAGCGGGCCGTCGGCCGCGAACGTTCGCTGTCGAGAGCCCGGCGATATCCGCCCGCCCCGATTCCGGCCTCAGCCCACCAGGAAACGCGCCACCGCTGCTTCGTCCCACTCGATGCCCGAACCCGGGCGCTCGTCGAGTTGCGCGCAGCCGTCGACCACCGCCAGCGGCTGTGCCAGCACCGGATTGAACCACTCCGCGTATTCGAGCCAGTGAGCTGTGGCGGTCACGCACAGCAAGTGAGTGCTGACCTCGACGAACAGGTGATTCGACAGACGGATGCCATGGGCAGCGCCCAATGCCGCCGCGTCCAGCCACCCGCTGACGCCACCGATCTTCATCACGTCCGGCATCATCAAGTCGCAGGCTTGCGCCTCGATGGCTTGGCGCATGTCCAGCGGCCCCCACCAGTTTTCGCCGCATTGAATCGGCGTCTTCAGCTCACGAGAGATCATGGCGTGCCCGGCATGGTCATGAGCGAGCGTGGGCTCCTCGATCCAGGCCAGCCCGAGGTCGTCCAGTTGGCGGCCCCGCTCGATGGCTTCGCACGGCGTCAGCGACTGGTTGTAGTCGACCATGATCGCCACCTCGTCGCCCACTGCCCGGCGGATCTCCCGCACCACGGCCACATCCTCCGCCACGCTCGGGTAGCCGATCTTGGCCTTCACCCCCTTGAAGCCGCGCTCGGCCCACCCGGCGGCGACCCGCGCCGAGCCGAGGGCACCATCGAAACCGGTCGCGCCATAGGCCGGCACCGCCCGCGGCGCGCCACCGAGCAGTCGGACCAGCGGCAGTTCGCGCGAGCGCGCCAGCGCGTCCCACACCGCCATGTCCACCGCAGCCATCGCAATACCGGTCAGCCCCTGCGGACCAAGCAGGCGAAAGCGCTTGTTCAGGAGATCCCGGATCACCGCCGGCGCCAGCGGCTGGCCAACGATGAGTTGCCCGAGCGATTCGACCAACAGCGCCGTGGGCTTCAATGCCAAAGCGGCGTAGCAGAAGACATAGCCGTGCCCCACCACCCCGTCACTGGTCACCACATCCACGAGCACCAGCGGCGATTCCTGAATCACCCCGCTGGCGGTCCGATGCGGCTCCACCATCGGCACTTTCACCGCGCGTACCCGCAATTCACGAATGGTCGACCCGTGTTCCATGCATCTCTCCCCTATCGTGCTTCAGCGCCAGGCGGCGCGACCCATCCAATGTAAAAAGCACGCGAAGGGAAGTACACTCACTAGTCGGTATACCAAAGAAGCGAAGGAGTGACGATGCGTCCTCGCGCCAGCGACACCCGGCAGCGCATTCTCGATAACGCCTACCGCCTGTTCTACGAAACCGGCTTCGCCCGCGCCAGCATGGACGCCATTGCCGAAGCCGCCGGCATCACCAAGCGCACGCTGTACCAGCACTTCGACAGCAAGGACAGCCTGGTGGCTGCGGTGATGGACAAGCAGCATGCGCTGGCACTGGCGCGCATCGCGCAGTGGATCAAAAGCGATGCCGACAGCCCGCCGGCCATGGTCGCGGCCCTGTTCAACAACCTCGCCCGCTGGGCCGCCTCGCCGGGCTGGCGCGGCTCGGGCTTCAGCCGCGCCGCCATCGAATTCGCCGACCTGCCCGGCCACCCCGCGCGACGCGCCGCCCGCCGCCACAAACGTGCGGTGGAAGACAGCCTGCGTGAAGCACTGGCGACCCGTGGCTGTGCCGATGCGGAAAAGCGCGCGCGTGAATTGATGCTGTTGATCGAGGGTTGCCTCAACCTGGTGCTGATCCACGACGACCGCAGCTATGTGGCGGCGGCGGAACAGGCGGCGCTGGCGCTGGTTGAGCGGGGCAACGCCTGCAGACCCGAGTAGCCCGGTTGGCGCAAAGCGCAATCCGGGTGGCGGTGTGGGTCGCATGAAGCATCGCCCCCGGGGTCGACCCTTTGGGCCTCGCCCGGGCGACGCGTTCGTCCGCGAAACGCTTAGGCGTTCGCCCGCGCGCGGTGCAGTTTCTTGTAGCTTTCGATCAGCCGCAGATGCTTGTCCAAGCCTTCGAGTTTCATGCTGGTCGGGGTCAATCCGTGGAACTTCACCTCACCGCGGATGGAGCCCACCACGGCATCCATCACCGCATCCCCGAACATGCGCCGCAGGTTGTGTTGATAGTCGTCCAGTGCCAGATCGGCATCGACAACGATGTCGAGCACCGCATTCATCGCCTGATAGAACAGCCGGCGTTCCACCGAGGCATTGTTGAAGCTCAGGAAATCCAGCACCTGGTCGTGGGCCGCTTCGAAATTCCGGAGTGCGAGATGGATCAGGAGTTTGAGTTCGCCGACATCCAGCTGTCCCCACACGGTGTTTTCGTCGAACTCGATGCCGATCAGGGTTCTGATATCGGTGTAGTTGTCCTCTTCGCTCTCTTCCAGACGCTCAAGCAGATCGGCCAGTCGATCGTCGTCCAGCGAGTGGATATTGAGGATGTCGGACCTGAATGCCAGCGCCTTGTTGGTGTTGTCCCACACCAGATCCTCCACCGGATACACCTCGGAGTAGTCGGGCACGAGAATCCGGCAAGCCGAGGCGCCAAAATCGTTGAACGTGGCGACATACACCGCTTTGCCAAGTGCTTCGAGGATGCCCATCAGCCGCTCGCACTCCTCTTCGTTGCTGCCGGAGAAGTCCCAATCGCAGAACGCGTAATCATGCTTGGCGCTGAAGAAGCGCCAGGAGATGACACCGGTGGAATCGATGAAGTGCTCGACGAAGTTGTTCGGTTCGGTAACCGCATGGCTGTCGAAGGTCGGCAGCGGCACGTCGTTGAGCCCTTCGAAACTCCGGCCCTGTAGCAGCTCGGTCAGGCTGCGCTCCAGCGCCACTTCGAAGCTCGGGTGCGCGCCGAAAGAGGCGAACACGCCACCGGTTCTGGGATTCATCAGCGTGACGCACATGACCGGAAACTGCCCGCCCAGCGAAGCGTCCTTCACCAGCACCGGAAAGCCCTGCGCTTCGAGGCCCTGGATGCCTTCGAGGATGCGCGGGTATCGCGCCAGCACCTCGGCGGGCACGTCCGGCAGCGCGATCTCCTGCTCGATGATCTGCCGTTTCACCGCCCGTTCGAAAATCTCCGACAGGCACTGCACCTTGGCTTCCGCCAGCGTATTGCCGGCACTCATACCGTTGCTGAGAAACAGGTTTTCCAGCAGATTGGAGGGAAAATAGACCGTTTGCTGGTCGGACTGGCGCACATAGGGAATCGCGCAGATGCCGCGCGCCACATTGCCCGAGTTGGTATCGATCAGATGGGAGCCCTTCAGCTCGCCGTCCGGATCGTAGATCGCCAGACAGTAGTCATCCAGCAGCCCTTCCGGCACCCGGTCGTCGGGCGTCAGCTTGAACCACTTCTCGTTCGGGTAATGCACGAACTCGCTGTTGGCGATTTCTTCGCCGAAAAACTGATCGTTGTAGAAGAAGTTGCAGCTCGCCCGCTCGATGAATTCGCCCAACGCCGAACACAGCGCGCTCTCTTTCGTCGCCCCCTTGCCATTGGTGAAGCACATCGGCGAGGCCGCATCGCGAATGTGCAGCGACCAGACGTTCGGCACGATGTTGCGCCAGGACGAAATCTCGATCTTCATGCCCAGCGCTTCGAGCATGCCGGTCATGTTGGCGATGGTTTCCTCCAGCGGCAGATCCTTGCCCGGAATCATGGTGCGCGTGCCCTGACCGGCAACGCCCACGGCCATCAACGACGCATCTTCATCCAGATCGTCCACCACCTCGATCTTGAAGTCCGGCCCCGCCTGCACCACCTTCTTGACGGTGCAGCGGTCGATGGAGCGCAGGATGCCCTCGCGGTCCTTGTCGGAAATCGTGTCCGGCAACTCCACCTGGATCTGGAAGACCTGCTTGTAGCGGTTCTCGGGATCGACG
>JBNKNO010000025.1:0-45956 GCA_050293885.1 Rhodocyclaceae bacterium | reverse complement strand
GTCTTGCCATGGTCAACGTGACCAATCGTGCCAACGTTCACGTGCGGCTTAGTCCGCTCAAACTTTCCCTTAGCCATATCACTACCTCTGTCCGAAATCTGGAATACGCGCTGTACGACTCAAACCGACCACATCAAAGCAAGGCTTGGTGCCCATGGGCAGGATTGAACTGCCGACCTCTCCCTTACCAAGGGAGTGCTCTGCCACTGAGCTACATGGGCCTACCAATACAACCTGGAGCGGGTGAAGGGAATCGAACCCTCGTCGTAAGCTTGGAAGGCTTCTGCTCTACCATTGAGCTACACCCGCGTACAACGCCAAGACCCTTTGTACCGCCCGCTTCGCGCCGGCTTTCGCCCGCGACGACGCAGTCAAATCTCATTTACTTGGTGGAGGGGGAAGGATTCGAACCTTCGAAGGCTGTGCCGTCAGATTTACAGTCTGATCCCTTTGACCGCTCGGGAACCCCTCCATCGAGAAGCGCCGCACTATAGCTGGTCGAACTTGGCGTGTCAAACCATTTGAGGAAAAAAGCGTGATTCGAGATACGGCTGTGTTGCCTTTGCCCAAGCCGCTTTCGGCGCCGATCATTGACAATCACACACACAATCACGCGCGCTGAATTCATCAGGGTATCCCGTGATTGCTTTGTGGCGCAACGGCGCTACGCTGTGCGTGACGCCCGTTCAGTCAAAGCGGGCGCGCGGCCCACAAGGCTCTGATTCGCCTGCACCACGAAAAACACGATTTTTTGCGGAGACTACACATCATGGCTGACGCAGCAACGGCACCCGGACATTCACTGGACATCACGCTCGACGACAAATACACCGTGCATTCGGGGCGTGTGTATCTGACCGGTTATCAGGCGCTCGTTCGCCTGCTGTTGATCCAGCGCGATCGCGACCAGCGAGCGGGTGTGAACACGGCGGGTTTCGTGTCGGGCTATCGCGGTTCGCCACTGGGCGGACTCGATCAGACGCTGTGGAAGGCGAAAGACCATCTGAAGTCGCATGAGATCGTCTTCCAGCCCGGCGTCAACGAGGATCTCGCGGCGACCGCCGTTTGGGGATCGCAGCAAGTCAGCCTCTCCGCCGAAGCGAACTTCGACGGCGTGTTTGCGCTCTGGTATGGCAAAGGCCCGGGGGTGGATCGCAGCGGCGATGTGTTCCGCCACGGCAATGCGGCGGGCAGCGCGCAGTACGGTGGTGTGCTGGTGGTTGCCGGCGATGACCACGCGGCCAAGTCGTCGACATTTCCCCATCAGACCGATCACTTCTTCAAGTCGATGATGATGCCGGTCCTCGCGCCGGCGGGGGTGCAGGAGTACATCGACTTCGGTGTGCACGGCTATGCGCTGTCGCGATACTCGGGCTGCTGGGTGGCGTTCAAGGCGCTGGCGGACACCGTCGAGACCTCGGCGTCGGTGGATGTCGATCCCGATCGCGTACAGGTGCGCATTCCGGACGACTTTTCAATCCCGCCGGACGGGCTCAATATCCGCTGGCCGGACCCGCCGCTGGTGCAGGAGCGCCGCCTGCTCAACTTCAAGCTCTATGCTGCACTGGCCTACTGCCGGGCCAACGCACTCAACCGCGTCGTCATCGATTCGCCGCAGGCCAAGCTGGGCATCATCACCGCCGGCAAGAGCTATCTGGACGTGCGCCAGGCCTTCGACGATCTGGGCATCGACGACGCACTGGCTGCCGAGATCGGTATCCGCCTGTACAAGATCGGCATGGTGTGGCCGCTCGAGGCCGAAGGTGTTCGCCAGTTTGCCGACGGACTGGACGAGATTCTCGTGGTCGAAGAAAAGCGCCAGTTGCTCGAATACCAACTCAAGGAAGAGCTCTACAACTGGCGCGAAGATGTACGCCCGCGCGTCATCGGCAAGTTCGACGAAAAAGGCGAATGGTCGCTGCTGCCCACCGGCGACGGCAAGGTGGACCACGGCGCCTGGCTGTTGCCGGCCGCCGGCGAACTGACGCCGGCCATGATTGCCCGCGTGATCGCGGGACGCGTCGCGCGCTTCTTCACCTCGGACCGCATCAAGGCGCGACTGGCCTTTCTCGAAGCGAAAGAGCAGGCGCTCGACGCGCGCGTGTTCACCATCGACCGCGTACCGACCTTCTGCTCGGGCTGCCCGCACAACACCTCCACGCATGTGCCCGAAGGCAGCCGGGCCGTCGCCGGCATCGGCTGCCACTACATGGTCACCTGGATGCCCGAGCGGCGCACCGGCACCTTCACGCAGATGGGCGGCGAAGGCGTGCCCTGGGTCGGTCAGTCGCCGTTCACCAAGGAACAGCACATTTTTGCCAACCTTGGCGATGGCACCTACTTCCATTCCGGCCTGCTGGCGATTCGCCAGGCGGTGGCCGCCAAGGTGAACATCACCTACAAGATTCTGTTCAACGACGCGGTCGCCATGACCGGCGGCCAACCCCTCGATGGCGATCTGACGGTGCCGAAGATCGTGCGCCAACTTCAGGCGGAAGGCGTCCAGCAGATCGTGGTGGTCACCGACGGCACCGCGCGCGCCTACGGGCCATCCGATCTGGCGCATGTGCCGATCCGCCCTCGCGAAGAGCTCGATGCCGTGCAACGCGAACTGCGCGAATGCGCTGGCGTGACCGCGCTCATCTACGATCAGACCTGCGCCGCCGAGAAGCGCCGCCGACGCAAGCGCGGCACCTACCCTGATCCCGCGCGCCGCGTGTTCATCAACGAGGCGGTGTGCGAAGGCTGCGGCGACTGCGGCGTGGCAAGCAACTGCATGTCGATCGTGCCGGTGGAGACCGAGTTCGGCCGCAAACGACAGATCGAGCAATCGTCCTGCAACAAGGACTACTCCTGCCTCAATGGCTTCTGCCCGAGCTTCGTGACCATCGAAGGCGGTCAATTGCGCAAGGGCGCGGCCATGGCCGCCGACGAATCGCACTTTGCCAACCTGCCCGATCCGGCAATCCCCGACACCGCCGAGCCCTACGGCATCCTGGTCACCGGCGTCGGCGGCACCGGCGTGGTCACCATCGGCGCGCTCATCGGCATGGGCGCACACCTGGACGGCAAGGGCGTCACCGTGCTCGACATGACCGGACTGGCGCAGAAAGGCGGCTCGGTGTTCAGCCACATTCGCGTGGCCACGCACCCGGACGAACTGCACGCCGTGCGCATCGCTGCCGGCGAGGCCGATGCGGTCATCGGTGGCGACGTGGTGGTCTCGGCCAGTGTCGAAGCGCTCGCCAAGATGGCCGGCGGGCGCACCCGCGCCGTCATCAATTGCGCCGAAACCCCGACCTCGGACTTCGCCAAGGATCCGGACTGGCAGTTCCCGCTCGACAAGATGCAGGCGGCGGTGCGCGAGGCCATCGGCAACGCGGAAGCCGATTTTCTCGACGCCACGGCCTTGGCTGCGAAACTCATGGGCGACACCATCGCCGCCAACCTGTTCCTGCTCGGTTTCGCCTGGCAAAAAGGCATGGTGCCGGTCAGCCACGCCAGCCTGATGCAAGCCATCGAACTGAACGCGGTCGCCATCGAGATGAACAAGAAGGCCTTCTTGTGGGGGCGCCGCGCCGCCCACGATCTGGCCGCCGTGCTGCGCTTCGCCCATCCGGCACAGCCGGTCACACTGCATCCGGCCAGCCTCGACGAGCGCATCGAAAAACGCGTCGCCGCCCTCACCGACTACCAGAACGCCGCCTACGCCGAACGCTACCGCAGCCTGGTCGCCCGCGTGCGCGACGCCGAAGCGCCGTTCGGCACGACCCGGCTCACCGAAGCAGTCGCGCAAAACTACTTCAAGCTACTGGCCTACAAGGACGAGTACGAAGTCGCCCGCCTGTTCACCCAGGAGACGTTCTGGCGCCAGCTGCGCGACACCTTCGAGGGCGACTATGAGGTGAAATTCCACTTGGCGCCGCCCCTGATCTCGCGCATGGATCCGCGCACCGGCCGGGTGCCGAAACGCAGCTACGGGCCGGGCCTGATGCGCCTGTTCCGGCTGCTGTCGCGGCTCAAACGCCTGCGCGCTACCCGCTGGGACATCTTCGGCCGCACCGATGAGCGGCGCGCGGAACGCGAACTGATCGCGCAATACGAAAGCGACATCGTCGAAGTGCTCGATACCCTCAGCTTCCTGCGCCACAAGCGCGCGGTCGCCATTGCCAGCTGGCCGGACACCGTGCGCGGCTTTGGCCACGTCAAGGCAGCCAACATGGCGCGCGTGGCGCAAGCGCGCGAGCAGATGCTCAATGAGTGGCGACTGACGCAGGCCGAACCGGCGCCGCCGCGCGAAGCCGCCTGAGAGGAGAAAAGCGCCCGTTTTCGGCCGCACAAACAGGCGTTGGCCACCCCGCGGGGTGGCTAAGATGGCAGCATCCCGATTCATCCGTGGACTGCCATCTTGCCTCTGCTGCGTTTCCTGCTGGCCCAAGGCGCGGGCTGGGCGATCATCTTCGCCCTGCTCAAGCTCGGCCTGCCCCTGAGCGGCTTGCCCCTCGCCCTCGGCCAAGGGCTGCTCGCGGCGGTGGCCGCGCGTCTGCTGCGTTCGGAACAATGGTGGCTGGCCGTCCATCTGCTGTTCACACCCCTCGTCTGGCTCGCCAGCCATTGGTCGATTTCACCACTGTGGTATCTGGCCGGCTTTGCCGTGCTCTCGGTGTTTTACTGGACCAGTTTTCGTACCCGTGTGCCGTTGTTTCTGAGCAATCGCGCCACCATCGACGCCCTCGCCGACCTCCTGCCCGCGCGCAGCATTCAGCTGCTCGATGCCGGCGCCGGCACCGGCTCGGCCGTGCGCCCCCTGGCTGCGCGACGGCCCGAGAGCGTTTTCTGCGGTATCGAAGCGGCGCCCGGCCCCTGGCTGATTGGTCACTGGCTCGGCCGCGCGCTGCCGAACCTGGTGTGGCGTCGCGGCGACTTCTGGGCACACGACTGGTCGGTCTACGACGTGGTGTATGTGTTTCTGTCGCCCGTGCCCATGCCCGAGGTGTGGGCGAAAGCCCAGCGGGAAATGGCGCCCGGCAGCCTGCTGATCAGCAACAGCTTTGCCGTGCCGGCGGTGACGCCATCGCAGACGATCACGCCCGAGCGGGCGGGCGGACGCCCGCTTTTCGTCTACCAAATGCCCCAGCAGCCCGGCGACATCACGGCGCAAGACAATGCCGGCGACACCCGACAACCGACCTGAAGAAGCGATGCGAGCCATGTCGCCTGACAACCGTCTGCCGCATGCCTAAGCGCGAACAAGGCAGAAAAACCCGGTCAGTTCCGGCGACGCTCCTGGCGAGCCGATAGCGATAATTTTCACAATGCGGCCACACCGCCGCGCATTGGAATCATCGCTATGGCTGACATCATCTGCATCATCGGCAACAAGGGCGGCACCGGCAAAACGTCGCTGTCGCACATGCTGTGTCAGGGGCTGGGCCTGCTCGGCCAGCGCTCTGCCTGCGTGCTCACCGACTCGTCTCGCGAGCCCCTCCGGCCGGAAGGGCGCCGCTACGTGACCGCCGACGCACGCACACCCGAGGCGCTGGCCAAGGTCGCGGACAAGCTACGCACACTCGACGGCTGGCTGGGTGTGATCGACGGCGGCGGCAACCGCCCGGATGTGGATCGCAAGCTGTACGCACTGGCCGACATCGTCTTGCTGCCGTTTCGCGAATCGCATGAAGACATCCGCACCGTGCTGGCCGACCTGGAACGCTTCCCCCGCGCCTATGCGCTCCCGTCCCAGTGGCCAACCAATCCGTGGGCCCGCGAGGCGGCGGATCGCAGCGTGGCGCAGTGGATGGGCGCCTACCGGCATCGCATTCTGCGGCCCGTCAACAGCCTGTCGGCCACCAAGCTACTGATTCAGCGACACGTGCCGGAACAAGTCCCCACGCAACTGTCGAATGCCTGTCGGCGGTTCGCCCGCCAGATGCTTGACGTGCTCGAGATCGAATACGCGGATATCAAGGACGAGCCGGAACCGATACCGACCGTAGACGAGGCGACGGAGCCGCCGCGCATTGAATCCTCGCCGATGGCGGCCTACGCGAGCGGCCCGAACTGAGCGGGCAAAGAATCGGCGAAAAAAGAGAACGCGAGAAGGGGTTGGCGGCTTAGAACCGCGCCCCGTGGCGGGTAATCACCAACACCGCCTGTGCGCGATTGGTCACGTTCAGCGCACGGAAGATCGCTGACATGTGCACCTTGACCGTGCCTTCCGACAGACCCAGCAGGTCGGCGATTTCACGGTTGGTCTTGCCTTGGGAGAGCAACTCCATCACCCGCGTTTGCGCGGTGGTCAGACCAAAGCGCTCCTGCACCGGCGCGCCGCCTCGACGACGGGAGGCGCCGGTACCATCCTCCTTGGGTGTGTAGACACCACCATCGAGCACGATGCGAATCGCATCGAGCAACTCTTCGCTGGAGCACGACTTGGGGACGAAGCCGGACGCCCCGGCTTTCATGGCACGCTGAATCGACGCGCTGTCATCGAGCGCCGAAACGACGATCGCCGGCAACTCGGGGAAGCGCTTGGCGAGGATCGCCAGCAGGGAAAAACCGTTCATCTCCGGCAGCATGAGATCGATCACCGCCAGATCCCGATCGGGATCGCGCTCGAGTTCCTTGAGCGCCTCGTCGGCGCTCTTCACACCCACGCAGCGTACATCTTCTTCCAGGCGAGACAGTGTCTGGGACATGGCCTCGCGCACGAGCACATGATCCTCAACCACAAGAATATTTGTCACGAAACCGCCTCCGATCGATTCCGCGTGCCGCGAGGGGGTTTCGGCAGCAGGAGTAGGGCTTGTTGCATTCATTCCGAAAGCATAGCACGGCGCGATCGCGCCGCGCACATGGTGAACGTCCCTTCAGCAGGAACCTGAAAAGTGGTGTCTACGATACCGGGCTATAGCGACTTGCGCATGACGCAGTGCCCGACAAAAATCACGCTCGCGCGTCGATTCACGCCTATGCCTTAAGGCCAAACCGGGCAACAATGTCACTACATTCGTCATCACGCCCCGACCATGCGACGCTCTATTCTGTACTCCCTCCTGCTTTCGCTCGCGCTGGCCCCCGTTGCTCGCGCGGATCAAACGGAGCCGGTCACATCCGAGCTGGCTATTTTCGATGAAGTCCCGGTGGTGCTTTCCGCCGCCCGGCTGGTTCAGCCGCTCGATGATGTTCCGGGCGCGGTCACGGTGATCGATCGCGACATGATTCGGGCATCCGGCGCGCGCGACGTGGCCGAGTTGCTTCGCTTTGTCCCCGGCTTCCAGATCGCGCGTTTCAACGGCGCAACCCCGCTGACGACCTATCACGGCCTGTCGGACAATGCCCCCCGGCGCATGCTGGTACGCGTCGATGGACGGTCAGCCTACTCGCCCTACTTCGTCAGCGGTATCGAGTGGGCGAAGATCAGCGTCGACATCGACGACATCGAGCGCATCGAGGTCTTCCGCGGCTCGAACGCCGCGGCCTACGGCAGCAACGCGTTTCTCGGCATCGTCAACATCATCACCCGGCCGGCGGCGGATACGCCGATGTTCCGCGCCCGTGTCACCGAAGGCGGCAATGGTCTGCACGAGCGCATGGTGTCGTTCCGGCAGCGCCTCGGCGATGCCACCGCGCGCGTCACGCTCGGGCAGACGCGCGAAGACGGCGTCGACCCGGCTCGCGACAGTTACCGTCATCAGCGGGCCGATGCGCGGATCGACTGGCAGCTCACACCAGACGACGAGCTGGAATTTCACCTCGGCTTCGTCGGCACCCGCGCCGACACCGGCACCGCCGGCGACGTCACCGATCCGCGGCGCCAGACCGACAGCGACACGGGCTTCGGCCAGATCCGCTGGCGCCGCCAGCTTGGTTTCGGCGACGAACTCAAGCTGACCTACTTTCACCAGGAGGAGCGCTCCGACGACCCCGGCTTCTTCCTGCCGTCGCTACCGCCCTATCTCGCCAACGCCTACATCGACGGCAGCAACCGCACCCGCGCGCTGCGCGACGACATCGAGTTCGAACATCTGTACCAACCCGCCGACTGGACGCGTATCGTCTGGGGCGCCGGCCTGCGCAGCGACCGCGTACGCTCGGAGCGCATCTTTGCCACCCGCGACGACATCACCCTGCGAGACGCGCGCCTGTTCGCCAACATCGAACAGCAACTTCCGCCGCATTGGACGCTCAACGCCGGCGCCATGCTCGAAGACACCAATACCGCCGGCCCGCGCTTTTCGCCCCGGCTGGCGGCGAACGCCCATATCACCGAGCACACCACGGCGCGCCTCGCATGGAGTCGCGGCTATCGCAACCTCACCCCGTTCGAACGCAAGGCCGATGTGCGCTATGGCGACGCGCTCAGTGGCGTCACCCTGCTGCAGACCTTCCAGCCCTCCGGCGATCTGTCGCCCGAACGCGTCACCACGCGGGAACTGGGCCTGCGACATGAGTCCGACGACGGGCAAAGCAGCGTCGATCTGCGCGTTTTCGACGAACGCGTGCGCGACCTGCTGCGGCGGGTCACCGTCACCAGCAACCTCAACCCGATACCGCTGCTCACCCAACTTCTTCACAAAGGCGAAGCCCCTCTCTACCTCGGCGACGGAAAAGCCGACATTCGTGGCGCCGAAGTGACGTTTCTATATCGTTCGACACATGACACGTGGATCGGAGGTCACTATGCTTACACCGACATAAACAGTAACGACCCCGCCGCCGATGTCAGCGTCCCTCGACAAGCCTTCTCGCTCTTTGCCGCGATCCAACTGCCGCGCGGCTGGCGCATGAGCGCAAGCCATGCCTTCGTCGGCAGCATGCATTGGTACGACGATGACGAGGATGCCCGGGTGCCGGCGTATCACGCTTCGAGCGTGCGTCTGGCCAAGGAATGGCCGCTCGGTCGCACACGCACGGAGGTGGCCGTCGGCATCGACCGTGTGAGCGGCGCCGTGGCCGACTATCTGCCGCAAACGACACGCCCCACACAGGGTTACGTAACGGTCCGCTTCACCTACTGAGCGCGACCAACACAGCATGCGCCGGCTGCTCGCCCTTCTTCTCCTGTTGCTGACCGCCGCACTGTGCAGCGGGATCGGGCACGCCGGAGAACCGGACACCCTGCTGGTACTCAGCGACGGCGCCCCCGCCTATGAAAAGACGGCACAGCGTATCCGGGAACGCCTCGCCCGCTTGCGCCCATCGCTGCACATTGATTCGGTACCGATCGACAAGATCACCACCGAGCGGCTGGCGAGCGCAACCCTGGTGGTCAGCATTGGCACGCAGGCGGCCAAGGATGTCGTCAACAGCTTTCAACCCGATCGGCTCATCTGCGCCCTGCTCACGCATCAAACCTACGCGCGCCTGCCACCGATCCGTCCCGGCGCGCAACGCAGCGCGGTGTTCATCGACCAACCGGCATCGCGACAATTGGCGCTCATCCGCGCCGCGCTGCCCAAGGCGAAGCGCCTCGCCGTGGTCTACAGCGACGCATCGCAAGCGCTGGTGGAAGCCATCGAGATCGCGGCACGCACACACGGCCTGCCGGTCGACGCCAGCGCCGTCGATGCCGATCATCCCTTGTACAGCGCGTTGCGCAGCGTGCTCGACCGCGACTCGGTGCTGCTCACCGTGCCCGACACGTCCGTCTACAACAATTTCACCATCCAGAACGTCTTGCTCACGGCCTACCGGCAACGCACGCCGGTTGTCGGTTTTTCACCCGCCTACGTGCGCGCCGGTGCCGTGATCGCGGTGTACTCCACCCCCGAACAGGTGGGCGATCAAGTCGCCGCCGCAGTCATGACGGCCCTCTCCGACACACAGCTGCCGCCACCGGCCTTCCCCGAACAGTTTTCCGTCAGCACGAACCCGCACGTCGCACGATCGCTGTCCTTGCATCTGCCCGACCCGGACGTCATCGAGACCGAACTGCGCCGACAGGAGCCCGGGACGCCATGATCCAGCATTGGGGAGTACGCGCGCGGGTGATTCTGGTGGCGGTGGTGCCAACCATCGTGCTGGCCACGTTCATGATTGCCTACTTCACCCATTTGCGGCTCACCGACCTCGAACAGGCCTATTCCGAGCGCGGACGCGCACTGGCACGACTGATCGCCACGGCCACCGAATACGCGGTGTTCGCCAACAACGTCGAAGACCTGCAGCGTCTGCTCGACAGCGCGCTCAAGGAAGAGGGCGTGCGCGGGGTGGTCGCCATCGACAGCCACGGACGCCCCCTGGCCCAGGCCGGCACCGTATCACCAGCGCCCACCGAACAGCCGATTCAGGTGGCATCGCAGATCACCCTCTCTGAATCGGTCCGTTTTTTCGAACCGATCGTGCCGGTGCGACTCAACATCGGCGACCTGGGGTTCGATGCGTCAGCACCACGCCCGGGTGCGACGATCCTTGGCGGCATCGTGCTCGACGTCTCCAGCTATCGGCTCGAAGAGCAACGCAGCCAGCTGCTGTGGGCCGGCGCCCTGGCGCTGGTGCTGGTGCTGGTCGGCAGCGTCCTGCTGGCAACCCGCATGAGCCAGGGCGTCAGCCGACCTATCCGCAATGTCGCGCGCGCGGTCGCGCGCATCGGCGCCGGCCGGCTTCACGAGCGCGTCGTCGTGTCCGGGGGCGGCAGCCTGCGGCGCCTGGCCGTCGGCGTCAACGACATGGCCCAGCGCCTGGAGTCGGCACACGCCGAAATGATGCAACGCATTACCGAGGCAACCGCCGAACTGCGCACCCGCACCGACGAGGCCGAGCGCGCCGACATGGCCAAGTCGCGCTTCCTTGCGGCCGCCAGCCACGACTTGCGCCAACCGATGCACGCCCTCGGCCTGTTCATTGCCGAGCTGGCGGAGCAACCGCATCCGCCCGACACGCGGCGTCTGGTGCGCCAGATCGCGGCCTCCGCCGAAGCCATGGAGAATCTGCTCGACTCACTGCTCGACATCTCCCGCCTCGATGCCGGCGCGCTCCAACCCAAGATCGTGCCTTGTCCGGTCCAACCCATCCTCGACCGCATCGCCAACGATTTCCATATCTGGGCCGAAGAACGCGGCCTTCGGCTGCGGGTGCGCCCGTGCGCGGCCTGGGTTCGTACCGACCCGCTGCTGTTCGAGCGCATCCTCTCCAATCTGGTCAGCAACGCCATTCGCTACACCCCCCGCGGCACAG
This sequence comes from Rhodocyclaceae bacterium, assembly GCA_050293885.1. Taxonomy (GTDB): domain Bacteria; phylum Pseudomonadota; class Gammaproteobacteria; order Burkholderiales; family Rhodocyclaceae; genus Nitrogeniibacter. Next base: position 34,778 of record JBNKNO010000025.1, on the reverse strand, counting down.
TCCTCATCGCCTGCCGCCCGGCGGGGACGGACATGCGCGTCGAGGTGCGCGACAGCGGCAAGGGCGTCGACGCCGACAAGCAGGAAGTGATCTTTCAGGAGTTCGTGCAACTCGACAACCCGGAGCGCGCCCGCACCAAGGGGCTCGGCCTCGGGCTGGCGATCGTGCGCCGGCTGACCCAATTGCTCGGCCACACCCTGTCGCTACGCTCGCAACCCGGCCGGGGCTCGGTGTTCGGCATCCGTGTCGCGCGCTGCGCGCCACAGGAACAAACGCTCTCGAGCACACCGGAACGCACGCCGGGCAATCTGGCCGGCACCCGCGTCGCCGTCGTCGACGACGATCCGCTGGCCCTCACCAGCCTCGACAGCCTGCTCTCCTCGTGGGGCTGCGAAGTCACCGCGGCCGCATCGCTCGACGAGGCGCTCGCCCTGATCGATCCCGAGCGCCCCCCCGATGTGCTGCTCACCGACTACCGCCTGCAGGGCCGCCAGACCGGTCTCGAAGTGGTCGAACAAGTCACCGCACGCGTCGGCTATCGTCTGCGCAGTATCCTCATCACCGGCGACACCGGCACCGACACCATCAACAAGGCCCGTTCGGCGGAACTCCCCATGCTCCACAAACCGGTCCGCCCGGCCAAGCTGCGCGCCTTGCTTCAACGCATGCTGGCCGGCGACATCGAAGAAAACACCTGAGCATGCTGCTGTGCGCCATGCACCTTCATGGCGTCTGCGCTACGATCAAGGACGCGTTGCACCTAACCATCGGCCATTCCGGAGAGTTGTCATGTCACAAGAATCACATTCCGACCCGCTCGAGTTCGTTCGCAACATGTGGGGCAACATGGGTTTTTCGCTGCCCGGCATGGTCACCCCCACCGTCGACGTTGATGAACTGGACAAGCGCATTACCGACATGAAGGCCGTCGAAGGCTGGTTGAAGATGAACCTCAACATGCTCCAGATGAGCATTCAGGGGCTCGAAATGCAGCACGCCACACTGTCCACGCTGCGGCAGATGGGAGACATCGTCCGCGCACCCAGCGAGCCTGCGGGCGACGCGCCGGCGAATCCCTTTGCCGGCTGGTCGTGGATGAACCCACCGGGCGCCAATGCCCCGGAGGCCACCGACGCCACTGCCGAAGACGAAGCCGCCCGCGACGCAGCCACGGACGCCGCCGCCAAGGCCGCCAACGCCTTCGCCGACGCCGCAGCTGCGGCCACCAACGCGGCAGCCAGTGCTGCCATGTGGCCTTGGCAACTGATGGGCGAGCACAGCGCGAAAGAGACGCCGCCCAAGGCCACGCCCAAGCGCGCCGCCGCGAAACGCCGCGCCCCCGCCGCCAAGAAGAAAGCGGCGAGCACCCCCGCGACGACCAAGAAACCGGCTGCCAAGCCCGCCGCACGCAAAAAGGCCCCCAGCACGCGCACCCGCAGCACGGCGGCAAGCAAGAAAGCCTGAGTTCAGCCGCCGCGCAGCAAACCGAGCCAGAACGCCATGGTCGGCATGGCGGCCAGCGTGGTGGCTGAAATCAGCCAGGCCACGCCCGGGCCGTCGCCGCCCATGCGCGTGGCCAGAATGTAGGCCGACGACGCCGACGGCAGCGACGCGAACAGCACGGCCACGCCACGCGCCACACCCACCAGGCCCAGCGCATCGCTTGCAAACCACGCAATGGCCGGCAACGCCAGCAGCTTCACCGCGGCAATCCACACCGACCCGCCCCAATGCCCGCCCACGTGGCCCCAGCGCAAAGCGGCGCCGACCGCCAACAGCCCAAGCGCGATGGACGCGTCCGCCAGCCGCCCCAGAAAACCGGCGACGGGCTCCGGCAACGACAAGCCGAGCACATTGAACAGCAGCCCGGCCAGGGTGGCGAGAATGAGCGGATTGCGCGTCAACTCGCGCACGATGCGACCTTGCCCATGGCGCGCCAGCATGCTTACCGCCATCAGGTTGGCAAAGGGCACCATGGTGCCGCACAGCACGCCCATGGTCGCCAGCCCCGCCGCCCCATACACCTTGCCCGCGACGGCCATGCCGATATAGGTGTTGAACCGATACGCGCATTGCACCCGCGAGGCAAAGGCCATCGGCATCAGCCCCATCCAGCGCCGTGGCGCCAGGCCAAGCAGGAAACCACCGACCATCACCACCAGCCCCGAGAGAAAGAGCGGCAGCGTCGTCTCGAACGAAATCTGCACCCGCGCCAGCGCGCCGAACAACAACGCCGGGAACAGCACGAAATACACCAGTTTTTCCAGCCCGGCCCAGAATCCTGCGCCGAAACCGCCGCGACGGAACAGCAGCGAGCCGAGCAGGATGAGCGAAAAATCGGGCAGCAGAAGGAGGAAGGTGTCCATGTCCCGCAGCTTACCCGCGGCCGCGTCGCCGTCCTATGCGTAACTTCCGCAGGCGGATTCGACCGACAAGGCCGGGTTCAGGAGCGAATTCTGGCGGCGCGCTGGCGCAGCAGTTCGCCGTGCGCATCCGAGGCTGGCGACGGGCTCGCGCCCTCGAGATCGATCCCCGCCATACCGAAGGGCGGCGCAAACTGGCGCATGCCATCGACCTCGCCGACCATGCCGCGCGCCTGCAGCTGGCTATTCTGCAACGCCTCGTCGAGGCGCAGCACCGGCGTCACGCAGCAATCGACGGCGTCGAAGATCGCCGTCCATTCGGCCATCGTCTTGCCGCGAAAGATGGCCGCCAACTCGCGCCGCGCGAAGTCGCCCTGCTCGTCGTCACGCAAACGGCAGGGCTCGAGATCGGGCCGACCCAGCGTGGCGCACGCGCGCTTCCAGAACTTGCTCTCCAACGCCCCCATCGCCATGAAACGACCGTCGGCCGTTTCATACACGCCGTAGCAGGGTACGCCACCGGAGAGCATGTCTTTGCCGCGCGCTCGCGGCTCGCCCTGCGCCAGCGTTTGCACCATGGGGAATATGTTGTGGGCGAGCACCGCGTCGGTCATCGCCACATCCACATACCGCCCCTGCCCCCGGCTGCGCGCGTCCACCAGCGCCGCGAGCGCGCCGACCAGTGGGGTAAGCGCGCCGCCCAGTAGATCGGCGATCTGCAAGTTGGCCAGCGCGGGGGCGCCACCCGCCGCGCCGATCTGGTCGAGCACGCCCGCATAGCCCAGATAGTTGATGTCGTGCCCGGCGCGCTGCGCGTACGGCCCGGTCTGACCATAGCCGGTGATGCTGCAATACACGAGCGCGGGATTGCGTGCGGCGAGCGTGTCGTAACCCAATCCCAAGGCCGCCATCACCCCCGGGCGAAAGCCCTCGAACAACACATCGGCGGTGTCGACGAGCTTGAGCAGCACCTGCTTGTCGGCCTCGTCCTTGAGGTCGAGCACCAGGCTCTTCTTGTTGCGGTTGATGAGCTTGAAAAGAAAGCTGACGCCGCCATCCATGGCGGCCATGGCACGCGCGTAGTCTCCCGCGCCGGGCGCCTCGATCTTGATGACTTCGGCGCCCAGATCGGCCAGATGCAAGGTGGCCATCGGCCCCGGCAGCAGGCGTGTGAAGTCGAGCACGGTGACCCCGGCCAGTGGCTTTTGCATCGCGCTCATGAACGCGCCTCCGGCGCAATACGTCCGCCGAGCCCTTTTCCAGGCGCCTTGTCGACGAAATGCGGATGGCCGCTGTACCGGTCGTTGATCATGCGCGCCTCTACCGTACTGTCATGTCCCAGAGACGATAATCCTCGCGCACTCGCCACGCACTGTCCATACCGGCTCAGTCGTACTGACGAATGTCGTCGATCACCTTGCCGTCGTTCGGCAGACTGCCCGGTGTGCAGAAGTCCACCGCCGCACGCAGCTTGGTCACTTCGCGCACACTGTCCACAAGACGTTCGCGCAGCGCCTCGTCGGCGTTCGCCTCGCATCGCAAGGTCATGCGATCCGACAGCTCGGGGTTGTCCACCACCAGCCGCGCCCGCGTCACCTCGGGGTGGCGTTTGAGCACCGTGGCGATCTGGCCGGGATGCACGAACATGCCCTTCACCTTGGTGGTCTGGTCGGCACGGCCCATCCAGCCCTTGATGCGCGCGTTGGTACGCCCGCAGGGGCTGGCGCCGGGCAGGAATGCAGAGAGATCGCCGGTGCCGAAGCGGATCAGCGGGTAATCCGGATTGAAGGTGGTGACCACCACCTCGCCCACTTCGCCCGCGGCAACCGGTTCGCCCGTGCCGGGGCGGACGATTTCGACCCACATGGCTTCGTCGATCACCAAGCCCTCGCGCGCCGTCGTTTCGTAGGCGATCAGCCCCACGTCCGCCGTCGCGTAGGCCTGAAAGGCCTCGATGCCGCGCGCCGACAAGGCCTCGCGCTGGCTCGGCGGAAAGGCTTCGCCGGAGACGAAGGCCTTGGTGAACGGCACGCGCATGCCGGCCTCGTCGGCCTTCTCGATGAGAATGCGCAGGAAGGACGGCGTGCCGGTGTAGGCGTTCGGCTGCAGATCAGCCATGGCCTCGAGCTGCTGCGCGGTCTGCCCCACGCCCCCGGGAAAGACGGTGCAGCCGAGCGCATGCGCGGCGGTTTCCATCATCGAGCCGGCCGGCGTCATGTGATACGAAAACGTGTTGTGCACCAGATCGCCGGCGCGAAAGCCGGCCGCAAACAAGGCGCGCGCCAGGCGCCAGTAGTCGGGTCGAGCGCCCTCCGGCTCGTAGATCGGCCCCGGCGAGGCGAACACGCGCGCGCACTGCCGCCCCCAGCCGACGGCGGCAAATCCGCCGAAGGGGCGCGCGTCTTTCTGCCGTTCCAGCAGTTCGGATTTGCGCGTCACCGGCAAGGCGACCAGCGCCTCGCGGGACGTGATCGTTGCCGGGTCGACATCGGCCAACAGACGCCCGAAGGCCGCGGCATTCGACTTTGCATGAGCGATCTGCGCCGGCAACCGGGCCAGCAGTTCACGTTCCCGCTCGGCGGGGTCACGGGTTTCTCGCTCGTCGTAGTGGCTCATGGTGATTCCTTTGTTGCTTGCGTGCCGCGCGCCTCTTGTTTCTCGTGTCGCCCGGATGCAGCGCAGCGCAATCCGGGAACCCCCTCACGCAATGGCACATCGTTCCCGGCGTCGCGTCGCTCGGCCAGGCGACGCGTGGCTTACGACAGCCAGCGTTTCCTGCGGCGATAGTGCTTCACATCGCGGAAGCTCTTGCGCCCCTCGCCCGACAGGCCAAGGTAGAACTCCTTGACGTCTTCATTGTTGGCCAGATAGTCCGCGTCGCCTTCCATCACGACGCGGCCGCTCTCGAGGATGTAGCCGAAATCGGCATAGCGCAGCGCCACCATGGTGTTCTGTTCGGCGAGCAGAAAGCTCACGCTCTCCTTGCGGTTCAGATCCTTCACGATCTCGAAGATCTCTTCGACGATCTGCGGCGCCAGCCCCATCGAGGGCTCGTCGAGCAGCACCATCTCGGGATTGGCCATGATGGCGCGGCCGATGGCGCACATCTGCTGCTCGCCGCCCGAGGTGTAACCGGCCTGCGAACTGCGGCGTTCCTTCAGGCGCGAGAAATAGGTGTACACCAGGTCGAGCGAGCGGCGGATGCCGGCGCTGCCATCGCCGCGCGTGTAGGCGCCGGCGAGCAGGTTTTCCTCGATGGTGAGGTGCTCGAAGCAGTGTCGCCCCTCCATCACCTGGATGACCCCGCGGCGCACCAGGTCGGACGGTGTCATCTGGTCGATACGCGCGCCCTTGAATTCGATGCTGCCCTTGGTGACATCACCGCGCTCGGCACGCAGCAGGTTGGAGATGGACTTGAGCGTGGTGGATTTGCCCGCACCGTTGGCACCCAGCAAGGCCACGATCTTGCCCTTGGGCACGTCGAGCGAAACCCCCTTGAGCACGAGGATCACGTGATCGTAGATGACCTCGATGTTGTTCACGCTCAGATACGGTGCGGCTTGATTGGTGGTGTCGGGGGTCGCTGTGTTCATGATGTTGGTTCTACCGGCGGGTTCAGCGTTGCCTGGGTCGAAGGCATGCTGGGGTGAGAAGGTCGGCCGAGGGCACCGCGCGCGATGTACTCGGCCGACCTCCCCTGACGGGAAGGCCGCCCCGCGCTCCGTCGGGGCGCGGGGTGGGCGCCATTACATTTCCTTGCTGCAATCGCGCGGGGTGATGCCTTTTTCCTTGGCGTAGGCAGCGGCGGACGCCTCGATCATCGGCCGCACCACACCCCGGTCGGCTTCGATCCAGTCGGTCACCACCTTCCACTTGGCGCCATCCCAGGTCTGGAATTTCACCTTTGCCGCACCTTCGTGATCGGCGCAGGAGATCTTCATGTCGGGCATGAAACCGGCCGCGCCCAGTTCCTTCAGGCGCTTGGTGTCGATATTCAGGTGCTCGAAGCCCCAGCGCACCTGCTCACCGGTAAGTGCCTTGCCCTCACCGTACTTGGCCTGCGCCAGCCGCAGCGCCTCGACCAGAATGAGGCCATGCACGACACCCCGGTTGTAGAGCACGGAGCCGACCAGATCCTTCTTCTCCATGTTGCCCGTGCCCTTGGCATAGACGTGCTTCTTGATTTCCTGAATCACCGGGTATTCGTCGCCGGCCACGTTGAAACCGGCAGCGGTGTAGCCCTTGGCCACATTGCCCGCCGGGATCACGTCTTCCTCCGACCCGGACCACCACACGCCGACGATCTTGTCGCGCGAGTAGCCGGTCTTGGCGGCGGTCTTGATGGCCGTGGAGTTCATCACGCCCCAGCCCCACAACACCACGTAGTCAGGTTTCTGCTGCCGAACCTGCAACCACTGCGCCTGCTGCTCGTTACCCGGGTGGGCGACGGCGATCTTGAGCACCTCGAAGCCATGCTTCTCGGCCAGCTTGTCCATGATCGCGTGCGATTCCTTGCCATAGGCCGAATCGTGATAGAGCAGACCGATCTTCTTGCCCTTGAGCTTGTCCATGCCACCGGCCTTCGAGCCGATGTACTTGACGATGGTCGAGGCCTGGGACCAGTAGGTCGTCACCAGCGGGAACACCCACGGGAACACCGAGCCGTCGGCTGCATCGGTACGACCGTAGCCGATGGTCACCAGCGGAATCTTGTCCTCGGCCACCTTGTCGATCACCGAATAGGTAATGCCGGTGGACAACGGCTGGAAGACCGAATTGCCGGTCTCGCCCTTGTTCTTCAGACGCTCGTAGCATTCGACGCCACGCGCGTTGTTGTATTCGGTCTCGCATTCTTCCCACACCAGCTTCACACCGCCGATGCCGCCATCCCGGTCGTTGATCATCTGCATGTAGTCGATCCAGCCGCCATACAGAGACGCGCCGTTCGCGCCATACGGCCCGACACGGTAACTGGGCAGACCGATGAACTGCTCGGCCGACCAGGCCGCAGCGGAACCGAGCATGCCGGCAATGGCAGCCCCGAGTACGGCAATTTGCTTGAGCTTCATGAGTTGTCTCCTCTCTTTATTTGGTGTGTCGCGCGTACAAGCGAACGATTGGCCTTTCCCGAAAGGATTGGCCTTAGTGCGGGAACGGCCACAGCCGCAGTTTTTCCTTGCCGATCTGCCACAGGCGCGCGAGCCCGTGCGGTTCGACGATCAGGAAGAAGATGATCAGCCCGCCGAAAACGATGAGCTGAAGGTTCGAGACGAAGCTGGCCGACACGATGTCGCCTAGCAGCACCGGCACGAAGTTGTCCAGGAAGATCGGCAGCAGCACGATGAAGGCCGCCCCCAGGAAGGAACCCATGATCGAGCCCACCCCGCCGATGATGATCATGAACAGGATCTTGAACGACAGATCGAGGTTGAAGCCCTCGGGCTCCACCGTGCCGATGTAGGCGTAGGCGTAGAGCGCGCCGGCCACGCCGCAGTAGAAGGACGACACCGCGAAGGCCAGCAGCTTGGTGCGCATCAGGCGGATGCCGATCACCTCGGCCGCCACGTCCATGTCGCGCACCGCCATCCACATGCGCCCGGTGGTGGAGCGCACCATGTTCTTGGCCAGCAGCGCCATCAGCACCACGATGGCGAGCGTGAGCAGATACTTCGACTCCGGGCTCTCGAAGGCGTAGCCGAACATCTCGATCGGCTGCGCGGTGATCACACCCGACGATGAAAAGTTGGAGAACCACTCCACCTTCACCAGCACCCAGACGATGAAGAACTGCGCTGCCAGTGTCGCCACCGCAAGATAGAAGCCCTTGATGCGCAGACTCGGCAAGCCGAACAGGATGCCGACGAGGGCCGCGCACACGCCGCCCAGCATGATGGCGATCAGAAAGGGCATGCCGTCAATGCGCAGCATGAAGTTGTAGGCACCGAAGGCCCCCACCGCCATGAACGCCGCCGAGCCGAGCGACAGCTGCCCCGCGTAACCGGTGAGGATGTTGAGCCCGAGCGCCGCCAACGAGAAGATCAAGACCGGCGTGATGATCGCCTTGAGCCAGTATTCGCTGGCAACAAAGGGCACGACCAGCGCGAACAAGCCGATCAGCAGCATCACCCCGATGCGGTCCTGCGCAATCGGGAAGATCTGTTGATCCGCCTCGTAACTGGTCTTGAACTGACCGGCTTCACGGTAAAGCATTCGTTCTCTCCGATTTCATTCTGCCCATCACCTCAATGTTCAAACGTATCCCGGGCGTCTCCCCGGCCACCGCACCGCCCTGTGCGTCGGAGCGAATCACCCGCCGCCGAGCCGCCTCAAGGCGGGTGGCCGCCCCCTCGGGGGGCAGCGCCGGGGCAAAGCCCCAAGCGTGGGGGCCGTCGTATCACACCCGGTCGATATGTTTCTCGCCAAACAGCCCTTCCGGTCGCACCAGCAAGAAGCCCAGCGCCAGCATGTAGGGGAACCAGGACTCGATGCCGCCGCCCACCATCGGGCCGACATACACCTCCGCCAGCTTCTCCGAAGCGCCGATGATCAAGCCGCCGACGATGGCGCCGGGCACCGAGGTGAATCCCCCGAGGATCAACACCGGCAGCGCCTTGAGCGCGGTGTAGGTGAGCGCGAACTGCACGCCGTTGCGCGCGCCCCAGATCAGCCCGGCCACCAAGGCGACGAAGCCCGCCACGCTCCACACGATGGCCCAGATGTGCTTGAGCGGAATACCGATGGACAAGGCCGCCTGATGATCGTCGGCCACGGCACGCAAGGCGCGGCCGATGCGGGTGTATTGGAAAAACAGCGCCAGCACCGCCACCAGCACACCGCCCGCCACCGCGGCGAACACGTCGAAGCTCGACACCAGGATGTTGAAGTTGTCCATCAGCGATTCGATCGGCACATCCTCGATGCCCAGATCGAGCCCGCGCACGCTCGCGCCCCAAATCCCTTGCGCGATGCCCTCGACCAGATACGACAGGCCGATGGTGGCCATGAACAAGGTGATGGGCGGCTGATTCACCAAGGGCCGCAACACGATCTTTTCGGTGAGGATACCCAGCACCACCATGCACGCCAGCGCCAGCACGAAGGCCAGCCAGAACACCGCGCTGCTGCCCGCTTCCAGCCCGGTCCACCCGGGCAGCTTCTCCATGAAGCCGACGAAGGTGAGCGCGGCGAAGAACACCATCGCCCCCTGCGCGAAGTTGAACACCCCCGAGGCCTTGAAGATGAGTACGAAACCGAGCGCCACCAAGGCGTAGAGCACGCCCGAAAGCAGACCGCCGATGAGCACTTCGAAGAAAAACTGCATGTGTTGTCTCTCCCCGTCCGCTTAGTGGCTGGTGCCCAGATAGGCCGCAATGACTTCCGGATCGTTCTTCACGTCCGCCGGCACGCCGTCGCCGATCTTCTTGCCGTAGTCGAGCACCACCACCCGATCCGAGATATCCATCACCACGCCCATGTCGTGCTCGATGAGCACGATGGTGGTGCCGAACTGGTCATTCACATCGAGGATGAAGCGACACATGTCCTGCTTCTCTTCCACGTTCATGCCGGCCATGGGCTCGTCGAGCAGCAGCATGGACGGCTCGGCCGCCAACGCCCGGCCCAGCTCCACCCGCTTTTGCAGGCCATACGGCAAGCGGCCCACCGGCGTCTTGCGAATGCCCTGGATTTCGAGAAAGTCGATCACCTCTTCCACCTTGTGGCGGTGTTCGATCTCCTCTCGGCGGGCCGCGCCCCAGTGCAGCGCGTGCTGCAGAAAGTTGCACTTCATCTTGAGATTGCGCCCGGTCATGATGTTGTCGAGCACGCTCATGCCCTTGAACAGCGCGATGTTCTGGAAGGTACGGGCGATGCCTTGCGAAGCGGCCACGTAGGGCTCCATTTCGCGGCGCACTTCGCCGTGAAAGGTGACCTGCCCCTGCTGCGGGTGGTACACCCCGTTGATGACGTTGAGCATGGAACTCTTGCCGGCGCCGTTGGGGCCGATGATCGAGCGGATTTCGTGCTCGCGCACGTCGAAGCTGATGTCGGTGAGCGCGTTGACGCCGCCGAAGGCGAGCGAAATGTTCTCCAGATTGAGAATGACCTCACCGATTTCCCGTGCCATGTCGTTTCCTTTCCGCGTTGCTCAGGCGGCCGGCCGCGCGGCCTGGGGGGCAAATGTCTTCGCCGCTTCAATGCGCAGATCGGCCGAAATCCGCCCCTGCCGACCATCTTCGTATTTCACGTCGGTCTCGATGTGCTGCACGGTCTTGTCCGAATACAGCGCCTCGATCAACACCCCGTATTTCTCGGCAATGAACTTGCGCCGCACCTTGCGCGTGCGCGTCAGTTCGCCGTCGTCGGCGTCGAGCTCCTTGTGCAGAATGAGGAAGCGCGTCACCTGCGATTCGCCCATCACCGGGTCCGCCGCGAGCTGCGCATTGGTCTCCTCCACGCATTCCTTGATGAGCTGATAGACCGGCGCCTGCTGGGCCAGATCGGTGTAGCCAGCGTAGGCCAGCCCCTGCCGCTCGGCCCAGTTGCCGACCGCTTCGATATCGATGTTGATGAAGGCGGTCACCTGATCGCGTCCGTCGCCGAAGGCCACCGCCTCCTTCACATGCGGGAAGAACTTGAGCTTGTTCTCGATGTAGTTGGGCGCGAACATGCCGCCGCCGTTGAGCTTGCCCACGTCCTTGGCGCGATCGATGATCTTCAGATGACCGTCTTCGTCGAAGAAGCCGGCGTCGCCCGTGAGGAAATAGCCCTCGTCGTTGAGCGATTCGGCGGTGGCGTCGGGGCGCTTGTAGTAGGCCTTGAGCAGCATCGGCCCGCGCACCAGGATCTCGCCGTTTTCGGCCAGCTTCACCTCCACCCCCGGCGCCGGCTTGCCGACCGAGTCGAGCTTGATCTGGCCGTCCGGCTGCAGGCACACGTAGGCGCAGGTTTCGGTCTGGCCATAGAGCTGCTTGAGGTTGATGCCGATCGAGCGATAGAAGCGGAACAGATCCGGCCCGATGGCGGCGCCGGCGGTGTAAGCCACGCGAATGCGCGAGAAGCCGAGCACGTTCTTGAGCGGCCCGAAGATAAGCACGTTGCCGAGCGCGTACTTGAGCCGATCGCCGGTCGATACCGGCTTGCCGTCGAGCATGTCCGCGCCGCAGCGCTTGGCCACATTCATGAAGTAGGCAAACACTTTGCGCTTGATCCAGCTGGCGTCCTCCATGCGGATCAACACCGTGGTCAGCAGGTTCTCGAACACGCGCGGCGGCGCGAAGTAATAGGTCGGGCCGATCTCGCGCAGGTCGGTCATCACCGTCTCGCCCGATTCCGGACAGTTGATGCAAAAGCCGGCCACCATCGCCTGCGCGTAGGAGAACAGATGGTCGCCCACCCAGGCCATGGGCAGATAGGAGAGGATGTCTTCGTGGTCGGTGAGTTGGTCGAACTGCTGCCCGCCGCGGGCTGACTCGATGAACGCCTGATGCGTCTGACACACGCCCTTGGGCTTGCCGGTGGTGCCCGAGGTATAGAGCATCACCGAGATGTCGTCCGACTGCCCCTTGTCGATCTCGCCATCGAGAAAATCCGGCTGGTTGCGATCATGCGCCTCGCCCATGGCCACCAACTCGTCGAGTCCGAGCAGAAAGGTGTCGGCGTAGTGGCGCATGCCGCGCGCGTCGTCGTAGATCACATGCTGCAACGCCGACGCCTGCTCGCGAATCTCGAGCATCTTGTCGACCTGCTCCTGATCCTCGACCACGGCAAAGCGGATCTCGGCATCCTGCAGCACGTAGACCATCTCTTCGGCCACGGCGTCCTGATACAGCATCACCGGAATGCCGCCGAGACACTGACAGGCCGCCACCGACCAGTACAGACGCGGGCGATTGTCACCGACGATGGCGAGGCGATCGCCGCGCTTGAAACCCAACTCGGCCAGTCCGCAGGCGATGGCGCGCACTTCGCGGGCGACGTCGGCCCAGGTGTAGGTCTGCCAGATACCGAACTCTTTCTCGCGCATGGCGGGGCGGTCCGGCCGCACGCTCGCGTGGTGCATCAGCAAACGCGGGAAGGTATCGAGCGCGCCCTGCCCCTGGGTATCCGACATTCCCGTCTCCTCTCGTTATTGGTTTCCGGCGCCAGGCACCGGCCGGGCATCGAGGCCCATGTCGAGGAGGCAGTGTGGCGAGCCATGTTTGCGCAACTATTTGAGAAATGTACGCAATTGTGACAATCAAAAAACACGCGCACGCGCCGGCCGCGACGCCACCAACTCGCCGCCTTTTCTCGGTACAGTGGCGGGGTTCGATACGCGACCGCCGACGACATGAAACGCCTGATCCTCATCCTGCGCTACCTGCTCGTGCCCTACCGCGCACTGCTCAAATGGTTTGCCGACCGCTGCACCACCTACGCGGCGGCACTGGCCTACTACTCCGCCTTCTCGCTGGCGCCGATTCTGGTCATCGCGGTGTCGCTGGCCGGGCTTGTCTTCGGCGAACAGGCGGCCAGCGGGCGCATCGTCGGCGAACTCGAATCGCTCATCGGCCATGACGGCGCCGCGCTCATCCAGCGCATGATTGCGGCCAGCGCACAATCCGGCAAAGGCTGGCTGGGCACCTTGATCGGCACCGGCGCCATGCTGCTCGGCGCCACCGGACTGTTCATGCAGATGGGCCACGGCTTCGAGGCCGTGTTCGGCCGGCCGGAACATGCAAGGGCGGCCTGGGTGAATCTGCTCATGGCGCGCTTCAAGGGGCTCACCGTGATCTTCGGCGTGGGCTTCCTGCTCATGGTCTCGCTGGTGTCGAGCGCGGCCATTCTGGCCTTTGGCGAGTACGTCACCCGCGGCTGGCAGGCGGTTCTGTGGCTGGTGTCGCTGCTCCAACTGTCGCTCACCATCTTCTTTCAGACGGTCATGATCGGCATTCTCTACAAGGTACTGGTGCCCGTGCGGCTCAGCCCACGCGCACTGCTCTCGGGCGCCCTGGTCACCGCCATCCTGTTCGAAGTGGGCAAGTGGGGGGTCGGCGTCTATATGGGCCGCAGCGGCATCTCCAGCACCTTCGGCGCGGCCGGCTCACTGGCGGTGATTCTGGTGTGGGTTTACTACGTCTCGCTGATCATGCTTTACGGGGCCGAAATCACCTACCAGCTCAATCGACTCGATCACATCGGCAACCGGGTGTTGCGACGCCCCAGGCGAAAGTCCGCCAAGCGAGCACCCTCCGGCGGCGTGACCAACGAAAACCAGGCGGCGCTGCTGCGACCGCAACCGCCCGCCGAAGAGGTGACCGAACCCGCAGCCGAAGCCCTGCCGGCAGCGCAGCACGGCACAGCCTGAGCCCGCCGATCTGTCCCCGACGACAACTCAAGTCGCGGCCGTACACGCCGCTATCACTTGAGGACACGTCAGCCAGGAAACCGGTCGGCAAAGGACACATCTCACACGACAAACAGGAAGCGGCGATGCAAACGATGCAATGGTCAACGCGGGATCGATCAGAACTCGAACACACGCTGGAGAGCTGGCAGCGCAAGGCCCGCGGATGCGCCATGCCTGCCTTGCTGCCCGAAGCGCTCAAGGACAAACGTCCCACCTTGCTGCTCCATTGTGCCGACCGACGCACGCTCACCGGGCGGGATCGGCAGTGTTCACGCGCGCGGGTGAGTCTGCCGCTGGGTCGAGATGAATCGTGAGCTGATCCTCTCCGTCATTTGTGACCTGTCGCTCGCCATTGGCGCGGAGGTTCAGGTCGAGCCGCTACTGCGCAATGCGCTGCAGCGGATGCTGCATCACACCGGTTTTCCGGTGGGTGTGGTGCTGTCGGCGGCCGACATCTCCGCCGAGCACTGCTCGGCACTGGTCGAACTGGCCATCGGCGACCACCGCCTTCAAGCGGCCATGGGCACGCGGCTCGACGTCCCCGCCGAGGCGCTCAGCGGTCCGGTCGCGCTCATCGACGCGCCCGCTCTTCTCCATGAAACCGCATCCGGCGCGTGCGCGTTCTCCCATTGCCTGCGGCTGCCGGTGGGCGACGAATGCGTCATCCTGCTGCTGTCGTCGCGGGCGCCCGACGCCCCGCTACCGCTGACACAGATCTTCCAGCCGGTCCTCAACCAGCTGTCGCATGCCCTGCACCTGTGCCGCAACAACGAAGCCTACGCGCGGCAACTGCGGACCGATCGCGACACCGCGCGCATGGAGATGGCGCAGACGCTGCAGCGCACGTCAAACGAACGCGCCTTCCTGCACAACCTGCTGCGTACCATTCCCGACCTCGTCTGGATCAAGGATTGCGATGGCGTCTATCTGGCGTGCAACTCGGCTTTCGAACGCTTTTTCGGCGCCACCGAAACGCAGATCCTCGGCAAGACCGATTTCGACTTCGTCGATGCCGAACTCGCCCAGTTCTTCCGTCAGAAAGACCGCGAAGCGATGGCCGCCAACGAGCCGCGCGTCAATGAAGAATGGGTCACCTACGCCGACGATGGCAAACGCGGGCTGCTCGAAACCATCAAGACGCCGATGCGCGACAACGAGGGCAAGACCATCGGCGTGCTCGGCATCGCGCGCGACATCACGCACGTACGGCGTACCCAGGAAGCGCTTGCCACCCGCGCCGAGATCCACAATGCCATCATCGCCCAGGCGCCCGACGCCATTGCACTGATTACCGAAGCCGGCGACTTCGTCGAATTCAACGACGTCGCACACGAGATGCTCGGCTACCCCCGCGAGACATTTTCGCGCATGAAGATGCACGAGCTTCATGCCAACGAAACGGCTGACCAATACGCCTCGCACATGGCGAGCATCCTGCTGGCGAGCGGAGACATCTACGACACCCAGTACCGCCATCGCGACGGGCATGCGCTCGATGTCCGGGTGCGGGTTCGCCCCCTGATCCTCGACGGCAAGCAGCACTTCGCGGTCATCTGGACCGACATCACCGAAAACATGCGGGTCGCCCGCGAGCTCGACGCGCACCGCCAGCACCTCGAATCCCTGGTGAGCGAGCGCACCGCGCAGATCGATGCGCTCAACCACGAACTGGCCCGACGCGCCGAAGAGGCCGAGTCGGCGAACCGCGCGAAGAGCACCTTCCTCGCCAACATGAGTCACGAAATCCGCACGCCGATGAACGCCATCGTCGGCCTGACCCACCTGATTCAGCGCGACAACGACAGTCCGACCCAACGCGCGCGCCTCGATCGCATCAACGACGCCACCCACCATCTGCTCGGCATCATCAACGACATTCTCGATTTCTCGAAGATCGAAGCCGACAAGCTGGTGCTCGAACAGGTGAGTTTCGATCTGGGCGACCTGCTGCACCGTGTGTGCGCCATGGTGTCCGAGCGGGCCGTCGCCAAGGGGCTGTCGCTCACCGTCGCCCCACTGCCCGACACGCTGCGTCGGCACCGCTTCATTGGCGACCCGACCCGCCTGACGCAAATGCTGCTCAACTACCTGAG
Organism: Rhodocyclaceae bacterium; assembly: GCA_050293885.1. Classification (GTDB taxonomy): domain Bacteria; phylum Pseudomonadota; class Gammaproteobacteria; order Burkholderiales; family Rhodocyclaceae; genus Nitrogeniibacter. The sequence goes on along the minus strand of JBNKNO010000025.1, from coordinate 18,933 downwards.
CAATGCGATCAAGTTCACCCCGGCCGGCGATGTTCGCGTGGACGCCGAACTGGAGCACACGTCAGGCGACACCAGCCTGGTGCGCATCAACGTGCGCGACACCGGCATCGGCTTGAGCGAAGACGCTCAGGGGCGCCTGTTCACCGCCTTCGAACAAGCCGACAGTTCGACCACGCGACGCTTTGGCGGCACCGGGCTGGGGCTGGCGATCAACAAGCGACTCGCGCGCATGATGGGCGGTGAGGTCGGGGTCGACAGTGTCGAGGGACAAGGCAGCACTTTCTGGATCAGCGCACGCCTGAAGCAGGCCGTACCAAGCTCGCCGGCCGACGCCGCCACCGCCTCGCCGCCGTCACACGCGTTCGCCAACAAGCGCGTACTGGTCGCCGAAGACAACCCCGTCAACCAGGAGGTGGCGGTCGAACTGCTCGACAACCTCGGCTTGACGGTGGTGGTCGCCAACGACGGCGCCGAGGCCATCGCCCGTTTTCAGGACGAACCCGTCGATCTCATCCTGATGGACATGCAGATGCCGAAAATCGATGGTGTCGAAGCGACCCGCCGCATCCGCGCACTGCCCGATGGCAAGGACGTGCCGATTCTTGCGATGACCGCCAACGTGTTCGCCGAAGACCGCGAACTGTGCCTGGCCGCCGGCATGAACGAGCACATCTGCAAGCCGGTGGAACCGACCGTACTCTACGAGGCCCTGGCGCACTGGCTGCCCGGCGCCGCGACAGCCGACGACACCGCACCCGAGCACGAAGACGAGGCCGGACATGCACCACTCGCGCCTGTTCGCGCTGCACACAAGGACGATGACAAAAGTGCGGAACTGCCCGGCCAGCGCCTGCTGTCGCTCGCCGACCTGCTGTCGAAAGACGATTTTCGCGCGGCCACCTACCTGGCCGAGCATCGCGCCGATATTCTTCCTGCCTTGGGCGCCTTCGCCCCTGCCTTCGAAAAACATGTGGCCGACTACGACTACCCGTCGGCACTCAAACTGCTGAAACAACAACAGCACCTTGCGGATTCCACCGCGACCGGAGCCGGTGAATGAAAACGAGACACTCGGGAAAACCGACGATCCTGATCGTTGACGACATTCCTCACAACCTCGCCGTACTCGGCGACCTGCTGCTGCCGTTCTACAACGTGCGTGCCGCCAACAACGGCGCACGGGCCATCGAAATCGCCAGCACCCACCCCAGTCCCGACCTCGTGCTGCTGGATGTGATGATGCCCGACATGGACGGCATCGACGTCCTCGCCAAGCTGCGCGCCAACCCCATCACCACCGAAATTCCGGTGATCTTCGTCACCGCCATGGACGCGACCGAAGACGAAGAGAAAGGGCTGGCGCTGGGCGCTGCCGACTACATCACCAAGCCGCTGCGTCCGGCAATCGTGCTGGCACGCGTGCGCACGCAGCTCGAAGCCAAACTGGCGCGCGACTGGCTGCGCGACGAGAACGCCGCGCTCGAAGACGAAGTGAGCCGTCGCATGCGCGACAACCAGGACCTTCAGGACATCAGCATCCACGCCCTGGCCCGGCTCGCCGAGGTGCGCGACACGGAAACCGGCAATCACCTGCATCGCACACAAGGCTATATCCGCGTGCTCGCCATCCATATGGCCCGGCACCCGGAACATGCGGACGAGCTGACGCCGGAAACCATCGAGCTGATTGCCAAGTCGGCGCCCCTGCACGACATCGGCAAAGTCGGCATCCCCGACGCCATCTTGCTCAAACCCGGCCGCCTTGACGACGCCGAACGCAAGATCATGCAAACGCATGCCAACATCGGCGCCGATGCGCTCGAACAGGCCGAACGCGACGCCAAACGCCACATGCCCTTCCTGCGTTTCGCCAAGGAAGTGGCGCGTTCCCATCACGAACGCTGGGACGGCACCGGCTACCCCGACGGCCTCGCCGGCCGCGACATTCCGCTGGCCGCGCGGCTCATGGCGGTGGCTGACGTGTTCGACGCCCTCGTCTCCGCACGCCCCTACAAAAAGCCGATGCCGTTCGATCAGGCGCGCGACATCGTACTGGATGGGCGCGGCGCCCATTTCGACCCCGACGTGGTCGACGCCTTCGACGCCTGCTATGAACAATGCTGCACCATCGCGCGCCGCTACGCCGACGGGCTGGCCGTGGATGGCACGACGGACCAAGGGAACGGACAACGCGCACCGGCCCGACAGCCAAACGACTGAGCGCAGACGCTCAGCGCACCAAAAAACTGCGCTAGACTGGGCGCGAACCCACGCACAGGAGCCATGCCCATGGCGCCCAAGCCCTTCACCCGCCCGGCGCAGGCCACCACCTGGATGAGCCTGTTCCTGGCGCTGGTGGCCGCACTGGCCGCCGTCCTCGCGCCCCAGCTGCAACACGCTTTCCTCGCCAACGTCGCCTTCAACGGCCTCATCCTGTTCGTGCTGCTGGTCGGCATCGCCGTCAATCTGCGCCAGGTGTGGCGGCTGCAACGCGAAGTGCTGTGGATCGAAGCCTTCGCCGTCGGGCCCGACGCCGACGCCGCGACCGACAGCCGTCCGGTGCTGCTGGCCCCCATGGCGCGGCTGCTCAGCAGTCGCGAGCGCGGCCGTTTTCACCTCTCGCCGACCTCCATGCGCTCCATTCTCGACAGCGTGCAGATCCGCCTCGAAGAACAACGCGACCTCTCCCGCTACCTCATCGGCCTGCTCATCTTCCTCGGCCTGCTCGGCACCTTCTGGGGGCTGCTCGCCACCATTCGTTCGGTCGGCGACATCATCGGCGGCATGAGTGTCGGCAGCGACCCGGTCACCATGTTCGAGACCCTCAAGACACGACTCGACGCCCCACTCTCCGGCATGGCCACCAGCTTCTCCACCTCCCTGTTCGGCCTCGCCGGCTCGCTCGTGGTCGGCTTTCTCGACCTGCAATCGGGCCACGCGCAGAACCGCTTCTACAACGAACTCGAAGAGTGGCTCTCCAACATCACCCGCCTGCCCTCGTCCGGCGCCTTGAGCGAGGGCGAAGGCGGCAGCGTGCCCGCCTATGTGCAGGCGCTGCTCGAACAGACCGCCGAGAGCATGGATCGCATGCAGCGCTCCGCCACCGAGGCCGAGCGCGAACGCCAGGCCACGGGCGAGCAGCTGGGCGAACTCAACCTGCAACTCGGGCGGCTGTCCGATCTCATGGCGCGTGAATCGCGCGATCTGTCCGCGCTCGCCACCTCGCAGGATGACCTGCGCGGCCTCATCCGCCAGATCGCCCAGCACCCGGCGCAGGCCAACGCCCTGTCCGAAGACATGCGCGCCGAGCTGCGCCTGCTCTCACGCACCATCGCCGCCGCGCTCGACGCCCGCCGGGAAGACTGATGGCCACGCTACGCCGCCGTCGCGGGCTCGACTTCTGGCCCGGTTTCGTCGACGCCCTCGCCGCGCTGCTGATGGTGATGATCTTCGTCATCCTCATCTTCACCATCGGCCAGTTCGTGCTCACCGACGCCGTCAGCGGCCGCGACAAGGCACTCGCCCAACTCAACACCCAACTCACCGCGCTGGCGCAGCAACTCAAGCTCGAAACCTCGGCGCGCAAGCAGGCCGAATCGCAACTCGGCGAACTGTCCGCCTCGCTCGCCACCAGCGAAGACGCCAAGCGCAAACTCGCGCTCAGCCTGGAGAGCGCCGAATCCGCCCGCGACGCCAGCGAGCAAAAGGCCGCGCAACTGGTGATCGACATCGCCGCCCTGCAACGCCTCAAGGAAGAACTCGAAGCCGAGGCCGCACGCCTGAGCAGCGCCCTCGACACCAGCACCACCGAACTCAAGCAGAAGACCGAACTCTCCGAGCAGGCCATCGCCCAGACCGAACTGCTCAACCGCCAGCTGGCCGCGCTGCGCACCCAGATCGAGGAACTCAACAACGCGCTGGGTGCCGCCGAAGCCGCCGCGCGCGACAAGGATCTGCAGATCGAAAACCTCGGCAAGGAACTCAACCTCGCGCTCGCCCAACGCACCCGCGAACTGGCCCGTTATCGCTCCGAGTTCTTCGGCCGCCTGCGCGAAGTACTCGGCCAGCGCAAGGACATCCAGATTGTCGGCGACCGTTTCGTGTTCGCCAGCGAAGTGCTGTTCGACAGCGCCTCCGCCGACGTCTCCCCCGCCGGCCGCGCCCAACTCGCGCAACTGGCCACCACGCTCAAAACGCTATCCAGGGAAATCCCCGACGACCTGCCCTGGGTGCTGCAGGTCGACGGCCATACCGACCGCCGCCCCATCAACACCGCCCGCTACCCCTCCAACTGGGAACTGTCCACCGCCCGCGCCGTGGCCATCGTCAAATACCTGCGCGCCCAGGGCATCCCGGCCAAGCGACTCGCCGCCACCGGCTACGGCGAATTCCACCCGCTCGACCCCGCCAACACCGCCACCGCCTACGCCAAGAACCGACGCATCGAACTCAAACTCACAACTCCGTAGCACTTGCCGGGACACCCGGGCGGCGGCGCCTCCAGCGCGCGCTCATGCGGCGTGGCGCGCCTCGCTTTTAGCCAGCACGCGGGCTACGATGCCCATACGACGACAAGAAGGAGACAACAATGATCAAGGTCAGTGTGTTCTACGCCCACCAGAACGGCGCGCGTTTCGACTTCGACTACTACACCCACAAGCACTTGCCGATGGTGCGCGACAAGCTGGGCGATACGTGCAAAGGCATTGCCGCCGACAAGGGGCTCGCTGGCGGCACGGCGGACGCCCCACCTCCCTACATTGCCATCGCCCACCTGTTTTTCGAATCCGTCGACGCCTTCAACGCCGCCTTCGGGCCGGTCGCCAACGACATCCTCGGCGACATTCCCAACTACACCGATCTGTCGCCGGCGCTACAGATCAGCGAAGTGCTGGTCAATGCCAGCCGTAGCGAGACCGGTGAGTTGCACAGCCATGGCTGACTGGCGCCCTATTCGCACCATTGCGCCATGACGCGATCGAGCGCATTCACACTCAAGGGCTTGGCCAGAAAGTCGTTCATGCCGGCATCGAAGCAACGCTGCGCGTCGTGCTCGAAGACGCCCCCGGTCAGCGCCACGATGGGAATTGGCGGCAGCGCGTTCTCGCGTTCCCACTCGCGGATTCGTCGCGTGGCGGTCAGCCCATCCATGACGGGCATCTGCACGTCCATCAGAATGAGCGCCGGGCGCAGGCCGTCGTAGAGTTCATCCAGACATTCCTGACCGTTCTCGACGCTGACGGTTTGCGCGCCGAAGCGCTTCAACATCGCCTCGGCCACCTGGCGATTGACCAGATTGTCGTCGACCACCAGCACAACGGCTTTCGAGTCGGCCGGGGCACTTTGGCTGGGCACGACCTCCTCGAGCGAGAACATCTGTTCGATATTGATATCGGGGCCGCGTTCGAGGCGGACCCGAAACCAGAACCGTGAGCCTTGCCCGTGCTCGCTCTCCACGCCCACCGCACCGTCCATGAGTTGCGCCAGACGCTGAACGATCGACAAGCCAAGACCGCTCCCGCCGTATTTGCGGGTGGTCGAACTGTCGGCCTGGGTAAATGGCTGAAACAGCTTTTCCTGCACCTCGGGCGGAATCCCGATTCCGCTGTCGGTCACGGCAAATTCAATCACCGCGTGGTGATCGGAATACTCGATTTCCGACGCATCGACACGCACGCTTCCGTCCGGTGTGAACTTGATTGCATTGTTGATCAGATTCGACAGCATCTGCCGCAAACGAATAACGTCCCCCATGTAGCTTCGATTGGCGGGGACATCCACGGCGGCCGTCAGCGTGAGCCCCTTGGTCACCGCCATCGAATTGAATGCTTCGATGGTTTCCGTCACCAAGGCGGCCGGATCGACGCGGGACACCGACAACACCATTTTTCCGGCTTCGATTCTCGAAATATCGAGAATATCGTTGAGGATCGCCAGCAGCATTTGCCCCGAACTGTTGATCGTGCGTGCGTAGTCCTTGCGCTGCGCATCGCTCAGATCGTCGGCAATCAGAAGCAACTGCGCCATGCCCAAAATGCCGTTCAACGGCGTTCGAATCTCGTGGGACATGGTGGCCAGAAAAGCGCTCTTGGCCTTGTTCGCGGCGTCGGCAGCGGCGTTTGCCGCTTCGAGCACCTGCACCATGCGCCCTTGTTCCAGACCCAATCGGATCGACGAAACCATGCTTTGGTGAAGGTATCTGGCCCCTAGAAGCACCGCAACAACCATCACCACAACCACCACGGCAAACCCCAGATGCAGCGGCAAACTGGCCTGCCAGACGATGGCCACCAGCATTGGCAGGCTGATCAGCAGCGTGAACGCATAGAGCGCCACCGGCACGGGCGCAAGCACAGTGGCCGCCCCGGCCACCATCCCGGCGGCGAGCAAGCCGGTGAAAAGCCGCGCGGCATCGGGCGCATCCCACATGAACGCCCCCGCCCCCAACCCCCACAGCGCGGCAACGATCGCCGTGGCAACAACGTATCGCCGACGCCAGACATTCGCCTGCTCGGCCGAGGGCTGGGCCGCACGATAACGCCGTGAGAGCAGATAGCGCCCCCCGACCGCCACGCTCACACCAAGCCACCACAGCAGCGCCAGCGTCACGTCAAAATGCGTCGACACGTTCACATAGGCGAGCAGCGCGCTGATGACGACATTCGTCGCCAACGCCACATGCGCGTTGCGGAAAAGCAACTCGGTCAGCTTGCGCTGAACCTCGCTCTCGACAGCTTCGCCCGCTTCAACCATGGATCCCGTTTCTTCTCAAGAACACACCAGCAAACCCCCGGGGGGCTCGCCGACATTGCCACGAAACAAACAGCAGCCCCCCGACGCTACCACGGCCGCCCGCGCTCCAAGAAGTCATAACGTCCTTCCACGCTCAGACCTGAAGTTGTGCGGGCGTCACTGCCGGGCAAGCAACAAGGCGAAATACATGACTGAGATCAGCGTGTCCTACGCCAACCAGCCCGGCGCCCGGCTCGACGTCGACGACGACACCTACAAGCCTCCGCCCCGGGTGCACGACAGACTCGACGGATCGCGGGCGCAATAGTCAAAGAGCATTGCGCCGAATGTGGGAACAAGGCACCGCGGAAGCGTTTGTGGATGCACAAATTGCGGTGCAACGCTGAGGTCACGGGCATTCCGCTGCGATCCTGCGACACAATGCCCTTTGGGTTATTGTGCCCAACGCGAACTGACGTGATAGCACGTATGCTGTCACCGCATTCAGAGTCTTCGTACTCAGCTGAATTTGGCGTGACTACTAGGCGCGTCCTGACAACAAGGCTGATTGACTAACAACGAGAAGATTAACCGCATGACCAATCCATTCTCTGAATTCCGCAAACTCGCAAACGAAGCGGACGAAGCGGTTGCACCTGCGTGTTTGGACTTGTGGCGCGAGGCAGTTTCCATGACAGCCAAGAATCCAACGATCCTCGAAGAGCCTCGCGCTCAGTACATTCTCGGATACTGCTACTACAACCTCGTCGACGTCGAACCAGAAGCCGCCAGCCGCTCCGAACAGGCATTTCTCGCTGCGCTGGAGAAGAACCCAGATGACGACTATGCCAAGTTATATCTTGGGCACTTGGCCTTCGATCTCTCCCAGTTTGAGCTTGCTCTCCGTTGGTTCGACTCAATTCCGAATCAAGCGTTTTCCGCCCATGGGCAACCTTGGCGAGATCTGAAACGCCAGGAACTCAGAATTTGCTGTCTCGTTCGTCTAGGTAGGAACGAATCGATTACTTCCGAATTCGAGAGTTATCTTACCCTTGCTACTCAGTGCGATGAACTCGACGTTTATTCCGTTTACGAACTACCAATTCTCCTAGCAACCCTTGCCGAGTCGAGCGAAGATGCGGTCTAACCCTTCGTGTATGGACACCCCCACAAATCAAGTCTGATTGACAGCACGTGTAGGTTGGGCTGACGAAGGGAGCCCGACGCCAGCGTTCCACACCTGCACCACTGAAGTTGTGGGCTTCGCTTCGACGGTTGAGCCCGGATTGCGCTTCGCGCTGTGCCGGCGACCAATGCAGCGGACATCTGTCCGATGCGGCAAGGCCGCCTCGGGGTCGAAACCGGGGGTGACACTCACCCCCGCCACACGCCCTCGATCACCGTCATCGCAGCCTTGATCGGTGCTTCCGTGCGCCGATCGGCGCGGCACACCAGGCCCAGTTCGGCGTCCACCGATACGCTGTCGGCGATGACCACGCCTTCCGCGTGCGCGGCGCGCAGGGCGAGGCTGTCGCGGGCGAGCGCGAGGGCAACGCCGGAGCGGACGAGGTCGAGCATGGAGGGTTCGAGGTCGACGCGGGCGACCACGTTGGGGCGCACGCCTTCGGCGGCGAAGATGCGCGAGAGCAGGCGATGGTGGATGGAGTCGGGTGGGGTGCCGATCCACGGCAAGGCGGCGAGCGCGCGCCAGCCCTTGCCGCGCACCTGACCGGCCCAGCCGGGTGGGGCAACCACGCGGTAGCTGAATTCGGTGAGCCCGACGACCTGGAAACGGCCGGCGAGATCAGGAAAACCGGGCTGGTCGAGCGTGTAGGCAACGTCGAGCTCGCCTTGCTCGACACGCCGCGTGACGGTGCCCGACATGCCGTGCGTGAGCTCGAAGGACAGCGTCGGATGGCGTTCGGCCAGTGCGCTGAGGAAGGCGCCGAGGCGCAGGAACTCCGGATCGACGATGGTGCCCAGGCGCAAGCGGCCGCTGACGGTGTCCTTGAGGCCCGCGGCGGCGGCGCGGAATTCGGCCATGCCACCGAGCGCGCGCTCGGCGACCGGCAGCAGGCGCTGGCCGGCGTCGGTGAGCCGCATGCCCCGCGGGGTGCGCTCGAACAGCGTGAGATCCAGATGCGCCTGTAGTTTCTTGATCTGCAGGCTGAGGGCGGGTTGGGTGACGAACAGGCGCTCGGCGGCACGGGTGAGATTGCCCTCGCGAGCGACGGTGACAAAGGCGCGCAGGCTGGTGAAGTCCATGTCTCGTTATAAGCATTTAATATATCCAGCACAAGCATAAATCATTGGACTCTCCCGCGGATAGCGTCTTGAATGCAGACTATTCCTATAAAACTGAGCTTTTCATCGGAGATGATCTTATGAGCTTCACTTACATCAAGCCCCCCGACACCCTCCCCCACTGGATTGACGGCAAGCCGGCCGAGGCCACAGGGGGCCGCAACAGCGAGGTGTTCGACCCGGCGCTGGGCAAGGTGGCGCGGCAAGTGGGGCTGGCGAGCGAGGCGGATGTGAATGCGGCGGTGGCCAGCGCGGTTCGAGCGCAAACGGCGTGGGGCGCGATGGCCCCGCAGCGCCGCGCGCGGGTGATGTTCGCGATGCGCGATCTGGTCGAGCGCCATACCGACGACCTCGCCCGCCTGATCACCCGCGAACATGGCAAGACCTTTCCCGATGCCTGCGGCGAGGTCCAGCGCGGGCTGGAGGTGATCGAGTTCGCGTGCGGCATTCCGCAGCTGCTCAAGGGGCAGTATTCGGACAACGTGGGCGGCAACATCGCCAACTGGGCGCAGCGCCATCCGCTGGGTGTGACGGCCGGCATCACGCCGTTCAACTTCCCATTCATGGTGCCGATGTGGATGGCGCCGGTGAGCATCGCCTGCGGCAACGCCTTCATTCTCAAACCGAGTGAGCGCGATCCCTCGCCGTCGTTGCTGACCGCCGAACTGTTCCGCGAGGCCGGCCTGCCGGATGGCGTGTTCAACGTGGTGCAGGGCGACAAGCTGGCGGTCGATACGCTGCTCAACCACCCCGACGTGCAGGCGATCAGTTTTGTCGGCTCGACCCCCATCGCGCGTTACATCTACGAAACGGCGGCAAAGAACGGCAAGCGCGCGCAGGCGCTGGGCGGTGCCAAGAATCACATGGTGGTGATGCCCGACGCCGATCTCGACCAGGCCGCCGACGCCCTCATCGGCGCCGCCTACGGCTCGGCCGGCGAGCGCTGCATGGCGATTTCGGTGGCGGTGGCCGTGGGCCATATCGCCGACGAGCTGATCGACAAGGTGCAGACCCGCGCGGCCACGCTGAACATCAATGATGGCGAAGCCGAAGGCGCGGACATGGGTCCGATCGTGACCGCCGCGGCCAAGGCGCGCATCGAGGGCTATATCGCCAACGGCGTCGAGGCCGGCGCCAAGCTGGTGATGGACGGGCGCGGCCTGCGCGTGCCGGGGCGCGAAGACGGCTTCTTCCTGGGGGCCAGCCTGTTCGACCATGTGAAGCCGGGCATGAAGATCTACGAGGAAGAAATCTTCGGCCCGGTGTTGTGCGTGGTGCGTGTCGAGACGCTCGCCGAGGCAGTCGAACTCATCAACAACCACGCCTTCGGCAACGGCGTGGCCTGCTACACCCGCGACGGACGCACGGCACAGGAATTCGCCAACAAGATCCACATCGGCATGGTGGGCATCAACGTGCCCATTCCGGTGCCGATGGCCTGGCACTCCTTCGGCGGCTGGAAGCAGAGCCTGTTCGGCGACCATCACGCCTACGGCGAGGAAGGCGTGCGCTTCTACACCCGCTACAAGAGCATCATGCAACGCTGGCCCGATAGCGGCTCGAAAGGCCCCGAATTCGTCATGCCCGTGAATTGACCGGGGGCGCGACCATGAAAGATTTTGGCGAATTCGACTACATCATCGCCGGCGGCGGCGCGGCCGGCTGCGTGCTGGCCAACCGGCTCTCGGCCGACCCGGACGTGACCGTGCTGCTGCTCGAAGCGGGCAACGACGAGAAATGGATCTGGACCAAAATCCCCGTCGGCTACCTGTACTGCATCAACAACCCGCGCACCGACTGGTGCTACAAGACCGAGCCCGAGCCGGGCCTGAACGGGCGCAGCATCATCTACGCGCGCGGCAAGGGCCTGGGCGGCAGCACGCTCATCAACGCCATGCTCTACCTGCGTGGTCAGGCGCGGGACTACGACGAGTGGGCCGCGCTGAGCGGCGACACCGGCTGGGCCTGGGACAATGTGCTGCCGCTGTTCAAGGGGGTGGAAAGTCACCACCGGGGCAGCAGCGAATTCCATGGTGCAGACGGCGAATGGCGCGTGGAGCAACAACGCCTGCGCTGGGACATTCTCGACCGTTTCGCCGAAGCCACGGCACAGGCGGGCATCCCTGCCACGCCGGATTTCAACCGGGGCAACAACCTGGGGGTGAGCCAGTTCGAGGTCAATCAGAAGAAGGGCACGCGCTGGAGCGCGGTGCGCGGCTTTCTCGACCCGGTGCGCCAACGCCCGAATCTGAAAATCGTGACGGGCGCGCTGTCCGACAAGCTGCGGCTCGACGGCACCCGCGTGACCGGCATCGAGTTTCGCCTGGGCAACGAAAGCTGCGTGGCGAACAGTCGCATCGAGACGGTACTGGCCGCCGGCTCCATCGGCTCGCCGGCCATCTTGCAGCGCTCGGGCATTGGCGAGCCGGCCTTGCTCAAATCGCTGGGCATCGATGTCGCCCACGCGCTGCCGGGCGTCGGCAACAACCTGCAAGACCACCTGCAGCTACGCAGCATCTACCGGGTGGAAGGCATTCACACGCTCAACCAGCAGGCCAACAGCATTCTCGGCAAGATCAAGATGGGGCTGGAATACGCCTTCTTCAAACGCGGCCCGCTGACCATGGCGCCCAGCCAGCTCGGGCTGTTCGCCCGCTCGGACGAAAGCGTGCCCACGCCGGATCTGGAATACCACGTGCAACCGCTATCGCTCGACAAGTTCGGCGACCCGCTGCACACATTCCCGGCCTTCACCGCCAGCGTGTGCGACCTGCGGCCGCAGTCACGTGGCCACATCGCCATCCGTGACCGCGACCCCGCCAGCGCACCCAGGATCGCGCCCAACTACCTCAGCCACGAAGCCGACCGCATCAAGGCCGCGAAGGCGATTCGGCTGACGCGGCGCATTGCCGACCAGGCGGCGCTGGCGCCCTACAAACCGGTGGAGCATCTGCCCGGGCCGGGCTACGAGACGGACGAGCAACTGGCCGAAGCAGCGGGCAACATCGGCACCACCATCTTCCACCCGGTGGGCACCTGCAAGATGGGCCGCGCGGACGACGACTCGGCGGTCACCGACAGCCGGCTGCGGGTGCGCGGGCTGACGGGGCTGCGCGTGGTGGATGCATCGATCATGCCGACCATCACCTCCGGCAACACCAGCTCGCCAACCATCATGATCGCCGCGCGCGGCGCGCAAATGATCCGCGAGGATCGACGCGGCTGAAGGACTCGAAGCGGGGGGAAATGCGTTGGGGTGGTGCTGAACCGCCTGACGCTACGACAGCCCGGGCGCGCTCATCGGTCGGCGCCGGGCGCCCGGCTCAACAAGCGGCTTCGTTGCCGGTCCAGTGGGCGATACGACGGACAAACAAGTCGATATCGAAAGGTTTGCTGAGGTAGTCGTCCATATCGGCCGCCATGCAGCGCTTGCGATCGCGGGGGAAGGCATTGGCGGTGGCGGCGATGATGGGGGTGCGCGGCGCGCCGGTGCGCGCTTCGAACGCGCGGATACGCTCGGTGGCCTCCAGGCCATCCATGATCGGCAATTGCAGATCCATGACAACCAGATCGTAATGGCCTTGCTCGAACTTGGTCACGCCCTCGGCGCCGTTGGAGGCCACGTCCACCTCGTAGGGCAGGTCGTACAGGCTTTCGACAACCAGGGCCTTGTTGATCTCGTTGTCCTCGACCAGCAGGATTCGCTTGCACCGTTCCATCGCGTCGAGACCCCTCGCGCACGCGAAAACCGCGTGCTTCATCTCGATGCTACGAAATTCTCCGCTCGCCGGATGTGACTTAATACCAGCCGCGTGTGGACGCCGTTTTCAGGCGATTTACTCGCTGGACGACGGGTAGGACCAGGCAAACCAGATGTTTGCGAAGGCGGCGGCGGCCAGTGTGGTGCCGACCAGCACGTAAAGCTGCGGCGCGAACCACGGATGCTCGATATCGATCATGACGACCTCAGGCTTTTTTGAGAAAGCATGCCTTGAGCATGAAACTCCCGGCATCTGTCTTGCAGTCCACCTCGTGATCACCACCCACAAGCCGGATTTTCTTTATTTTGGTGCCCACCTTCAGCGTAGTGGACGAACCCTTCACCTTCAAATCCTTGATCACCACCACCGCATCGCCATCGGCCAACGGGGTGCCGTTGGCGTCCCTGACGACACCCTCTTGTTCGGCCTCGGCGGCGGCATCGGCGGACCACGCATGACCGCATTCCGGGCACATCAGCAAGGCGCCATCGGGGTAGGTGTATTCACTTTGGCATTCGGGGCACGGCGGCAACGCAGACATCGACATTCCAGACAGGGTTGAACGGTGGGCCAGCGTAACCGTTGCGCACGATGCACGCAAACGCGTCCGCCGACCGGGGGATGCCGATGTCGGCTATGCTCACGGCCATGAGTCAAACCCGAATCCGCGCCGCCTGGATGCGCGGCGGCACCAGCAAGGGCCTGTTTGTTCTCGCCGAGGATCTCCCCGAGGACACGGCCATGCGGGACGCGTTGCTGGTCCGCGCCATGGGCAGCCCCGACCCCTACGGCAAGCAGATCGACGGGCTCGGCGGCGCCAGCTCGAGCACCAGCAAGGTCATTGTCGTCTCGCCCTCCTCGCGTGACGACGCCGATGTGGACTACTGGTTCGGTCAAGTCCCCATCAACGGCACCACCATCGACTGGTCGGGCAATTGCGGCAATCTCACCGCAGCGGTGGCGCCGTTTGCCCTCCAGCGCGGCCTCGTCAACGCCCCCACACACGGCGAAGCGCACGTGCGCCTGTGGCAGGGCAACCTGGGCAAACACATCCATGCGCGCGTGCCGGTCGACGATGGCCAGCCGGTCGAATCCGGCACCTTCATGCTCGACGGCGTTGCCCACCCGGGCGCGGCGATCACACTCAACTTTCTCGACCCGGGGGGCGCCGACGACGGCAGCATGCTGCCCACCGGACAGGCCGTCGACACGCTGGTGCTGGCCGACGGCAGCACCGTCTGCGCCTCCCTCGTCAATGCGGGCAACCCGCTGGTGTTGGTGTCGGCCGAGGCGCTGGGTATCGATTGCTCGGCAACGCAGGCGCAGCTCAATACCGATGCCGCCCTGCTCGATCGCTGCGAGCAGATCCGTCTTGCCGGCGCACTGGCCATGGGCCTGGCCGGCTCCACCGCCGAGGCCGCCGCGCGACAGCACACCCCCAAGCTCGCTTTCATGGCCCCTGCCGCCGCCTTCGTGTCTGCCGACGGACGCCACTTTTCCGACACCGACACCGATGTCCTCACCCGCGTGCTCTCGATGGGCGTTTTCCATCACGCCATCCCCGGCACCGCGGCCATTGCCGTCGCGGCGGCGGCGTGCATTCCCGGCACCATCGTCGCCCGCCAGCTTGCGGCCGAACCGACCGGGCCGCTGCGCATCGGCCACCCCTCCGGCCGCACCGAGGTCGGCGCCACGGTGCGCATGGTGGATGGGCGCCGCACGCTCGACTCCGCTGTCATGCGACGCAGCGCGCGCATGCTCATGGACGGCTGGCTGTGCCTGCCCGCGCAAGGCGCACGCGGCTGAGCTGTCGCGACGTCTTTCGGGCCGGCCGTGCATCGACTATGGTGAAACATCCGCCCTCAGGCGGAACCCGTTCGTCGTATCCGTAGTCCACCCGGCACCCCCCTCTGGAGAAGCCCCATGCACACCGACGCCGAGTTCGACAGTCTGATGCCGGCCGCTCGCCTGAGCCGCCGCGATTTCATCGTCACCGCCACCGCCGCGGGTTTTGCGCTGGCCGTTCAACCCGTGAGTGCGCAAACCATGATCAAGACCGATGACGCCGGTCTGCGCACCGGCGACGCCAGCGTGGACACCGGCAGCGGCGCCTTGCCGGTGTATTTCGCCGCGCCGGCCGAAGGCAAGGTGCTCCCGACGATCCTGGTCGTGCAGGAGATCTTCGGCGTCCACGAACATATTCGCGACGTGTGCCGGCGGCTCGCCAAGGCCGGCTATCTGGCCGTCGCCCCCGAGCTCTACTTCCGCCAGGGCAATCCGCGCACCTACGACAACATCCCCACGCTCATCGCCGAGCTGGTCAGCAAGGTGCCCGACGCGCAGGTGATGAGCGATCTGGACAAGACCGCCGAGTGGGCGGCCACCCAGGGCGGCGACGCCGAACGCCTGGCGATCACCGGTTTTTGCTGGGGCGGGCGCATCACCTGGCTGTATGCCGCCCACAATCCGTCGCTCAAGGCGGGCGTGGCCTGGTACGGCAGGCTCGACGGCGTGCCCTCGGATCTGCACCCGACCCACCCGCTCGACCTCGTGGCGCGCATCAAGGCGCCGGTGCTCGGGCTCTACGGCGAACAGGATCAAGGCATTCCGGTCGACGACGTCGGTGCCATGCGCAGCGCCATGGCGGCCGCCAACAAGGAATTCGACATCGTCATCTACCCGGATGCCGGCCATGCCTTCAACGCCGACTATCGACCGAGCTATCGCGAAGGCCCCGCCAAGGATGGCTGGAAGCGCATGCTGGCCTGGCTGGCGAAGCACGGCGTATAGCGCCCAAGCACCCCTCGCGATGCCCGGTCAAACCGGGCATCATGGCGTCATGCCTACGACACGCGTGCGCCATACACTGACACGCTCATCCCCCGAGAGCCGCACATGAATACCCACGAAAAGATCAACTACCTGGAGTTCCCCGCCAAGGATCCGGCCGCCACCAAGGCCTTCTTCTCCGAGGTGTTCGGCTGGAGCTTCACCGACTACGGCCCCGACTACATCGCTTTCGACCACGCCGGCATCGATGGCGGCTTCTATCGTGCCGATGCCGCCGCATCGACTGCCAACGGCAGCGTGCTGGTGGTGCTCTACAGCAAGAACCTGGCGCAGACCCAGGCCAAGATCGAGGCGGCCGGCGGGCGCATCGTCAAGCCGGTGTTCGACTTCCCCGGCGGACGGCGCTTTCACTTTGCCGAGCCCAGCGGCAACGAACTGGCGGTGTGGTCGGACGTGGGTTGACCCGGTCGCGGCAGCGACTGCGTAGCCCGGCTGGAGGCCGAAGGCCGGAATCCGGGACAGCCCTTCCGGTGTGAACCGCCGCGGCTCAGCCCGGCCGCGGCGGCAATTCGCGCAGCAGCCGCGCCGCGATCAGGCCATTGACGGTGCCAAACACCACGGCCGCGAGCGCGAACACCGGCACCAGGTAGAACACGCCTTCGTGCGGCACCAGCCACAGCCGCGCCACCAGCAACTGCCCGGCAAAGTGCCCGAAGGCCGCCAACACACTGTGACTGACGGGGCCGAAGAAACGCCGCGGCAGATGCATGGCCACCCCCAGCACCAGCAGGCTCGTCACCGCCCCCGACAGGCTGAGGAAGAAGCCCGGTGCCAGAAACTGCCCCAGCAACAGGCTCGCCGCCGCCACCCGCAGCAACACCACCCAGGCCGCCTCACGCCAGCCCCAACGCGCCAGCACCACCAGGGTGACGATGTTGCCGAGGCCGGGCTTGACGCCCGGCAAGGGCATCGGGATGGCCGCTTCGGCCACCGACAGCACGATGGCCGCCGCCGCATAGCGGGCGATGCGCTGGTCGGCCGGCGTGACCGGCAGATCAATAGTTGAGCGTGTCATAGGCGGGCGAGTCGCCCAGCAGATGCAGGCTGACGTGATTGGGGGCACAGATGGCGACGGCGCCGGCGCGGGTAAGCCAGCCTTGGCGCACGCAGTACTGGCGCGGGCCCGGATCGCTCTGCACACGGGCACGCCCCGGTGCAACCTCGATGCGCGTGGCGCCCAGCGGACCGTCGACGGTCACGGCGCCGGGCCGGTCGATCGGCAGACGCGCCACCACCTCGCCACCGGCGCGTACCTCGGCCCAACGCGCCGCGCCGCCCTGCCACAACTGCCAGGCCGCCACCCCGGCGACCACGAGGCCGGCGACGATGACGAGGCCGTCACCGACGCGCAATTCGCCCAGCCAGTCTCGCCAGGCGACACTCATTTCGTGGAATTCGGCGCCTGATGGCCATCCTTGGCGCGGCGCGCGCTGGAGCGATGGCGCACCATCACGCGCACCGTGTTGCGAAAGCTCTCCGCCAGCCGCTCGGCGAAATACACCGAGCGATGCTGGCCGCCGGTGCAACCTATGGCGACGGTAAGGTAGCTGCGGTTGTCGCGGATGTAGGCCGGCAACCAGTTGGCGACAAAGCCGCGAATGTCGTCGGCCATGCGCTCGACTTCGGGAATCTTCTCGAGGAAGTCGATCACCGGCTGATCGCGCCCGGTGAGCGGGCGCAGGTTGATGTCGTAATGCGGATTGGGCAGGCAGCGCACATCGAACACCAGATCGGCATCGACCGGAATACCGTACTTGAAGCCGAAGGACTGGAACAACAGCGTGAGCCCCTGGGTCATCTCCAGCTGCATGAAATCCTTGATCCAACCGCGCAGGGTATTGGCCTGGGTGTCGCTGGTATCGATGCGGTGGCCGAGCTGGGCCACCGGTTCGAGCGCCTCACGCTCGCGGGCGATGGCCTCACCGAGGGTCACGTTCTCCTCGCCCAGCGGATGGCGACGGCGGGTCTCGGAAAAGCGCTGAATCAAGGTGTCGTCGCGCGCATCGAGAAAGATGAAGCGCAGGTCATCGACCATCTCGCGCAAGCGTTCGATCTCGCCCGGCAGGGCCGAAATCGACGCCCCGGCACGCACATCGGCAGCCACCGCCACGCGCTGATAGCCGGCGCCGCGCAAGGTGGTGATCAGCTGCGGCAACAGCGTGGCCGGCAGATTGTCGACCACGTAGAAGCCGGCATCTTCAAGCACATTGAGCGCAATACTCTTGCCGGAACCGGACAAGCCACTGATGAGGACGATTTGCATGGTCGCTACCGTACGAAGGTGTGACAGAGTGTATCTCTAACCTGGCCAGGTGACACCCTCGTGGCCACCCCATGCCGGTCCCAATACAGACACATCGTGAGACAGCTGACGCGTTGCGCCGTTCAGCGGGCCATCAGCCAGTCGCCCTCGCGTTGCGCCACGCCCGAGTGCACGAGGCTATCAATCAACCAGTCGGCCAGACGCTCCGGCGTCTCGTTGAGAAAGCGCGCATTGGCGATGGCGAACAAGGGCGTGCGTTCGAGCCATCCGGGCAGCTCGGCCAGCGACATGCGCCGCAGATCGAGCAAGGCAAAGGTGGTGCACGCGCGGATGGCGTTGCGGGCGATGCGCGCACCGTCTTGCTCGAAGGCCGCGAGGCGTGCGTAGGCCGTCGCCAGCGCGTCGCTCACGTCCTCGAACGGCGCGCCGTGACCGGGAATGACGATATCGATCGGCAAACGGGCAATGGCGTCCAGCGTGTCGCGGGCCGCGCCGATACCATCGTCGGTGCCGAACAGTTCGGGGAAGAGCACGCCGAAGCCGTCGCGCCACAAGGCATCGCCGGAGACGAGGATGCGCAGCTCGGCGTTGTAGAACATGAGCGCATCCATGTCGTGGCCGGGCGCCGCCAGCGCCTGCCAGGCGCGCCCGCCCATGGTGATTTCCTCGCCGGCATGAGCGAGCGTATCGGCGGTGAAGCGCTCGCCGCGCTGGTCGGCCATGCTCAACAGCAGCGCCGATTCGTCCCACTGCGCCACCGCCGCGTGCATGCCCTGCGGGATGGTGATGCGACAACCGAAGGCGCGCTGCACAGCGGCGTTGCCGCCGATGTGATCCGAATGCGAATGGGTGTTGACGAGGTCGGTGAGGCGGCGGCCATCGAGCGCATCGCGCACCAGCGCCACGGTCTGCTCGCCATGCGCCACGTAGCCACTGTCGATCAGCGTGGCGTCGTCGCCATCGAACAGCAGGATGTTGTTCGACGACAGCCAGCCACGTTCGAACACCAGGATGGATTCAGGC
>JBNKNO010000024.1:17740-45933 GCA_050293885.1 Rhodocyclaceae bacterium | reverse complement strand
AGTAAGCTGTGGCGTTTTTGTCGCAAAAACCACACTTTATAAAGAAAATGAGACTATGAACGAATTACGAAATATTGCCATAATTGCCCACGTTGACCACGGCAAAACCACGCTGACCGCTGCGATCACCAAATATTTCGGTGAATTCAAAGACTACGATCAGATCGACGGCGCGCCGGAAGAAAAAGCCCGCGGCATCACGATCTCGACCGCTCACGTGGAATACGAAACCGAAGCACGCCACTACGCTCACGTGGACTGCCCCGGTCACGCCGACTATGTGAAAAACATGATCACCGGCGCGGCGCAGATGGACGGTGGTATCATCGTGTGTTCGGCCGCTGATGGCCCGATGCCGCAAACCCGCGAGCACATCCTGCTGGCCCGTCAGGTTGGCGTGCCCGCTCTGGTCGTGTACCTGAACAAAGTTGACCAGGTAGACGACGAAGAGCTGCTCGAGCTGGTGGAAATGGAAATCCGCGAGCTGCTGAACGAATACGACTTCCCGGGCGACGATATCCCGGTCATCAAAGGCTCGGCCCTGGCCGCGCTTGAAGGCCGTGACCCGGAAATCGGCGAAAACTCGATCCGCGAGCTGATGGCCGCTGTCGACGACTACATCCCGACCCCGGAACGTGCGATCGACCAGCCCTTCCTGCTGCCGATCGAAGACGTGTTCTCGATCTCGGGTCGTGGTACCGTTGTGACCGGCCGTGTGGAACGTGGCGCGATCAACGTGGGCGATGAAGTTGAAATCATCGGTCTGCGTGAAACCCAGAAAACCACCTGCACCGGCGTTGAAATGTTCCGCAAACTGCTGGATCGCGGTGAAGCTGGCGACAATATCGGCGCGCTGCTGCGTGGTATCGACCGTGAAGGCGTTGAGCGTGGCCAGATCCTGTGTAAACCGGGTTCGGTGACGCCGCACACCAAGTTCGAAGCCGAGGTCTACATCCTGACCAAGGAAGAAGGCGGGCGTCACACCCCGTTCTTTGCGAACTACCGTCCGCAATTCTACTTCCGGACCACCGACGTGACCGGCACCGTGACGCTGCCGGAAGGCACCGAGATGGTGATGCCGGGCGACAACCTGAAATTCGGTGTCGAGCTGATCGCCCCGATCGCGATGGAAGACGGCCTGCGTTTCGCCATCCGTGAAGGCGGCCGTACCGTCGGTTCCGGCGTCGTCTCGAAAATCGTCGAATAATCAAAGCCAAACGGCTGATTATGCAAGGGGTCGCCTTCGGGCGGCCCCTTTTCTGTTTGGGCGGAAATTCTGTTCACGGCTCACTAATAGTTGATTGAATTACTCGGATAAATATTGATCCGAGTAAACTAGTCAGGTATTGGGGATTCGAAACACGCAAACAGGATAATGTCATGACCAAGTTTTCGCTCACCCTCTCCGCTACTCTGCTGGCGGCGTCTGCCCTGTTCGCAGCCCCGGCTGCGGCTGAGGAGATGACATATACCATCACCCTGACCGATGGCGTGGTCGCTCCGGCAGAGCTGACCGTACCGGCAGGCGAAGCCTTCACCATCACCGTGACGAATACCGGAGAAACCCCGGCGGAATTTGAAAGCCACAGCCTGCATATCGAGGAAATCCTCGCCCCCGGCGCGACCGCAACCTTTGATATCAAGGGGCTGGCCGAAGGCAGCTACAAATTCGTTGAGGAGTTCCATGAAGATCAGTCGACCGCGCGTGGCGTGATCCTCGCCGAGTGAGGCTGAGATGAACGGGCAGGTCACATTCATCATCTGGCGCGAAAGCGTTGAGGCGCTTCTGGTCATCGGCATTCTGGCCGGTTGGCTGCGCCATGAAAGCGCCTCGCGCCGGGCGGCCTGGTTCCTTTGGGGCGGGGTCGTGGCCGGGCTGGCTTTGGCGCTGCTTTTCGCCCTGACCATGCTGGGCTTTTCCGGCCTGCTCAGCTCTGATGCCCGCAAGATGATGATGACGCTGATGGTCTTCATTGCTGCCGGGCTGATCGTGCAGATGGTGATGTGGATGCGCGCCCATGGCCGCAGTATGAAGCGCGATTTGGAACAGGGGTTGAACGCGGCTGGGGAACAGCGGCAATGGTGGATGGTTTTCGTGCTGGCCGCGCTGGCAGTGGCGCGGGAAGGCAGCGAAACCGTGGTGTTTCTGTATGGCACCTTTGCGGCGGCCCGCGACGCAGCGCTGACCGGTGCTGTCGCTTCGGCGGTTCTGGGGCTGTTTCTGGCCATCGCAACCTATGGCGCCTTGCAGGCTGGCGGGCGTTTCCTGCCCTGGCGCGGCTTCTTCCGGGTCTCGGAAATCCTGCTGCTGCTGCTTGGCTGTGCGCTCTTCACCTCGGGCATGGGATCGCTGGTCGGCCATGGGCTGCTGCCCTATACGGCCACGCTCTGGGATAGCAGCGCGGTGCTTGATGATGGGGGCCGTATCGGCGGGCTGGTGGCGGGCCTGACCGGCTATCGCGCCACCCCGGATCAAGTAACGCTCGCGGCCTGGATCATCTATTGGGGCGCTGTCATCGGGCTGCTTCGCCTGCAGGCCACGCGGCTGAGGCTGCGCGAAGCCTGAGCCAATCCGGTTGCGCCTGTCCAAAGCTGCACCTCGGGAAAAAACTCAAACGGCGTCCCATCTCGGGGCGCCGTTCGCTTTTGTTGGATCGGGGTTTTAAATGGCCTTGAAAACCCTCGGGGCATAGGGTACGTCCTGCCCCGATTGCAGGGGTATAGCTCAGTTGGTAGAGCGACGGTCTCCAAAACCGTAGGTCCCGGGTTCGAGCCCTGGTGCCCCTGCCATTTTCTCAGATTGCTGAGAAAAATCCGGAAATCCCCTTAACCATGCCACAGCGCCGCCTCAATCGGCGGTTGAATGTTGTCTCATTATCCGTGTTTTGCGTTCGGAGTCAGCATTATGAGACAATTGCTTTTTCTTCTCGTGACCTTGCCTTGGTGGGGATATCTGCCGCTCGCTGGCGGGATGTGGTATCTGACCGAATACATCTATCAGTCGGAACTTGAGGAAAACCAGCTGCGCGCCGAGGCGCTGGAAGCGGGCCCGCCTGACCTGGTCGATATTGCCGTATTTGATCGCGCCAGAGATATGAACCCGGCGCAGGAGCTCAATGTCGAGGCCTGGGTAAACTTCGATTATAACAGCCATCTCACCCTGTCAAAAAACGGACGGGTCAAAGACGAGCGGTACCTCTACATTCTGTTTGGCAAGACCGACGATGCAACCAGCACCAAGGCGCGTGGGGCTGTGTTGCTGACAGAGAGCGAGAGGCTCAAATTTGTCGAACAGGCGGTTTTTCTTATCGACGATTTTTCAAGCGACCAATTGACCTTCCCGTTCAACGGTCTGCCTGCAACCACCGGCGATTTCGGGTCGCTGCTGAATGACGCGCTCGAGGACCAGGGGCTGACCCGCGCCGATAATTTCATTCTGATCAAACCGTTTCTGAACGGGCGCGCCGCTGGACTCGCCCCGAGAAATGTGGAGGGCATGCGGAGCTTTGGCCGCAAGGTGGTGATGTTTTTGTTGGCGCTCGCGGTGCTGAAACTGATCTTCCGTCAGTATCGTGCTAGGAAAATCACCAAAGCCGGGCAAGACGATGATGGGCTGATGGCCGGGGCGGCGTTGAAACCGTCCCGGGTACAACAAGCACAGGCACAGCCAGCTTTGTCGCATCCGTCGGTCATGACCCACATGGCTTCTGGGGCCGCATTGCCTCAGGGCGATACGCCTTTGGAGCGGATCACCCGGCGTCAGGCAGAAAGACAACAGGCGGCAGCCGTTTCCGATGCACGGCCTGCGGATCCGGTAGTGTCACTTTCCCAAATATTACGGAACAAGCAGGCCATGATCGTCATCGCCGTGGTTCTGGTCTCGCTGATGCTCGGCGTGCGTGGATTGGGTTTTATTCCGGTGTTTCTGCTACTGGGATTTTATATCCTCCTCGGCAAGGCCGTTGGCGGTCTCAAGCAAGTGACCTCGGCTGCGATCTCGCGGGTAGCCGAAGGGGTCGTTCATTCCAAACCGGCGCTGAGTTCGGGGCAGGCAGATCGCCATTCCAACCATGCTGCCCGGACACGGGCGAAAAAGGCACAGGATCCGTTTGATCGCCTGGCCGCGCAGGTCCGCAGCGACAGAGGCATTTAGACTGGCTCCGACTCCGCATCTCGGGTCGGTCGTAACGTGAACTTGGGATTGTTAGACCACGATATCTCGTTTCAGCTCATTCTGAGGGCCTGATCGTATGCTTATGGTCAGGCCGATATGCGCATCTGCTCTGATGGAGATCCGGCCCTGCGCGTCGGATATTCCGACCGGCAATTCACGCCCGCGTGGTTGCACTATCCACCGGGCTTGAAACTCGCGCTCACTTCCCGTATCTGCCACCCAATCCGCGAAAGGCAGGAATATGGCAAAGACGAATCCGTTTCAGTTTATCCAGCAGGTGCGCTCCGAAGTCGCCAAGGTCGTTTGGCCCGGGCGCCGCGAGGTGCTGCTGACCACGGGCATGGTGGTGACCATGGCCGCGCTGACCGCTTTGTTCTTTTCGCTGGTCGATATGGCGATCCGCTATGGGCTTGGCCTGATCCTGGGCGCCTGATCGCGGGGCTGGCCTGGGCAAACCCCCTTGAATCGCACGGGGTTCAGGGGTAGAGCGGGCAGAACTTCTCAAACGGGCGTGTCAGGAATCAACCTACACGCCGG
Organism: Rhodocyclaceae bacterium; assembly: GCA_050293885.1. Lineage (GTDB taxonomy): Bacteria > Pseudomonadota > Gammaproteobacteria > Burkholderiales > Rhodocyclaceae > Nitrogeniibacter. Next base: position 41,222 of record JBNKNO010000024.1, on the reverse strand, counting down.
TTTTTTGTTTCAAATGGCGGGATGGCCCGCAAAGACTGTAACTTCGGTGGGATACCGCCGGTCGTAAGACGAGGCAGACACAAATGGCGAAACGGTGGTATTCGGTGAGCGTGCTCTCGAATTTCGAAAAGAAGATTGCCGAGGCGATCAGAACCGCAGTTGCCGAAGCTGGTCTTGAAGACGAGATCGACGAAGTGCTGGTGCCGACCGAAGAAGTGATCGAAGTGCGCCGTGGCAAAAAGGTCTCGACCGAGCGCCGCTTCATGCCGGGCTATGTGCTGGTGCATATGGAGATGTCGGATCAGGGCTATCACCTGGTGAACAACATCAACCGGGTGACCGGCTTCCTTGGCCCGCAAGGCCGCCCGATGCCGATGCGCGATGCCGAGGTGAACCAGATCCTCAACCGCGTTGAAGAAGGCGTGGAAGCGCCGCGCACCCTGATCAGCTTCGAAGTTGGCGAAACCGTTGCCGTGACCGACGGGCCGTTCGAAGGCTTTGATGGCATGGTGGAAGGCGTGGACGAAGACAACCAGCGCCTGAAAGTGTCGGTGTCGATCTTTGGCCGCGCCACTCCGGTGGAGCTGGAATTCACCCAGGTCTCCAAACAAAGCTGAGCTTGGTCCATATCGGATTTTTTGCGCGCCTGGCCTTGCCGGGCGCGTTTGTTTTTGGGGAATGGCTCGTGGTCGGCTACCATTTCGCCCGGCTCAGGTCGTCGAGAGTAGGTGCAGTGCTCTCGCCTCGCCCTACCGTTCATTCGCGCCTTTCCCGGCGATGATCTGATCCCGGAACTTTTCGATCCGCGCCAGCCGGGTTTCAGGCTTCTTCGCCCCGTTCAGATTGATCACATAGCTTTTCTGTCGCCCGGGCGTGAGCGCATGAAAGGCCTCGGCCAGTTCGGCATCGCCGTCCAGCGCGTCGCTCAGCTCATCGGGCAGGTCCGGTGCGCTGGTGTCTTTCGGGGGCAGGATCCCGGCTTCGGCATAGGCTTTTGCCTCTTCGATATAGGCGGTGATCACCTGCGCCATGTCCGCCACCTCTGCGGCACCGGTAAAGCGCAGGCTGTCCGGGTGCTTGGTGTTCGGCCCTTGCCGTTCCATCACGCCTTCCGGGTCTTTCATCAGCGCGGCATTGAAGAAGTTCAGCCGGAAATCGCCCCGGAGCGCGCCAATCAGCGCGATATTGCGCCCAGCATGCATGTAGCAAGGATGCGCCCATTTCACCTGTTCTGTGAGCCCGGCATCCAGACAGATCTGGCGCAGGGCCTTCACCCCGTCATTCCAGATCTGCGCCGAGCAATCCGGCGTATCAAACCGCGCGCAACGCCCGCAGCCCCGGGTAAAGAAATCTTCGATATCGGTGATCATCGCCATAGCAGCCTCCTGTTCGCCTCCCAAGTGAAACACGGATTGGGGGTGATTGCACTATTTCGAGGTGTCGAGCCCCTTCGCCTGAGTGCATTATCTCAGCACCCGGGGCTGCACGATCCTCTTGCGTAAGCGGGGCGAAGCGCGTATGTCCGCCCCGTTCAGGGCCACCTATTGGGATTCGGCCCCTGATCTTCATGCGTGGGAGGCGAGGGCGCGCGCGCTCAGACCAGACCACGGCAACCCAAAAGCGGGCATCGCGTTGCTCGCTGTTGATAAGGAGAAACCAGATGGCCAAGAAGGTCGCTGGCACCATGAAGCTGCAGATCCCTGCAGGTCAAGCCAACCCGTCGCCGCCCGTCGGCCCCGCGCTCGGTCAGCGCGGCATCAACATCATGGAATTCTGCAAGGCGTTCAACGCGCGTACGCAGAGCCTGGAGCCGGGTCTTCCGATTCCTGTCGTGATCACCGCATTCAGCGACAAGAGCTTCACCTTCATCATGAAGACGCCGCCGGCGTCGGTCCTGATCAAGAAGGCGGCCAAGATCGGCAAGGGGTCGCCGCGTCCGCATACCGACAAGGTCGGTAGCATCACGCGCGCTCAAGTCGAAGAAATCGCCAAGACCAAAGAGCCTGACCTGACGGCGGCTGATCTTGAGGCGGCTGTTCGCACCATTGCTGGTTCTGCGCGCAGTATGGGCGTGACGGTTGAGGGGATCTGATCATGGCGAAAATGTCCAAGCGCGTTGCAGCGATCCGCGAAAAAATTGATCGTAACCGTGTCTATCCGATTGACGAGGCCTTGGCGCTGATCAAAGAGCTGGCAACGGCCAAGTTCGATGAGTCGGTCGATGTGGCAGTGAATCTGGGTATCGACCCGCGTAAATCCGACCAGGTGGTGCGTGGCTCGGTTGTGCTGCCGGCCGGCACCGGCAAGAGCGTTCGCGTTGCCGTGTTCGCTCAAGGCGACAAGGCTGAGGCGGCCAAGGCCGCCGGTGCTGACGTGGTCGGTTTTGACGACCTGGCGGCTGAAGTCAAGGGCGGCAACATCGATTTCGACGTGTGTATCGCCACGCCGGACGCGATGCGCGTTGTCGGCGCACTGGGCCAGATCCTCGGTCCGCGCGGGCTGATGCCGAACCCGAAGGTCGGCACCGTGACCATGGATGTGGAAACGGCCGTCAAGAACGCCAAGGCCGGCCAGGTTCAGTACCGCGCCGACAAGGGCGGGATCGTGCACGCCACGATCGGCCGGGCATCGTTCGATGTTGAAGCCCTGCGCAGCAACGCCCAGGCGCTGCTCGAAGCGATCAACAAGGCGAAGCCGGTTTCGTCGAAAGGTTTGTATCTGCGCCGCATGGCAGTTTCCAGCACCATGGGTGCTGGTGTGCGCGTGGAGCCGTCAAGCGTCGCGAACGCTTGATGATGAATTTCCGGGTCGCCTGGTGGCGATCCGGAACTTTGGGCTGCGATCCTTCGGGGTCGCAGGTTATCAAAGACCGCTGGGGGCTTTCCGGGTTAGTCGTGACGGAATGGCCTCAAATCCGATAGCACTGCGCTAGCGGGCCCAGCGTAGATGGCGTTGCCCGAATCAGGATTCTTGTCAGGCCATGGCCTGAGTACTCTTGATCTCCTGTATGACGGTCGCCGTAGTTTTCTCGACCTTGGCTGTTTTGGGTCGGGGCAACCATTCAGTGGGAGATGACCGTGGGTCTCAATCTTGAAGGTAAGAAGGCGGTAGTTGCTGAAGTGTCCGCAGAAGTTGCGAACGCGCAGGCAATCATTGTCGCCGAGTACCGTGGTCTCGAAGTGGGTCATGTAACCGAGTTGCGTGTGAAGGCGCGTGAAGCGGGCGTCTACCTGCGCGTACTGAAGAACACCCTTGCGCGTCGTGCCGTTGATGGCACGCCTTTCGAAGGTCTTGCCGACCATTTGGTCGGTCCGCTGATCTACGGTATTTCCGCAGATCCGGTGGCACCTGCCAAGGTGCTCAAGGCTTTCTCGAAAGAAAATAACAAGCTGATCATCAAGGCTGGTGCCATGCCCAACTACGTCATGGACGTGGCAGGGGTGGAAGCACTGGCGTCGATGCCGAGTCGTGAAGAGCTGCTGGCCAAGCTGCTCGGTACGATGCAGGCGCCGGTGGCCAAGTTTGTTCAGACGCTCAACGAGGTGCCCTCGAAGTTCGTGCGAGCGCTCGCAGCGGTTCGTGATTCGAAAGAGACTGCATAACTTTTTGAAGATTCAGCCTTTCCTTGCGGAAGGCGTGTGATTCGATATCAGGAGTATTGAAAAATGGCAATTAGCAAAGAAGACATCCTCGAAGCAATCGCTTCCATGTCCGTTCTGGAGCTCTCCGAGCTGATCAAGGAAATGGAAGAGAAGTTCGGCGTGAGCGCAGCTGCTGCCGTGGCCGTGGCTGCCCCCGCAGCTGGTGGCGACGCTGGCCCGGCTGCTGCCGAGCAGACCGAGTTCGACGTGGTCCTGACCGCGGTCGGCGACAAGAAGGTCGAGGTCATCAAGGTGGTTCGTTCCGCAACCGGTCTTGGCCTGAAAGAAGCCAAGGACATGGTTGACGGCGCACCGAAGGCCATCAAGGAAGGTGTGGCCAAGGATGAAGCCGAAGGCCTCAAGAAACAGCTGGAAGACGCTGGCGCGACCGCTGAGATCAAGTAAGATCCTGCCGAAACGCGGGGCTGGCGCCTGTTCAGGGTGCCAGCCCTTTCGTCCTTTTCGAAGCCAGAAGAGAGCGATGCTTTTGAACAAAGCTCTTTGTCTCCTGTCTTCCCACGTCTGAACGCTACCCGGAGCATCTATGGCGTACTCCTATACCGAGAAAAAGCGTATTCGAAAAAGCTTCGCGAAAGGCGCGGCTGTTCTCGATGCGCCCTTTCTGCTGGCGACCCAGATCGAGTCGTTCGCGTCCTTCCTTCAAGCCGACGCACCGCCGGCCCAGCGAGTCAACAAAGGCTTGCAGGCTGCGTTCTCGTCGATTTTTCCGATCAGCAGCCACAGCGGCAACGCGCGCCTTGAGTTCGTGCATTACCTGCTCGGCGAGCCGGCGTTCGACGTCAAGGAATGCCAGCAGCGCGGGCTGACCTTCGCGGCGCCCTTGCGTGCTCGTGTCCGTCTGGTGCTGATGGACAAGGAAGCGCCGAAGGACACCATCAAGGAAGTCAAGGAGCAGGAAGTGTACATGGGCGAGATTCCGCTCATGACCAACACCGGTTCCTTCGTCATCAACGGGACTGAGCGTGTCATCGTTTCTCAGTTGCACCGTTCGCCGGGTGTGTTCTTCGAGCACGACCGGGGCAAGACGCACGCCTCGGGCAAGCTGTTGTTCTCGGCTCGGGTGATTCCGTACCGTGGCTCCTGGCTGGACTTCGAATACGATCCGAAGGATTACCTGTATTTCCGTGTTGACCGTCGCCGCAAGATGCCGGTCACCATCCTCATGCGCGCGATCGGCATGAGCACGGAAGATATTCTCGAGACCTTCCACGATTTCGATAATCTGGTGTTGCAGCCGGAAGGCGCGTCGTTCACGGTCGTGCCGGAACGCTTGCGTGGCGAAGTAGCCAAGTTCGACATCCTCGACAAGAGCGGAAAAGTCATTGTCGAGGCGGACAAGCGTGTTACCGCACGCCATATCCGTCAGTTGGCCGACGCTGGCGTTGAAGCCATCAATGTGCCCGACGACTTCCTGCTTGGCCGCGTGATTGCCAAGGCGGTGGTGGATGCCGAAACCGGCGAAATCGTCGCGAACGCCAACGACGAAATCACCGAGGAACTGCTCGAGAAGCTGCGCGACGCCAAGATCACCGATCTGAAGACGCTGTACATCAATGACCTGGATCGGGGCGCGCACATCACCCAGACCTTGCGCATTGACGAGACGGCCGACGAGTGGGCCGCCAAAGTGGCGATCTACCGCATGATGCGTCCGGGCGAGCCGCCCACGGAAGATGCGGTCCAGGCTCTGTTCCAGGGTTTGTTCTACGCCGAAGAGCGCTACGACCTGTCTGCGGTCGGGCGCATGAAGTTCAACCGTCGTGCCTATCCGGCAAAGCTCGATCAAAAGACGCCCGACTGGTATCGTCGCATGCTCGAGGCGGCAGGCCCGATGGGCGAAGAGGGTGCCGGCACCCTCTCCAACCAGGACATTCTCGCGGTCATCGCGATCCTGATCGAATTGCGTAACGGCCGTGGCGAGATCGACGATATCGACCACCTCGGCAACCGTCGTGTGCGATCCGTGGGCGAGCTGGCCGAGAACCAGTTCCGTGCTGGCCTCGTTCGTGTTGAACGCGCGGTCAAGGAACGCCTGTCTCAGGCCGAGTCCGACAACCTGATGCCGCACGACCTGATCAATGCCAAGCCGATCAGCGCTGCCATCAAGGAGTTCTTCGGTTCGAGCCAGTTGTCGCAGTTCATGGACCAGACCAACCCGCTGTCGGAGATCACGCACAAGCGTCGTGTCTCCGCGCTCGGACCAGGCGGTCTGACCCGCGAGCGCGCCGGCTTCGAGGTGCGTGACGTGCATCCGACCCACTATGGTCGTGTGTGCCCGATCGAGACGCCGGAAGGCCCGAACATCGGTCTGATCAACTCGCTCGCCGTGTACGCCCGTACCAACCGCTATGGCTTCCTCGAGACGCCGTACCGCAAGGTCGAAGACGGCAAGGTGACCGAACAGATCGACTACCTGTCCGCGATCGAGGAAGGCCAGTACGTCATCGCCCAGGCCAATGCCGAGCTCGACGAGAGCGGCAAGCTGACCGGTGAGCTGGTGTCCTGCCGCCACCGAGGCGAGTTTTCGCTGGCAACCGCCGATACCGTCCAGTACATGGACGTGGCGCCGGGCCAGATCGTGTCGGTGGCTGCTTCTCTGATTCCGTTCCTCGAGCATGACGATGCAAACCGGGCGCTCATGGGCGCCAACATGCAGCGTCAGGCCGTGCCGTGTCTGCGCCCCGAAAAGCCCTTCGTGGGCACGGGCATCGAGCGCACCGTGGCGGTCGACTCGGGTACCGCCGTGCAGGCGACGCGGGGTGGCGTGGTCGACTACATCGACGCGAACCGCATCGTGGTGCGCGTCAACGACGATGAAACCCTGCCGGGTGAAGTTGGCGTCGACATCTACAACATGATCAAGTACACCCGTTCGAACCAGAACACGAACATCAACCAGCGCCCGATCGTCAAGGTCGGTGACATCATCGCCAAAGGCGACGTGGTGGCCGACGGCGCCTCGACCGACCTCGGCGAGCTGGCACTGGGCCAGAACATGCTGGTCGCGTTCATGCCCTGGAATGGTTACAACTTCGAGGATTCGATCCTCATCTCCGAGCGCGTGGTCGCGCACGATCGCTTCACCTCCATCCACGTGGAAGAACTCACCGTGGTGGCGCGTGATACCAAGCTCGGGCCTGAAGAAATTACCCGCGACATCGCGTCGCTGGGTGAAGCGCAGTTGTCGCGTCTCGACGAGTCCGGCATCGTCTATATCGGTGCAGAAGTCGAAGCCGGTGACGTGCTGGTGGGCAAGGTGACGCCCAAGGGTGAAACCCAACTGACGCCGGAAGAGAAGCTGCTGCGCGCGATCTTTGGCGAGAAAGCTTCGGACGTGAAGGACACCTCGCTGCGTGTGCCCTCGGGCATGAACGGCATCGTCATCGACGTGCAGGTGTTTACCCGCGAGGGCATCGAGCGCGACAAGCGCGCCCAGTCGATCATCGACGATCAACTGCGTAGCTTCAAGACGGATCTGGCTGACCAGATGCGTATTGTGGAGCGCGACGCCTTCGCCCGTATCCGTCGCATGATCGTGGGCCAGAAAGCCAACGGCGGACCGAAGAAGCTGGCCAAGGGTACAGCCATCACCGACGCTTACCTGGATGAGCTCGAGCAATATCACTGGTTCGATATCCGCATGGCGGAGGAAGCCATGGCGTCCCAGCTCGAGGCCGTGCGTGAAGGTCTGGAGAAGACCCGCAAGGATTTCGAACTGGCCTTCGAGGTCAAGAAGAAGAAGCTCACCCAAGGTGATGAACTGCCCCCGGGTGTGCAGAAGATGGTCAAGGTCTATCTGGCCGTGAAGCGTCGTTTGCAGCCGGGCGACAAGATGGCGGGTCGTCACGGTAACAAGGGTGTGGTCTCGCGGATCGTGCCGGTCGAAGACATGCCGTACATGGATGACGGCACCCCGGTCGACGTGGTGCTCAATCCGCTGGGCGTGCCGTCGCGGATGAACATCGGCCAGATTCTCGAAACGCACCTCGGCTGGGTGGCCAAGGGGCTGGGCAACAAGATCGACGCCCTGCTGCGCGCCGACTCGACCGCCAAGGAAGTGCGCGGCTTGCTCGAGCAGATCTACAACACCAACGGCAAGAGTGAAGATATTGCCGGGCTCGAGGACAAGGAAGTCTTCGAGCTGGCAAGCAACCTGCGCAACGGCGTGCCGTTTGCCACGCCGGTGTTCGATGGTGCGCGAGAAGAAGAGATCGAAACCATGTTCGAGATCGCCGGCTTGCCGTCTTCGGGCCAGGTCACGCTGTACGATGGCCGTACCGGTGATGCCTTCGAACGCAAGGTGACTGTCGGCTACAAGCACGTGCTCAAACTGCACCACCTGGTCGACGACAAGATGCACGCCCGTTCGACCGGCCCATACTCGTTGGTGACCCAGCAGCCATTGGGCGGTAAGGCCCAGTTCGGTGGCCAGCGATTTGGTGAGATGGAGGTGTGGGCGCTTGAAGCGTATGGCGCTTCCTACACCCTGCAGGAAATGCTCACCGTGAAATCGGACGACGTGACCGGCCGGACCAAGGTCTACGAAAACATCGTCAAGGGCGAACACAAGATCGACGCCGGCATGCCGGAATCATTCAACGTGCTGGTGAAGGAAATCCGCTCGTTGGGTATCGATATCGACCTGGACCGTTACTGAGCCGATTGCGCTCATCAGCTCAATCGGATGGAGTGATACATGAAAAGTTTGCTCGCTGACCTGTTCAAGCAAACCCTCCCGAACGAGGAGGAGTTCGACGCGATCACCATTGGTCTCGCGTCGCCGGACAAGATCCGTTCCTGGTCGTATGGTGAAGTCAAGAAGCCCGAGACCATCAACTACCGTACGTTCAAGCCTGAGCGCGACGGCCTGTTCTGCGCCAAGATTTTTGGCCCGGTCAAGGATTACGAGTGCCTGTGTGGCAAGTACAAGCGTTTGAAGCATCGCGGCGTCATCTGCGAGAAGTGTGGCGTTGAAGTCACCTTGTCGAAGGTGCGTCGTGAGCGCATGGCGCACATCGAACTGGCTTCGCCGGTCGCGCACATCTGGTTCCTGAAGAGCCTGCCGTCCCGTCTGGGCATGGTGCTCGACATGACCCTGCGCGACATCGAACGCGCACTGTACTTTGAAGCCTTCGTGGTGGTCGAGCCGGGTATGACCCCGCTGACCCGCGGCCAGCTCCTGACCGAGGACGACTACCTCGCCAAGGTCGAGGAGTACGGCGACGAGTTCGATGCGGCCATGGGCGCCGAGGGTGTTCGCGAGCTGCTGCGTACGCTCGACGTGACCAACGAGATTGAAAAGCTGCGCGCCGAGCTTGAAGCCACCAGCTCGGATGCGAAGATCAAGAAGTTCTCCAAACGGCTCAAGATCCTTGAGGCCTTCCAGCAATCCGGCATCAAGCCGGAGTGGATGATCCTCGAAGTGCTGCCCGTGTTGCCGCCGGATCTGCGTCCGCTGGTGCCGCTGGATGGCGGCCGTTTTGCCACATCGGATCTGAACGACCTGTATCGCCGCGTCATCAACCGCAACAACCGTCTCAAGCGCCTGCTCGAACTCAAGGCGCCAGAGATCATTGTGCGCAACGAAAAGCGCATGCTGCAGGAATCCGTCGATTCCCTGCTCGACAACGGTCGTCGCGGCAAGGCCATGACCGGCGCCAACAAGCGCCCGCTCAAGTCGCTGGCCGACATGATCAAGGGCAAGGGCGGTCGTTTCCGTCAGAACCTGCTCGGCAAGCGCGTCGATTACTCCGGTCGTTCCGTGATCGTGGTCGGTCCGCAGCTCAAGCTTCACCAGTGCGGTCTGCCCAAGTTGATGGCGCTCGAGTTGTTCAAGCCCTTCATCTTCAACAAGCTCGAACTGATGGGGCTGGCCACGACCATCAAGCAGGCCAAGAAGATGGTCGAGAGCCAGGAGCCGGTGGTGTGGGACATCCTCGAAGAGGTGATCCACCAGCACCCGGTCATGCTCAACCGCGCGCCGACGCTCCACCGTCTGGGTATCCAGGCGTTCGAGCCGGTGCTTATCGAAGGCAAGGCCATTCAGTTGCATCCGCTGGTCTGTGTGGCGTTCAACGCCGACTTCGACGGTGACCAGATGGCTGTGCACGTGCCGCTGTCGCTCGAAGCGCAGATGGAAGCCCGCACGCTCATGCTGGCGTCCAACAACGTGATTTCGCCCGCCAACGGCGAGCCGATCATCGTGCCGTCGCAGGACATCGTGCTGGGACTCTACTACGCCACCCGCGAGGGCATCGGCGAGAAGGGCGACGGCATGGTGATGTCGGATGTCTCGGAGGTCAAGCGCGCCTATGAATCGGGCAAGATGTCGCTTCATGCGCGCATCACGGTCCGTATCAAGGAAGCGGAGCTCGATGAGGACGGGAATCGCGTCGAGAAGATCACCCGTTACCAGACGACCGCCGGACGGGCGCTTCTGTCCGAAATTCTGCCCGCGGGCTTGACCTTCAGCGTGATCGACAAACCGCTCAAGAAGAAGGAAATCTCCAAGCTCATCAACTTCGCCTTCCGTCGTTGCGGCCTGAAGGAAACGGTGGTGTTCGCCGACCGTCTGATGCAGTTCGGCTTCGGCCTGGCGACACGTGCGGGCGTCTCGATTGCGGTGAAGGACATGCTCGTCCCGAACCAGAAAGAGAGCATCATCCACGCCGCCGAAATGGAAGTGAAGGAGATTGCGGAGCAGTACTCGTCGGGTCTTGTGACCGACGGTGAGCGCTACAACAAGGTGGTGGACATCTGGGGGCGCACCGGCGATCAGGTGGCCAAGGCCATGATGGATCAGCTGGGCAAGCACAAAGTGGAAGACGCTTTCGGCGGCATGCCTCGCGACGACTGGTGGAAGGCCGTGTATGTGCCGAGCAACAAGACGCCAGCGGGTCGTGAAGTGGATCAGGAGTCGTTCAACTCCATCTACATGATGGCTGACTCCGGCGCCCGGGGTTCCGCGGCCCAGATTCGTCAGTTGGCCGGTATGCGGGGCCTCATGGCCAAGCCGGACGGTTCGATCATCGAAACGCCGATTACCACCAACTTCCGCGAAGGCCTGAACGTGCTTCAGTACTTCATTTCGACCCACGGTGCCCGTAAGGGTCTGGCCGATACGGCGCTGAAGACCGCCAACTCCGGTTACCTGACGCGTCGTCTGGTCGACGTGACGCAGGATCTGGTGGTGATCGAAGACGATTGCGGCACGCGTGAGGGCTTCAACATGAAGGCGCTCATCGAAGGCGGTGAAGTCATCGAGCCCTTGCGTGACCGAATTCTCGGGCGCGTGGTGGTCGAGGATGTGGTCAATCCCGAAAGCCAGGAAACCATCGTCGAAGCGGGCCAGTTGCTCGACGAAGAGGCTGTCGAATTGATCGAAAGCCTCGGTGTCGACGAAGTGCGCGTGCGTACGCCGCTTTCCTGCGAGACCCGCTACGGTTTGTGCGCCAAGTGCTACGGCCGCGATCTCGGCCGAGGTTCGCTGGTGAATTCCGGCGAAGCCGTCGGTGTGATTGCCGCGCAGTCGATCGGTGAGCCGGGTACGCAGCTGACGATGCGGACCTTCCACGTCGGTGGTGCGGCGTCGCGAGCCGCGGCGGCCAGTTCCGTCGAGGCCAAGTCGGCCGGTTCGATCCGCTTCACGCAGAACATGCGCTATGTCACCAACACGAAGGGCGAGAAGATCATCATCGCGCGTTCGGCCGAGGTGCTCGTGGCTGATGACATGGGGCGCGAACGCGAGCGTCACAAGGTGCCCTACGGCGCGACCCTGCGGGTGAGCGACGCGGATGTGATCAAGGCCGGCCAGCAACTGGCCACCTGGGATCCGCACACGCGTCCGATCGTCACCGAGTACGCGGGCACGGTGCGCTTCGAGAATGTCGAAGAAGGCGCGAACGTGGCCAAGCAGATCGACGAAGTGACCGGTCTATCCACCCTTGTGGTGATCGACTCCAAGAGCCGCAGCAGCGGCCAGAGCAAGGGCGCGCGTCCGCAGGTCAAGCTTATCGACGACAATGGCGAGGAAGTGCGCATTGCCGGCACCGAGCACGCCGTTGCGATCACTTTCCAGGTCGGCTCGATCATCGCGGTCAAGGATGGTCAGAAGATCGATGTGGGTGAGATTCTTGCCCGCATCCCGCAGGAATCCGCCAAGACGCGAGACATCACGGGGGGTCTGCCGCGAGTCGCCGAGCTGTTCGAAGCGCGCTCGCCGAAAGATGCCGGCGTGCTGGCTGAATACACCGGCACCATGTCCTTCGGCAAGGAAACCAAGGGCAAGCAGCGCTTGGTCATTACCGAGCCGGACGGCAACTCGCACGAGTTCCTGATCCCGAAAGACAAGCACGTCATGGTGCACGACGGTCAAGTGGTGAACAAGGGCGAAGCCATCGTGGACGGTCCGGCCGATCCGCACGATATTCTGCGTTTGCAGGGTGTCGAGGCGCTGGCTCGCTACATCATTGATGAAGTCCAGGACGTGTATCGCCTGCAGGGTGTGAAGATCAACGACAAGCACATCGAGGTGATCGTTCGCCAGATGCTGCGTCGTGTGGTTATCGTCGACTCCGGCGACACCCGCTTCATTCGTGAAGAGCAGGTCGAGCGCTCGGAGCTGCTGGACGAGAACGACAAGATGGAAGCGGAAGGCAAACTGCCGGCGCGGTACGAATACGTGCTGCTCGGTATCACCAAGGCCTCGCTGTCGACCGACTCGTTCATCTCCGCCGCGTCCTTCCAGGAAACCACACGTGTTCTGACCGAAGCCGCCATCATGGGCAAGCGCGACGAACTTCGTGGTCTGAAAGAAAACGTCATTGTGGGCCGACTCATTCCGGCAGGTACCGGTCTGGCCTACCATCGCAATCGTCGTGCTCAGAACGAAGGCGAGGATTTGGGGGGCGAGCACGCTTGGCCCGCGACCGATGATGTGATCATTGATTTGCCGCAGGAAGATGCGCCTGCCAGTTGACCTTTTTTAGAAACAAGCGTTAAAATCCGGCCTCTTTTTGTGGACTGGCCAATCGAAGTCAGTCCCAGCCGGAATACACCGCCCGAGGCGGCCCAAGGGGCTGCCTCGGTTTTTTGGGAAATTCTCAAGCTATGCCAACAATTAATCAGCTCGTCCGCAAACCGCGGAAATCCGCCGTTGTGAAAAGCAACGTCCCTGCGCTGGAGGCCTGCCCGCAAAAGCGCGGCGTATGCACCCGCGTCTACACCACCACGCCGAAAAAGCCGAACTCTGCACTTCGTAAAGTGGCCAAGGTTCGCCTGACCAATGGTTTCGAAGTCATTTCGTACATCGGTGGTGAGGGGCACAACCTCCAGGAGCACTCGGTCGTTCTGATTCGTGGTGGTCGTGTGAAGGATTTGCCGGGTGTGCGTTATCACATCGTTCGCGGTTCTCTGGATCTGCAGGGCGTGAAGGATCGCAAGCAGTCGCGTTCCAAGTACGGCGCCAAGCGTCCGAAGAAAGCTTGATTGTTGGCTCATATAAGAATCTGAAGGGGTAGTTATGCCGCGTCGTCGTGAAGTTCCCAAGCGTGAGATCCTGCCGGACCCGAAGTTCGGTAACCAGGACGTCTCCAAGTTCATCAATGTCATCATGCAGGCTGGCAAGAAGGCTGTTGCCGAGCGCATCGTGTATGGCGCCTTTGATGCCATTTCCTCCAAGTCCGGCAAAGATCCGGTGGAGGTGTTCTCGGCTGCGCTGGCGAATGTGAAGCCTGTGGTCGAGGTCAAGAGCCGTCGGGTGGGTGGTGCGAACTATCAGGTGCCGGTCGAGGTGCGTCCGTCCCGTCGCATGGCGCTGTCCATGCGCTGGTTGCGCGAAGCAGCCCGCAAGCGCGCGGAAAAATCGATGGCGCAGCGGTTGGCCGGCGAATTGCTCGAGGCGGCTGAGGGCCGTGGCTCGGCCATGAAGAAGCGTGAAGAAGTGCATCGCATGGCCGAGGCAAACAAGGCGTTCTCGCACTACCGTTTCTAAGTCAAGTCAAAGCGGGTCGGGCTCTGTGTGGAGCTCGACCTTTTGTAATCAATTGGTACGAAAATCGCGCATTTGTCGTGATTTAAGAAGGCAGGATTTCCACCGTGGCCCGCAAAACCCCTATTGAGCGCTACCGCAACATCGGTATTTCAGCGCACATCGACGCCGGCAAGACAACGACGACCGAGCGCATCCTCTTTTACACCGGCGTGAACCACAAGATTGGTGAAGTGCACGACGGCGTTGCCACCATGGACTGGATGGCGCAAGAGCAGGAACGCGGGATCACCATTACCTCGGCTGCGACCACGTGCTTCTGGAAGGGCATGGATCTGTCGCTTCCCGAGCACCGCATCAACATCATCGATACGCCGGGACACGTCGACTTCACCATTGAAGTTGAGCGTTCCATGCGCGTTCTCGATGGCGCGTGCATGGTGTATTGCGCGGTCGGTGGTGTGCAGCCGCAATCCGAAACGGTGTGGCGTCAGGCGACCAAGTACAAAGTGCCGCGTTTGGCCTTCGTCAACAAGATGGATCGCCAGGGTGCGGACTTCTACAAGGTTGTCGAGCAGATGCGTTCGCGCCTGAAGGCCAATCCGGTTCCTGTTGTGTTGCCGATCGGTGCTGAAGAGCACTTCCAGGGTGTGGTGGATCTTGTCAAGATGAAAGCCATTATCTGGGATGAGGCGTCCATGGGTGCGAAGTTCTCCTACGAGGAGATCCCCGCCGAGCTGCTTGGCAAGGCGCAGGAGTTTCGCGAGCAGATGGTTGAAGCTGCAGCCGAAGCCACTGAAGAGCTGATGGATGCCTACCTGGAAGGCGGTGAGCTGACTGAAGAGCAGATCGTTGCCGGTTTGCGTCAGCGCACCATTGCCTGCGAAATTCAGCCGATGCTGTGCGGTACTGCGTTCAAGAACAAGGGTGTTCAGCGCATGCTCGACGCCGTGATCGAATATATGCCGAACCCGACCGAGGTTCCGCCGGTTCACGGTGTTGATGACGACGGCAACGAAGCGACGCGCAAATCTGATGACGCCGAGAAATTTTCCGCGCTGGCTTTCAAGCTGATGAGCGATCCGTTTGTGGGTCAGCTGACCTTCATTCGTGTGTATTCCGGGGTGTTGAATTCCGGCGATACCGTGCTGAACTCCATCAAGGGCAAGAAAGAGCGCGTCGGTCGCTTGTTGCAGATGCATGCCAACGATCGTCTCGAGATCAAGGAAGTCTGCGCGGGTGACATCGCCGCTGCGGTCGGCATGAAAGATGTAACGACGGGTGAGACGCTGTGTGATCCGTCTGCGCCGATCATTCTCGAGCGCATGGAGTTTCCGGATCCGGTGATTCACGTTGCTGTCGAGCCGAAGACCAAGAGCGACCAGGAAAAGATGGGTATCGCCCTTTCGCGTTTGGCGCAGGAGGATCCGTCCTTCCGCGTTCGTACCGATGAAGAGTCTGGTCAGACCATCATCTCCGGTATGGGTGAGTTGCACCTGGAGATCATCGTCGATCGCATGCGGCGCGAATTCAACGTCGAAGCCAATGTCGGTGCGCCGCAAGTCGCCTACCGCGAAGCAATCCGCAAGATGGTCGAGCAGGAAGGCAAGTTCGTCAAACAGTCCGGTGGTCGTGGTCAATACGGCCATGTCTGGATCAAGCTTGAGCCGAACGAAACCGGTGCCGGCTACGAATTCGTTGATGCCATTAAAGGTGGTGTCGTGCCGCGCGAATATATCCCGGCTGTGGATCGTGGTATTCAGGACACGCTGCCCAATGGCGTGCTGGCTGGCTTCCCGGTGGTGGATGTCAAGGTTACGTTGTTCGATGGTTCCTACCACGACGTCGACTCGAACGAAAACGCGTTCAAGATGGCCGGCTCCATGGCGTTCAAGGACGCCATGCGCAAGGCCAATCCGGTGTTGCTCGAGCCGATGATGGCTGTCGAGGTGGAAACCCCGGAAGAGTTCATGGGTAACGTGATGGGCGACCTGTCCGGTCGTCGGGGTATCGTCCAGGGGATGGAAGACATCGCTGCGGACATGAAAGGTATTCGTGCCGAAGTCCCGCTGGCCGAGATGTTTGGCTATGCCACGTCGCTACGCTCGCTGACGCAGGGCCGTGCGACCTACTCGATGGAATTCAAGCATTATTCAGAGGCGCCGAAGAGCGTTGCCGACGCCGTGATCAACAGCAAGTAATTTTGAAAATTTCGGAAATACAAGGAAGTAATAATGGCTAAGGGAAAGTTTGAGCGGACTAAGCCGCACGTGAACGTTGGCACGATTGGTCACGTTGACCATGGCAAGACCACGCTGACGGCCGCAATTACCACGGTGCTGACCGCCAAATTCGGTGGTGAAGCCAAGGACTATGCTGCGATCGATAGCGCGCCTGAAGAAAAGGCACGTGGCATCACGATCAACACCGCTCACGTCGAGTACGAGACCGAGACGCGTCACTACGCTCACGTTGATTGCCCGGGTCACGCCGACTACGTCAAGAACATGATTACCGGTGCTGCGCAGATGGACGGCGCCATTCTGGTGTGCTCGGCCGCTGACGGCCCCATGCCCCAGACGCGCGAGCACATCCTGCTGGCTCGCCAGGTGGGCGTGCCCTACATCATCGTGTTCCTGAACAAGTGCGACATGGTCGATGACGAAGAGCTGCTCGAGCTGGTCGAAATGGAAGTTCGCGAGCTGCTGTCCAAGTACGAATTCCCGGGCGACGACATCCCCATCATCAAGGGCTCCGCACTCAAAGCCCTCGAGGGTGACCAGAGCCCGATCGGCGAGCCGGCCATTCTCGAGCTGGCCGCTGCGCTGGACTCCTACATCCCGACGCCCGAGCGCGCCATCGACAAGCCCTTCCTGCTGCCGATCGAAGACGTGTTCTCGATCTCCGGTCGCGGTACCGTGGTGACGGGTCGTGTCGAGCGCGGCATCATCAACGTCGGTGACGAAATCGAAATCGTCGGCATCAAAGACACCACCAAGACCACCTGCACGGGCGTGGAAATGTTCCGCAAGCTGCTCGATCAGGGTCAGGCGGGTGACAACGTCGGCGTGCTGCTGCGCGGCACCAAGCGTGAAGACGTCGAGCGTGGTCAGGTGTTGTGCAAGCCGGGTTCCATTACCCCGCACACCCACTTCACCGGCGAGATCTACGTGCTGTCGAAAGAAGAAGGTGGTCGTCACACGCCGTTCTTCAACAACTATCGCCCGCAGTTCTACTTCCGTACCACGGATGTGACCGGCTCGATCGAGTTGCCCGAAGGCACCGAGATGGTGATGCCGGGTGACAACGTGTCGATCACGGTGAAGCTGATTGCGCCGATCGCCATGGAAGAAGGCCTGCGTTTTGCCATTCGCGAAGGTGGTCGCACTGTCGGTGCGGGCGTCGTGGCGAAGGTGATCGAGTAATCAACGTTCCGGGCGGTCGGTACGCGACCGCCCTCGCTCTTTTGGAAACAACATGCAAAGCCAAAAAATCCGCATCCGCCTGAAGGCGTTTGATTATCGACTGATCGATCAGTCTGCTGTCGAAATCGTCGAGACCGCCAAGCGCACTGGCGCCGTGGTTCGTGGCCCCGTGCCGCTCCCGACGCGCATCGAACGCTACAACATCCTTCGTTCGCCGCACGTCAACAAGTCGTCGCGTGATCAGTTCGAAATCCGGACCCACCAGCGCCTGATGGATATCGTGGATCCGACCGAAAAGACGGTGGACGCCTTGATGAAGCTCGATTTGCCTGCAGGCGTCGACGTGGAAATCAAGCTGCAGTAACTCAAAGGCTTGTGTTTCGCGTAAAGGCCGGTATAATCCGGCCCTTGCGTTTTTTGCGCAGAAATTATTTATCGGCCCCGGTCAATCGTAACTGGGTTTAGGAGAATAAAATGAGTCTAGGCCTTGTTGGTCGCAAGGTCGGCATGACTCGCATTTTCGCTGAGGATGGTCAGTCCATCCCCGTGACGGTGCTAGACATGTCCGACAATCGCGTTAGCCAGATCAAGACCGACGAGACGGACGGCTATGTGGCCGTTCAGATCGCCTTCGGTAAGCGCCGGGCTAGCCGCGTGAGCAAACCGCTCGCTGGTCACCTTGCCAAGGCTGGCGTTGAAGCCAGCCGCCTTCTCCAAGAGTTTCGCGTTGATGCTGCCGCCCTGTCTGATGTCAAGCCGGGCGACGCGTTGAATGTCGATCTCTTTGAAGTGGGTCAAAAAGTTGATGTGGTGGGTACGTCCATCGGTAAGGGTTATGCCGGTGTGATCAAGCGTCACCACTTCTCTTCCAATCGCGCATCGCACGGTAACTCGCTTGCTCACCGCAAGCCGGGTTCCATCGGTCAGGCGCAGGATCCCGGTCGTATTTTTCCGGGTAAGCGCATGTCCGGTCATCTCGGCGATGTGCGGGTCACGACACAGAACCTTGAAGTCATTCGTGTGGATGCCGAGCGCCAGTTGCTGCTGGTCAAAGGGGCGGTCCCGGGTGCCAAGGGCGGCAACGTGGTCGTTCGACCGGCCGTGAAGGGGGCGTAATGGAACTTAAGCTTCTTAACGATCAGGGGCAGTCTGCCGAAACCGTGCAGGTTTCCGATACGCTGTTCGGTCGTGAATTCAATGAAGCGCTGGTGCATCAGCTGGTGGTGGCTTACATGGCCAATGCTCGCTCTGCTAACCGTGCGCAGAAGGGTCGTGCCGACGTCCAGAAGTCCACGCGCAAGCCGTGGCGTCAAAAAGGTACGGGCCGTGCTCGTGCCGGTATGGCGTCGAGCCCGCTGTGGCGTGGGGGTGGCAAGATCTTCCCGAATTCGCCGGACGAAAACTTCAGCCAGAAGATCAACCGCAAGATGTACCGTGCGGGTGTTGCTGCGATTCTTTCGCAGTTGGCTCGCGAAGGGCGGATTTCGGTGGTCGAAGACTTTTTGGTCGAGGCGCCGAAGACCAAGCTTTTGTCAGAAAAGCTGAAGGGTATGGGTCTCGATTCGGTGTTGGTGATTACCGAAGATCTGAATGAAAACCTCTTCCTGTCCTCGCGCAACTTGCGTGATGTGCTGGTGCTTGAGGTTTCCGAGGCGGATCCGGTGTCGCTGGTGCGTTTCCCGCAGGTTGTCGTGACCAAGGGCGCGCTCGCCAAGATGCAGGAGGTGTGGCAATGAGTCAGCTTCAACAAGAGCGTCTGCTCCAGGTGCTGCTGGCGCCGCAGATCTCCGAAAAAGCCACTTACGTTGCGGACAAGAACGAGCAGGTTGTGTTTCGTGTTGTGTCCGATGCGACCAAGCCGGAAGTCAAGGCTGCGGTCGAGGCGCTGTTCGACGTCAAGGTGAAGTCGGTGCAGATTGCCAACGTGAAGGGCAAGGAAAAGCGTTTCGGTCGCATCATGGGCCGTCGCCAGACTTGGAAAAAGGCATTTGTTTGCCTTCAGCCGGGTCAGGAAATCAACTTTGCGGCCGGGGAGTGATTGAGCTATGGCGTTAGTAAAAGTCAAACCGACCTCCGCTGGCCGTCGTGCCGTCGTCAAGGTCGTCAACAAGGATCTGCACAAGGGAAAGCCTTTTGCGGGTCTCGTTGAGAAGAAAAGCAAGAATGCCGGCCGCAACAACGCGGGCCGCATTACGGTGCGGCACCAGGGCGGCGGTCACAAGCAGCACTACCGTGTGATCGATTTTCGTCGCAACAAGGACGATGTGCCGGCAAAGATCGAGCGTATTGAATACGATCCGAACCGTTCTGCGCACATCGCGCTGGTGTGTTACGCCGACGGCGAGCGTCGCTACATCATTGCGCCGCGTAATGTGGAAGTCGGTCAGCAGATCATGAGTGGCGCCGAGGCGCCGATCAAGCCGGGAAATACGCTGCCGATCCGGAACATTCCGGTGGGTACCGTGATTCACTGCATCGAAATGCAGCCGGGCAAGGGTGCGCAGATTGCTCGCTCTGCCGGCGCTGCGGTGCAGTTGCTTGCGCGGGAGGGCAGCTATGCTCAGTTGCGCCTGCGCTCTGGTGAGATTCGTCGTGTGCATGTCGAGTGTCGCGCGACGGTGGGTGAAGTGAGTAACGGTGAGCACTCGCTGCGTAAGCTGGGCAAGGCTGGCGCGAAGCGCTGGCGCGGTGTGCGGCCGACGGTGCGTGGTGTGGTGATGAACCCGGTCGACCACCCGCATGGTGGTGGTGAGGGGCGCACTTCGGGTGGTCGCCACCCGGTGAGTCCGTGGGGGCAGCCGACGAAGGGTTATCGCACCCGTCGTAACAAGCGCACCAGTTCCATGATTGTTCAGCGCCGCAAGCGTTAAGGGGTAACAGATGACTCGTTCTCTGAAGAAAGGCCCGTTCATCGACGCGCACCTTTTGAAAAAGGTGGATGCGGCGCGGGGCGGTAATGACAAGCGTCCGATCAAAACCTGGTCGCGTCGCTCCACGATCCTGCCGGATTTCATCGGTCTGACCATTGCCGTGCATAACGGTCGTCAGCACGTGCCGGTGTTCGTGACCGAAAACATGGTTGGTCACAAGCTTGGCGAGTTTGCCCTGACGCGTACGTTCAAGGGCCATCTCGACAGCAAAAAGGCCAGGCGCTAAGGAGATATGGATATGGAAACGAAAGCCATTCTCCGCGGTGTTCGCCTGAGTGCCCAGAAAGGGCGACTGGTGGCTGACCAAGTCCGCGGGAAATCCGTCGAGCAGGCGCTGAGCATTCTCGCCTTTTCGCCGAAGAAAGGCGCCAAGATCATCAAGAAGGTGGTCGAGTCGGCGATTGCCAACGCGGAACACAACGACGGTGCCGATATCGACACCCTCAAGGTGAAGACGATTCACGTTGAGGAGGGCATGACGCTCAAGCGTTTCACGGCGCGAGCGAAGGGCCGAGGCAACCGTATCTTGAAACCGACCTGCCACGTGTTTGTCACGGTTGGAGACTAAGGGGGACTTATGGGACAGAAAATTCATCCTACCGGTTTCCGCCTTGCAGTCACACGTGACTGGACGGCGCGCTGGTATGCGAACAATCAGGACTTTGCAAAAACCCTGGCCGATGATCTTGCGGTTCGCGCCTTCCTCAAGAAGCGCTTGGCGCATGCCTCCGTTGGACGCGTCATTATCGAGCGCCCGGCCAAGAACGCCCGGATTACGCTGTTCAGCGCCCGTCCTGGTGTCGTGATCGGCAAGAAGGGCGAAGATATCGAACGCCTGAAGGCGGAACTTCAGAAGATGATGGGCGTGCAGGTTCACGTCAACATCGAAGAGGTTCGCAAGCCCGAGACCGATGCGCAGCTGATTGCCGATTCGATCGCGCAGCAACTCGAGCGCCGGATCATGTTCCGCCGTGCGATGAAGCGCTCAATCCAGAACGCCATGCGCCTCGGTGTGCAGGGTATCAAGATCATGAGCGCCGGTCGTCTGAACGGAATCGAAATTGCCCGTACCGAGTGGTATCGCGAAGGCCGCGTGCCGTTGCATACCTTGCGCGCAAATATCGACTATGGCGTTGCGGAAGCCAAGACTACCTACGGCATCATTGGTATCAAGGTGTGGGTCTATAAGGGCGAGGTGCTGGGTCGCAACGAGCAGCCGGCAGCCGGCGAGCCCGAAGAGCCCCGTCGCAATCGCCGCGGTCGCAACGATGGTGAAGGCCGTGGTCCTCGCCGTGGCGCTCGCCGCGAAGCGGAGCGCACGGAAGGTGCCGCTGAGAGCAGGAGTGAATAATGCTTCAGCCGAAGAGAAGAAAGTATCGTAAAGAGCAGAAGGGCCGTAATACCGGCGTGGCAACGCGCGGCGCCAAGGTCTCATTTGGTGAGTACGGTCTGAAGGCCACCAGTCGCGGGCGTCTGACGTCGCGACAGATTGAATCGGCGCGTCGTGCCATGACTCGCCACATCAAGCGTGGCGGCCGTATCTGGATCCGAATTTTTCCGGACAAGCCGATTTCCCGCAAGCCCGCTGAAGTTCGTATGGGTAAGGGAAAGGGTAACCCGGAGTACTGGGTTGCAGAGATCAAGCCGGGCAAAGTGCTCTATGAAATGGACGGTGTTGACGAGTCGCTGGCGCGTGAGGCGTTTCGCCTGGCTGCAGCCAAGCTTCCGTTCTCGACGACCTTTGTCACGCGGCATGTGGGGTAATCATGAAAGCCAATGAACTCCGCGCGAAGAGCGTAGAAGAACTCAATACGGAATTGCTGGAGCTGTTGAAGGCTCAGTTCAGTCTGCGAATGCAGCACGCGACCCAGCAGTTGAACAACACCAGCCAACTGGGCAAGGTGCGTCGCGATATCGCGCGTGTCCGTACCCTGTTGCGTGAAAAGGCGGTGCAGCAATGAGTCAGGAAACTGTTAAGGCGACCCGTACCCTTCAGGGCAAGGTCGTTAGTGACAAGATGCAAAAGACGGTGACCGTGGTCGTTGAGCGCCGCGTCAAACACCCTTTGTATGGGAAGGTGATTCTTCGTTCCGCGAAGTACCATGCCCACGACGAAGAGGGCGTGGCCGGCAATGGCGACATGGTTGAGATTCAGGAATGTCGCCCGATGTCTCGTACGAAGACGTGGCGCGTTTCACGCGTACTTGAAAAAGCGCGCGTTATCTGAAGAAAGTTGCTGAAGGGGCTTGGCAAATGTTCGTCGAGCCCCTATAATTCCGCTTCTTTGCCTTTTCGGGCATATACCCAGACGGGTTCCAAGACTGACCGCACTGCGGGGCAAGTTGGAGATTAATTCATGATTCAAATGCAGACGGTGTTGAACGTCGCCGACAATTCCGGCGCGCGTTCGGTGATGTGCATCAAGGTGCTCGGCGGCTCCAAGCGTCGCTACGCCGGGGTGGGTGACATCATCAAGGTTGCGGTCAAGGAGGCGGTGCCTCGTGGTCGTGTCAAGAAGGGTGATGTTTACGATGCAGTGGTCGTGCGTACAGCGAAGGGCGTGCGTCGCCCGGATGGTGCGTTGATCAAGTTTGATGGCAATGCCGCTGTGTTGCTGAATAACAAGCTGGAGCCGATTGGCACGCGTATCTTCGGGCCGGTGACGCGCGAGTTGCGTACCGAGCGCTTCATGAAGATTGTGTCGCTGGCGCCGGAAGTGCTGTAAGGGAACGGTCATGAACAAGATTCGTACTGGCGACGAAGTTGTCGTCCTCACCGGTAAAGACCGCGGCCGTCGTGGCTCGGTTCTGCGTCGCGTTGATGCTGAGCGCCTTGTTGTTGAGGGTGTTAATCGCGTCAAGAAGCATGTTCGTCCGAACCCGATGAAGGGCGAGGTGGGTGGCATTGTCGAGAAGGAAATGCCGATTCATATCTCCAACGTTGCGCTGTTCAACCCGGCCACCCAAGCGGGTGATCGCGTGGGTGTGAAGACGCTTGAAGATGGTCGCAAGGTGCGCATCTTCAGGTCGAACGGCGAAGTGGTCGACGCTTAAGGATTCGTGATGGCACGCTTGCAAGATTTCTACAAGGAAACCGTTGCGCCTGGGCTGGCTGAACAGTTCGGGTACAAGTCGGTGATGGAAGTACCGCGTATTTCCAAGATTACGCTGAACATGGGCGTTGGTGAGGCGGTTGGTGACAAGAAGGTGCTTGAGCACGCAGTTGCTGACATGACCAAGATTGCCGGTCAGAAGCCCGTTGTGACGAAGGCGCGCAAGTCGATTGCGGGCTTCAAGATTCGCGATGGCTATCCGATCGGATGCATGGTGACGTTGCGCGGCCCGCGCATGTTCGAATTTCTCGATCGTCTGGTGACCGTTGCGCTGCCGCGCGTTCGCGACTTTCGCGGTATTGGCGGCAAGGGGTTTGATGGTCGCGGCAACTACAACCTGGGTGTCAAGGAACAGATCATTTTCC
>JBNKNO010000024.1:15059-17488 GCA_050293885.1 Rhodocyclaceae bacterium | reverse complement strand
CGCATGGTTGCGCGCCTGAAGCTGCAGCAGTTGCCGCGAAATGCAAACCCGACGCGTGTGCGCAATCGTTGTTCGCTGACGGGTCGCCCGCGTGGTGTTTTCCGCAAGTTCGGTCTGTGTCGTAACAAGCTGCGTGAAGTGGCATTCCGGGGTGAGGTTCCCGGGATGACCAAGGCGAGCTGGTAAGGAGAGACGAAATGAGTATGTCCGATCCGATCGCCGATATGTTGACCCGCATTCGCAATGGTCAGCAGGCGCAAAAAGCCATCGTGGCGATGCCGTCCTCCAAGCTGAAAGTGGCGATCGCCAAGGTTCTGCAGGAAGAGGGTTATATCGACGGTTATAACGTTCGCGAAGGCGAAGGCAAGCCGGAACTCGACGTGACGCTGAAGTATTACGCCGGTGCGCCGGTGATTGAGCGCATCGAGCGTGTTTCCAAGCCCGGTCTGCGTGTTTACAAGGGTAGCGACGATTTGCCCCGGGTGTTGAATGGCCTGGGTGTTGCAATCGTTTCTACGCCCAAAGGTGTGATGACCGATCGAGCCGCGCGAGCCAATCGCGTTGGCGGCGAAGTCATCTGCATTGTGGCGTAAGGGGGCGAACTATGTCTCGTGTAGCTAAGAATCCAGTTGTGCTGCCCTCCGGCGTCGAAGTCAAGATTGGCGGTGGCGAAATCAACGTGAAGGGCCCTTTGGGTCAGTTGTCTCGCGTACTGCATCCGGCGGTTAGCGTTGCTCAGGAAGATGGTTCGGTCGTGTGTCGGGCGCTTGACGGGAGCAAGGTTTCCCGTGCGATGTCCGGAACCACGCGGGCGCTGATCAACAACATGGTGGTTGGCGTCAGCAAGGGTTTCGAGCGCAAGCTGAATCTGGTTGGCGTGGGCTATCGTGCTCAAGCCCAGGGAAACAAGCTGAACCTCAGCCTCGGTTTTTCACACCCGGTTGTGCACGAGTTGCCGGCGGGTGTTACGGCGGAGACGCCAACGCAAACCGAGGTGTTGATCAAAGGTGTCGATAAGCAACTCGTTGGTCAGGTGGCGGCCGAAGTGCGCGCATATCGTGAGCCCGAGCCCTACAAGGGCAAGGGTGTGCGGTATTCGGACGAGCGTGTTGTGATTCGCGAAACCAAGAAGAAGTAAGGGCGCTTTGTCATGATGAACAAGAAAGCGGTGCGTTTGCGCCGGGCTCGCAAAACTCGAGCCAAAATTTCCGAGCTCAAGACGGTTCGTCTTACGGTCTTCCGCTCAAACCAGCACATCTACGCCCAGGTCATTTCCGACTGCGGTTCCCGCGTGATGGCGTCGGCTTCGACGGCTGAAAAGGGTTCTCGTGCCGAGGGTGGCAAAGGGGCTACGGTCGCTGCGGCCGCGGAAGTCGGCAAGCGCATTGCAGAGCGCGCTAAAGCAGCAGGCGTCGAAGTTGTCGCCTTTGATCGTGCGGGTTTTCACTTTCACGGCCGCGTCAAGGCGTTGGCTGAGGCGGCGCGTGAAGCCGGCCTCAAGTTCTAAGCGAGGGTAGCAATGGCGAAACAGCAAACCAAGCGCGCCCAGGCAGCCGAAGAGCGGGACGATTCCCTGCGCGAAAAAATGGTGGCGATCAATCGCGTCACCAAGGTTGTCAAGGGTGGTCGTATTCTCGGTTTTGCCGCGCTGACGGTAGTCGGTGACGGTGATGGCGCAGTTGGCATGGGCAAGGGCAAGGCGCGTGAGGTGCCGGTCGCTGTCCAGAAGGCCATGGACGAAGCGCGTCGCCGTATGGCGAAGGTGTCGCTCAAGGACGGGACGCTGCACCACGCCGTGGTCGGCCGTCACGGCGCGGCGAAGGTGTTTATGCAGCCCGCCCCTCACGGTACCGGCATCATCGCAGGCGGTCCGATGCGCGCGGTGTTCGAAGTCATGGGTGTGACCGACATCATCTGTAAATGCATTGGCTCGTCCAATCCCTATAACGTTGTGCGTGCCACGCTGAACGGATTGTTCGCCGTGCGTACGCCGTCCGAAATTGCTGCCAAGCGCGGCAAGTCGGTCGAAGAACTGGTGGGGTGAGGCGATGGCTGACAAGAAAATCAAGGTGACGCTCGTCAAGAGCGTGATCGGAACCAAGCAGTCCCATCGCGCTACGGTGCGAGGCCTCGGGCTCCGTCGACTGAACCACACGGTGGAACTGGTCGATACGCCTGAGGTGCGGGGCATGGTCAACAAAGTTGCCTATCTGGTGAAGTGCGAGGGTTAAATGCGACTCAATTCCATCAAGCCTGCTGAGGGCTCCAAGCACGCCGCGAAGCGCGTTGGCCGAGGCATCGGATCCGGGTTGGGCAAAACTGCCGGCCGCGGTCACAAAGGCCAAAAGTCTCGTGCGGGCGGCTTTCACAAGGTTGGCTTCGAGGGCGGGCAAATGCCCCTCCAGCGACGTCTTCCCAAGCGCGGCTTT
>JBNKNO010000024.1:0-14576 GCA_050293885.1 Rhodocyclaceae bacterium | reverse complement strand
GGAATCATGCCGTACATTTCGGCATCGATCATCATGCAGCTGATGAGCGTTGCGTCGCCCCAGCTTGAAGCACTCAAGAAGGAAGGCGAAGCCGGTCGTCGGAAGATTACGCAATATACGCGCTACGGGACCGTCGCTCTTGCGTTGTTTCAGGCGGTCGGTATTTCCGTCGCGCTGGAAGGGCAGGCTGGATTGGTGATCGACCCGGGTCTGACCTTCCGCTTTGTTACGGTCGCGACCCTGGTTACCGGCACGATGTTCCTGATGTGGCTGGGTGAGCAGATCACTGAACGCGGGCTCGGAAACGGTATTTCGCTGATCATTTTTGCCGGTATTGCCTCGGGGCTTCCCAATGCGATCGGCGGGTTGTTCGAGCTTGTTCGCACGGGCGCGATGCATCCCTTTACAGCGCTGCTCATCTGTATTCTCGTCGTGCTGGTGACAGGGGTTGTCGTTTTTGTTGAACGCGGACAGCGAAAGATTCTGGTCAATTACGCCAAGCGCCAAGTCGGCAACAAGGTTTACGGCGGGCAGAGTTCACATTTGCCGCTGAAGCTGAATATGGCGGGTGTGATTCCTCCGATCTTCGCGTCGAGCATCATCCTGTTTCCGGCAACACTGGGTCAGTGGTTTGGTCAATCCAGTGGCATGTCGTGGCTGAAAGACTTGTCGGCGACACTGTCACCCGGCCAACCGATTTACGTGATGCTGTATGCCGCCGCCATCGTGTTTTTCTGCTTCTTCTACACGGCACTGGTGTTCAATGCCAAGGAGACTGCGGACAACCTGAAGAAGAGTGGCGCGTTTGTGCCGGGGATCAGGCCCGGCGAGCAAACAGCAAAGTACATTGATCGCATCTTGATGCGTCTTACGTTTGCCGGGGCAATCTACATCACGTTGGTGTGTTTGTTGCCGGAGTTCCTGATT
Source organism: Rhodocyclaceae bacterium (assembly GCA_050293885.1). Classification (GTDB taxonomy): domain Bacteria; phylum Pseudomonadota; class Gammaproteobacteria; order Burkholderiales; family Rhodocyclaceae; genus Nitrogeniibacter. Next base: position 13,649 of record JBNKNO010000024.1, on the reverse strand, counting down.
TTGAAATGGAACGTGCCGTTCTATTTCGGGGGTACCTCGCTGCTGATTATCGTCGTCGTCACGATGGATTTCATGGCGCAGGTTCAGGCGTACATCATGTCGCACCAGTATGAAAGTCTTCTCAAGAAGGCTAACTTCAAAGGTGCGGGCTTACCGATGCGGTAATCGACATGACGAAGGAAGACGTCATTGAAATGCAGGGGGAGGTGCTTGAAAACCTCCCGAACGCAACCTTCCGGGTGCGTCTGGAAAACGGCCACGAGGTACTGGGGCACATTTCCGGGAAGATGCGCATGCATTACATCCGGATATTGCCAGGGGATCGTGTCACCGTGCAGCTGACCCCGTACGACCTGACAAAAGGGCGGATTGTTTTCCGTTCGAAGTAACTGAATTTTCGGGAGTGCCAAAATGAGAGTACAGGCTTCAGTCAAGCGCATCTGCCGCAACTGCAAGATTATTCGCCGCAAAGGTGTTGTCCGTGTGATTTGTACGGATCCGCGCCACAAGCAGCGTCAAGGTTGATAGCTTAGGCTATCAAGGTTATAATTTAGAGTTTAGCTTTCTGGGGTGATCGGATGGCCCGTATTGCTGGGGTAAACATTCCCAATCACAAACACACCGAAATCGCACTTACATCGATTTTCGGTATCGGTCGGACTCGCGCGCAGATGATCTGCGACGCAGCAGGCGTGACGCGCTCGGTGAAGGTCAAAGACCTGACCGAGAGTGACATGGAGCGCTTGCGTGAGGCGGTCGGTCGGTTTGTTGTCGAGGGTGATCTTCGTCGTGAAGTGACGATGAGTATCAAGCGACTGATGGATTTGAGCTGCTACCGTGGTTTCCGCCACCGCCGCGGCCTGCCGTGTCGTGGTCAGCGTACGCGCACAAACGCCCGCACCCGCAAGGGACCGCGCAAGGCGATTGCCGGCAAGAAGTGATAGAGACGAGATATGGCTAAGACTGCTACCAAAGTTCGCAAGAAGGTCAAAAAGAATGTTGCCGAAGGCATCGTTCATGTTCATGCGAGCTTTAACAATACGATCATCACCATCACCGATCGCCAAGGCAATGCTCTGTCGTGGGCAACTGCGGGTGGTGCTGGCTTCAAGGGTTCGCGCAAGAGCACGCCTTTTGCGGCGCAGGTTGCCGCTGAAGCTGCAGGCAAGGCGGCTCAGGAATGTGGGGTCAAGAACGTCGAAGTGCGTATCAAGGGCCCCGGCCCTGGCCGCGAATCGTCTGTTCGCGCATTGAACGCGCTGGGTATCAAGGTGACCAGCATCACCGATATCACGCCGATCCCGCACAATGGTTGCCGGCCGCCGAAGAAGCGCCGTATCTGACAAGGAGTTGAAACGTGGCCCGCAATCTTGATCCCAAGTGCCGCCAGTGCCGCCGTGAGGGGGAGAAGCTCTTCCTCAAGGGCGAGAAGTGTTTTACCGACAAGTGTGCCATCGAGCGTCGTGCCTACGCGCCCGGTCAACACGGTCAACGCTCCGGCCAGCGCATGTCTGGTTACGGTGTGCAGCTGCGCGAGAAGCAGAAGATTCGCCGCCTGTACGGTGTGCTCGAGCGCCAGTTCCGGAAAGTGTATGCAGAGGCTGATCGCCGCAAGGGTCAGACGGGTGAAAACCTCCTTCAGCTGCTCGAAGGCCGCCTCGATTCCGTTGCCTATCGCATGGGCTTCGGTGTTTCGCGTGCCGAAGCACGTCAGATCGTTCGTCACAATGGCGTTCTCGTCAACGGGCGCCGGGCGAACATTCCGTCGTACAACGTCAAGCCTGGCGATGTCGTCGAGCTGACCGAACGTGCTCGCGGCTCCCTGCGCGTGAAAGCTGCGCTGGAGGCTGCCGAGTCTCGCGGTTATCCCGAGTGGATCGAGGTCGATGCGAAGGCCGGAAAGGGTACGTTCAAGGCTTACCCGCAGCGTGCCGAGCTGCCGGCCACTCTGAACGAAGGTCTGGTCGTCGAACTTTATTCCCGCTAATCCGCGGGATCCCGCGTAATTTGCGAACCAAGGACTGCTGATGCAAAGCAATGCACTGCTGAAACCGCGCATCATTGACGTACAAAGCCTCTCGCCCGTACACGCTCGTGTGACCATGGAGCCGTTCGAGCGGGGGTTTGGTCATACGCTGGGCAATGCCCTGCGTCGAATTCTGCTGTCTTCCTTGCCCGGTTGTGCCGCAACTGAAGTGGGGATCGAAGGCGTGCTTCACGAATATTCCACGCTCGACGGGGTACGTGAAGATGTTGTTGACCTGCTGCTGAACCTCAAAGGCGTTGTGTTGAAAATGCACAACCGAGGCGATGTCACCCTTCAATTGTCGAAGAATGGTGAGGGCGTTGTTACGGCCGGGGATATCGAAACGACGCACGACGTCGAAGTGATCAACCCCGAGTATGTGATCGCTCACTTGGCGCCCGGTGGCAAAATCGAGATGCAGATCAAGGTTGAGGAAGGTCGCGGCTATCAGCCGGCCAACCAGCGGCCCGCCAGTTCAGAGTCGCGCTCGATCGGGCACATCATGCTGGACGCTTCATTCAGCCCGGTGCGTCGCGTGAGCTACAAGGTTGAAAGCGCGCGTGTGGAGCAGCGGACTGACCTGGACCGCCTTGTGATCGATATCGAGACAAACGGTGCCGTCGATCCGGAAGAAGCAATTCGCTATGCTGCGCGCGTCCTTGTCGATCAGTTGTCGGTCTTTGCTGACCTGGAAGGCACGCCTGTTGAAGTCGAGCCTGCCCAGGCGCCGGCGATCGATCCGGTGCTGCTGCGCCCGGTCGATGACCTTGAACTGACGGTTCGCTCGGCGAACTGCCTCAAGGCCGAGAATATTTACTACATCGGTGATCTGATCCAGCGGACGGAAACCGAGTTGCTCAAGACGCCGAACCTTGGCCGCAAGTCGTTGAACGAGATCAAGGAAGTGTTGGCCTCGCGTGGCCTGACGCTCGGTATGAAACTGGAAAATTGGCCGCCGGCCGGGCTTGAAAAGCTCGGTTGATCGGTCGGGATAGAGGAACGAGATCATGCGTCACCGTAACGGTCTTCGCAAACTGAACCGCACGAGTTCGCACCGCCAAGCCATGTTTCGCAACATGGCGAACTCGCTGCTGCAGCACGAAGCGATTAAAACCACACTGCCCAAGGCAAAGGAGCTGCGTCGCGTTGTCGAACCGCTCATCACGTTGGGCAAGAAGCCATCCGTCGCCAACCGTCGTCTGGCATTCAACCGCTTGCGCGATCGTGACATGGTCGTCAAACTTTTCGACGTGCTTGGTCCCCGGTACGCTGAGCGGAACGGCGGCTACCTGCGTATTCTCAAGTTCGGGTTCCGCGATGGTGACAATGCGCCGATGGCGTATGTCGAGTTGCTCGATCGCCCCGAAGGCGAAGAAGCACCCGTCGAAGCGCCTGCAGAGGAAGATCAGGCTGCCTGATCTACTGTGCGACGCGCAAGATAGAAAACCGGCCACCATGGCCGGTTTTTTATTTTTCTAGCGGAGTTTTCAGTTGTTGGATTCGGCGGCGGTCTTGCTTGGTCGGTCGGCCGCCACGACGCCCGGTTTCGGCCGGGGTATCGGATTGGCGCTCACGACGTGCCACGCTTTCCTCGGTTTCCTGGTACAAGCCCTGTGCGATCGGCGCCGCGCCGCGCTTGTCGGATAGCGCGAGTACGGAGACGGTCAGACGTTCGGTGCCTCGGGTGACGTCGACGGTGTCGCCAATGCGGATGGCGTGAGCGGGTTTGACGCGTGCGCCGTTCAGGTGCGCCCTTCCTCCGTCAATCGCGGTGCTTGCGAGTGAACGGGTCTTGAAGAAGCGCGCGGCCCAGAGCCACTTGTCGAAGCGTAGCTTGTCCATTACCGCTGACCCACGTTCACCCTTTCACCGGACGTTTGGCGAGTTTTCGCTGCAAGGTCCGGCGGTGCATCTTGAGCGCCCGGGCGGTGGCAGAGATGTTCCCGTCGTTTTCGGCGAGTATTCGTTGGATGTGCTCCCATTCAAGCCGGTTGACCGACATCGGCGATAAGGGAACGTCGGGAGGGGCGCGTTCAGCATCACCTGCGTCGAGCGCGTTCAGAATGGTGTCCACGTCAGTTGGTTTTGCCAAATACTGATAGGCGCCCAGCTTGATCGCTTCAACCGCGGTCGCGATGCTCGCGTAGCCGGTGAGGACGAGAATGCGTGCATTGGGTTGCAGTGCGAGGATCGGCTCTATCAGCGCAAGCCCTGACGCGCCAGCCAGGTTGAGGTCGAGAATGACAGCATCAGGGCGATGGCTTCGCAGGCATTCAAAGGCGGTCGTCTCATCGACGGCGCAGTGTGCATCGATGTTGCGATGACCCAAGGCGCGTTGCAGCACCCGGCTGAAGGTCGCGTCGTCGTCTATGACAAGCGCGGAGTGGATTGGCGATAGCTGTGTCATGGCGTGGCGAGGGGGACAATCACGATGGCAACCGTTCCCCGATCTTGGTGGGTGTCATAGTCGAGCGAGCCGCCGCAATGCTCGATCGATGAGAGCGTAAGTAGCAGCCCGATGCCGAGACCCTCGGTGGGCAGGTTTGATCGAATTTCCGGGTGATTCAGGGTGTCGATGATCTCGGCGGGAAGCCCGGGACCGCGGTCGGTGATTTTCAGTTCGATCATGTCCCCGCGTTGTCGGGTTTCGATTTTTACCGGCTTCCCCTCCGACGCCGTGACGGCGTTGCTGACCAGATTGCGGATCGCCTGCTCGAAGGCCACATCCACACGGACAGGTGCATCCGGGTCGGCATCATGGCGAACCAGCGTCACGCCGGGGCGTTGCGCCTGCAGCGGTGCAATCAGCTGATCGAGCCAGATCTTGACCGGGAGGGTTGCCGGATCGTCCGCGCGCGCGCGTCCTGTCGCCGCGGTCAGACGAGAGAGGATGGTCTTGCACTGATCGATCTGCTGTGTCATGAGTTGAAGATCGTCGGCCGCCTCCCCCTCGTGTATGTCCCGCTTGAGCTCATCGACCAGCAGGCGCATCGTACCCAGCGGTGTGCCCAGCTCGTGGGCAGCGCCCGCCGCGAGGTTCGCGAGCGCGACGACGCGTTCATTTCTCATCTGCTGCTCGCGGGCATTCGCAAGCGCCTGGTCGCGCAGGCGCATTGCGCGCGTCATGCGAGTTATGTAGCCGACAATCACGAACGCCGAGACCGCGAACGTCGCCCACATTCCGCCCAGGTGCCACGACACGGCGTGCGCCGGATTCGCCAGATGTAGCGGAAGATGATGTGACCACAGCCATGAATAGGCGCACACGGCAAGTGCAGCCAGCGGCCATGCCAGTCGTCCGGGGAGCATGGTTGCGGCGACGGCGATCAGTGGCAGCAGCAGTGAAATCATGGGGTTGGTGGCGCCGCCCGTGAGATACAGAAAGCTGCTCCACGCCACCAAATCGACCGTCAGATCAAAGAACAGGTGCCATACACCCGCATCCTGGTGCAAATCGAAGATCTTTCGGGTAATCAGGTTCCACAGCGCGAGTAGCGCGGAGATGGTCAGAATGGCGGTCAGCGGGATGTCGATGGAAGACAGCGGCGCGACAACCAATCCAGCGGCGAGCATGAGCGCGACCGACAACCAGCGCAGCGAGACCAATCGGCCGAGGGAAGCGGGAACCGAAGGCATATCCTGTGACCGCGTAAATGCGGTGAGCGCGTGTGTATCCACGCCGACATTATCGCCGATTGCCACGATTTGCCGCGCGCTGCGACATCCTGCCGCATCCGTTGGCCGGCCGCCTGCGGTAGCCTATGCGTCATCACGCACAAGGAGAATCACATGCTGTTCACCCGGACGTTGGTCGCCTCGACTTTTTTGCTTGCTTGGACGCCCGTGTGGGCGAGCGATGTGCTCGTTGAGAAAGCCTGGGTGCGTGGCACCGTTGCGGCGCAAAAGGCCACCGGCGCGTTCATGCATCTGACGGCCGCTGCCGATACCACGCTGGTGGGTGCCAGCAGCCCGGCGGCGAGTGTGACCGAAGTCCACGAAATGCTCATGACGAACGACATCATGAAGATGCGACCGATCGACGCGCTTGCCTTGCCGTCGGGCCAGACCGTTGAGCTCAAGCCTGGCGGATATCACATCATGCTCATGGGGCTCAAGGCACCGCTGGCCGAGGGCGCGATCGTGCCGATCACCTTGCGTCTGCGCGGTGCCGAAGGCGAGATCACAGAACAACGGGTCGACGTGCCGGTGCGGGCGCTGACTGCGGGCGGCATGAACCACGGCGCGAAGCATCACCAGTAGCAGATAGGCTCCGCCGAAGAGGCGCCGTCCGCGAGGCTGCGCTCTTAATCTGTCACGGATTCAAGTCGTCGATGGCGGTATCATGCGCGGCACGAGACAGACAACAGGTGGTAGCGACATGGCATGCGTATTGGTGACCGGCGGCGCCGGTTATATTGGCTCCCACACTTGTGTCGAGTTGCTCGAAGCGGGTCACGACGTCGTCGTGCTCGACAACTACAGCAACAGCAAACCGGTATCGCTCACGCGGGTGGCGGATATCGCCGGGCGTTCATTGCGCGCGAGTTATGAAGCCGACATTCGCGACCGGGCGGCGCTCGATCGCATTTTCGACGCCCATGCCTTCGATGCGGTGATCCACTTCGCCGGGCTGAAGGCGGTGGGCGAGTCGGTCAGCCAGCCGATGGCCTATTACGACAACAACGTGAGCGGCACGGTATGCCTTGCTGAAGCGATGGCGGAGCATGGTGTCAAACGCATCGTGTTCAGCTCATCGGCAACCGTGTATGGCGACCCCGCCAGCGTGCCGATTCGTGAAGATTTTCCCACCGGCCCGACCAATCCCTATGGCCGAACCAAGTGGATGCTCGAGTACATCCTTGCAGACGTCGCGGCCGCAGATCCGCAATGGCATGTGGCGCTGCTGCGCTACTTCAATCCGGTCGGCGCGCATCGATCGGGGCGCATCGGCGAAGACCCGAACGGAATCCCCAACAACCTCATGCCCTATGTGACCCAAGTGGCGATTGGCCGTTTGCCACAGTTGCAGGTGTTTGGCGACGACTACCCGACGCCGGACGGCACCGGGGTGCGCGACTACATCCACGTGGTCGATCTGGCCAAGGGCCATGTGCGTGCGGTCGAACGTCTCATGTCGGGCGCGGGCGTGCTGACCATCAATCTCGGTACCGGGCAGGGCTACAGCGTGCTCGATGTGGTCAAGGCGTTCGAGCACGCCTCCGGGCGGGCCGTGCCTTACCGCATCGCGCCGCGACGAGCGGGCGATATTGCCCAGTGCTACGCCGATCCGACGCTTGCCGAGCGCGAGTTGGGATGGCGTGCCGAATATGGCCTGGACGACATGTGCGTGGATGCGTGGCGCTGGCAGTCGGACAATCCACAGGGGTTTGCCGACTGAGGCGAGTGGGCAGGAGTGGACGCGCCCCGGTGTCGCCGCCTATGATCCCGCCTATCTTCAAACTCCATTGCATGGGCGGTCAGGCTTGAATCCCTCTGCGCACGAAGCACTCGGGTTGTTTCGCTCCATTTACGCGGCGGTTCGTCAGCATTTGCAAACGGTCGAGCGGCGCTGTGGCGCTGGCGGCGCGCAGGTGTGGGCACTTGCCGTGGTGGCGCGTCAGCCCGGCATTCGTGTGAGCGAACTGGCCTCGGCGATGGCGATTCATCCGTCGACCGTCAGCAACTTGCTCGCCAAGGCGGAAAAAAGCGGGTTCATTCGTCGTGAGCGTTCGGCGCGTGACCAGCGCGTGGTGAATTTGTATGTGACCGACGCCGGCCGGGCCGTGCTGGATCGCGCGCCCGAGCCGGTGGCCGGTTTGTTGCCGGATGCGCTGGGGCGTTTGCCGGAGCCGGTGCTCTCGCGCCTCTCGTCCGACCTGAAAACGCTGGCCGAGGCGATGTCGGTCGAAGTGGACACCGCCGCTACCAAGCCCTTTTCCGAACTCTGATCGGCGCCCGCGGACCTACCAGCTGCTGCGGATACGGTTGCGGTACTGCACGTCGCTGGGCAGCTGCTTTTGCATGGACTCCAGCCGTTTTTCTATTTCGCTGGCCGCTTGTGCCATGGCGTCGCGAGAAATGGCGGGCAGCTCACGTTGCCGCGCGATCAGGCGTGCCAACATGTCGATGGCCGCCTTGCGTTGTTGGGCGTCGGGGGGCAGGTAGATGCCCATACCGGCCTTTTCGAGGGTTTCGAGGACCTTCAGGCGACGTTCGACGCGATTCAGAAAGCGGGCTTCCGGCGTTTCCGGGATGTCGTTTTCCGCCATGACGCCTTCTCCTTTGACCAAAGTGATAGGTAGCAACGCTAGCAATATTGTGCAGATTCAAGGCCAAGTTTGCGCTATCCGGCCGGGATTGGGGCGTGATCGGCGAGCGCTGCAACGCTGTGTTACATTTTTCCACGCTCGCGAGGCGCTCGGGCCGAACCACCCGCGCCGGATAGGGCTATTCGGCGCGCGATGTGAGTAGCGGCGCGAGATAGCGGCCCGTATGGCTGCCTTTCGTGGTGGCGATCGTTTCGGGCGTGCCTTCGGCGAGGATCGTGCCGCCGCCGTCGCCGCCTTCCGGGCCGAGGTCGATCAGCCAGTCGGCGGTCTTGATGACGTCGAGATTGTGCTCGATGACCACCACGGTGTTGCCGTGGTCACGCAACCGATGCAGCACCGCCAGCAGCATCTCGATGTCCTTGAAGTGCAGCCCGGTGGTCGGCTCGTCGAGGATGTAGAGGGTGCGGCCGGTGTCGCGTTTCGACAGCTCCAGCCCGAGCTTCACACGCTGGGCTTCGCCGCCCGACAGCGTGGTGGCGCTCTGCCCCAGGCGGATGTAGCCCAGGCCCACGTCCATGAGCGTTTGCAGCTTGCGCGCGACCACGGGGACGGGGGCGAAGAAGTCCAGCGCCTGTTCCACGGTCATTTCCAGCACGTCGTGAATGGTGCGGCCCTTGTAGCGGATTTCCAGCGTTTCGCGGTTGTAGCGTTTGCCGTGGCACACGTCGCAGGGCACGTACATGTCGGGCAGAAAGTGCATCTCCACCTTGATGAGGCCGTCGCCCTGGCAGGCCTCGCAGCGCCCGCCCTTGACGTTGAACGAGAAGCGGCCCGGCCCGTAGCCGCGCGCGCGTGCATCGGGCACGCCGGCGAACAGTTCGCGGATGGGCGTGAGCAGGCCGGTGTAGGTGGCCGGGTTGGAGCGCGGGGTGCGGCCGATGGGTGACTGGTCGACGTTGATGACCTTGTCGAGGAAGGCCAGGCCATCGACGGATTCATGCGCGGCGGGGTCGGTGTTGGAGCCATAAAGATGGCGCGCCGCGACGGCGTACAGGGTGTCGTTGATGAGCGTCGACTTGCCCGAGCCGGAGACGCCGGTCACACAGGTAAACAGCCCCACGGGCAAGTGCAGGTCGACGCCCTTGAGGTTGTTGCCGGCACATCCGCGGAGCGCCAGCACGCGGTCATCGCGCGGCGGCGTGCGTGTGGCCGGCACGGCAATGCTGCGCCGTCCCGAGAGGTAGGCCCCGGTGAGCGATTCGGCATGCGTGGCGATGTCTTCGGGCAGCCCTTCGGCAATTACTTCGCCGCCGTGGTCCCCCGCGCCGGGGCCCATGTCGACCACGTGATCGGCAGCGCGGATGGCGTCCTCGTCATGCTCGACGACAATGACCGTGTTGCCCATGTCGCGCAGGCGTTTGAGTGTGCCCAGCAGGCGGTCGTTGTCTCGCTGGTGCAGGCCGATCGAGGGCTCGTCGAGCACGTACATCACGCCGGTCAGGCCGGAGCCGATCTGGCTGGCGAGGCGGATGCGCTGCGCTTCGCCGCCCGACAGCGTGTCCGCCGAGCGGTGCAGCGTCAGGTAGTTGAGCCCGACGTTGATGAGGAATTGCAGCCGGCTGGTGACCTCGCGCACGATCTTGTCGGCCACCTGGGCGCGATGGCCGGAGAGCGTGAGATGCTCGAAGAACCGCGCGCACTCGGCTAGCGGCATGCAGCTCACTTCAGGCAGATTGCGTTCGCCGATGAGCACGTGGCGGGCTTCGGCGCGCAGGCGGGTGCCGCCGCAATTGGGGCAGGGCTGCTCGGCGCGCAGTTTGGCGAGCTCGTCGCGCACGGTGAGCGAGTCGGTTTCGCGGTAGCGGCGTTCGAGGTTGGGGATGATGCCCTCGAACGGGTGTTCCTTTAGGACCGAGCGGCCGCTGTCGGAAAGATAGTGGAAGGCAATGATGGTCTTGCCGCTGCCGTGCAGCACCACCTCGCGCACCTTCTCCGGCAGATCCTCAAAGGGCGTTTCCACGTCAAATTGGTAGTGGTTGGCCAGCGAAGTGAGCATCTGGAAATAGAACTGGTTGCGCCGGTCCCAGCCGCGAATGGCGCCGCCGGCCAGCGACAGGTGCGGATGGGCGACGACCCGGGCCGGGTCGAAAAAGTCCATGATGCCGAGGCCATCGCATGTCGGGCAGGCGCCGGCCGGGTTGTTGAAGGAGAACAGGCGGGGCTCGAGTTCGGCCAGCGCGAACTGGCATACCGGGCAGGCAAAACGAGACGAAAACAGGTGGCTGGCGCCGCTGTCCATCTCCAGCGCGATGGCACGGCCTTCCGCGTGAGTCAGCGCCGTTTCGAAGGATTCGGCCAGGCGCTGGCGTACATCAGCGCGCACCTTGAGCCGGTCGATGACCACATCGATGTCGTGTCGCTTGTTCTTGTCCAGCTTGGGCACGGCATCGAGTTCGACCACCTCGCCATCGACGCGTACGCGCACGAAGCCCTGGGCGCGCAATTCGGCAAACAGATCGAGCTGCTCGCCCTTGCGGCCACTCACCGCCGGCGCCAGGATCATCAGCTTGGTGTCTTCGGGCAGAGCGAGTACGTGGTCCACCATCTGGCTCACGCTCTGCGCTTCGAGCGCGTGTTCCGGGTGGTCGGGGCAGTGCGGGATACCGGCGCGCGCATAGAGCAGGCGCAGGTAGTCGTGGATTTCGGTGACCGTGCCCACCGTCGAGCGCGGATTGTGGCTGGTGGCCTTCTGCTCGATCGAGATGGCGGGCGACAGGCCCTCGATCAGGTCCACATCCGGTTTTTCCATCAACTGCAGAAACTGGCGGGCGTAGGCCGACAGCGATTCCACGTAGCGTCGCTGGCCTTCGGCGTAGAGCGTGTCGAAGGCCAGCGACGACTTGCCCGAGCCCGACAGGCCGGTGATGACCGTGAGCCGGTTGCGCGGCAGATCGAGGTTGATGTTCTTCAGGTTGTGGGTGCGAGCACCGCGGATACGAATGTCGTCCATGACCGCTTTATTCCCCGCGCGTAGCGGGTCCTGCCAAGGTGGATCGCGCAAGGCCGATGTGGGCCCGCGTGCGCTGCGTCGGGCCGGCGCAACCTGCTAATATACGCAACTCGCTCCGCCCTGACCAAACCCCATCTCCCATGGCTACCTCCGACAAGATGACCCCCGCTGAACGCCGCACTGGCGCGTCGCTTGCGGGGATCTTTGGCCTGCGCATGCTCGGCCTGTTTCTCATACTGCCGGTGTTCGCCATTCACGCCCACGGTTTGCCGGGTGGGGAAAACCTCACGCTGGTCGGGCTGGCGCTGGGTATCTATGGGCTCACGCAAGCCTGTTTCCAGATCCCCTTCGGCCTCGCGTCCGACCGATTCGGCCGCAAGCCGGTGATCATTTTCGGCTTGATCCTGTTCGCCGGCGGCTCGGCACTCGCGGCCATGGCCGGTACGGTCAAATGGGTGATTGCCGGGCGGGCGCTGCAGGGCGCCGGTGCCATTTCGGCCGCGGTGACCGCACTTGCGGCCGATCTGACCCGCGAGCAGCATCGCACCAAGGTCATGGCCATGATCGGCTCGAGCATCGGCATGGTGTTCGCCATCTCATTGGTCGCGGCGCCCTTGCTGTACGCCGCCATCGGCATGTCCGGCATTTTCTGGCTCACCGCCGGGCTGTCGCTGTTCGCCGTGGTGGTGTTGCGCCGCGTGGTTCCCAATCCGCCCAAGGTCGAGGCCAAACCGGTGAGTTTCGCCGGCGTGCTGCGCAACACCCAGTTGCTGCGTTTGAATCTCGGTATCTTCACGCTGCACCTGGTGCAGATGGCCATGTTCGTGGTGATCCCGGCTGCGCTGGTGGCCAAGGGCGGCCTGCCCGTGGCTTTGCACTGGCAGGTGTATCTGCCCGCAGTGCTTGTCAGCTTTGCCTTCATGGTGCCGGCCATCATCATGGCGGAGCGCAAGAATCGGCTGAAGCCCGTGTTTGTCGGCGCGATCGGCCTGCTCGCGCTCACCCAACTCGGCTTCCTGTTCGGGCGCGCCGGCATGTGGTCCATCGCCATCTGCCTGGTGCTGTTCTTCGTCGCTTTCAACATTCTCGAAGCCACGCTGCCCTCGCTGGTGTCGCGCATTGCACCGCCCCGCAACAAGGGTGCGGCGTTGGGGGTGTACAACACCACGCAGGCATTGGGGTTGTTCATCGGCGCCAGCCTCGGTGGCTGGTTGAGCCAGCATGTCAGCCCCGACGCGGTGTTCGTCATGACTACTGCGTTGGCCGTGGTTTGGCTGGGGGTTGCGATGACCATGCTGCCCCCGCCGAAAGTCGTCGCGCGCAGCTACTCGATCGGGCCGTCGGTCGATCTCGACGAGGTGCGCGCCCGAATCGTCGATTTGCCCGGCGTCCGCGAAGCGGTGGTCGAGCCCGAATCGCGCATGGCTCATCTCAAGGTCAACCTCGATCGCTGGGACGAGGCGCAAATGCGCCAGCTCATCGGCGCTGGCGCCGACTGAGCCCGCTCGTCGCGCGCAGGCTCAATCCTCGTGCGGTGGTGAGCGGGCGACAAATATGCCATCTCCTGTCGACAACACAGGCATCGGCAGCGGCGCTGCATTGTATACTGCGAACGATCGCGTACGGCCTCGCTCCATTGTTGTGTGGGGCGGGCGTCGTGGGCGGAATCGAAGGTCCTGACCGTGTGGGACACGGGCGCGGGCACGAATGATATGAACACAGCCAACCGATTAGGCCTATTGGCGGTTGGCATGGAGGAGAGACGGGCATGGCATCGGTCAACAAAGTGATTCTGGTCGGCAACCTCGGGCGCGACCCGGAAATTCGGTACGCCCCCTCGGGCGATGCCATCTGCAACGTCAGCATTGCGACCACGGACACCTGGAAAGACAAGCAGACCGGCGAAAAGCGCGAGGCGACCGAATGGCACCGTGTGGTGTTCTTCGGCAAGCTGGCCGAGATCGCCGGGCAGTACTTGAAGAAAGGCCGCCCGGTGTATGTGGAGGGCAATCTGCGTACCCGCAAGTGGCAGGACCAGAACGGCCAGGACCGCTACACCACCGAGATCCGCGCCAACGAAATGCAGATGCTCGGTGGCCGTGGCGACACCGGCGGCGACGTGCCGATGGGCGGCGACGAGTACGGCGCGCCAGCAGCCCAGAACAGCCGTCCGGCACCGCGCCAGGCACCGGCCCAAGGCGGCGGCGCACCGGCGCCGGCACCCCCACCACGGAGCGGCTCGTCCGCCCCCGCCCGAACGAGCGCTTCGGCAACGCCCTCGAGCTCCTGCTCGACGCCGACGCCTTCGACGACATCCGCGCCCACCTGGACGCGGCGACCACGT
>JBNKNO010000023.1:0-46537 GCA_050293885.1 Rhodocyclaceae bacterium | reverse complement strand
CGTTCAGCTGCGCCAAGGTCACCGGGGTGCCGCCGACGGAGACGGTGTCGATACCGGCTTCGGCCGATACCGTGAAGCTGCCTGCAACCGGACCACTGTCTTCCGGCAAGGTGGTATCGGTGGCATTGGCCCCACCGTCGGTGTCCGGCACGGTGATGATCGGGGCGCCATCGGTGTGACCGTTGATGGTCAGTGTCAGCGTGGCCGTCGAGGTCGATCCGTCGGCGTCGGTGATCGTGTAGGTGTAGCTGTCGGTGAGCGTGTCACCGTCGTTCAGGGCATTGACCGTGGCATTGGCGTTGTCCAGCGCGTAGGTGTAGCTGCCGTCGGCGTTGAGGACCAGGGAACCGTAAGTCAGGTTGGTGCTCGCCGGGGTGACGGCGCCTGCGACCGGGGCGCCGTCGGCGCCGATGGTGTCGTTGGTGTAGACGTTGCCGCTGGCGCTGAGCACCGAGTCTTCAGTGACGCTGTTGGCGTCGGCCACCGCTGTCGGGGTCGAGTCGGTGATGCCGATGTCCAGGCTGTCGCTGCTCGTGACCCCGTTGTTGTCCAGCACGTCGATGGCGATGCTGTCGACGATCGGACCACCGCTGTGGTCCTGCACGTCCGGGTCGTAGCTGTAGCTGATCACGCCGGTGGCGGCGTTGTAGCCGGTGAGCACCAGCGTGCCTTCTCCGGTGTTGATGCTGACCGGGGTGGTGCCCAGGTTGTTCAGCTGCGCGAGCGTGACCGGGGTGCCACCCACCGTGACGGTGTCGATACCGGCTTCGGCCGATACCGTGAAGGAGCCTGCAACCGGGCCGGAGTCTTCCGGCAAGGTGGTGTCGGTGGCGTTCGCTCCGCCGTCGGTGTCGGGCACGGTGATGACGGGTCCCGGCGACGCGCTGGGCACGGCGGCCGGCACTGTCTCCGCCTCTGGCTCGAGTTCATCGCTGCCGACCTCGAAGGTCGGGAGCTCGCGCGCTTGCGCTGTTTCGAACTCGAAGGACTGGTTGTCCAAATCTTCTGCGATGCGCAGCAGACGCACGAAACTGTTGCCGTCGCCGCCGGCACCTGCGCCACCCAGACCTGCGGCGGGGGCTTCGAGAACCGCGTCGATATCGCCGCCGCCGTCAAGCGCTTGAATGACCTGATCGATGGTGGCGTCGCCGAGGACCGCTTCTTCAGCGCCCGGACGCGTCGTCTCGCTCAGTTCGACCGTCATCGCCACGGTTTCGTTGGGCTCGATCTGGAGCATCTGGCCATCGGCGGTCTTGAGCTCGACCTGGCCGCCGTCGCGCGTGATGATCACATCGCCTTCACGCAGCACATCGCCGGGCTTGAGCGCTCGCAGTTCTCCTTCGGGATTGCGGGCGTAGGCTTCACCGGTGACGGCGACAACGGAGGCGATGGGTTGCGAGGTGGCCATGATGTACTTCTCCGATCGCCGGCACACGGGGCCGGCATAGACTGATTCGATACTGGGAATTTACGGCCGCGCGGCGGTGACGCCTATTGGACCGGTGGACAGGGTGCGAATGGCGCGCTCAGGCAGCGCGATCGACGCACGTACTCAGGTCCTTGAATTTGAGGACCAACTGCAAGCGGTCGCGCACGTCGAGCTTTTCGAACACGGCGCTCAGGTGCGCCTTGACCGTACGCTCGGTGATATTGAGCAGGCGAGCCACTTCCTTGTTGGTGGCACCGCTGGCGACTTCGAGCGCGACGGCACGTTCTCGGGGGGTCAGCGATTCCAAGGCATGCGGCGCGGGGGACTCCGCGTCGAGCAGTTGTTTGCTGGCCGCACCGATCATGGTGCTCATGAGTTCAGGGCCCAACCACAGGCCGCCATGGCTGACGGCCGTGGCCACTTCACGCATCATTTCGGGCGTGGCGTAGGCGTGGCAATAACCGCGCGCGCCGGCCGCAAGCACCTGCATCGCTTCGGCGGGCTGCGGCGTGGAAGACAACACGATGACCGGCGCCTTGCCGCCAACCCGGGCCAGCAACCGCTTGAGGGTATCGAGTTCGAACGACGACGGCGCCCACCACACCACGTCAGGACGCTGACCACCAAGATCCGTCGCGATACGGGCGTCGGCAAACGCCTGCTGCCAGCGCGGCAGCAGGTTCGATCGCGAGGAAATGAACAGATGTCGTGTCATCGTTCCGTCAAGGCATTGGCCTTGGCGCGCAGCACCGGCTTGAGCAGATAGGCCAGGATGGTCTTCTTGCCCGTCAGCACGTCTACTTGCGCCACCATGCCTGGAATGATCGGCAAGTTGGCACCCAAACTTGAAGCCTTGGTACGCACACGCACCACGTAGAAGGCGTTGCCCTTGTCGTCGATCACGGTATCCGCACCGATTTGCTCGACCGTCGCATCGAGCCCGCCATAGATCGCAAAATCGTAGGCGGTGAATTTCACCAGGGCCGGCAGACCGGGACGAAGAAAGGCGATGTCCTGCGGCCGGATCTTCGCTTCGAGCACCAACGCGTCGTCGAGCGGCACGACTTCCGCCACCTCTTTTCCGGGCTGAACCACGCCGCCGATGGTGTTGATCAGCAGGCGCTTGACGGTGCCATGCATCGGCGAGCGCACCTCGGCGTGCTTGACGCGATCGGCGAGCGCGGTGCTGCCTTCCGACAGGCTGTTGAGTTTCGCCATGGTGTCGGAGAGTTCGGCGCTGGCGCCGTTGCGGAAGGTCAGCTCCACGTTCTGAATCTTGCGCTCGGCTTCGACTATGGACGATTCGATGCGGGAAATCTGTGCGCTCGCCTGGTTGCGCTCGCCACGAAGCCTGCTGACATCCCGCTCCAGGCGCAGCAATTCGACTTCCGACACCGCGCCCGATTTGAGCAGGGGTCGGGTCACATTCAACTCTTGCGTGGTCAGCGCCAGCCCGCGGGATGCCTGGGCGAGACGAGAGCGCACTTCAACAAGCTCTTGCTTGCGCTGCGCCACTTGCTGCCTGGCGATAGCCAGCTCGGCATCCAGCTCGGCTTGTGTCGACTCGTACAAGGCCTGCTCCTGCTCGAGCACCATGGGCGCGCCCTTGACGACCTCTTCGGGCGGCACAAAGGGCTCACCGTCGGCAATGGCACGCAGCCGCGCGGCCTTGGCGACCAGCGCGAGGTACTGCACCTGGTTTTCGCGCAAGGAAGAGACGAAGCGGGTCGGGTCGATACGCACGAGCACCTGCCCGGCCTCGACGGTATCGCCTTCGCGCACCAGAATTTCCTCGACAACGCCACCATCGAACGATTGCAACACCTGCAACTGACTCGAGGGAATGACCCGCCCCTCCCCGCGCGTCACCTCGTCGATCTCGGCGAAGGCGGCCCACACGATCAGTCCGATCAGCACAGCCAGCGCCACACGGAGCAAGCCGCGCGCACGCAGGGGCTCCTGCTGCAGGCTGGCCCAGTCGGCGTCGCTCACCCAGTCGACGTCATTGGCGTCCTGCGCCGGCAGCCAGCGGCTGAAGATGCGGTCGAACAGCGGCCGGGTACGGCGCGACACGGCGCCCGACACCTGGCCAATGCGCTCGAAGTTGTCCTCGCCGATGTGACTCATGCGGCTCTCCCGATGCGCCCCTGACGCAACGCTTCGACCACTTGCGCCTTCGGCCCGTCGGCCACGATCTTGCCGGCATCGACCACGATGATGCGATCGACCAATTCCAGCAACGACGTGCGGTGGGTAATGACGATCACGGTCTTGCCCGCCGCGTGCTCACGCAACTGGCGTTTCACATGTTCTTCGCTGGAGTGGTCCATCGAGCCCGTGGGTTCGTCCATGAGCAGAATCGGCGGGTCGTTGATGAACGCGCGCGCGATCGCCACCCCTTGACGCTGCCCGCCGGAGAGCGACTCGCCGCGTTCGCCGACCAGCATGTCGAAACCCTGAGGATGGCCGTTCACGAATTCCGCGATACCGGCAATCTCGCTGGCACGCAACACGTCGGTATCGTCAGCATCACGCGAGGCGATGGTGAGGTTGTCCCGCAGACTGCCGTAGAACAGCGTCACGTCCTGCGGCACATAGCCGACATGACGCCGCAACTCGGCGGGGTCCAGCTGGCGCTGGTCGATGCCGTCGATGAGCACGGCGCCCTCGGTCGGTCGATAGAGGCCGAGAATGAGCTTGTGCAAGGTGGTCTTGCCGGAGCCGACACGCCCCAGAACCGCCACCCGCTCCCCCGGCGCAATCGAAAACGACACATTGCGCAGCGCGAGGTAGTCCTGCCCCGGATACTGAAAGCTCACATCCTTGAACTCGATATGGCCTTCAAAGTGCGAACGGCTGACGAAGTTCGAATCCTCCGGCCGTTCAACCGGGCGCGACAGGATTTCATTGAGCGACGTGAGGGCTGTCGACGCGTTGTGATACTGCGTCAGCAAGCCAGCCACCTGCGCGACCGGCGCCAACGCGCGGGACGACAACATCGAACAGGCGATCAGCCCGCCCATGCTCAACTCGCCATCGCCGATCAAATAGACACCGAGCACGATGACCGCCACATTCACCGTCTGCTGAACCCACATCGCGCCATTCGTGGTCGTCGACGACAACAGGCGCAACTGCGAGCTCACCCGCGCCAGAAAACTCGCGCTCTGCTCCCACTTGCGCTGCATGTGTCCTTCACACCCCAAGGACTTGACGGCTTCGAGCCCGACAAGACTCTCCACCAGCGTGGCGTTGCGCAAGGCACCGGCCCGATAGGTCGTCTCCGCCAGCTCGTGCATCTTGCTCTGGACGCTCATCGCGTACAGCAACACCAGCACCACACCGATGAAGATGGGGATGATCATCGGCCATGCGATCCACCCGATCACCGCAACGAAGATCAACGCAAAGGGCACATCGACAAAGGCATTGACGGTCGCCGAGGTAATGAAGTCGCGCACCGTCTCGAACGAGCGCAGATTGGCCGCAAACGAGCCGGCCGATACCGGTCGCTGCTCCATCTGGATTCCCAGCACCCGCTCCATGATGTAGGCAGACAGTTTGACGTCCACCCGATTGCCCGCCAAGTCGATGAAGTAGCCGCGCATGGTACGCAGCGCCAGATCCCCCACCATCACCAACGACACGCCAATGGCCAGCATCCACAAGGTCTCGACCGCATTGTTGGGCACCACCCGGTCGTACACATTCATCGTGAACAAGGGCAAGGCCACGGCAAACAGGTTGATGAGAAACGCCGCTAACAGCACGTCGCGGTAGAGCGGGCGGTTCTCATTGATGGCGCCCCAGAACCAATGCCGGTGCTTTACCGAGCCGACTTCAGGCGTACGCGCATCGAAGCGGAAACGCGGGCGAACAAAAAGCGCGCGGCCCAGGTAGCGCGCCTCCAGGCTGTCGAGCGAAACCACTACCTCGGCCTCGCCCAGATCGGGATAGATCACGCGTGCCTGCCCGTCATCCGTCCAGCCCAGCAACACGCAGGCGTGCTCACCTTCGAGCAGCAACACCACCGGAAACAGGTCGGCGTTCAAGCGCGCCAGCGGCCGGCGCGCCAAACGACTCGCCAGCCCGGCCCGCTGCGCGGCGCGCTGGAACAGCGATGGCGTGAGGCGATGATTGCTGAGCGGCAGACCGGCGGTCGCCGCATCGCGCGTCAAAGCGCAGCCGTGTGCACGCGCCACGACCAGCAGGCATTCAAGCAAGGCATCGGGCCGATGCGGATCGTCGACAGGACGCTCGATGGCCGGCGCCGGCTCCGCAGGCGGTACCGCCATCGCATTTAAATCGTCAGACATATCATCCTGTTGATGAACATGGATTCGCAATCAACTGACACAACGAGGGTTTTTACGACAAAGCGCAGGGAAACTTGACCCGAGAACGCAATGTTCGCACAGGATAACGCGCATTCGGGCGACGTCAGCTTATACGGCGGGGCTCCTCCTCCGAACGGCCGGTCACCCCCTTCCCCGGACACGAAAATCTCAAGAATCGGGAACATTTTCCGCTGTTAGCACTCACATCCATCGAGTGCTAAAATAGTGAGCAATAGAAAGGGAGACTCTTGCATATG
This sequence comes from Rhodocyclaceae bacterium, assembly GCA_050293885.1. Lineage (GTDB taxonomy): Bacteria > Pseudomonadota > Gammaproteobacteria > Burkholderiales > Rhodocyclaceae > Nitrogeniibacter. The sequence continues at coordinate 40,514 of JBNKNO010000023.1, read as the reverse complement.
ACACACCTGATGTCCTTGCCTGCACCGACCTCCGTCGGCAGTATCGATCAGTACATCCAGTTCGCGAACCGGGTACCGATGTTGAGCGAGCAGCAGGAACGCGAGTACGCGACCCGTTTTCATGACGAAAGCGATGTGGACGCTGCGCGCGAATTGGTGCTGTCGCATCTGCGACTGGTGGTGGCGATCGCCCGAGGCTATCTCGGCTATGGCCTGCCCCACGCCGACCTGATTCAGGAAGGCAATATCGGCCTCATGAAAGCGGTCAAGCGTTTCGACCCGCGTCGTGGCGTGCGCCTCGTTTCCTTTGCCATTCACTGGATCAAGGCCGAAATTCACGAGTACATCCTCAAGAACTGGCGTCTGGTCAAGGTGGCGACCACCAAGGCCCAACGCAAACTCTTCTTCAACCTGCGCAGCTTCAAGAAAGACAGCGCTGCGCTGAGCCCGGATGATGTGGCCGTGGTGGCCGAACAACTCGGCGTGAAACCGGAAGAAGTCGTCGAGATGGAAACCCGTCTGGGCGGGCAGGACGTCCCCCTCGACGGCGGGCGCGACGAGGACGAAGAACGCTTCGCGCCGATCGCCTATCTGCCCGACCCGGGCGCGGAACCGGTCGAAGTGCTCGAGCAGACCGAGCAAGCCCATCTGGCCAGCGAAGGCCTGCGCCTCGCGCTCGAGAACCTGGACGACCGCAGCCGCCGCATCATCGAAGCCCGCTGGCTGCACGACGACGAAGGCAAGGCCGCCACCTTGCACGAGTTGGCCGCCGAGTACGGCGTGTCGGCGGAGCGCATTCGCCAGATCGAAGCCAAGGCCATGAAGAAAATGCGCGGAGAGCTGGCGGCCGTCGCCTGATCTGCCCTGCCATGTGAAAAAGGCGACCTGCGGGTCGCCTTTTTCATTCTCGAGAGGCCGTGACTAGCGGCCCGATAGCAGTTGGCGGAGATCTGAGGTGATGTCCTCCGCGCTCGTGCCGTGCTTTACATACAGCCTCAAGCGGCCCTGCGGATCGAAAACATAGGTGCCCGCCGAATGATCGACGGTGTAGTTCGGGCCGCTGGTATCCCCGCCCTTGCGATAGAACACCTTGAAATCCTTGGCAACCTTGGCAGTCTCGTTCGCATCGCCATACAAACCGAGAAAGCGCGTATCAAAGGCCGGCACGTATTGCCTGAGCAAGGCCGGTGTGTCGCGCTCGGGATCGACCGTCACGAACAGCACTTGCACCTGGTCCGACGCCGCGCCGAGCGCCTGCATCACCGCCGCCATGGTGCTCAGATTGGTGGGGCACACGTCGGGGCATTGGGTGTAACCGAAAAAGACGGTCACCACCTTGCCGCGAAAATCGGCCAGGCTGCGATGAACGCCGTTGTGATCGGTCAGCTCGAAGTTGCGCGCGTAGTCGGCGCCGGTGATATCGGTGCTGTGAAAGCTCACCGGCTTGTCGGCCGGCGAGCACGCGGTCACGACGAATGCCGTGACCAGCAAAAGGATGCGGAGCATGTTTGCCCTATCAAAAACGCAGGTAGTGATCCACCAACAAGGCGGCAAACAACAAGGATAGGTAGATGATCGAATAGCGGAAAGTCTGCTGAGACAATTTGTCGCTGTAATCGACATACAAACGCCAGGCGTAGCGCAGGAAGATGCCGCCGAGCACGACCGCAGAGGCCAGATAGACCAGCCCGCTCATGCGCGTTGCGAACGGCAGCAAGGTGACACCCAGCAGAATGAATGTGTAGAGCAGCACCGACAGGCGGGTGTATTTGGAACCGTGCGTCACCGGCAGCATGGGCAGCCCGGCGCGCGCATAGTCGGCCGTTCGGTATAGCGCCAGCGCCCAGAAATGCGGCGGCGTCCACGCAAAGATGATGAGAAACAGCAGCAGCGCATCGGCACTGACTTCGCCGGTCACCGCGGCCCAGCCGAGCACCGGCGGCATCGCGCCGGAGGCGCCGCCGATAACGATGTTCTGCGGCGTCTTCGGTTTCAGGAAGACGGTATAGACCACGGCATAGCCGACAAACGTCACCAACGTGAGCCACATCGTGAGCGGGTTGACGAACGCATACAGAATCCATAGGCCAAGACTGCCCAAGACCGCCGCGAAAAGCAGCGTTTCGGAGGTGGCCAGTTCACCCCGGGCGGTCGGGCGCGCACGGGTGCGCGCCATGCGCGCATCAATCTGCTGCTCGACCAGGCAATTCATGGCCGCCGCCGCACCGGCCACGAAGGCGATGCCGAGCGTCGCCGCCAGCACGACGCTTGCGGAGGGCAGGCCCTCCGGCACCGCGAGGAACATGCCGATCATGGCGCAGAAGACAATGAGCGTATTGACCCGTGGCTTCGTCAGCACCGAAAACTGACGCAAGCGCCGCAGGATGTCGTTTTGCTCAAGCGTAAGCGTTTTCATTCTTCCTCCTACCTGCCCAACCCCATTGCCGTGCCGGCAACAGACGTTCATTCACAATCACCATGGTCAGCAACAGCAAGGCTGCACCGGCGTTGTGCGCCACCGCCATCGCCAACGGCAAACTCATCACGACGTTCCCGATGCCGAGCGCAACCTGCCCGAGCAACATCACGCCAACGGCCAGCGCCATGGCGCGGCGGCCCGCGAAAAACAGCCGTGCGGACAGAATCACCAGCGCGACACTCACCAAGGCCGCGCCAACGCGGTGCATCCAGTGGATGGCCGTGAGCGCCTCATGAGAGAGCAGCTCGCCATCGGCAGTCATGCCAAGCTCACGCACCACGTGAAAGGCGTTGGCAATGTCCATCTGCGGCCACCAACTGCCGTGACACGTAGGGAAATCGGTACACGCCAGCGCGGCGTAATTGGTGCTCGTCCAACCCCCGAGCACAATCTGGCCGATCACCAGCACGAGGCAGAGCCGCGCCCATCGGACCAATCCCGCCGGCACCGTGTGCCTGGGCACACCCGCCGCCCGCAGTGCGAGCAAGGTCAGCAAGGCCATGGTGGTCAAGCCACCGAGCAGGTGCCCGGTCACAATCGCAGGCTTGAGTAACAACGTGACCGTCCACTTTCCGAGCAAGCCCTGGAAGATCACCACCCCGACCAGCGACACAGCGACCGCCGTGCGCACGTCCTGTTCACCACGCCGACGCCACGCCATGGCGGCAATCACGAGAATGATGAAACCCAGCGTCGCCGCCAGATAACGGTGAATCATTTCCTTCCACGCCTTGGGCATGGAAACCGGTCCTTGCGGCGACACGGACTGCGCATCGGCAATCTGCTCGGCGGCATGCGCCGGACTCAACTGGCCGTAGCAACCCGGCCAATCCGGACAGCCCAGACCGGCGTCGGACAAGCGCACAAAGGCACCAAACACGATCACCAGAATCGTCAATGTGAGCGCGCTGAAGACGAGACGTCGATACATGTGGCTCACCCTTGCTGCGAATACTTCAACAGCCGGCCCAGATCCTTGATCATGCGCTTGGCGTCGAGTTCATCGGGGTAGCGCATCATCACGTTGCCCTGCGGATCAACCAGCCACACGCGCGGCTGCCCCTCGGGCACGAAGCGTTTCCGCCAGGTATCGTCGGCCATCAGCACACGCAGTTCGGAGTGCTGCGCCAGCAACGCGGCATCGGGCGGCACGGCATCGGTGACCAGCCATTGCCGCGCGACGCGCTCCATGTCTTCGGCTTGCGCGGTGCGCACCTGGCGCGTGAAATACAGCGCATTCCGGCACGCCTCGGAGCAATCAGACGAAGCCACCACGAGATAGGTCCACCGGCCAATGATGTCTGCACGCGCGACCGGCTGACCGGAATCATCCTTGAGCGCGGTCTCTGGCAGCGGCGCGGGCGACACCAAAGTGCCGAAATTCATGCGCGCTTCGGGCTGCCAGACGTAATAGGCAAAGTAAGACGCTGCGACCGGCAGCACACAAACGACGACAAGCGCGATAAACGTGCGTCGCGCCTTGTTGCCCATCTTTCGATTCCCGGAAGTCATTTCAGCCATTGACATGCTCGCGCCACCGTTTCCACCCAAACCACCCACACAAACCCGCGGCCAGCGCCGCCAGTCCAAACCACTGCACCGCGTAACCGCGATGACGATCGACGCCCAAATCCGGCCGCGGCCAATCACGCACCAGATCATCGGTCGCGCCCGCCGTCTGCTCGACGATCCGCCCGGCGAGTACCACATCGAAAGCCTGACCGTAGTCAGCCAGATCCAGGTACTGCCACAAACGACCGACCCCCGCCTGTTGCGCCAGCGAAAACGGTCGCTTCTCGGGAATGCGCACACGCCCCACGACCGAAACCCGCCCCGACGAGGTGCTCACCTCAGGCTGCTGGCTGCGATCCCGCCCCGCGGCGATCCAGCCCCGTCTGACCAGCACGATCTTGCCGTCCGCCTGTTTGAGCGGCGTGTAGACGTGATAGCCTGGCCGCCCCTCATGAACCCGGTTGTCGACAAGAATCGTCTTTTCCGCCAACCAGATTCCATCCAGCACGACGCGCACCCATTCATCGGTCGCGTCAATGTCGGCACCTGTCAGTGGCGCGTCCGCTTCCGCGGCCTCCAGCCGAGCGCCAAGCGCCCTCTTTTCTTCAGCGCGATGCGTCTGCCACAGCCCAAGCTGAACCGTCACCGCACACACCAAAACGCCAACAACAAACGGTAGCCAATCCATCACCCGCCGCACTGTCCCACCCCCGTTCCTGTCGTGGCTGGGCTAAACTGGCCGCTCACCACGTTGGGGGCTGTCATGCGCATCGTCGTCATCCTGTTTCTGCTACTGATCGTTCTCAGTCTGGGCTCGGCCCTGACCTATCTGCTGCGCGACCGAGGCAAAAGCGATCGTACCGTCAGGGCACTCACGCTTCGCGTCGGTTTGTCGATCGGCTTGTTCCTGTTGCTCATGGCCGGCTATGGCACCGGCCTGATTCACACCCGGCTCTGAGCCCACAGAACGGCTGGCAAGTGAAGTGAAGCGGTTCTGACCAGGCGCACCGCCGAGGGGCAAGGCGGCGCCAACGCCAGAATCGCTTCGTCAGGCGCTTAGAGCCAGTACACCACTACGAAGAGCAGCAACCACACCACATCCACGAAGTGCCAATACCAGGCGGCGGCTTCAAACGCGAAGTGGTGATCCTTGGTGAAATGCCCGGCCATCACACGGAAGAGCATGACCAGCAACATGATGGCGCCGATGGTCACGTGCAAGCCGTGAAAGCCGGTCATCATGAAGAAGGTCGAACCGTAGATGCCGCTGGTCAGCTTGAGGTTCATCTCATGGTAGGCGTGCACATACTCGTACACCTGCAGCGCCATGAAGAGTGCGCCAAGCAACACGGTGAGCAGCAATCCGAATTTCAGCTGCCCCCGATTGTCTTTCATCATGCCCCAGTGCGCCCAGGTCAACGTGGCACCGGACGTGAGCAGAATCAGCGTATTGATCGCCGGAATGCCCCAAGCCTCCATCGGCGAAAACGCGTCGGCCGCGTTCGGGCCGGCCGTCGGCCAGGCTGCCTGAAAACCGTCCCACAGCAGGCTCGAATTCAAGTCTGAACCGAGCGACGGCACCGCGATCACTCGCACATAGAACAGCGTGCCGAAGAACGCGGCGAAGAACATCACTTCCGAGAAGATGAACCAGCCCATGCTCCAGCGGAAGGACGCGTCGACGTTCTTGCCGTACTTGCCACCTTCGGACTCGCGGATCACCTGTCCAAACCAACCGAACAGCATGTAGATCAATGTTGCCAGCCCAACGAAGAATACCGCGGGCCCCGGGCCCGTCTTGTTGAGCCACATGACGGCACCCGAACCGATGCACAGGAGCGCAAAGGAACCAAAAATCGGGAACTTGGAAGGTTCCGGCACGAAATACTTTTCTACGGTTTGACCCATGAGGGAAATCTCCCGGATTTACGCCAAAACTGAACACATCCCTACGGCAGGCAGATCAAACATCGACCACAAACCGTACGAACGCCACAATACTCAATACAAAAATCACACCGCCGAGCACACCCGCCACAATCAACGCCTTGATGTTGAGTGACTCGGCGTCCTCCTGATAGGCGCGCCGCTTGCGCACGCCGAAAAACGACCACATGACCGCCTTGAGCGTTGCCATGAATCCGGCTTGACGCTTCGGCTCACTCATCAACCCCGAACACCCTTCGGCGTTTCCACCGCACGCGTTCCTTCGATTTCGAAGAACGTGTACGACAAGGTAATCGTATGCACATCGGTCGGCAGCGCCGGATCGACCACGAACACCACCGGCATCACGCGGGTCTCGTTGGCAGCCAGCGTTTGCTGCTCGAAGCAGAAGCAACTGATCTTCTTGAAGAAGTTACCCGCAATCTGGGGCCCGTAGCTAGGCACCGCCTGCCCGGTAATCGCCTCGTCACGCGTGTTCGTCACCTCGTACTCGATGTGCACCACCTCGCCGGGATGAATCTCGACAGCGCGCTGCAGGGGTTTGAACGTCCAGGCAAGATTGCGCGTGTTGGCGTCGAACTCCACCACCAGGCTGCGCGAAGCATCAACCTGGGTGTTCTGCACCTCATCCGGCTGCAAGATGTTGCGCAGGCCGGTCACTTGGCAGACCGCCTCGTAGAACGGCACCAACGCAAAACCGAAACCGAACATCGCCACCGCACCGATACCCAACCGGGTCAGCAGGCGGCGATTTTCCTGCGCCTGATCACTCATTGGCCCAGCAACGCGGTCTTGATCATGATGCCGATGAAGAACACGAGCACGACGGACAAGAGAATCAACGCAGTACGCAGATTGCCTTTCGACTTGCCCATCACGCCAACCCTCACTTGACTACCGGCGGCGTTTCGAAGGTGTGGTACGGCGCCGGCGACGGCACCGTCCATTCGAGCCCTTCAGCACCGTCCCACGGCTTGGCTGCCGCCTTCTCGCCGCCTTTCACACACTTGATCACGGCCACCAGGAAAATCAGCTGAGACAGGCCGAACCCGAACGCCCCAACCGAGGCAATCGCGTTGAAATCGGCGAATTGCAGTGAGTAGTCCGGAATCCGGCGCGGCATACCGGCCAAGCCGAGGAAGTGCATCGGAAAGAAAGTGATGTTGAAGAAGATGATCGAGCACCAGAAGTGCAGCTTGCCGATCCCTTCGGGGTACATGTGGCCCGTCCATTTCGGCAGCCAGTAGTAGGCACCTGCGAACAAGGCGAACAATGAGCCCGCGACCAACACGTAGTGGAAGTGAGCCACGACGTAGTAGGTATCCTGTACCTGAATGTCGATCGGTGCGATGGCGCAGATCAGACCGGTAAAGCCGCCCATGGTGAACACGAAGATGAAGCCCGTTGCCCACAACATCGGTGTTTCAAAGGTCATCGAGCCGCGCCACATGGTGGCCACCCAGTTGAACACCTTCACGCCCGTAGGCACCGCAATGAGCATCGTCGCGTACATGAAGAACAGCTGCGTCGCAGCCGGCATGCCGGTGGTGAACATGTGGTGCGCCCACACGACAAACGACAGGATGGCAATCGAAGCCGTGGCATACACCATCGAGGCATAGCCAAACAACGGTTTGCGCGCGAAGGTGGGGATGATCTGGCTGACAATGCCGAAGGCCGGCAAGATCATGATGTACACTTCGGGGTGACCGAAGAACCAGAACACGTGCTGATACAGCACGGGATCACCGCCGCCGGCCGCATTGAAGAATGCCGTGCCGAAGTGACGATCGGTGAGCACCATCGTGACCGCACCTGCGAGCACCGGCATGACTGCAATCAGCAGATAGGCCGTGATCAGCCAGGTCCAGCAGAACAAAGGCATCTTCATCATGCTCATGCCCGGTGCACGCATGTTGAGCACCGTCACGACAATGTTGATCGCGCCCATGATGGAGCTGATACCCATGATGTGCACGGCGAAGATGGTCAGGTCCATGCCCATGCCCATCTGCACCGACAGCGGCGCATAGAGCGTCCAGCCCGCCGCCGTGGCACCGCCCGGCACAAAGAACGAACCGATCAGCAGAATCGCCGCAACCGGCAGCAGCCAGAAGCTCCAGTTGTTCATGCGCGCGAAGGCCATGTCGGAGGCACCGATCATGAGCGGCAGCATCCAGTTGGCGAAGCCGACGAAGGCCGGCATGATCGCGCCGAACACCATCACCAGACCATGCATGGTGGTCAGTTGATTGAAGAACTCGGGTTGCACCACCTGCAAGCCGGGTTGAAAGAGCTCGGCACGAATCGTCAGCGCCATCACTCCCCCGGAGAGGAACATGATGAAACTGAAGATCAGGTACATGGTACCGATGTCTTTGTGGTTGGTCGTCGTGATCCAGCGCATCAGGCCGGTAGGACCATGATGGTGGTGATCATCGTGCAATTGATCGGGGGTAACAGCCGACATACCCGCTTCTCCTCGCTGAATCAGTTGCGCGCAGCCGCGATTGCGGCCGGCTGGATGGCTTCACCTGTCTTGTTGCTCCAGGCGTTGCGCGTATAGGTGATGACTGCGGCCAGATCGGCATCGGACAGAATCTTGCCGAAAGCTGCCATCGGCGTGTCTTTCCGACCGTTCAGCACAGTCTCGATCTGATCTGCCGAAGGACCGAGCACGATGGCGGCGCCATCGAGCGGCGGGAAGGCGGGGGGCAGCCCCTTGCCGTCGGGCTGATGGCAGGCGGCACAGTTGGTATTGAAGACCTTCTCGCCCTTGGCCACCAGGTCGGGCAGCGCCCATTCCTTGGTATCGTCCGCGGCGGCAGCCATCGCGTCACCCATGCGCTGCTTCACCCAGTCGGTGTATTTCTCGGCAGAAACCACATGCACTTCGATGGGCATGAACCCGTGGTCCTTGCCGCACAGTTCCGCACAATTACCGCGGTAGATGCCTTCCTTGTCGGCACGGAACCAGGTATCGCGAATGAAACCGGGGATGGCATCCTGCTTCACGCCAAACGCAGGCACCCACCAGGCGTGGATCACGTCATTGGCCGTCGTGAGGATGCGGATTTTCTTGCCAACCGGCACCACCAGCGGTTCGTCGACTTCAAGCAGGTAGTTCTCGCCCTTCTCGGCGGCGCCCTGGATTTGATCCTGCGGAGTCGACATATTGGAGATCAGGCGGATACCTTCGCCCTCGCCCTTGATGTAGTCGTAACCCCATTTCCACTGATACCCCGTGGCCTTGACGGTAATGTCAGGATTCGACGTGTCCTTCATCGCGATCACCGTCTTGGTGGCCGGATAGGCCATGCCCAACAAAATGAGCACTGGGACGACGGTCCAGACGATTTCTACCGTGGTGTTTTCATGAAAGTGCGCCGCAACAGCCCCTTTCGATTTGCGGTGGGCAAACACGGACCAGAACATGACGCCAAACACGACGATGAAGATCACCAGACAGATGACCATCATCAAGGTGTGCATGTCGTAGATTTCAGCGGCCACCTGGGTGACAGGCGTCTGAAGATTTATGCTGCTTTCCGCGGCCAGCGCCGAAGCGCTCAACATCGCGGATGCCGCGGATACTGCGGTTCGAGCAAATACGCTCATGTGCAACCCCCATCCAGGTCTTTCAGGGGCGCAAACGAACAGCACCTGCGAGCCAACGCTCCGGTCATGCTTCCTCCTTGGGCGTGGTCATTCGGTACCGACGTTGCGCCTGTCGCGAACTCCCCTGTTCCAGAACCCGCTGTATTGATCTGTTTTGGTGCGGAAGGAACGTGTGCGGCATAGTGCCACAGCCGTTTTAAACGCCGCAAGTTTTTTTTGATATAAATCAATATGATGCAATGCAATATCGACTAACCAAGAATCAGCGATTGAGCCAATTGCAATTTGTTCTTGCCGCGCGACGCCAAGCGACAAAAGGCGAGGTGTCGCCTGAAGAACAGTGGCGAACAGCATGGGCAGGCGCTGGAATTCGCGCACAGCATCAGCGCAGCCACGCCGAAAGCCTGAGTCCGCTGCACCGCAACACGTTTCACGCACCGACGCAGCAACATCGACCGTTTCAGCCGGCGCCCGATCGTCCGGCACACGGCACGCCAGTGCTTGCGCTATGCTCGTCGGCCAGAACCATACGAGCACAAGCCCATGAGTGCCCCTGACTTCGAAGCCAAGCTTTGCCACCCGGATCAACTTGCCGCCCGCGTCGACGGTCTGTCACGACCGTTGGTATTCACCAACGGGTGCTTCGATATTCTTCACCGTGGCCATGTCACCTGCCTGGCACGCGCACGCGCCTTGGGCGCCGCGCTCGTCGTCGCCATCAACACCGATGCCTCGGTGCGCCGCCTGGGCAAGGGCAGCACCCGCCCCATCAACCTGCTGGACGACCGCATGGCCGTGCTCGCAGCGCTTGAAAGTGTCTCGCTGGTCACGTGGTTCGACGAAGACACCCCACTCAATACCATTCTGGCCTGCAAGCCCGACGTGCTGGTCAAGGGCGGGGACTGGGCTGTCGAAGACATCGTCGGCGCCAAGGAGGTCAGCGGCTGGGGCGGCCGGACGGTCGCGATTCCCTTCGAGCATGAACGCTCGACCACCCGCATCATCGAGAGAATCCGCGCTGACTTTGGCTGAGCGGGCCATCGACGCGTATTTGCCACACGCATAATTGCCCCTCAAGTCACCTGTCTACTGCGCCGTAATGACGGCATGCGCAACTGTCTTGCACGACGTTTGTGCCGAATATCCGAGCTCGACATTCAGGCCAAACGCCCACGCTGCCTTCACCGCGTTTGGCACCTGATCTCACGATTGGGCGTCATGGTGATGCTCGCGTCGGCAACAGCACTCGCACAATCGCCCGCCAGCAGCCCGCCCGGCGCGCGCATCGCGCATGTGCTTCTGCTGCTCTCGTACCATCCGGGCTTCCCGACTTCCGCCAAGATCATCGAGGGCGTCAAGAAGGGGCTGGCGGACACCCCCGTCGACCTGCAGATCGAGTTCATGCACACGCGCTTCGACAACTCGTCGCCCTACCTGGCGCGCTACGCCGACTGGCTCGAATTTCAGCTCAAGAAGCAACCGCCGGACCTCGTCATCGCAGCCGACGACACCGCGTTCCAGTTTGCGTTGAATCATCCGGCACTCATCCGCCACGCCCCCATCGTCTTTCTCGGCGTAAACAATGTCGATGCCGCGCACAAGGCCGACGCACTCCCCAACGTGACCGGAGTCGTCGAACACGTCTCCGTTGGCAAGACACTCGCGCTGCTCAAGAAGGCCATGCCGCGCTCGCGGCGCCTCCATGTCATTTCCGACGGTTCTCCTGGCGGCCGCGCCGACATGGCCACCCTGCTGGCGGCACGCAACCGCTACCCCGAGCTGCTGATCGAGCCCCTCGAGCTCCACAAGATGACTTGGGCAGCGCTTGCAAAGCGTCTTGAGGACATCCCCCTCACCGAACCCATCCTGCTGCTGGCGGCCTACAAGGACCGGGATGGCATCACCAAACACTTCGACCGGAGCACGGCGTTTCTGCTTGAGCATGCGCACGCGCCGATTTTTCACTTGTGGGAACACGGCGTACCGGAAGGTCTCGTCGGTGGCTGGGTAATGAGCCACCGCGTACATGGTGAGCGGGCCGCACAGATGGCAAAGCAGATTCTGGCCGGCACTGCACCGGATGAGATTCCGGTGCTCTACGACAGCCCGAACCGGCCGATGGTCAATGCCTCCGCCATAAAACGATGGCACCTGAAGGCGTCGGACTTCCCGCCCGACACGGAATTCATCAACCCGCCGCCCTCGGTAATCGGCGACTACCCGCGGGCGGTTTCCGGCACCCTGCTGGCCTTTGCCGTCATGACCACCCTGGTGCTCGCCCTGATGCGTGCCACCCACCAACGCACACGTCTACTCAACAAGACAAACGAGCAGCATGCCCTGCTCACTTCCCTGCTCAACGCCAGCCCGGATCTGATTTTTTTCAAGGATCCCGAAGGCCGCTATCAACTGGTCAACACGGCCTGCGCCGAAGTGATGGGCAAACCACCCGACAAGGTTGCCGGCTCAAGCGATCTGGACTATTTCCCGGCCTCGCTGGCGGAGGAGTTTCGTCAGTCCGATCTGGAAGTGATGACGCAAGAGAAGCGGATGCGCAAGACCGAACTCGTCCCGCACAGCGACGGCAGCAGCGAGATCTATGAAACGGTCAAGGCACCGGCTCTGCAGGCGGACGGAAAACTGCTCGGGCTGATCGGCATTTCACGCCTGGTCACCGCAGAGCGCCAAACCAGTGACCGACTGCAACTGGCGGCGCAAGTGTTCGAACATGCCGCGGAGGGGATTCTGATCACCTCCGCCAAGGGCGTGATCGAAATGGTGAACCCCGCGTTCACGAAAATCACCGGCTACCGCGCCGATGAAGCCGTGGGCAAGACGCCGGGCCTGCTGCATTCGGACATGCATGACCAAGAGTTCTACGAACGCATGTGGGCCTCGGTTTACACCACCGACATGTGGCAAGGCGAAATCTGGAACCGGCGCAAATCGGGAGAGGTGTATCCGGAATGGCTCAACATCTCACCGGTGCGAGACGAAAACGGCGAGGTGGTGCACTACCTGGGCATCTTCTCCGACATCACCGTCGTGAAGCATTCCGAAGAACGGCTGGAGCACATGGCCCACCACGATGCGCTCACCGGTCTGCCCAACCGGAGCCTGCTCAACGACCGCATCGACACCGCGCTGCGTCGTGCCCAGCGGGCCGACAAAATGGTGGCGGTCGTGTTTCTCGATCTCGACCGTTTCAAGGACATCAACGACTCCTATGGTCACGCCATCGGTGACATCGTGCTCAAGCAAGTCGCCGGCCGCCTGATGGAAACCGTGCGTGACGAAGACACGGTGGCCCGCCTCGGCGGTGATGAATTTGTCGTTCTGATGGAAGACATCGATCACGTTTCACAAACCGAGCAGGCGGCGGAACGCTTGCTCACCTGCCTCAACCCCCCGGTCACGGCGGATCATCAGGAGTTCTTTGTCGGCGCCAGCGTCGGTATCAGCCTGTTCCCGCGCGACGGCGACAGTGCCGAAGCCCTCATTCGCAACGCCGACACGGCCATGTACCAAGCCAAGCGGCAGGGGCGAAACGCCATCCAGCGCTACTCGGAGCAACAAACCGAATCCGCCCGGCACCGCATGCAGCTCGAAACCGCGCTTCGCCGAGCGGTCGAACAGGAGCGCCTGCAAGTGTGGCTACAACCGCAAGTGGAGCTGGGCACCGGCAAGCTCACCGGCTTCGAAGCGCTGTGTCGCTGGCCCGACCCGGAGCGCGGCATGGTGTCGCCAAACGACTTCATCCCGCTGGCCGAATCCACCGGTCTCATCGTGCCGATCGGCGAATTCGTGCTGCGCGCCGCCAGTCGTCTGATTGCAACTTGGCGCAAACAGAATCTCACGCCGCCCCCCGTGGCCGTTAACGTGTCGGGTCGCCAACTTCGCCGGCTCGATTTTCTGTCGGCGCTGTGCACCATTCTCGAGGAAGAAGAGTGCCGCCCCGAATGGATCGAGCTTGAAGTCACGGAGTCCGACATTCTCAAGGATGCCGAGCCGGCCATCGCCACCCTGCACGGCATTCGGGAAATGGGCATCAGCCTCGCGCTCGACGACTTCGGAACCGGTTTCTCCTCGCTGAGCTACCTCAAGCGTCTGCCCATCGAAACGCTCAAGATCGACCGCAGCTTCATCAGCGGCCTGCCGGGCGACCCCAACGATCGCGCCATCGTCCAGGCCGTGTTGGCGATGGGCCGCAGCCTCGGGCTACGGGTGCTGGCCGAGGGGGTGGAAACGCCCGCCCAGGTGAGCGCACTGCGCCTGATGGGCTGCACCCTCGCACAGGGCTATCGCTTTGGCCGACCCGCATCGCCAGAGACCTTTACGCCGCAGATCGAGGTCGGCAAGATTCACATCGCCGGCTAGGGTCGGCGCGCTGGTTATGTGCATATTCCGCCGCGCGCATTGACCGCGTCGGAAGCCTCCCTACAATGAAGCGGTAAACCACCAAAACGGACGCCCGAATCATGAAGATCGCCAACAACGTCACCGAGCTCATCGGCGGCACGCCGCTGGTCAAACTCAACCGCGTCGCCGAAGGCGCCGGTGCCACCATCGCGCTCAAGCTCGAGTTCTACAACCCGGCCCACAGCGTCAAGGACCGTATCGCCATGTCGATGATCGACGCCGCCGAAGCCGCCGGCAAAATCGGCCCCGACACCATCATCCTCGAGCCCACCTCCGGCAACACCGGCATCGGTCTGGCCATGGTGTGCGCCGCACGCGGCTACAGCTGCGCCTTCGTGATGCCCGAAACCATGAGCCGCGAACGCCGCCTGTTGCTCAAGGCCTACGGCGCCGAGCTCATCCTCACCCCGGGGCCCGAGGGCATGGGCGGCGCCATCAAGAAAGCCGAAGAACTCGCTGCCGCCGAGAGCCGCTACTTCATTCCGCAGCAGTTCGCCAACCCCGCCAATCCGGAAATCCACCGCAACACCACCGCCGAGGAAATCTGGGCCGACACCGACGGCCAGGTCGACATCTTCGTGTCCGGTGTCGGCACCGGCGGCACCATCACCGGTGTCGGCGAAGTGCTCAAGTCGCGCAAGCCCGAGGTGAAGGTCGTGGCGGTCGAGCCCGACGCCAGCCCGGTCCTCTCCGGCGGCCAGAAAGGCCCGCACCCCATCCAGGGCATCGGTGCCGGCTTTGTGCCCGAGATTCTCAATACCGAGGTCTATGACGAGGTCGCCCGCGTCAAGAACGACGACGCCTTCGCCATGGCCCGTCGCCTCGCCGCCGAAGAAGGTCTGCTGGTCGGCATCTCTTCCGGCGCTGCTGTGTCCGCCGCACTCGAGATCGGCAAGCGGCCCGAAAACGCCGGCAAGCTTATCGTCGTGATCATCCCGTCGTTTGGCGAGCGCTATTTGTCCACCGCGCTGTTCCAGGATCTGGAGGTCTGATCCACAACAGCGAAAAGCATGGCGGCCCGCGGGCCGCCTTTTTTCTTGCCTTCCCGAATTGCGCTACACGGCATCCGCGCCCCTTCTCCCTCCCCTTCAAGGGGGTGAGACGGGGAATTCGCGAAGCATCGCTTCGCGCCCGTCGAATGGGCTGGGGTGGGGATGGGGCTAGAATATGCCGTATGCAAGGACAAACGCCGCATCGGAACAAACACCTTGCCAAAGCACTGCGCACGAACATGACCGATGCCGAACGCAAGTTGTGGCAAGGCCTGCGCGGCCGGCAACTGGGCGTCAAGTTCCGCCGCCAGCACCCATTCGCTGCCTACGTACTCGACTTCGTGTGTCTGGAACTACAGTTGGTGATCGAAGTGGATGGCGGACAGCACGCGGAAAACATCGAACACGATGCCGCGAGGACACGTGCACTCGAAGACGCCGGCTTCCGGGCATTGCGCTTCTGGAACAATGAGGTGCTGATGCAGACGGATGCAGTGCTTGAACGTATCTATCGGGAGATCAACCCATCCCCCTCCCAACCTCCCCCTTGAAGGGGGAGGAGCAAACCAGTTGATCTCGCAGGGCACTGGCTCCCTCCCCTTCAAGGGGAGGGCTGGGGTGGGGATGGGGTTCGCAATCCACCCCGCACCAAGCCCCCGGCCCCGGTACAATACCGCCCGATGTCCCGCGCCCTCGAACTCCTCGAACACGTCTTCGGCTACACCGCCTTTCGCGGCGAGCAGGCCGAGGTCGTCGACCATGTGGCCAAGGGCGGCGACGCGCTGGTGCTCATGCCCACCGGCGGCGGCAAGTCGCTGTGCTTCCAGATCCCCGCACTCATGCGGCCGGGCACCGCCATCGTCGTCTCGCCGCTCATCGCCCTCATGCGCGATCAGGTCAGTGCGCTGAAGGAAGCCGGCGTGGCCGCCGAATGCCTCAACTCCAGCCTCACCCAGGACGAAGCGGCCAGCGTCGAGCAGCGCTGGATGCGCGGTGAGCTCGACCTGCTCTACATCGCGCCGGAACGACTGCTCAATGCCCGCACCCTGGCGCAGCTCGAACACACTCACGAACAACACGGTATCGCCCTGTTCGCCATCGACGAAGCCCATTGCGTGTCGCAATGGGGCCACGACTTCCGGCCCGAATACCTGCAGTTGTCGGTGCTCTCCGAGCGCTTCCCCGGCGTGCCGCGCATCGCGCTCACCGCCACCGCCGACGCCCAGACCCGCGAAGAGATCGCCACTCGGCTCAATCTCGCCGAAGCGCGCCGCTTCATCGCCAGCTTCGACCGCCCCAACATCCGCTATCGCATGGTCGAAAAGAACGGCCCGCGCCAGCAGTTGCTCGACTTCATCCACGAACACCCCGGCGAAGCCGGCATCGTCTATTGCCTGTCGCGTCGCAAGGTCGAGGAAACCGCCCAGGCCCTGTGCGACGCGGGCATCACTGCGCTGCCCTACCACGCCGGCCTGCCGCAGGAGGTGCGCAACGACAACCAGCTGCGCTTCCTGCGCGACGACGGCATCGTCATGGTCGCCACCATCGCCTTCGGCATGGGCATCGACAAACCCGACGTGCGCTTCGTCGCCCACCTCGACCTGCCGCGCAGCATCGAAGGCTATTACCAGGAAACCGGCCGCGCCGGCCGCGACGGCCTCCCCGCCGAAGCGTGGATGGCCTGGGGCGCGCAAGACGTCGTGCAGCAACGCCGCATGCTCGACGAATCGGAAGGCAACGACGCCTTCAAACGCCTTGCCAACAGCCGCCTCGACGCCCTCGTCGGCCTCGTCGAAGCCACCGACTGCCGCCGCAAGCACCTGCTCAGCTACTTCGGAGAAGCCTGCGCGGCCTGCGGCAACTGCGACAACTGCATCGAACCGCCGCAGACCTGGGACGCCCTCGAACCCGCCCGCAAGGCGCTCTCCTGCGTCTATCGCACCGGCCAGCGCTACGGCGCCGGCCACCTCATCGACGTGCTGCGCGGTGAGCGCACCGAGAAGGTCGTCGAACGCGGCCACGAAGCCGTCACCACCTTCGGCATCGGCGCCGAGCTCGACGACAAGACCTGGCGCAGCGTCTTCCGCCAACTGGCCGCGCGCAGCTTCCTCGCCGTCGACCACGAGCGCTTCGGCGCCCTCACGCTCACCGAGTCCGCCCGCGCCCTGTTGCGCGGCGAAACCGGCTTCGAGATTCGCGTCCCCAGCAAAAAGAAACGCCTCAAGGCCGGGCGCGGCGGCATCGTCCCCACCGGTGCCGAGGCCGAACTGTTCGAGCGCCTGCGCAGCTGGCGCGCCGACACCGCGAAGGAACGCAACGTCCCCGCCTACGTCATCTTCCACGACGCCACGCTGCAGGAAATTGCCGTGCGCAAACCGGCCACGCTCGATGAGCTGGGCACGGTGTCAGGTATTGGCGATCGCAAACTGGAAGCCTATGGTCCGGCCTTGATGGCGCTGCTGGGGGGCGTCTGATCACGCCGCACACGCCCACGGGCGGCTCGCTCGCGGATGCCTCGCCCCCCTCCTGCCATCGTTAAAGGTTTCTCCGCTAACGCCGTATAATCTGGCGAAGGGCTAAAAAGGGAGACCCGCCGGCATCAAAGGGGGATGACGGGACGCGTGTTTGTTCCATCGCCCCCCGGCGAAACAATTCAGCAGGCATTGATCCGTGGCAGGAGCCGGTTGTGTTTCGTCGTGGATGACGCCACCCTGGGGCGATGCCGGATGCAACCAACGACAAGGTCGTGACTATCGTGCCGAGGGCGGTCGCCGGGGACAGTGCAATATCGTATCTACCCGTCCGCATCCATTTTGCGCATCACGGAAATCAGCGCCGCGGGAACCCTCAAACGCACTGAGCGCATCGCCAGAATAGAGTGAGAGAGGCTTGATGTTCCAGTTACTCGGCGTCAGAAAACAGCTGTTGAGCGTGGCGGCGATTGTCGTTGTGCTCTTCGCCGGACTGGCCGTACTGATCTGGAACGCCACGCAGTCCATTGCCGATGCCGCCAACAGCATGGGGCAGGGAAAAGATGTGATCGCCGACATCTTGCCGCCCCCGCTGTATGTGCTTGAGGCACAGTTCGTTGCACTGCGGCTGCAAAACGCCGAACCGCCACAGAGCGCGCCGCTCATCGAGCGGTTGCGAGCGCTCAAGCAAGCCTACGACGGTCGCAATACCTTCTGGGCAAGACAGGCGCTCGATCCCGATATCAAGACGGCGTTGTTGCGCACCCAGAAGCAGACCGCCGACGCTTACTGGAATCTGCTGCTGGGCGATTACGTGGCCGCCGTCGAACAGGGCAATGCCGATCGAGTGCAGGCATTGGCACCTCGACTCTTGCGCCGCTACGAAGCCCATCGGGCGGCAGTGGACGAGACCGTCAAGCTGGCATCCGCCTACGCCGACCACACGGCACAAACCATGCAGAAGACCGCGATACACGTTCGCCAGTACGTCTCGCTCGTGGCGATGCTCGGGGCGCTGTTGGCAGGTGGGCTGATAGTCGCCAGCGCCTGGTCCATCCTCGGACGCCTGGGCGGGGAACCGCTTTCCATGCAGAAAGCGGCGCGGCGCATCGCGGCAGGCGATCTCAAGGCCGAGATTACCCCCGAGTACGGCGATGAGCAGAGCCTCGCGGCTTCCATCGAGCAGATGAAAGACAACCTCCGAAGTGCGATCGAGCAGCTCACGCTGGAGCGCAGTCATCTGCACACCTTGATCAACACCTTGCCGGATCTGGTCTGGCTGAAAGATCCCGACGGCGTCTACCTCTCGTGCAACCGCCGGTTCGAGCGCTTGTTCGGCGCCCGCGAGGCGGACATCGTTGGCAAGACCGACTACGACTTCGCGCCCAGGGAGCTGGCCGATCTGGTTCGCGAAAACGACCGCAAGGCGATCGAAACCGGGGGCGCGAACGTCAACGAAGAACGCGCCACCTACGCCGATGACGGCCACGAAGAACTGCTCGAAACGATCAAGACACCGATGTATGACAGCAACGGAAGCCTGATCGGCGTGCTTGGCATTGGTCACGACATCACCGAGCGCACGCGCATGGAAGATGCCTTGCGCAACAGCGAGCTGCGTTATCGCTCGCTCGCTGAACGCTCGCCACTGGCCATCCGCGTGTTTGCCCCCGACGGCAGCGTTCTGCGGGTCAATTCGGCATGGGAGCGCATGTGGCATACCACGTATGCCGAGCAGAAGGACTTCAATGTCCTGGAAGACGAACAGCTCGACAAAATCGGCGTCCTGCCTTTGTTGAAGAAGGCATTTGCCGGCGAGACGGTCGAATTGCCCGAACATGAATACGCGAGCACGAATGTCGCATCGGGCGCGGACAACGGCGGCAAGATCTGGCTGCGCACCTACGCCTATCCGGTGCACGACCGGAACGGCGAACTCCAGGAAGTGGTCGTGATCGAGGAAGACGTCACGACGCGCAAACTGGCCGAGATGGCATTGACCGCCCACCGCGACCATCTCGAAGAAACAGTGAAGTTACGCACCGCAGAGTTGCAGACGGCGAAGGAACTCGCCGAGGCCGCAAACGTGGCCAAGAGCGCCTTTCTGGCCAATATGAGTCACGAGATCCGCACACCGCTCAATGCCATCTCGGGAATGGCCTACGTGATCCGGCAAGAGGGCCTCTCCGCGGTTCAGACGGAGCGAATGAACACCCTCGAGACGGCCAGCGCGCACCTGTTGGGACTGATCAACGACATTCTCGAACTATCGAAAATCGAGGCGGGAAAGCTCCACCTGGACGAAAGCCCGGTCGACCCGGCAAACATGCTTGGCGAGGTGGTCGCGCTCGTGCGATCGCAGTTGAAAGGCAAGCCGATTACGCTCGAAGTGGACGCTGACGAGCTGCCGGCCGGACTGATCGGCGACCCCACCCGACTGCGTCAGGCGCTGTTCAACTATGCGAGCAACGCCGTCAAGTTCACCGATGCCGGCAGCATCAAGCTGCGCGTTCGCCTGGTCGAGGAAGATGCGCACAGCGTGCTGCTGCGCTTCGAGGTGCAGGACACCGGCATCGGCATCGCGCCAGAGACATTGCCCCGCCTGTTCGCGGCCTTCGAACAGGCCGATAGCAGCACGACGAGAAAATACGGGGGAACCGGCCTCGGGCTCGCGATCACGAAGGAACTGTCCCGCTTGATGGGCGGCGAAGTCGGCGTGCGCAGCACCCCGGGAGTGGGGAGCACCTTCTGGCTCAGCGCGCGGCTCAAGCGGCGCGTCGACGTCAGCGCGGAGCCCAACACCCCGGTTCATCCGGCCAAGGAAAGGCTCCGCAAGGAGTTCGCCGGCACGCGCATCCTGGTCGCGGACGATGAGCCGACCAACGTCGAGGTCGCCAAGTTGATCCTGGAGGGCGCGGGAATGCTCGTCGATGTCGCCTACGACGGACAGGCCGCACTCACGTCGGCAAAGGATGGAAACTACGCGCTGCTGGTCATGGACATGCAGATGCCGGAAATGGACGGCCTCGAAGCCACGCGACGCATCCGCAAACTCCCCGGTTGCGAGCACGTGCCAATCATCGCGATGACGGCCAATGTATTCACCGAAGATCGCAACAGCTGCCTGGCCGCGGGCATGAACGACTTCATTCCGAAGCCGATACGGCCCGACGAGTTGTTCGACGTCCTGGTCAAATGGCTGAGCGCCAGCGCATCACGAACCACCTGATCCGCTCACCTCGTCCATCAAACGGCGCAGCCCATCCCCGCGCATGCGCCCACCCCATCGCCACGATGCCCCCCCTGCCGATACGGCGATGGGCTGACTCATACAAACGCGCGGCGTTTGCCTGAAAAGCGTGAAATACCTCCTTGTCATCCCTCATGACTCGCTCATAATCAGCGCAAAACAAATGCGATGGGCATCAGAGCGCACCAGGAGGATGACATGCAGTACAACAATGGCATGGCCGTTGAGATCGGAGACGAAGTCCAGATCGACAAACGTTACAAAGGCACAGTGGTCGTGGATCTGGACGCTGGCCACACCGACCCGAAGTACCCACTCGACCGCTGGGCCTACCTGCACACCGGCATCCTGGTCGACACCACCTACGGCGGCCTGCTTCACTACCCCACGGGCCATCGGGACGAGATTCAGTTGCTGCGCCGAGCGCGCGCGGCGGCCGCGGCCACCTGCTGATAGGTCGCGAACAAAAAAAGGGACGCCGAAGCGTCCCTTTTCTTTTGCCTTGCGGGCATTACTTCAGGCCCAGCAACTCCACCTCGAACACAAGCGTGGCATTCGGCGGGATCACACCACCGGCGCCACGGGCACCGTAGCCAAGCTCGGGCGGAATGGTGAGCTTGCGCGTACCGCCGACCTTCATGCCCTGCACGCCTTCGTCCCAGCCGGAAATCACGTAGTTCTGCCCGAGCGGGAAAACGAAGGGATCGTTGCGATCCTTGCTCGAATCGAACTTCGCGCCGGTCGTGAGCCAGCCGGTGTAGTGCACGGTGGCCTGCATGCCGGCGACGGCCAGATCGCCTTCGCCGATTGCGATTTCTTCGATGATCAGACCGCTGTCGGTCGTGATTGATTCAGACATGATGACTCCTGATTTCGTCGAAGGCGCATTGTAACGGCTTCAGGAAAATCGCAACGACGCAAAGGACTCGTGGTGCGTGCCCCTCGCGCGCGGCGAGGCGTTGGAGCAACCAGCATGGCGACGTGCGCAGCACGCCGCGCGCCGCTTTTTGACTCCAGCGGTTTCCCACTCGACGCGCATGCGCCTGTCCTGCACCTTGGCGAAAATCGCCACATCTCGCCGCATCGACGTGCTGCACTGCACTCTGACTTTCCCAAAAATGCCATCTATGGTTGATAAGAAAGTGCTCATGCACCCGGGGCTCGGCTGCAACAGCGCGATGCCCGGACCGTCGTCAACAAGTCGCATCAGAGGAGACAAACGATGACAGAGGACAACGGCACGACAGACGTCACGTCCGCAGCGGAGGCACCGCCCGCCCGGCGGCGATTCCTCAAACGCCTGGCCACGGGCGGCGCCGCAATCACCGCGGCGCCCTTCATCAGCAACGCGGCCGCAGCGCAGACCACCACCTGGAAGGTGCAGACTTCATGGCCGGGCGGCATCGGCCTGCAGGTGTTCAAGGACTGGTGCAACAGCATCGTCGAGAAGACCGGCGGCGAGCTGGCCTTCCAGCCCTTCGGCGCCAAGGACGTGGTCGGCGACTTCCAACTCTTCGACGCGGTGAAGAACGGCGTGCTCGACGCCATGAACCCGTTCACCCTGTACTGGGCCGGGCGCATGCCGGCGGCGGTGTTCCTCAGCTCCTACCCATTGGGGCCGCGCAACCCGCACGAATGGGACGTGTTCTATTACGGTCTCGGCGGGCTCGAAATCGCGCGCGAGTTGTTTGCCCAGTTCGACATGCACTACGTCGGGCCGATTCATCACGGCCCCAACATCATCCACTCCAAGGTGCCGATCCGCTCCATCGACGATTTCCGCGGCCGCAAGATGCGTCTGCCCGGCGGCATGGTGGCCGAAGTGTTTCAGGCCGCTGGCGCCAAGACCACGTTGCTCCCCGGCAGCGAGATCTTCCCGGCGCTGGAGAAGGGCACCATCGACGTGGCGGACTACGTCGGACCAGCCATCAACTACGCCCTCGGCTTCCACCAGGTGACCAAGTACATCTCCATGGGGCCTCCGGGGTTCATGTCGCTCTACCAGCCGGTGGACCTGATGGACCTGACCGTGGGCAAACGCTCGTGGAACAAGCTGTCGGATGCCATGAAGCAGTTCGTCGAGATGGAGGTGCATGTGTATTCCGACCTGCATCATGCGGCGATTCAGAAGGCCGACCAGGAAGCTTGGGGAAAATTCGAGGAAGCCGGCACCATCGTCACGCGGCTAACCGAAGACGACGTCGAAGCCTTCACCCAACTTGCGATTCCGCGCTGGTACGCGTGGGCCAACAAGGACAAGAATGCCGCCCGCATCTTCAAAATCCAGCTTGACTACATGATGTCGGGCAGCCTCGGCTACGTAACGCCCGACATGGTCAAGGGCCAGAAACTGGCATTTACCTGAACGGCTGCCTGACAGCTTGAATCCGGCCCAGAGGGGAATGGCGCGCCCTCCGGGCAGGATTCAAGCTGCCACGCCAGCCCGTTCGGCGCACCAAACACCAAAAGAGCCTCATGCCGAATCTCACCTTTGTCCTGCCCCACTGGCTGTACTGGCTCGGCCTGATCGCCGTTCCCTTGCTGGCCATGGCGGTCTTGCACACGCGTGGCGGGCAGACCGGTCCGCCGCGCACGCTGCGTTCGATCGCCTACTTCCTGTGGTTCACCGGCGGCTTCGTCGGCCTGCACCGCTTCTATCTACGCAGTTGGTGGGGGCTGATCTACCTGCCGCTGTTCCTGGTGTTGCTGTGGGGCAACATTGCGATGCGCGACGCCCGAAACGAAGTATCCAAGGCCAGCAACGAGGTGAGCTCCACCGCATTTCTCATCGAAAGGGCGGAGAAGAACGTCGAACGCGGACGGCGAGGTGCCGAGGCGAAGCTGAGTGCGGCGCGTGATGCACACGCCGATGCGCTTGCCGCGCAGCGTCGATCCGAGGCAGTGGCGACGACTGCGCACAGCCGGGTGCGATGGACCGCGATAGCGATTCTCGCCTTGCTGCTTTTCGACGCGGTACGCATCGTTCCGCTGGTGCGCCGATGCCAGGCAAATGACAAAGCCGTGCAACCCGCAGTTTGTGATCCCTGCCTCGAGATTGCCGCCGACGTGCCATCCCACCACGTGGAGCACATCGCCAACCCGGCGACCCGCCTGATCGACCGCATCAACCAGTTCTCCGGCAACTTCGTCGCCTACTGGTCGGTAATCGCCGTGTTCGTGTACTACTACGAGGTGGTCGCCCGCTACGTGTTCAACTCGCCCACCAACTGGGCGCACGAGAGCATGTTCCTGATGTTCGGCATGCAGTATCTGTTGGCGGGCGGTTTTGTGCTCGCGCAGGACGGCCATGTGCGCGTGGATGTCTTCTACGTGCGCTTTTCCGATCGCGTCAAATCGATGGTCGATGTGGCCACCTCGGTGTTCTTCTTCATCTTCGCGATCGCCCTGGTGTGGACCGGCTGGATCTTCTTCTCGGATGCCTTCGCGGTGCGCGAAGTGTCGTTCACCGAATGGGGCATTCAATACTGGCCGGTCAAGCTGGCGATTCCACTCGGGGCGCTATTGCTGCTGCTGCAGGGCGCCGCGCGCCTGTACAAAGACGTCGCTTTTCTCTTGCACGGGGACACTCGCTGATGGGCTGGGAGATTTCGATCGGCTGGCTCACGGTGCTGATGTTCGGCTCGCTGGCCATTGTTCTCATGGCGGGCCTGCCGTTGTCCTTCGTCACCGGCGGGCTGGCTTGCGTGTTCCTGTTCCTGTTCGGCGATGCGCAGATGCTCAACATCCTGCCCTCGCGCATCTTCCCGCTGATGACCGACTACCAGCTCTCGGCCATCCCACTGTTCATCTTCATGGCGTCCATGCTCGAACGCGCCGGCCTCATCGAAGAACTGTTCGACATGGTCTACAAGCTGCTCGGCGGCCTGCGTGGTGGGCTGGCGATCAGCACCATCATCGCCTCGACCATCCTCGCCGCCATGTGCGGGGTGATCGGCGCCACCGAGGTGACCATGGGCATGATCGCCCTGCCGGCGATGATCAAGCGCCACTACCACCCCACCATCGCCTGCGGCTCCATCCTCGCCGGCGGCACGCTGGGCATCCTCATCCCGCCATCGATTCTCGCCATCCTGTTCGCCGTGGTGGCGCAGCAGTCGGTGGGCGAGCTGTTCATCGGCGCGGTGGTGCCCGGCCTGCTGCTCTCGGGGCTGTACATCCTCTACGTCGGCATTCGCACCGGTCTCAATCCGGCCCTCGGCCCCGCCCTACCACCGGAAGAGCGCGTGAATACGCGCGAGAAGCTGCGGCTCCTGAGCAACATGATCGCGCCCTTGATTCTCGTCGCCCTGGTGCTCGGCATCATCTTCGCCGGCATCGCCACCCCGGTGGAGGCGGCGGGCGTGGGCACCTTCGGCGCGCTGGTGGTGTGCGCGCTGCATCGCCGCCTGTCATGGGAGAACATCCGCCTCGCCGCGCTCACCACGCTCAAGGTGACCGGCATGGTGCTGTGGATCATTTTCGGCGCCACCTTGTTCGTCGGCTTCTACGTGGTCAACGGCGGCCAGGCCTTCGTCAGCGAAACCCTGCTCGCCACCGGCCTCGGGCCCTACGGCATCCTGCTGATCATGATGGTGATCCTGGTGGTGCTGGGCATGTTCCTCGATTGGGTCGGCATCCTGCTGCTGGCGGTGCCGATCTTCGTGCCGCTGATGGGGGCGATGAGCTTCGACGGCCTGTTCGGCCTGCCCGGCATCGCACCGGCCGACGTGCCGCTGTGGTTTGGCGTGGTCTACATGGTGAACATGCAGATGTCTTTCCTCAGCCCACCCTTCGGCTACGCGCTGTTCTATCTCAAGAGCGTCGCCCCGCCGGAAGTGACGATGGCGCAGATCTACCGTTCCTCGATCCCGTTCCTGTGCCTGCAGATCGTCGGCCTGGCCTTGTGCATCGTGTTCCCGAACCTGGTGCTGTGGCTGCCAAAGCTGGTGTACGGCTAAGCTACTTTGCCAAATGCGCGGGTGCTCAACGCGCCGGCGTCGCTGGATAGACCTGCTCTGTCCAGTGCGCACTGGCGTAGGCCATCACCGGCAGCACCACCAACAGCGCCGGCAGCAGGTAGATGCCGGCCATCACCGTCGTCGCCAACACCAGTGCCCACAACAGGTGGGCGACGACAGATCGGCCGATGGCCTTCACGCTGGCACTGACCGCCGTCACCAGGCTGCCCTGCCCGCGTACCAAGAGCGGCACGGCATGCACGCACACCGCATAGACGATCGCGGCCAGCGCGGTGCCCATCACGGCCGCACCGCCATGGAACTGCCGCAAGCCCACCGCCGTCGGCAACGCCAGCCACCAGTCGTCGTACCACTTGCCGACCATGAAACTGTAGAGCGTGCCGGCATCGGTGAGCCAGATCAGCACCAGGAACACGCAGAAGGCGCCGAGCACCCACAGCGGTCGGCCGGCGCGGCGCATGGCGCCGAGCGCAATACCCAGCGTGGCGCGCTGCCCGCGGCGACGGCAATGCTGTAACGCCATGAAGCCGGCCAGCGTGACCGGCCCGAAGATCATGAAGCCGCCGATCAGCGGTGGCACCATGGGCGCCAGCCCGACACGCACCAGCGCACTGATGAGCACCAGCCCGATGAGCACGAAGCAGGCGGCAAAGCGCATGCTCACGCCCCATAGCGCGCGAAAGTCGGCCCAGCCGGCGCACAATACGGCGGCGATGGCGGCGACTGGAACGCGTTGGGGTTCTCCAACAGGGATCATGGGACGCTCGCACGGACGAAAACAATCATTTTCGCGAGGCGGCGGCGCGCAAAAAACGATCTACATCAAGGCAGGCCAGACAAGCGGGATTCAGCGAAAACTCAAGGACCAGCGCAGATCGACGGCATTGTCGGTGCCGGCCCTGCCGACGACCGACAGCCGCCGGGTGAGTTGATGGGTGAGTTTGACCACGTGTTCCACGCCCGACAGGCTTTGCTCGAACGACAGCGTGGTGTCCGCCGACAAGCGTTTGCCCACCGACAGCACCTGCCCGCTCACGGTCGCGTCGCCACGCGCTGCCGAGCCGCTACCGACGACCGAACTGGTGGCCACCCGGCCCACACTGTTCAGCTCCCCCCGGCCAATCGACAACTCGTCCAGCCCCAGCCCCGCAGCCAGCTGCTTGCTCATGCCGCCGCCCGGCCCGCCGAGCAGGGCTTGCGCGGCCGGCAACAGCAAGGCCGCATCACCACCGCCGGCGCTTTCCGGCGCACGGCCGAGCACGATCCAGCTGAGTTTTTCGGCATCCGGCACCTCGGGCGAGGACACCAGGTGCACCGATGGACGACGTACCGTGCCGCTGATCGACACCCCCGCCTCCACCTCCAGCCCCTTGCGCAAGGCGACGACGTTGAGCCCCGGATTGTCGAGCGGGCCCTGAAAATTCACCACGCCGCGCTCGATGCTCAACTTCTGCCCGTAGCCTTCGTAAGTGCCGCCGACGGTTTCGAGCGAGCCGGTGGCACGCAAGGGCTCGCCGCTATTGGCGGTCAGCAGCAACTGGCCGGCGAGCCGGGTGTCGAGCCCCAGTGCCGACAGATACAGTTGCGGCCCCAGGTCGATGGCCACGCGCGCCTTGAGCTGGCGCTTGCTCGAGGCCGGCGCCTCCTCGCCCAGCACTTTCACGTCGCTCGACAGACTCGGTGCCGGGGTGCGGGCGAATTCGAGATAACCGCCGTCGGCCACCATGCTGGCCTCGATGCGTGGCGCATCCCAACGGGTTTCCATGCGCCCCTTGCCGCTGATCGCCAGCCAGCGATCCGGCCGTTGAAACAGCGGCAGACGGTCGGCCTCGATGTCCAGCCCGCCTTCGCCATCGGCCAGTCGCAGCCGGCCACTGGCGGTGAGCGTGCCGGGCGTACGCGTGAGCGCCGCGTACGGCACGCGCGAGTCGCGCGGCTTGATGCGGCTCTCCGACACGAAGCGCAAGGTGTTGATCTCCAGCGTATCGGCGTCGAAGCGCGCATCGAGCGTACCGCCGGCCAGCCGCAGGCCTTCGCCGACAATTTCCAGCAGCAGGTTGTCACCGTTGATCTGCCCGGTGCCGACCGGCTTGGCCGGCGTGCCGCTGAGCGAGAACACCGCCTTGAGCCGGCCGTCGGTGCGCACCACCGGGCTGGCGACCGAGCCGAGCCAGGCGATGGACGGGATGTCGAGGTCGGCAGAGCCCAGCAAGGCGGCCGCCTGGTCGAGTTGCCACACACCGTCGCTGCGCTTGAGCTTGGCGGTGGCGCTGCCGGACAATGTCCCCAGCGCGCTGCCCGCCGCATCGATGCTCAACGCCAGTCGCTGCTGATCGATCGCAGCCAGCAGGTCGAGCCGCTCGAGCCCGAAGCGCACCACGGTGTCGCCCACCAGCACCAGATCACCGGACTCGCGGAACACATGCACGGTGCCACGTGCCTGTTGGTCGAAGTCCAGATCCCACTCGCCACCGAGCACCAGATCGCCGCTGCCACGTTTGGGCGGCGCGTCGGGCCGGGTTTCGAGACCGACCGTCAGCCCGCTCAAACGACCGCGGGTGCTGAGTTTGCCGGGCGACCAGCGCGTCGGTTCGAGCACCACCTCGCCGTTGTTGCCGGCCTTGAGACGACCGGCGCCGACAGTCACCTGCGTCGGTGCCAGCGTGAGCTCGACCGGCGCTTGCAAGGCCAGCGGAAAACGGCCCGATGCCGTCAGCTGGCTCAGTTGCCCGCGCCAGTGCATGTCGTCGTCCAGACCGCCGCGCAGCTGCAGGACACCGCCATCCTGGGGCGTCGCCAGCGTCACGTCGATGACATGTGCGCCGCGCTTGCCGTTCGCCTGGATGCGGGCGGTGCGCACCTCGGTGGTCTGCCCGAGCGCAATCGCATCGGCATCCAGGTTGACGGCAACGTTGCCGTCGATGCCTTCCTTGAGATCGGCAGCGAGCGTCGCATGGCCGATTCGCAGTTTCCCCGGCAACACCAGTTGCCTGGCTTCGCCACTCGCCGTCCCCGCCGGTCGCGCTTGTCCGCCGGTCAACTGCCCCCGCAGCGCCAGCGCACCGCTCACCCCGAGATCGAGTTGCGCCAGCCGGGGGGCGGCCAGGGTGAGGTCGAGCACATCGCTCGCGCCCCCCCAGGCGCCGTTCGCCGCGAGCCGGTTGTCGCCCACCGACAGCACCGCATCGAGCTGCGCCAGCCGCTCACCACGCCAGGTAAAGCGGCCTTCGCCGGCCAGCGGCTGACCGGCCAGACGGCTCTTGCCCAGGCGGTAGTGGCCATCGGCCACCGGCGTTTTGAGCTCGCCCGTCAAGGCAATCTCGCTGTCGACCTTGCCGCTCGGCGCCTCGGCCCAGAAGGCCTGCGGATCGAGGTCGCGGGTGAGGACGCGGGCCTCGAAGGGCATGGCGCCGGTCAGCGCCAGCGTACCCGTCGCGCTGGCCTGCGCACCGCGTCGTTGCAGCCGCGCCTGCTCGAGCGTGAGCCGCGCGTCGGCATGGTGAAGCACCAGATCGGCCTGCACATCGGCGTCGGCCAGTTGCGCCCGCACATGCTGACCGGCCGCATCGGCACTGAGCGCCACCGGGCCATCGAGCGCGGTCACCGGCAAGCGGGTGTCGATGCCGTGCAGGTTGATCTTGGCTAAGTTCAGATCGGCCGTGGCCGGCGCATCGACCGCCCATGCGGCGCTGCCCGTCGCCTGTCCGTGCTCGCCGCTGCGCAGCACCAGATCGGCGAACTGGACGCCCTGCATGCCGGCGCGCAGCCGCGCACTCAGCGCGCTCACCGGCACGCGGCCGGCGTCGACCGTGCCAGGGGTGGCGTTGGCGAGCGTCACCGGCCCGACCAGTTGCGTGCCGTCGGCCGTCAGCTCGGCCGACAGGCTCAGCGCCGCCGTCGGCAAGCCCGCACGCCAGCGCGACGGGTCGATCGCGTCACCCTTGAGTGTCAAGGAGCGCAGCGGCTGGGCGTCGAAGGGGGCGAGCACGCCGTCGGCATGCACGGTGGCCTCGGCCCCCTCCGCCAGCGCGGTGAAATCAATGGCCGCCAGCACGCCGCCGACGGTAAGCGCAAGCGACACCGGCGGCCCCGCGAGCGGGGTGTTCAGATGCGCCTGTCCGTCGATCGCCATCGGCGCCGTCGTCCCCAGCGACACACTGGCCGTGCCGCCGCCCCAGGGCGACCCCACTTCGTCGATGGTGAGGCGAATGTGCTGATCGGCCGCGCGGGCTTGGGCAAGCAGCGGCGCCAGGATGACCTCGCCCGCCGTCCCGTCCATGGGAAACGCGGTGAGCGCCACCTCGCCCACACGCAGTTGCGCAAGCGCCACGTCGACGGGCAGATCGAAGCCGGCGGGTGGCTGGGCGGGCGTGTCGTCGCCGGGCGCGGTGGCCATCCGCAGGCGCGCGACCTCGAGCGAGTGCACCGACAGCAGACCGCGCAGCAGCGCCGTCGGCGACCAGTCGAGCCGCAGCGCCTCGGCGTCGAGATGCAGGCGGTCGGTGCGTACGCGCAGGTGGTCGATGTCGAGCGGTCCGATCAGACGACCACGCGCGCCGTCGAGTTGGAGCGCGTCGTCCGTGGCCTGCGACAGCCAGCGGCTGGCGGCCCCGAGGCCAGCTTCCGTGCCCACCAGCCATCCACCCACGGCGATCACCGCCGCCAGCAGAAGCGCCGCCATGGCCGCCAACCATCGCAGGGCGCGGCGGCGCGGCTTGACGGACGGTGCGTCGGTCATGAGGGGGTGGCGGTATCAGCCAAATAGCTGCCGCAGCGCCTCGCCGGGGTCGGGGGCGCGCATGAAGGCTTCGCCCACCAGAAAGGCATTGACGTGGTGCGCGCGCATGCGCTGCACATCGGCGGCCGCCAGGATGCCGGATTCGGTAATCACCAGACGCGCGTCGGGGATGCGTTCGAGCTGATCGAGCGTGGTGTCGAGCGAGACCTCGAAGGTGCGCAGGTTGCGGTTGTTGATGCCGATGAGCGGGGTGCGCAGTTGCAGCGCGACGTCGAGTTCGCCGGCGTCGTGGCTTTCCACCAGCACCGCCATGCCCAGGTCGTCGGCCACCGCTTCGAGTTCCTGCATCTGCGCCAGCGACAAGGCGGCGACAATGAGCAGGATGGCATCGGCGCCCATGGCGCGGGCCTCGAACACCTGCCAGGGATCGATCATGAAGTCCTTGCGCAACACCGGCAACGCGCACGCGGCGCGCGCCTGCTGCAGATACTCGGGCGCGCCCTGGAAGAACTGCCGATCGGTGAGCACCGACAGGCAGGCCGCGCCACCGGCCTCGTAGGAGGCGGCGATCTCGGCCGGCACGAAATGCTCGCGCAACACGCCCTTGGAGGGGCTGGCCTTTTTCACCTCGGCGATGACGGCCGACTGACCGGCCGCGATCTTGCCCTGCAGGGCGCCGACGAAGTCGCGTGGCGCAGACTGCGCCCGCGCGGCCTGCTCGATGTCGGTCTGCCCACGCGCCTGCTTGCCGGCGGCGACTTCCTCCGCCTTGACCGCGAGAATCTTCTTCAATACGTCGCTCATTCGGCCCTCAAGCAAACTTCTGGGTGAACCGGGCGAAGGTATCCACCTTGGCCCGTGCCGCGCCGCTGGCAATCGCCTCGCGCGCTTTGCCGATGCCATCGGCGATGGTTTCGGCGAGCTTGGCGGTGTACAGCGCCACGCCGGCGTTGAGCACCACGATGTCGCGCGCAGCGCCCGGCACGTTGTCGAGCGCGCCGAGCAGCATGCCTTTCGACTCGGCCGCGTCGTTCACGCGGATCTGGCGGGCAGACTGCATCTGCAGGCCGAAATCTTCGGGGTGGATGTCGTATTCGTGCACCTCACCGTCGATCAGTTCGGCGACCATGGTGGACGCGCCCAGCGAGACTTCGTCCATGCCGTCGTGGCCGTGCACCACGAGCACGTGATCGGCGCCCAGTTGCTTCATCACCCGCGCCTGAATACCGACCAGATCGCGATGGAACACGCCCATCAGCGTGTTCGGCGCGCCCGCCGGATTGGTGAGCGGGCCGAGGATGTTGAAGATGGTGCGCACGCCCATCTCCTTGCGCACCGGCCCCACATTCTTCATGGCGCTGTGGTGGTTGGGCGCGAACATGAAGCCGATGCCGGTCTCGGCGATACATTCGGCCACCTGCTCGGGCGACAGGGCGAGATTGACGCCCAGCGCTTCGAGCACGTCGGCACTGCCGGAGCTTGACGACACGCTGCGCCCGCCGTGCTTGGCCACGCGCGCACCGGCCGCGGCAGCGACGAAGATGGTGGCGGTGGAGATATTGAAGGTGTGAATGCCATCGCCACCGGTGCCGACCACGTCGAGGAAGTTGTCGTTGGGCGGTGGCACCACCACCTTGGTGGACAGCTCACGCATCACCGTGGCCGCCGCGGCGATCTCGCCAATGGTCTCCTTCTTGGTGCGCAAGCCGGCCAGAATGCCGGACATGAGCACGGGGGATATCTCGCCGGCCATGATCTGGCGCATCAGCGAGACCATTTCGTCGAAGAAGATTTCGCGGTGTTCGATGACGCGCTGGAGCGCCTCCTGGGCCGTAATGCTCATACCAAGCCTCCCTTCAAGCGGAGCGTTCGAGAAAGTTGCGCAGCAGGTCGTGGCCGTGCTGCGTGAGAATGGATTCGGGATGGAACTGCACGCCTTCGACCTCGAGCGTCTTGTGGCGCAGGCCCATGATCTCACCGTCGTCGGTCCACGCGGTGACGGCAAGGCAATCGGGCAGGCTGTCGCGTTCCACCGCCAGTGAATGATAGCGGGTGCAGGTCAGCGGATTGGGCAGGCCCTTGAACACGCCGACGTCTTCATGATGCACCTCGGACACCTTGCCGTGCATGAGCTGCTTGGCGTGCACCACCTTGCCACCGAAGGCCGCGCCGATGCTCTGGTGGCCGAGGCACACGCCGAGAATCGGCAGTTTGCCGGCAAAGTGCTGGATCGCCGCCACCGAAATGCCGGCCTCGGCGGGCGAGCACGGCCCGGGTGAAATCACCAGCTGGCGGGGCGCCAGTTGCTCGATCTCGTCAATGGTGATCTCGTCATTGCGGTAGGTGTTCACCTCGGCACCGAGTTCGCCAAAATACTGGACGAGGTTGTAGGTAAAGCTGTCGTAGTTGTCAATCATCAGCAACACGTTGGTACTCCTGCAGCGGCGCTCACGGCGCCGTGTTCAATCCGAATGTTTCCCTGACATCGGCGGGGCGCATCAGCGGCAGCCCGAGCTCGGTCAGCACGCCGGCCAGACGCCCCACCTGATCCGCGTTGTCGCGCAGGGGCGCGCCGGCCGCGGTGGTCACGTTGTTCTCGAAGCCGACCCGGCAGTGCCCGCCCGCCAGCGCGGCCTGGGTCACACAGGCGAGCTCCGGCGCGCCAAACGCGCACACGCCCCAACGCCATCGCTCGGGAATGTGCGGCAGATAGGCGAGGATGTCGCCGGGGCGACTGGTGGTGCCGGCGTAGCGCCCGAGCACGATGAGAATGTAGGGCGCAGCTTGCGGCAACCAGCCGGACTCCCACCAGCGCACCATCTGGTGCAGCTGTTCGAGCGAATACACGATGTATTGCGGCACCGTGCCCGCGCCGGCGGTGGCCGCGAGAAAGTCACGCACCCGGGCGGTCTGATCCTCGTCGTTCGGGTCGAGCAACTCGGCCAGATTGAAGGTGATCATCTCGGGTGCGAGCGCCTGCTGCACCGCCATCATGTCGTCCGGCGCGAAGCGACCGACGCGCTCGGTGGTCGGCTGCACGACGATGTCGCAGGCCTCGCGCACAGCGGCGATGGCCTCGCGGTAACGCCCGGTATCGAGACTGTGGCCGGCATCGGCGTCGCGTACGTGCAGGTGCAGAATCGACGCACCGGCTTCACGGCAGGCCCGTGCCTCGGCCGCGATCTCGGCCGGCGTCAGCGGAATGGCGGCGTGATCCGCCTTGCCGCGCCGCGCGCCGTTGGGTGCCACCGTGATACTCACTGCCGGCACACTCATGACGGGAGCTTTCCCTTTTCGCGCAGGGTCTCGACGGTCTTGTCGATGGCCTTGTGGAGCAATTCGACGAGGCGGCCGATCTGCGCCTTGGTGATGATGAACGGCGGCGCGATCAGCACGTGATCCCCGTGGCGACCGTCGACGGTGCCCCCCATCGGGTAGATGATGAGCCCGAGTTTGAAGGCCGTCTCGCCAAGCACCCGGTTGAAACCGACGTCAGGATCGAACGGCGCCTTGCTGGCACGGTCGGCAACGAACTCGACCCCCGCAAACAAACCCTTGCCGCGGATGTCGCCCACGTACGGATGATCGCCCAGATGCTCGCGCAAACGCGCGAGCATCTCTTCGCCCATCTTGGCGCTCTTTTCGACGAGGTTGTGGTCCTTGATGTACTTGATCACCGCCACCCCCGCCGCGGCCGCCAGCGGATGGCCCATGTAGGTGTGGCCGTGCTGGAAGACGTTGCGACGGTTGTTGAAGGTATCCACGATACGGTCATGCACCATCACCGCGCCGATCGGGACATAGCCGGCGGCCAGCCCCTTGGCGGTGGTCAGCATGTCGGGCACCACGCCCCAATGGCGCATGGCGAACCATTGTCCGGTACGCCCCATGCCGGACATCACTTCATCGGCGATCAGCAGCACGTCGTAACGGTCACAGATCTCGCGGATTCGGCGGAAATAGCCGTCGTGCGGCACCAGCGCGCCCGAGGTGGCGCCCACCACGGGCTCGGCGATGAAGGCGGAGATCTTCTCCGGCCCGACCTCCTTGATGGCCCGTTCCAGGTCGTCGGCGCACTCGAGGGCGCAATGGGCCGGATCCTTCTTGAACGGGCAGCGGTAGCAGAAGCACGGCGCCACCCGAGGACGCTGATAGAGCATGGGCTCGTACACCGCCCGGCGCCACGGATTACCGCCAGCGGCCAGCGCACCGAGCGTGTTGCCGTGGTAACTCTGCTCGCGGCCAATCACCATCCATTTTTCCGGGCGCCCCATCTGCACCCAGTAGGCCCGCGCCATCTTGATCGCCGACTCGACCGCCTCGGACCCGCCCGAGACGAAATAGGCATGATTGAGCCCCCCCGGCGCCAGTTCGGCCAGCAGCGAGGCCAGCTCTTCCTGCGGCTGGTTGGTGAACTGGCTGGTGTGGGCGAACTCGACGCTGTCGAGCTGCGCCTTGAGCGCCTCGACCACCTCGTGCGTGCCATGCCCGATCGACGACACCACCGCACCACCGCAGGCGTCCATGTAACGCTTGCCCTTGGTGTCGGTCAGATAGATCCCTTCGCCCTTTGCCACCATGGGATAGTTGGCAAACGGGTTGCGGTAGAACACGTTGGTCTCTTCACCCATGCGACATCTCCTGTCTCGTCATGTGTGCCGCACCGGCGGCGGGCTTAACCCAGGTCGGAATCGAGGCCGCGTTCAGCCATCTCGGCGGCGCGCAGCATGGCAAGCGCCTTGTTGCGGGTTTCGGTCCATTCGGCGTCGGGATCGGAATCGGCCACGATGCCGGCACCCGCCTGCACGTGAATCTGCCCGTCCTTGAGCACCGCGGTGCGGATGTTGATGCACACGTCCATGTCGCCATGAAAACCGATATAGCCCGATG
Organism: Rhodocyclaceae bacterium; assembly: GCA_050293885.1. Taxonomy (GTDB): domain Bacteria; phylum Pseudomonadota; class Gammaproteobacteria; order Burkholderiales; family Rhodocyclaceae; genus Nitrogeniibacter. The sequence goes on along the minus strand of JBNKNO010000023.1, from coordinate 5,219 downwards.
CCCCCGCGTAGATGCCGCGTTTGAGCGGCTCGAGCTCGTCGATGATCTCCATCGCACGCACCTTGGGCGCGCCGGACACCGTGCCGGCCGGAAAGCTGGCGCGCAGCACCGCCAGCGCATCAAGGCCGTCGCGCAGCTTGCCTTCCACGTTGGAGACGATGTGCATCACGTGCGAGTAGCGCTCGATGGCGAACTGGTCGGTCACCTTGACGGAACCGACCTGCGCCACGCGCCCGACGTCGTTGCGCCCGAGGTCGAGCAACTGCACGTGCTCGGCGCGCTCTTTTTCGTCGGCGAGCAGGTCGTCTTCGAGCGCCAGATCCTCGGCTTCGGTCTTGCCACGCGGGCGGGTGCCGGCGATCGGACGCAGGGTGACCTTGTCCTCTTCGAGTCGAACGAGAATCTCCGGCGACGCGCCGACCACCTGAAAATCCTCGAAATTGAAGAAGAACATGTAGGGCGACGGGTTGAGCGTGCGGATGGCGCGGTACAAGGCCAGCGGCGTGGCCGCGAACGGCTTGCTCATGCGCTGCGACAGCACCACCTGCATGATGTCGCCTTCGACAATGTAATCCTTGGCCTTGCGCACCGCCGCCTTGAAGGCCTCCTCGCCAAAGCTCGACACCTCCGGCTGCGGCTCGACCCGCGTGTCCGCCGGAATCGCCACCGGCGCGCGCAAGGTGTCGATCAACGCCGCCAGCCGGCGTTTGGCGCGGCCATAGGCGCCGGACACCGCGGGGTCGGCATAGACCACGAGAATGAGTTTGCCCGACAGGTTGTCGACAATGGCCATCTCTTCGGACAGCAACAGCAGGATGTCGGGCGTTCCGAGCGGGTCATCGTGCTGCGCATGTGCCAGACGCGGCTCGATGTAGCGCACCGTGTCGTAGCCGAAGCAGCCTACCAGCCCGCCGGCCACGCGCGGCAGGCCGTCGCGCGGCGGCACCTTGATGCGATCCATGAACTCGCCGACGAAGGCCAGCGGATCGATGTCGTCGTGCTGCTCCACCAGGGTGTTGTCGGTGAGCAGCTTGACGCTACGGCCATGCGCTTCGATACGGGTACTCGCCGCCAGACCGATGATGGAATAGCGGCCAAAGCGCTCACCGCCCTGCACCGATTCGAGCAGATAGGTGTTGGGCGCGTCGGCGAGCTTCAGATAGATGGATAAGGGGGTGTCGAGATCGGCAAAGGTCTCGAGCATGACCGGGATACGGTTATAGCCCTGCGCAGCCAGGGCGTTGAATTCAGCTTCCTGCATGGTGACTCCAGATTCGGCAAACGGTGTTCGAAAGAACCTGCGGGCAGTGCCCACCGGGGTGCGGGGCAAGCCCGCCAGGCATCAGTGGCTGGGGCGCCACGGCCATGAACGCCAGCTACGCCAGACGATGATGTCGGCACGGGCTGAGGCGATCTCCTTTCGAAACAACGCGTATTCTTGAGTCACTTTTTTGGGGTCGGCAATGCCGAAAAAGGTTGAATTCATGCGGTTTTAGCGACCGAGCAACGGCGGCAGCTCGGCGAATTTCGATAGTAGCCCATCGCAATCGAGCGTGTCCACCGACACCCCTTCGGTGTAGCCGTAAGTCATCAGCAGCACGGGACAGCCCGCCGCCCGGGCGCAATCGGCATCGTTGCCCGAGTCGCCGACCATGATCGCCTGATCGACCCCGACTCCCAGCAACGCGCAGGCGTGCAGGAGCATGGCCGGATGCGGCTTCTTGTGCGCGAGCGTATCGCCACACACCACCGCAGCAAAATACGGCGCCAAGCCCGTGGTATCGAGCAGCGGCTGCGTGAAGTCGGCCGACTTGTTGGTCACCACCCCCATCTTCAACCCGGCCGCATGCAATGCACCGACCGTGTCGACCACGGTCTCGTAGGGCTTGGCATGCCGGCCATTGGTCTGCCGATAGTGGCGTTTGAACACCTCGACGGCCGCCTCGAAATCCGCCGCAGGCATGTCGGGCTCGGCCAGACAACGCTCCACCAACTTGGGGATGCCCTTGCCGACAAAGCGGCGGATTTCCTCCGACGTGCGCGCCGGACGGCCGAGTTCGGCCAGCATGCGGTTGGCCGCCTCGTGCAGATCGTCGATGGTATCGAGCAGAGTGCCGTCCAGGTCGAACAGCACCGCATCCACCAGGTAGCGCGCGCTCACTGGACTCCCCTCGTGTCGCTGCGCGACATCCTCCCCGAGGGAGGGAGCGCGCCCTTCGGGCGGCCGTGCGGGCGCGCTTGGCGTACAACCCTCCTGTCGCTGCGCGACATCCTCCCCGAGGGAGGGAGCGCGCCCTTCGGGCGGCCGTGCGGGCGCGCTCATGCCGTCGCGCCGACGCGCGCCAGTTGCGCGCGCAGGGCGGCAATCACGGTGTCGTAGCGGTTGGGGTCCTCGTCCCGCGCCGCGCCGAACACTGCCGAACCGGCCACGAAAGTATCGGCACCCGCCGCGGCGATGTCGGCGATATTGTCGATCTTCACCCCCCCATCGATCTCGAGACGAATCTTGCGACCGCTGCGGGCGGTGTAGGCGTCGATCTTCTCGCGCGCGGCGCGCAATTTGGTCAGCGCCTCGGGGATGAATTTCTGCCCACCGAACCCCGGGTTCACACTCATCAGCAAGACCATGTCGAGCTTATCCATGACGTGATCCAGGTAGTGCAGCGGGGTGGCCGGATTGAACACCAGCCCGGCTTCGCAGCCCTGCTCCTTGATCAGCCCGAGCGAACGGTCGATATGCTCGGAGCCTTCCGGATGAAAGGTGATGACGTTCGCGCCCGCCTTGGCAAAGTCGGGAATGATCCGATCCACTGGCTTGACCATCAGATGCACATCGATGGGCGCCGTGGTATGCGGGCGGATCGCCTCGCACACCAGCGGCCCGATGGTGAGGTTGGGCACGTAATGGTTGTCCATCACGTCAAAGTGAATCCAGTCGGCCCCGGCGGCGACCACGTTGCGGACTTCTTCTCCCAGGCGGGCAAAGTCAGCCGAAAGCAAACTCGGCGCAATCTTGTACATAGCAATTCCTTGGGTTGAAAGTCCCGATCCCGTCTTTTTTGCGTCATTCTAACGCGCCCCGACCACGCCGGTTGCAGCGCTCGGCGCTTTGGGCTTCAATGGCCGAGTCGCGGGCACACCGCAAGCATCGGTTTTCACCATGACGGAATTCAAACATCCCTATCACATCGACGTCAGCGCCCAGTCGTTCTACCTCGAAGATCAATCCGACCCGGACGAAGACCGGTACGTATTCGCCTACCGCATTACCATCCGCAATACCGGAACCGTTACCGCGCAACTGATCAGCCGGCACTGGATCATCACCGACGGCAATGGCGATGAGCAGGAAGTACGCGGTCTCGGCGTGGTGGGCGAACACCCGGAACTGCCCCCCGGCGAATCCTTCGAGTACACCAGCGGCTGCTCGCTGAGCACGCCGGTCGGCTCCATGCGCGGCAGCTACCAGATGGTCACCGCCGACGGCGAAAACTTCGAAGCCGAGATTCCCGAATTCGGTCTGGCCGTACCCAACGTGCTGCACTGAGCCTCGCACCGGCATCAGACGCGCATGTCGCTCAAACACAGCTACACCGCCATCGCGCCGCTCTACGATCTGGTCATCGCCGGCGCCACCCGAAATGCGCGCAAACTCAACCTCGCACCGCTCGCCGAGGCGCCACCCGGCAAGGTACTCATCGCCGGCGTCGGCACCGGCCTCGACCTGCCTCATCTGCCGCCCATTCACACCTACGTCGGCCTCGACCTGACCGCCGCCATGCTACGCCGCAGCCTGCATCGAGCCGACACGCATCGCTATCACCCGGTGCAAGGCAGTGTCCTCGCCCTGCCCTTTGCCGACCACCGCTTCGACCACACCGTGCTGCACCTCATCCTCGCCGTCGTCCCCGACCCGGCCACCGCCTTCAAGGAAGCCTTGCGCGTCACCAAACCCGGCGGTCGCCTGTTCGTCTTCGACAAGTTTCTTCGCCCCGGCCAACGCGCCTGGCTGCGCCGCGCACTCACGCCGCTGTCCGGACAGATCGCGACGCGCATGGATGTGGTGTTCGAGGATTTGCTGAAGGACGCACCGGAAGCGGTGCTCGAACACGATGAAGCCGCGCTGGCCGGCGGCTGGTTTCGCCGGGTACATCTCAGAAAAGCGTGACCGGACACGTCGCGCGAAACCCCGGCGGCGACGGCCGGATACGGTCGTCGAATCGCCGCCGCGCAGTTACGCGCTGTCGCAACAATATGCAAAAATGTACATATTATGGCTATCGACATACAACTCGCGGTCGGCTGGAAAGCCGCTGACCTCTCGCTCGATTTGCGAGCGCTGGCGCAAATTCTCTCCGGCATCGTCACCGACGGCACCGTTCGCGGTACCGCCGATCACCTCGGCCTGTCGTATCGAACCGTGTGGGGACGGCTGGAAGCGGCACAGAGCGCACTCGGGCAGCCGCTCATCGTCAAGAGCCGCGGCCGCGGCAGCGAACTGACCGCCGCCGGGCGCGATTTGCTGGCACTCGTCACCCAACTCGACGAACGCCTGAATCGCTCGATCGGCGAAGAAACCACGGCCTTTCAAGCACAGTTCGACACCTTGTTCAGCAACCGCGTCGACGACCTGCGGCTGGCCTGCAACTACGACCTCGTGCTCGATCAGTGCCTGCAGGAGGAGCGCCTCGACGGCTGGGCCGTCAGCTACATGGGCGCCAACAAGGTAATCGCCGCGCTGCTGGGCGGCCGCGCCGACGTTGCCGGCTTCCACCACCCCGCCACCCTCCCCTGGCCGGAAGAACTGGCCGCCCTGCGCGATGATGACGCCTACGCGATCGTCCCCGTCATGGCGCGCGAAGTCGGCCTCGTGGTCGCCAAGGGCAACCCGCTCGACATCCAGTCACTCGAAGACCTGACGCGCGCCTCAGTGCGCTTCATCAATCGCCAGCGCAATGCCGGCATGCGCCGATGGTTCGATGCTCTGCTAGACGAACGCGGCATCCGCCCCCAGCAGATCAACGGCTACCGGCGAGAGGAATTCACCCACCAATCCGTCGCCACCGCCGTCGCCGCCGGCACCGCCGACGTCTGCTTCACCCTGCACGCCGTGGCCGCCGACCTGAACGTCGACTTCATCCCCATCGGCCTGGAAACCTACTATCTGGCCGGGCGTGCGGAGCTGGCAGACGAGGCGCGGTTCGGGCAGTTGCGCGAGA
>JBNKNO010000022.1:44749-47973 GCA_050293885.1 Rhodocyclaceae bacterium | reverse complement strand
TTCCTGAAGTTGCCCCGTACTCGCATCGTAGATCAGCAGCGTGGCCTCGCCGTTGGCGTCCGTGATCTGGGTGATCAGACCGAGCGCGTCGTAGGTGTAGCTGAGCGTGTTGCCGTCGGTGTCGCTGCGCGAACTTACGCGCCAGCCGCCAGCGCCGTCCGCTGTGTAGCTTTCCGTAATACCCGTATCGCCGTCGGTCCAGGTCCATTGGTCGGCGGTTGCATCGTAGCTGAGGGTGTCATAGGCACCCCCACCGTCTTTGTTGACGTACAGGCCCAGGGCGGTGTCGTAGGTGTAGGTCAGTTGTGCGCCGTCGGCACCGATGCGGGTGATCTGGCTGCCGGCGGTGTTGGCCGCGCCACTCAGGCCCGTGAGCTTGCGATAGAGGGATATCTGCCAGCCGTCGCCGTTGTCGAAATCGAACCCGGCCAGGCTGTTGTAGGTGCGTACCACCCCGATGTCCGGACCCTGGCCGACGAGCATCTCGTCCTGGTGTTGCAACACCAGGTTGCCGGTCTTGGCGTTGACGAACACCCCATGGACGCCGTCGCTGCCCGTACCCACCGGCACTTTGCTACCCAGCGCACTGCCCGAGCTGCCCGACAGACCCAATTCGTTACCCGTGACGATCGCAACCATTCTGACCTCGTTCTATTTGGCGCCGTGATCGAGGGCAAAAGCCCCACCACGGCATTCAGTTCCAATATGAACAAGGCATCCGAGACAAACGGAGAGGGTTTAGCGAAACTGCAAAAAAATGGCTTCGCTTTGGAAAAATGCGCACACCCCTCTACATTTCCAAGCAAAAGGACATCAAAAAATGACCGAACTACTGATCTTCTATGGTCTGCTTACCGTCGGGGTCGCAACCGGTGTGGCGTTCAGCTTGTATTTGTTTTGCAAGGCAAAACGGGCACACTCAAGACGAATCGACTGAAATTACTATCCACCGACACCCGTTATCCACTTGCCCCCACGCTTCACCCAATTCCGGAGGCCTGGACATTGCAGTTCGACGCAGCACCTCGAATCCGAAGCTTGGTCGGAATACCACCCACCGGTTCACAATCAGCTCGTCAAGTACCCATACAGACGATGCCGATCTGCGATATGCGTACATTGAAACGAATACGAACAATGGCGCTGGCGCAGACAAACGAAACAAAGCCAACTTCGTCTCCAGCCACCAAATTTGTTGGGCACTTTGTTGGGCACTTTTTTGCCGCCCCGACAGAAAAACGAAAAAGCCACCCCGATTGGATGGCTTAAGTCGTTGATTCGATTGGTCGGGGCGGCGGGATTCGAACTCGCGACCCCTTGCACCCCATGCAAGTGCGCTACCAGGCTGCGCTACGCCCCGACACAAGCCCGCAATTATAGGCAATACGGGCCAAAACCACAATCACTCGCGCTTCAAATCATCCAAAATATCCGTGAGCAGTTCTCGTGCCCTGGCAATCTTGCCGCGCAGATCTTCCGCCTCGTGCGCATCCTCTTCCGCATGAATGGCCGATGAGTTCAGCTGGTTGCGCGCACCAGAGATCGTGAAGCCTTCCTGGTACAGCAATTCTCGAATACGCCGGATCAGGCGCACCTCATGATGCTGGTAGTAGCGCCGATTCCCTCGGCGCTTGACCGGCTTGAGCTGGGTGAATTCCTGCTCCCAGTAGCGCAGCACATGAGGTTTGACCCCGCACAACTCGCTGACCTCACCGATGGTGAAGTAGCGCTTGGCCGGGATCGGCGGTAGCTTCTCTGCGCCGTCTGGCTTATGACTTTCCTGCATCACTCAGGGTTTCCACAGCAGCTTTGAGCTTTTGGCTGGCATGAAACGTCACCACGCGGCGTGCCGTGATCGGGATTTCTTCCCCGGTCTTGGGGTTGCGACCCGGCCGTTGCGGCTTGTCCCGCAACTGAAAGTTGCCGAAACCCGACAACTTCACACACTCGCCTCGTTCCAGCGCCATGCGAATTTCTTCGAAGAAACCTTCGACCATGTCCTTCGCTTCACGCTTGTTCAAACCAACCTGCTCAAAGAGCAGGTCTGCCAGTTCAGCCTTTGTTAATGTCATTCTCGCGTCCCTTATCCACGCAGGCGGGCTTCAAAGTCGGCCTCGGCTCGCTGGACGAGTGCCGCAACAGCGGCGTCCACCTCGGCGTCTTCAAGGGTTCGTTGAGTATCTTGCATCAACACCCTGAAAGCAAGGCTCTTTTTGTCCGGGTCGATACCTTTGCCCTGATACACATCGAACAGCTCGATGGCGGTGACGATCGGCGCCGCGGACGCATTCAACGCGTCAAGCACCGCACTCACCGGCACTTTCTGATCGATCACCAACGCCATATCCCGGGTCACGGACGGCTGGCGCGAGATCGGTGCATAGATCGGCAGTTCGGCAGACAAGGCCGCATTTGCATCGATTTCGCACACGATCGGCGGCGTACCAAGATCGTATTTCTGCACCCACTTCGGATGCAATTCGCCCAGATAGCCAATGATCTTGCCGTTCATGCTGAGGCTTGCCGAACGCCCGGGGTGCAGCGCGGGATGCTCGGCGGACTCGAAGCGCAGCTCAGCCGGCGCCATCAAGGCCTCGATATCGGCCTTCAGATCGTAGAAATCGACGTTGCGCGTCGCCGCACCCCACTGCTCCGGTGCAGCACTCCCCGCAGCGAGCAGGCCAAGGCGCACGGGCTGCGCATAGCCCGCAACCGGTTGCGCATCGGCATCGGCGCTGAAACAGCGCCCGACCTCGAATATGCGGACGCGCGTACTCTGGCGCTTGCGATTGACCAGCAGCGTGTTCACCAGACCGGGGATCAGGCTGCTGCGCATCACGTTCATCTGGCTGGCAATCGGGTTGGCGAGACGGATCGGCGTCTCGTTCCCGCAGAAATCGCGCTCCCAGGTGTCTTCGATAAACGCGTAGGTAACCACTTCCTGAAAATCGCGGTCGGCCACTTGACGGCGCACCTGCCACAGATCGCGCTGATCTTCCGGCTTGGCCAGCATCGCCAGACTGCCTTGCGGTGCCGGCGTGGGAATATTGTCGTAACCGTGCAGACGCACCAGTTCCTCGACCAGATCGACTTCGATTTCGATATCGAAACGGTAGGACGGCGGCGTGACGTGAAACACCTCGCCTTCGCGCACGACATCGAGATGCACGCGCGTGAGCAGGTTCTCGATCTGGTCGTCGTCGAGGGCGATGCCCAGCAGGCGA
>JBNKNO010000022.1:37394-44650 GCA_050293885.1 Rhodocyclaceae bacterium | reverse complement strand
TCGCGCACGACATCGAGATGCACGCGCGTGAGCAGGTTCTCGATCTGGTCGTCGTCGAGGGCGATGCCCAGCAGGCGACGGGCCCGATCGGGCCGCAAGGTCACCGCCGGGCGCGTCGGCAAATGTTCGACGGACTCTGCCACATTGACCGGACCGGCCTGACCGCCGCAGATATCGAGCACCAGCTGAGTGGCCCGCTCAATGGCGATCGGGCTCAAGTCGAAGTCCACGCCGCGTTCGAAACGGTGGGAGGCGTCGGACGAGAAGCCGTACTCGCGCGCGCGGCCGGCAATGGCATCGGGTGCGAAGAAGGCCGCTTCGAGGAACACGTCGCGCGTATCGAGGCCGATACCGCTCTCCTCTCCCCCCATGATGCCGGCCATGCCGAGCACGTTGGCGTCGTCGGCAATGAGCAAGGTGTCGGCATCGAGATCGATGGTCTGTTCGTTGAGCAACAGCAGTTTTTCGCCCGGCGCAGACAGGCGTGCATGCACCGCGCCCTGCAGGCGGGTGTTGTCATAGGCGTGCAAGGGCTGGCCGAGTTCGAGCATCACGTAGTTGGTGATATCCACCAACGCGCTGATCGAGCGGATGCCACTGCGCTCGATGCGCCGCTTCATCCACGCCGGCGTCTCAGCACGCGCATCGACCCCCTCGATCACCCGGCCGCAGAAACGCGGACAGGCGGCCGGCGCGTCGAGTGCAATCTCGCGACGCGTGTCGATGGTGGGCTCAACTGGTGTGATCTGCGGTTGACGCAGCGGAGAGTCGGTAAAGGCGGCGACTTCACGCGCGACACCGATCAGGCTCAGGCAGTCCGCCCGGTTGGGCGTCAGACTGATTTCGATGAGCGAATCGTCGAGTTCAAGCAGCGCACGCACATCTTGCCCGATCGGCGCATCGTCCGGCAGCGCATACAGGCCACCGTGCTCTTCCGACAGGCCCAGCTCGCGCGCCGAGCACAGCATGCCGAACGAGGCCACACCACGCAGCTTGGCCTTCTTGATCTCGAAACCCGGCAATTTGGCCCCGACCAGTGCGCACGGCACTTTCATGCCGGCTTCCGCATTCGGCGCGCCGCACACGATCTGCAGCGGCTCACCCTGCCCGACATCGACCTGACAGACCTTGAGACGATCCGCATCCGGATGTTTTTCGGTGGAGACAATATGCCCGACGACGACTGACGAAAACTCGGCGGCGGCCGGCTTGATTTCCTCAACCTCGAGCCCGGCCATGGTCAGCGACTGGCTCAGAGCTTCCGTACTCAGCGCAGGATCGACGAAGCTACGCAACCATTGTTCTGAAAATTGCATCTTGGCCTACCTGAATTGGCTGAGGAAACGCAGATCGCCCTCGAAGAAGAGGCGAAGATCGTTGATGCCATAGCGCAGCATGGTGAGGCGATCCGAGCCCATGCCGAAAGCAAAGCCAGTGTATTGCTCCGGATCGATGCCGCCATGGCGCAAAACATTCGGATGCACCATGCCGCAGCCGCCAATTTCCAGCCAACGCCCTTTCATGTCGCCATGCATGAAGCCGACGTCGATTTCCGCACTCGGCTCGGTGAAGGGGAAAAATGACGGACGAAAGCGGACCTGCAGGTCTTCGGTTTCGAAAAACTTGCGCAGCAGATCAGCAATCACGCCCTTCAGATCGGCGAAGCTGACCTGCTCGCCCACCCACAACCCCTCGACCTGATGAAACATGGGCGAATGCGTGGCATCGGAATCGACGCGATACACCCGACCGGGAACGATGATGCGAATCTCCGGCATGTGCGCCTGATCCGCGTAGCGCTCGACATGCGCGCGCATCGTGCGCACCTGCACCGGGCTGGTGTGGGTGCGCAACAGCACATCATCGTTGCCTTCAAGATAGAAGGTGTCGTGCATGGAGCGTGCCGGGTGGTTCTCGGGCGTATTCAGCGCGGTGAAGTTGAAGAAGTCGGTCTCGATCTCCGGGCCATCCACCACTTCGAAGCCGATGGAGCGAAACAACGCCTCAATGCGTTCGAGCGTGCGGCTGACCGGATGCAGACCACCCTTGCCGATGCCACGGCCCGGCAAGCTCACATCCAGCGCTTCGGCCGCAAGCTGGCTGGCCAGTTGCGCATCGCGAATCGCTTCCCGGCGAGCCTCGAGCGCCTGCTCGATTTGCACCTTGACGGCATTGATGGCGGCACCGGCGGTGCGACGCTCTTCAGCAGGAAGCTGCCCGAGCGACTTCAACTGTTGCGTAATGGCGCCACTTTTGCCCAGATAGCGCGACTTGGCGACGTCGAGCTGACCGGCGTCGATTGCCTGGGAAAAATCGCTTTGCGCCTGTGTTACGAGGGAATCAAGATCGTTCATGAACCTGCGCCATGCGTGTCAGAAAAAAAAAGGAGGCCAGGCCTCCTTTCTTTTCGCTGCGTTTGCTTAAGCAGCGAGTTTGGCCTTGGCCTGCTCCGCGAGCGCGGCAAATGCCGGCTTGTCGAACACTGCCAGATCGGCCAGCACCTTGCGATCCACATCAATCGCGGCTTTCTTGAGGCCGTTCATGAAGGTGCTGTAGGTCATACCCAACTCACGCGACGCAGCGTTGATACGGGCAATCCACAGCACGCGGAACTGGCGCTTGCGCTGACGACGGTCACGGTACTGGTACTGACCGGCCTTCATCACCGCCTGTTTGGCGACGCGATAGACGTTTTTGCGGCGGCCACGGAAACCTTTGGCCTGGGCAAGGACTTTCTTGTGACGGGCGCGTGCGGTTACACCGCGTTTTACTCGAGGCATCGTTCTCTCCTATCAGGCGTTGGGCAGCATTGCGCTGACCTGTTTGCTATCCGACTCATGGACCTGGGTCGCACCACGCAGGTGGCGCTTAACCTTGGTGGTCTTCTTGGTCAGGATGTGACGCTTGAAGGCTTGACCGCGCTTGACACTACCGCTCGCGCGCACACGGAAACGCTTTGCAGCGCCCCGTTTGGTTTTCATCTTGGGCATGAAATGCTCCTGTTTTATGTCATGGTCACAGGTAACGCCGAAGCGCTTTTTTGAACCTGGCCCCACTTATCAAGAAGGTGCACATGGCACCTTCACCTACTATTCGCGATCACTCGCGAAATTCTTGCGTTCTTACTTTCCCTTCTTGCTGGGGGCCACCACCATCACCATCTGGCGGCCTTCCATCTTGGGCATCTGCTCGACACTGGCCAGCTCACCGAGGTCGGCCTTGATCCGCTCCAGCTGGCGCATGCCGAACTCCTGGTGGGCCATTTCACGGCCCCGGAATCGCAGAGTCACTTTGACCTTGTCACCATCTTCCAGGAATCGGCGCAGATTACGCAGTTTGATCTGGTAGTCATTCTCGTCCGTTCTCGGGCGAAGCTTGACTTCCTTGACCTGCACCTGCTTCTGCTTGGCCTTGGCCTCGTGTGCCTTCTTTGCCGCCTGGTACTTGAACTTGCCGTAATCCATGATTCGACAAACCGGCGGTTCAGCCAAGGGGGCGATTTCCACCAGATCGAGTCCGGATTCGTCGGCCAACTCCAGCGCAGCTCGGATCGTCACGATGCCGGCCTGCTCCCCTTCGGCGTCAATCAGACGCACTTCAGGCGCGGAAATGTCTTCATTAACGCGCTGCTTCTTTTCCTGAGCGATGGTTAAACTCTCCCCAATCCAAACAATATCAGGCCGTGCCGGCCCGCGCTTCAACTTCGCGCTGCCAACGCTCGATCAACGAATCGAGGGACATTTGACCGAGGTCTTGACCACCCCGGACGCGCACGGCCACAAGGCCAGCTTCCTTCTCTTTATCACCAATCACAAGTTGGTAGGGAAGCCGGCGTACGCTATGTTCGCGGATTTTATACGTAATTTTTTCGTTCCGCAAATCAGAAACGACACGAAAACCCGCATTCTGGAGGCGGCGCACAACGTCCTTGACATATTCCGACTGCGGATCGGAAATATTCATCGCCACCGCCTGGATCGGCGACAGCCACAAGGGGAAGTTGCCTGCATAGTTTTCAATCAGGATGCCGATGAAGCGTTCGAGCGACCCGAGAATGGCGCGATGCAGCATCACCGGGCGCGCGCGCGTATTTTCCTCGGTCACGTATTCGGCACCGAGCCGCTCCGGCAGGACGAAATCGAGTTGCATGGTGCCACACTGCCAGGAGCGCCCCAGCGCATCCTTGATGTGATATTCGATCTTCGGGCCGTAGAACGCGCCTTCGTCGGGCAGCTCTTTCCACTCAACGCCAGAAGAACGCAGCGCTTCGCGCAGCCCCTCTTCCGCCTTGTCCCACACCTCGTCGGAACCGGCCCGCTTTTCCGGGCGCAATGACAACATCACGGCAACGTCATCGAAGCCGAAGTCCGCGTAGATGCGCATCAGCAGGTCGTTGAAGGCGACCACCTCAGACACCACCTGGTCTTCGGTGCAGAAAATATGCGCGTCATCCTGCACGAAGCCGCGAACGCGCATCAGCCCGTGCAAGGCGCCGGATGGCTCGTTGCGATGGCAGGAGCCGAACTCGGCCATGCGCAGCGGCAGATCGCGGTAGGAATGCAGCCCGTGATTGAAAATCTCGACGTGCGCCGGGCAGTTCATCGGCTTGACCGCGTAGTCGCGCTTTTCCGACTCGGTGGTGAACATGTTCTCGCGGTAGTTCTCCCAGTGGCCGGAGCGTTCCCACAAGGCACGGTCGATCATGAACGGCGTTTTCACTTCCTGATAGCCGGCCGCGTCCAGGGTCTTGCGCATGTATTGCTCGATCTGCTGCCACAGCGTCCAGCCATGCGGGTGCCAGAACACCATGCCCGGCGCTTCATCCTGCAGGTGAAACAGGTCGAGCTGCTTGCCGAGGCGGCGGTGATCGCGCTTTTCGGCCTCTTCGAGCATGTGCAGGTATTGCGCCTGGTCGTCCTTGCTGGCCCACGCGGTGCCGTAGATGCGCTGGAGCATCTCGTTCTTCGAGTCACCTCGCCAGTAGGCGCCGGCAACTTTCATGAGCTTGAAGACTTTCAGCTTGCCGGTCGACGGCACGTGCGGTCCGCGGCACAGGTCGATGAAATCTCCCTCACGATAGAGGGAAACGGCCTGATCCGCCGGAATGGAGGCGATGATCTCGGCCTTGTAGTGCTCGTTGATGGATTTGAAGAACTCGACGGCCTTGTCTCGCGGCCACACCTCGCGCTCGACCGGCAAGTCCCTTTTGGCCAACTCCTTCATGCGCTTTTCGATCTTGCCCAGGTCTTCAGGCGTGAACGGACGCTCGTACGAGAAGTCGTAGTAAAAGCCGTTCTCGATCACCGGACCGATGGTGACCTGCGCTTCCGGGAACAGCTCCTTGACCGCATAGGCCAGCAGGTGGGCCGTCGAATGGCGGATGACCTCGAGCCCGTCCTCGTCTTTTGCCGTCACGATACCCAAGGCCACATCGCGATCGATGGAGTAACTCACATCAACCACCTCACCATCGACTTTACCGGCCAGGGCGGCACGAGCCAGCCCCTCGCCAATCGATTGGGCCACCTCAAGCACCGTCACCGGCTGTTCGAATTGCCGGACGGAGCCATCAGGGAGCGTGATATTCGGCATGGGAATCCTCTCGGGGCAAAAAAAAAGTGCGGTCTAAGCCGCACTTTTTCAGTTCGAAATGCAAACGTTGCGGAACTTGACCCTGATTACAAACCAACGTCGGTACAAGTTCGGACACTCACTGCACTTCGCTCCTTAGTTTTTGGTAGGCGCGATTGGATTCGAACCAACGACCCCCACCATGTCAAGGTGGTGCTCTAACCAACTGAGCTACGCGCCTAAGGAGGGCGAATTATAGCCCAATCGGCCTTTCTGTCAATTCTTTTTCAGACGCGAATCACGGCTTCTTGAACTTGGTGTAGATGAACAGAATCAGAATCGCCCCGAGGATGGCGCCGATGAAGCCAGCCCCCTGCCCTGCACGGTAAAAGCCGAGAAACTGCCCCAAAAACGAGGCCACCACGGAGCCGGCAATGCCCAGCACCGCGGTCATGATCAGACCGAGGTCTTCCTTGCCCGGATGAAGGAATTTGGCAATGATGCCGACAACCAGCCCGATCAGAATCGTCCAGATAATGCCCATCTCTCTTTCCTACTTCAGTTAGTGGTTCAAGACGTTTCCCACTGCGCCAGAAACGCCGTCCAGTGATCCGCCTCGATCGATGACAAGACCTCGCGCACCGCGCTCAGCTCATCCTCGTATTCCTGCGCACTCAGCACACCGCGCATCTTCTGGAAACGCAGATAGACGAGATAGGTATTGACCACGTCGGTTTCACAGTAGTCTCGAATCTCGTCGATTTTTCCATCCCGATAGGCGCCCCACACCGCCGAACCGTCCATGCCCAGCTTGCCGGGGAAGCCCATCAGTTTGGCCAGATCGTCAAGCGGCGCGTTGGCACGCGGCTGATAGAGGGCCAACAGATCCATCAGGTCGAGGTGCCGGCTGTGGTAACGACTGATGTAGTTGTTCCACTTGAAGTCGCGCGCATCACGCACGTCGCCTTCGCCCATTTCCCAGTAGCGCGGCGCACTGACGCCATGCAGCAGCCCCCGGTAGTGAAGCACCGGCAGATCGAATCCGCCACCGTTCCATGAAACAATTTGTGGCGTGAAGCGTTCGATGCCGTCAAAGAAGCGCTGGATGATGCCGGCTTCATCCGTTTCCGGCTCGGACAGACTGAACACGCGAAACTGGCTGGCGTCGCGAAAGGCGCACGAGATGGTGACGATCCGGTGCAGGTAGTGCGGTAGAAAATCGTTGCCCACCGCCGCGCGACGCTTCTGAAAGGCAAACTCGGCAACTTCATCGTCCGCCAGCGTATCCGGCAGATCGTGCAATCGACGCAGCCCGGCAATATCCGGGATGGTTTCGATGTCGAAAATGAGAACCGAGCTCACTTTTGCGTCCATTTGCCGCCGCGCTGCACCCACCAGGTGCGGGGCGCCTTGTCGATCCAGCGCTGCGCGAAGGTCTTCTGCACCTGGCTTGTCCATTCCGGATGGCCATTGGCCTGTGCAATTTCACGGTAGAGCTTGGCGCGATCGGCGTTCTCCGCAGCCACCAGCGAATTGAGCGTACCACGCTGCGACAGCGGCACGGCCTTGGCATCGTGCACGGCCAGCGTACCACTCGCCGTCAGGCCGACCGCACCGGACGCGTAGAGCGGCGCGAGCTGCCCGTGGCGCGATTGCATCGAGGCCTTGATGGCGGCAATCGCCGG
>JBNKNO010000022.1:0-37295 GCA_050293885.1 Rhodocyclaceae bacterium | reverse complement strand
GACCGCACCGGACGCGTAGAGCGGCGCGAGCTGCCCGTGGCGCGATTGCATCGAGGCCTTGATGGCGGCAATCGCCGGCGTGTTGATTTCCAGGTTGCCCTGCGCCTGCGCGCCGGCGGCGCTTATCACCATGGCCAGCGCGATGAGGAATCGATTCAAATGCGTCATTTCTGCGCCTCCCCGGTGTCTTTCTTGGAATTGTCTTGCTTGAGCTGCCACACCTCGTCAATGATGCGATCGGCCGCCTTCTCTGCCGCAGCCGCCGGAAAATAGATGTTGATGGTGACGCAAGCCGACAATCCGGCCATCACAAGGCTGCCCACCAGCCAGTGCTGAAGTTTTTTCATGCTGTCCTCATTTCACGATCGGTTCGGCATCACCGGCCGTTGCGTTCAACAAACGATCGATGAGTTCCGCCCAGTCCACCCGGCGATTGTAGCCGATGACATTCAGCCCCGGGATGCCACCGCCACGCACCAACATGAACGGCGCGTCCGGCGCGCCGGCGCCATCCAGACCCGACATTTGACACACATTCCCGCGCAACCGGCACGACACCCCGATCTCGCGATAGCCAAAATCGTTGAACACCCCCAGCATGCTGCGCTGGATGGCGGCCATGGCGCCCTGCCCGCCCAGCGCGGTGATGTTTTCCACCGCGCGCTGGCTGATCCGTCGCCGGTAGCTGCCCGGTGAGCTGCGCACCTCGGCATCGAAGCGCAACGGCTTCCAGCCAGCCATCAACAATTCATTAACGCGTGCGTCGATGAATCCGCTGACAGAGCCGAACGAAAAGGTTTGTGTGAGCTGCTCGAGATCGAGGTGCTCGGCGTTCAGATTCGCGGTCAGGCGAGGCAACAAGCCAAAGGGATCCGTCACTTCCAGCCCGGTCGCCTGCAGGTAGCCATCGAACACGGAAATCACCAGCGTACCGTCCAGACCGATGCGCTCCGGTGCGGCCTCGATGCCGGGAATCGCCACCGAAAGCGTGCCGGCCATTTCCGGGAGTTCCAGGGCCGTGGTGAGTTTTGCCAGTGAAATCGGCTCGGAATACAGCCGGCCACTACCGCGCCAGCCGGACGCGGTCTGGCCCAGCGAGAGGGCGTCGATGATGATCGCGCCGTCGAGCACCGGCAGACGCGTCGGCAACAGCGTGAGCTGACGGCCCATGACGTCTGCCATCAACGCGAACGGTTCGAAATCGAGTTTTTGCCAGTGCAGCCCGCCGACATCCAGGTGCACTTGCCGGGGCTGCTCGCGATGCCACGGCAAGGTACCGTTGAGCGGGCCGACCCGAAACCGCTGTCCGAGGTAGGAAAACCCGACATCATGCAGATTGACCTGCGCTGATTCAGCCTGACCGGCCCGCCATTGAACGCGGCCCGAGGCACTCCCCGCCACACGCCAGCGCGACTGCTGCTCGGGCAACACCAGCGGCAACACGAACTGCGGCACCAGCTGCGCCAGATCGGCACCGTCGACGCGGACATTCGCATCGGTGAGTGACGGCCCGTTCATGTCGACTCGCGCGGAAAAGTCCGCCTCCGCCAGACCGGGCCCGGCCAGGCGGCCGGATTCAACATGCAACTGCTGGCCGCGCAAACGCCCGGTGGCCGCAAGTGACCAGCCCGAGGAGAACAGCACCGGCGTCCAGAACGCTTCTCCCGTTTGCCACGCCAGATTCAATTGCCACGCCTGCGATCCATGCTTCTGCGGCGCCAGCGACGCCTTGACGCTGGCCGAAAGCCCTTCGCCGGCATGCATGCCGCTGGTATCGGAAAACGCGCCATCTTTGAGGGTCAGATCGACCGACACGCCACTGCGGGCGAGGCGGACACTGCCATCGAGCTGCCCACCCAGTTGCCAGTCGTCGAGTTTCAACTGCGCAAGTGCGAGCGCCCGTGGCAATGACAACCGATGCAGTTGGATATGAACGGCACCGCTGCGCTCGCGACGCGCCTGGATACGTCCGCCGTCTGCAAACACCACGGCAAGTTCGCCGGACGCGTGGGTGGTGTCGTAGTCGAACTCAACGCGCCCGGCCGCCAGCGCCTGCAGACCACTCAGGCGACCATCACGGCAGCGGACGTGCCCCTGGGCCAGGGACAATGACCGGCACTTGAGCGTGATCCGTCGCCACCGTCGTGTTTGATAGCGCAACAGATCGACATGCAACTGGCCGGGCGCGCCATCCGTTTCGGGCACAAGCAGGCGAATGCCTTCCGCGCTCAGGCCGTTCATGGCCACTTTCGCAACGTCGATGTTGAGTGCGGCGTGAGCGCCCGGACAAACCCACAGGAGGCAAACGCCGATCGCGCTGCGCCAGCGCATCATGCGGTGTCGGCGTTCAGGCGGGAAAGACACCCGTGGACAGATAGCGGTCGCCGCGATCGCAGATGATGGAGACGATGACCGCATTGGACACCTGCTCGGCGATTCGCAGTGCCACATGCATGGCACCGCCGGAAGAGATGCCCGCGAAGATGCCTTCCTCGCGCGCCAGGCGACGCGTCATTTCCTCTGCGTCGGGCTGCGTGACGGGCTCGATGCGGTCGACGCGGGAAGCATCGTAGATACGCGGCAGATAGGCCTCGGGCCACTTGCGGATGCCGGGAATCTGCGCGCCCTCGGCCGGTTGGCAGCCGACGATTTCGATGCTGGGGTTTTGCGACTTGAGATAGCGCGACGTCCCCATGATCGTGCCCGTGGTGCCCATGGCGCTGACGAAATGGGTGATCTCGCCGCCCGTCTGACGCCAGATTTCCGGGCCGGTACCGTCGAAATGCGCCTCGGGATTGTCCGGATTGCCGAACTGATCGAGGATGACGCCCTTGCCTTCGTCGCGCATGCGTTCGGCCATGTCCCGCGCCAGCTCCATACCGCCCTGCTTGGGCGTGAGCACCAGCTCAGCGCCGAAGGCCCGCATCGTTTGTCGGCGCTCCACACTCTGGTTTTCAGGCATCACCAGAATCATCCGATAGCCCCGAATGGCGGCGGCCATGGCCAGCGCAATGCCGGTATTGCCACTGGTGGCCTCGATCAGCGTGTCGCCCGGCTGAATGCGCCCGGCCTGCTCCGCCCGCACGATCATCGACATGGCCGGGCGGTCCTTGACCGAACCGGCGGGATTGTTGCCTTCGAGCTTGGCGAGAATGATGTTGCCGGTGTCGGCGCCGATGCGCTTGAGGCGCACCAGCGGCGTGTCGCCAACATAATCTTCCAGTGTCTTGTAGTCCATGGTGCTTCCGGGGAATTCAGGTTAGGCCGCAGCGGCGTTCAATTCGTCCAGGCTGACCACGGCGGTGCCCAGCTTGCCGACCACGATGCTCGCCGCCAGATTGGCCAGATGCATTGCCTGCTCGCGGGTCGCGCCGCTGGCGAGCATGACGGCAAAGGTTGCGATCACGGTATCACCCGCGCCCGAAACATCAAACACTTCGCGGGCTCGCGCCGGCTCGTGGGTGACGCCATCGGCCGAAAACAGGCTCATGCCCTCTTCCGAGCGCGTCAGCAACAAGGCGTCGATCTCGAGTTCGGCACGCAAGGCGTCGACCCGCACCACGAGATCGTCGTCGTCGCGCCAGCGCCCGACAGCCTGCTGCAGTTCGCCCCGATTGGGCGTCAGAATGCTCGCGCCCCGATAGCGCGTGAAGTCGTCGCCCTTCGGATCGACCAGCACCGGTTTGCCGGCTGCACGCGCCAGCGAAATCATCTGCTCGACATGGTCGAGCGCACCTTTGTCGTAGTCGGAAAGCAACACCAGATCGTGGCGTGCGACAAGTTCGGAAAAAGTCTGCAGCTTGGCCGCCAGCGTATCGGCCTGCGGGCGTTGTTCGAAATCGACGCGCAGCAGTTGCTGGCTACGACCGATCACACGCAGCTTCAGTGTTGTCTGCAGCGCGGCATCGCGAAACAGATGGGTTTCGATGTCCGAATCGGCCAACAGCCGCGCCAGGCAATCGGCGGCTTCGTCCTCCCCCACCACGGACAACAGGGAGATGTTGGCCCCCAGCGCAGCGGCGTTGCGGGCCACGTTGGCCGCCCCGCCCGGTCGGTCCTCGGTGCGCGTCATGCGCACCACGGGCACCGGCGCTTCGGGTGAAATACGACTGACGTCGCCAAACCAGTAGCGGTCGAGCATGACGTCACCGACCACCAGGATGCGAGCCTGGTCTGTGGCCGGCAACGGCAATGCGGCGCCCACCTCAGGCGCGCCCGATTCCGAAGTACTCGATGCCCTGCTCGCGCACGATTGCCGGGTCGTACATATTGCGGCCGTCGAAGATCACCGGTTGCTTGAGGCGGCTCTTGATGGCGTCGAAATCCGGGCTACGGAATTCCTTCCACTCGGTCACGATCACCAGCGCATCGGCTTCGTCCAGCGCGCTCTTGGGGCGGCCGGCATAGCTCAGGCGCGGCTCGTCACCGAAAATGCGCTCGGCTTCCGGCATGGCGACCGGGTCGTAGGCAGTGACAGTGGCGCCCCGCTTGAACAGTTCATCGGCGATCACACGGCTGGGCGCTTCGCGCATGTCGTCGGTGTTGGGTTTGAAGGCCAAACCCCACATGGCGAACTTGCGGCCGCTGAGGTCTTCGCCGAAGCGCTGGACGATCTTTTCCACCAGCACGTGCTTTTGCGCATCGTTGGCGGCTTCGACGGCACTGAGCACCTTGAGATCGTGACCGTTTTCGCCCCCCGTGCGGATCAACGCCTTGACGTCCTTGGGAAAGCAGGAGCCGCCATAGCCGCAACCGGCATAGAGGAAGTGCCATCCGATGCGCGGGTCGGAGCCGATGCCTTGGCGCACCAGTTCGATATCGGCACCTAGCGTCTCGGCCAGATTGGCCAACTCGTTCATGAAGCTGATGCGGGTGGCGAGCATGGCGTTGGCGGCGTACTTGGTGAGCTCGGCGCTACGCACATCCATGAACACGAGCTTGTCGTGGTTGCGCTGGAACGGCGCGTAGAGCTGGCGCATGAGCTCGATGGCACGCTCGTCTTCAGCGCCGACGACGATGCGATCGGGACGCATGAAGTCGTCGATGGCCGCGCCTTCCTTGAGGAATTCGGGGTTGGAAACAACGCTGAAGGGCAGATCGCTGCCGCGTGCGGTCAGTTCCTCGGCAATCGCAGCGCGCACCTTGTCGGCGGTGCCGACGGGCACGGTGGACTTGTCGACGATGACACGGTAGTCGTCCATGTACTTGCCGATGTTGCGGGCGGCAGCGAGAACATATTGCAGGTCGGCGGAGCCGTCTTCGTCCGGCGGGGTGCCGACGGCGATGAACTGGATCGCGCCGTACTTGGCGGCCTTCTCGATGTCGGTGGTGAAAGACAGACGACCGGCCGCCACGTTGCGCTGGACCATCTCGAGCAGGCCCGGTTCGTGAATGGGGATGCCGCCGTCTTCGAGAATCTTGATCTTGGCCGGATCCACGTCCAGGCACATGACGTCGTTGCCCACGTCGGCCAGGCAAGCGCCAGAGACCAGGCCCACGTAGCCGGAACCGATGACGGTAATCTTCATGCTCTGCTTTCCTTCATTTTCAAATCGTTATCGCGCACGAGGAGGTCGCCTCAGGGCGCGAGATCATATTCTTCGGTGCGTTTCGGCGGCGTCGTTTCCCAACCGCCGCAGGCCGGACAGCGCCAGTAGAACTGGCGCGCCTTGAAACCGCATGAGTCGCAGCGGTAGCGTGCCACACGACGCGTATGTCCATGAACCAGCTGGCGAACCAGCTCGATGTCGGTGCGGTATTCGACCGGCGCCGTCATGATGCCCGCTTCAAGCAGCTTGTCCAGCCCCAGCAAGGTCGGATTGCGACGCAGTTCCTCACGCACCAGATCGTAAGCCGCTTGTGACCCTTGTTGCTTGAGCGTGGACTCGAAAACCGTGTCGAGCAAGTCGAGTGACGGATGTCGCTCCAGAAACGCGCGCAACAGTTGCAAACCCTGTTCGGTGCGCCCCAGTTTCTCGTAGGCCGACATGATGCGCTCGGCCACCAAGGCCAGATACGCGGCGTTCTGCGATTCGATGCGCTTCCAGGCGTCGACGGCCTTTTCCAGCTCACCCGCCTGCAAGCACAAGTCCCCCTTGAGCAAACTGGCACGCACAGAGCGAGGATTCACCGCCAGTGCCGCATCGACCGATTCGAGTGCGTCGTCGAAGCGCGAATCGGCCATTGCATTGTCGGCCAGCTCGCAATGAAAGTTCGCCATTTCCTTGCGCCACCACAAGGTTTCGTGGTCCGGCAAGGCCTGTGCGATCTCGATGGCTTTGGCCCAGTCTTTTTCCTGCTGATAGATCTCCAGCAGATTGCGCAGCGCCATGTCATCGAGCGACGTGCCGCGCAAGCGCTGGAAAGCGGCTTCGGCGCGATCGAGCAGACCCGCCTTGAGATAGTCCTGCCCCAATTCCGAGAGCGCCTGGGTGCGCTGGGCCTCGCCCAGATCATCGCGGTCGACCAGATGCTGGTGCATGCGAATAGCGCGTTCGGTCTCGCCCCGCCGACGGAACAGACTCCCGAGGGCAAAATGCAGTTCAACCGTATCCGGGTCGATCCGCACCGCTTCGATGAAGGCGTCGATCGCCTTGTCCGGTTGCTCGTTGAGCAAGAAATTCAGCCCGCTCAGGTAGGAGCGCGGCAGGGAGCGCGACTCCTTGACGACATGGCGGATATCAATCCGCGCAGCCAGCCACCCGAGCAGAAAGAAGAGCGGGAAGACAAGCAACCACCACAGTTCGATTTCCATACGCGATCAGGGCCTGTTCACACCTACCCGGCGCGCGCACCATCCTCGACCGGCTGCGGCACGAGCTCGGTCGATTCGGACATTTTTTCGGCGGCCTGTTCAGCCTTGCGAAGAGATTTGCGCAGCTTTGCGATCTCGCGTCGCTGTCGCAGCAAGGAAGACAGCGTGGCCGTCACACCGACCACGGCGCCGGCTGCAAATGCAATGAGAATCACAAAGACGAGCGGCAAGTGCCATTCACCACCCAGGTAGGACTTGAGCGTGACGACTTGGTCATTCTTGACGGCAAAGCCGAACAGAACGAGGAAGATCGCCAGACGGATGATCCAGATCAGTATGCGCATAGGGGTGGATTATGGCGGACTCGTATACAAAAAAGAAGGCGGTGATCACCGCCTTCTTCCAAAAATGACATAACCGCCACCGATCAGCCTTCCAGATCGACGCGTTCGCGCAATTCCTTGCCGGCCTTGAAGTGCGGCACGTACTTCTCCGCGACTTCAACACGTTCGCCGGACTTGGGATTACGGCCGAGACGCGGCGGACGGTAGTTCAGTGCGAAGCTACCGAATCCGCGGATCTCGATGCGATCACCCTGTGACAGTGAGTCGGTCATCGCATCGAGAATCATCTTGACGGCGTAATCGGCGTCCTTGGCGACCAGTTGCGGGAAACGCCCCGCCAGCCGCGCAATGAGTTCCGATTTGGTCATGACAGTACGGCGTTATTGTTTCTGTTCGTCCAGCTTCGCCTTGAGCAACGCGCCCAGACTCGTCGTCCCCGTCGCGGCGGAGCTCTCGGAGGCCAGCTTCTGCATGGCTTCGGAAGTCTCGGCCTGATCCTTGGCCTTGATCGACAGGTTGATCGAACGGGTCTTGCGATCCACGTTGATGATCATGACTTCGATCTCGTCACCTTCCTTGAGCATCGTGGTCAGATCTTCGACACGGTGAGCAGCGGCTTCTGACACACGCAGATAACCTTCCACGTCTTCGGCCAGGGTCACCACGGCACCGCGCTGATCAACGGACTTGACCGTGCCACGCACCAGGCTGTTCTTCTCGTGCGTTGCGATGAAGTTGGTGAAGGGATCACCGTCGAGCTGCTTGATGCCCAGCGAAATACGCTCACGCTCGACGTCGATGGCCAGCACCACGGCTTCGACTTCGTCGCCCTTCTTGAAGTTGCGAACGGCTTCCTCACCCTGCTCGGACCAGGACAGGTCGGACAGGTGAACCAGACCGTCGATACCGCCATCCAGACCGATGAACACACCGAAGTCGGTGATGGACTTGATCTGACCGGAAACCTTGTCGCCCTTCTTGGCGTTCATGGAGAACTCTTCCCACGGGTTGACCATGCACTGCTTCATACCCAGGGAAATACGACGACGCTCTTCGTCGATATCGAGGATCATCACCTCGACTTCGTCGCCCAGCTGGACAACCTTGGTCGGGTGGATGTTCTTGTTGGTCCAGTCCATCTCGGACACGTGCACCAGACCTTCGATGCCCTGCTCGACTTCAACGAACGCGCCGTAGTCAGTAATGTTGGTGACCTTGCCGAACAGACGGGTGCCGGTCGGGTAGCGGCGTGCGATGCCGACCCACGGATCTTCGCCCAGCTGCTTGAGGCCCAGCGACACA
The DNA here is from genome assembly GCA_050293885.1 of Rhodocyclaceae bacterium. Lineage (GTDB taxonomy): Bacteria > Pseudomonadota > Gammaproteobacteria > Burkholderiales > Rhodocyclaceae > Nitrogeniibacter. The sequence continues at coordinate 28,895 of JBNKNO010000022.1, read as the reverse complement.
CGGCAACGCTCGCGGTCGAACTTGAGCACTTTGGCTTCGAGTTCGTCACCGACATTGACCACTTCCGACGGGTGACGCACACGACGCCAAGCCAGATCGGTGATGTGCAGCAGGCCGTCGATACCACCCAGATCCACGAACGCGCCGTAGTCGGTGATGTTCTTGACGATGCCCTTGATGACCTGACCTTCGACCAGGTTCTCGAGCAGCTTGTCGCGCTCTTCGCCCATGGTCTCTTCGAGCACGGCACGACGGGACACAACCACGTTGTTGCGCTTGCGGTCGAGCTTGATGACCTTGAATTCGAATTCCTTGCCTTCGTACGGCGTGGTGTCCTTGACCGGACGCATATCGACCAGAGAACCCGGCAGGAAGGCGCGGATACCGTTGGTCATGACCGTCAGGCCACCCTTGACACGCCCACTGACAACACCATTGACCAGCGTACCTTCGTTGAGGGCCAGCTCGAGGTCGTTCCAGGCGGCGATGCGCTTGGCCTTGTCACGTGACAGGCGGGTTTCGCCGTAGCCGTCTTCGAGTGCATCGATAGCGACCTGGACGTAGTCGCCTTCTTTCGCTTCCAGTTCGCCGTGGTCGTTGCGGAACTCTTCGATCGGCACATAGCTTTCAGACTTGAGGCCGGCATTCACGACAACGAAATTCTGATCGATACGGACCACCTCGGCGGTGATCACTTCGCCCGTGCGCATTTCCTGCTGCGCAAGGCTCTCCTCGAACATTTCGGCAAAACTTTCCATGGACATTTCAGGGGTGAGAGTGGACATAAAGGAAACCTGGTTGCTACCCAAGGGCAGCGGGTAAGTTAATCAAAATGCCGGCAAGGCCGGCATGCTTGTTTCACGCCGTCACGGAGACCAGATCGAGTACGAACCGGACTGCGTCATCCACAGTCATTTCGGACGTATCGAGCAAGCTCGCTTCGGGCAATTTCTTCAAAGGCGCAACCGGGCGGGAAGCATCCCTTTCGTCCCGTTCGCGTAAGTCCCGTGAAAGACTATCAATGTTAGCAGGCAAACCCTTTTCCATCAACTGCTTATAGCGACGTTCGGCACGCGCCTCGACCGACGCCGTCAGGAACACTTTGGGATGCGCATCGGAGAACACCACGGAACCCATGTCGCGCCCTTCGGCCACCAGCCCGGGCGCCATGCGATAGGCGCGCTGGCGGTCCAGCAAGGCCTCGCGCACCGCCGGCATTGCCGCCACTTTCGAGGCCATGACCGAGCACGCCTCACTGCGAATGGCATCGGTCACGTCCTCGCCCGATAGGCGGACGATGCCTTCGGAAAACGTCGCCGGCAGATCACGGGCAATGTCGACCACACGTGGATCGGTCTCCGCCAGATTGGCGTTGATCGCGGCCAGTGCCACCAGCCGATAGAGGGACCCGCTGTCCAGGTAGTGGAAACCGAGCGCGGCGGCCACGCGCGCAGCCACCGTCCCTTTGCCGGAGGCCGACGGGCCATCGATGGCGATGACGGGCACCGGCGCGACAACCTGACGAAACACCTCGAAGTAACGCGGGAAGGTCTTGTTGACACAGGCCGGGTCGTTGATTCGCACGCCCGGACCGCCGATGGTGGCGAGCGAAAAACACATCGCAATACGGTGGTCGTCATAGGTGTCGATGGCGGCCGTCGCCCACTGCACCGGCGGCTCGACGCACAAGGCATCCGGCAACTCCTCCACCGTCGCCCCCAGTTTGCGCAGCTCGGTCGCCATGGCAGCGAGGCGGTCGGTTTCCTTCACCCGCCAGCTGGCGATGTTGCGCAACCAGCACGGACCATCGCAATACAAGGCCATCACCGCCAGCGTCATGGCGGCATCGGGGATGTGATTGAGATCGAGATCGAAGGCCTTGAGTCGGCCGTCGGCGGGTGCGCTGGCTTCAATCCAGTGATCGCCCCAGCGGATCTGCGCGCCGAGATGTTCCAGCGCCTCGGCAAATCGAACGTCGCCCTGGATGCTGTCCCGCCCGACGCCTTCGACCCGCACCGGCCCGCCGCCAAGCACCCCGGCGGCCAGAAAGTAGGACGCCGACGAGGCGTCGCCTTCGACATGAATCACCCCCGGACTGCGATAGGCCGCAGCGGCCGGCACCACGAATCGCGCCCAGCCCTCGCGCACGACTTCGACCCCGAAGCGGCGCATCAGGTCGAGCGTGATCTCGATATAGGGTTTGGAGATCAACTCGCCCACCACGTCGATCACCACCTCGCCGCCGGCCAGCGGCGACGCCATGAGCAAGGCGGTCAGGAACTGGCTGGAGACATCGCCGCGCACCGACACCAGCCGCTGCCCGGCCTCACCGGCCGGCGCGATGCGCAGCGGCGGGTAGCCCGCGTTGGCTTCGTACTGAATCGATGCGCCGAGTTGGCGCAAGGCATCCACCAGATCGCCGATGGGCCGCTCGTGCATGCGCGGCACGCCGGAGAGCTTGTAGTCACCGCCCGACAAGGCCAGCGCGGCGGTCAGCGGACGAAATGCGGTCCCGGCGTTGCCGAGAAAGAGGTCGGCCTGCTTGCATGGAAAAGGGCCGCCCACGCCAACGACCCGGTAGACGTCGTCCTTGGCGTCGTGGACCCACGTCACCCCAAGCGCCTTCAAGGCATCGAGCATGCGCTCGGTGTCATCGGAATGCAGCAGATCGCGCACTTCGGTTTCACCCTGCGACAAAGCCGCCAGCAGCAGTACGCGATTGGAGATACTTTTCGAGCCGGGCAGCCGTACGCGGCCGGCCGCCGACATCATCGGCGGAAGATCAAGAAATTCCATGATGCGGAACTCCGGTCAAATCAGGACGGAAAGGCCTTTTCGGCCCAACGATTGCGCGCATCGCGCGCTTCGGCAAACAACGCTTCGAGCGCCTTGCCGTCATTACCAATGAGCAGTGCGCGCAGATAGGCCAGCTCGCCGAGGTATTGATCCAGCTCGGCGAGCAAGGCGTGGCGATTGGCCAGACAGATGTCTCGCCACATTTCCGGATGACTACCGGCAATACGCGTGAAATCGCGAAAACCGCCCGCGGCATAGCTGAACAATTCCTCCGAATTGGCCCGACCGGCGAGGTCGTGCACCAACCCGAAGGCCAGCAAATGCGGCAGGTGGCTAACCGCAGCAAAGATGCGGTCATGCTCCTGCGGGCTCATGCGGCGAATCACGGCACCACAGGCTGACCAAACCGCTGCGACTTTCTCGATCGCCAGCTCATCATTCTCCGCCAGCGGCGTGACGACGACATTGCGCCCCTCGTACAAGGTGGCAAACGCGGCATCGGCGCCACTGCGCTCGGCCCCCGCAATGGGGTGTGCCGGCACCACGTGAGCCAGATGGGGGCCAAGATTCGCGTAGAAGGCTTCGATCATGTCGCGCTTGGTGCTACCGGCGTCGGTCACCAGGGTGCCCGGCGCCAGATGCGGCGCCATTTGCGCGGTGACGGCCGCCACCTGCCCCACCGGCATGGCCAGCAGAACAAAGTCGGCGCCATTGAGCGCATCGGACCAATCCGTGGTGTAGCGATCGATCACCCCCAGGCGCTGCGCGCACTGGAGCGATGCTTCGGTGCGGCCGATACCGACGATCTCGGAGACAACCCCCGCCTTGCGCAAGGCCAGCGCAAAGGAGCCACCGATGAGGCCCACGCCGCAAACCACGAGTTTCTTGATATGCACGTCGGTGCTCACGGGCGAACCTCCTCGTCCAGCGCATGACGCAGGGCGTCGAGGAATCGGTCGTTTTCTTCCGGCAGCCCGACGGAAACGCGCAACCATTCGGCCAAGCCGTAAGCGCCGATGGGGCGCACGATGACACCTTGCGCAAGCAGACGCTGATTGATGGTGGCGGCGTCGCCGACTTTGACCGTCACGAAGTTACCCCATGAAGGAATCCACTCAAGGCCGAGCCGGGCAAAGGCGTCGGTGAGCTGCGCCATGCCGCGCCGGTTGATATCGGCGGTGCGTTCGACAAAGCCCGCGTCATTCAGCGCGGCAGTGGCCGCGGTGAGCGCCAGCGCGTTGACGTTGAAGGGCTGGCGCACGCGATTGAGCAGATCGATGACGTCCACGCTCCCGAGCCCGAAACCCACGCGCAAACCGGCCAGCCCATACGCCTTGGAAAAAGTGCGTGAAATGACGAGATTGGGATAGCGCGCCAACCAAGCAATGCTGTCGTAGCGGTCCGCCTCGGGCAGGTATTCGGTATAGGCTTCGTCGAGCACCACAATCACTGTGGGCGGCACTTTGCCGAGAAACGCCTCGATCCGGGGGCCCGGCACGAACGTCCCGGTCGGGTTGTTGGGGTTGGCGATGAAGACAATGCGGGTTCGGTCGGTAATCGCCGCCGCCATGGCGTCCAGATCATGGCCGTAATCGCGGGCCGGCACCTGCACCGGCTTGCCGCTCGCAGCCAGCGTGGACAACGGATATACGGCAAAGCCATGCTGCGAAAAGACGGCCTCGTCGCCCGGCGCGAGAAAGGTGCGCGCGATCAAGTCGAGCACGTCGTTCGACCCATTGCCGAGCACGATACGATTGGGTTCGACGCCGGTCTTGGCCGCCAATGCGGCCTTGAGCACAAAGCCGTTGCCATCGGGATAGCGCGGCAGTTCGGCCAACTCGCGTGCAAGCGCCTCCGTCACCAGCGGGCTCATGCCCAGCGGGTTCTCGTTGGACGCCAGCTTGACGATGGCCGACTCCTGCAAACCCATTTCGCGGGCCAGTTCGGAGATCGGCTTGCCAGGCTGGTATGGCGAGATGGCCCGGATCGATGCCGACACCTGATCTGCAATCCCCAAAAATGCCTCCCTGCGTATTGGTTCTATCGCACCGCTCGACTGCGACTTAGAGTGCGGCCACCGGATAGGAGCCCAGCACTTTCACGAAGCTCGCGTTCTGCTCGAGCGCCTTCAATGCCGCGGCCACTTTTTCGTCGCTCTGATGACCTTCGAAATCGATGTAATACACGTATTCCCACAGCCCGGAGCGCGCCGGGCGCGATTGCAGCTTGGTCATGCTCACGCCAAAGTCGGCCAGCGGCTGCAGCAGTTTGTGCATGGCACCGGCACGGTTGGGCGTGGAACACACGATGGAGGTCTTGTCCTTGCCGGACGGGCCGCCATCATGCTGACAGATGACGAGAAAGCGCGTCGTGTTGTTCGGGTCGTCTTCAATATTGGCCGAGAGGATATTCAGGCCATACAACTCCGCCGCCGCTTCACCGGCAATCGCTACCGACTCCGGATCTTCCGCCGCCAGCCGCGCAGCCTCGGCATTGCTGGCCACCGGCACGCGCGGCAAGGCCGGCAGGTTGCGGTTCAACCACTCCTGGCACTGGGCCAGGCTCTGCGCGTGCGAATACACCCGGCGCGCGGCCCCCAGACCATCGGCCTTCGACAGCAGATGCTGATGGATGCGCAGTTTGACTTCACCACAAATCTTGAGCGGATTGGCCAACAACAGATCGAGCGTACGGCCCACGGCGCCTTCGGTCGAGTTTTCGACCGGCACCACGCCGTAGTCGACCGAACCGGCCTCCACCGAGCGAAAGACATCATCAATGGCGAGCGTGGGCATGAAGCTTGGTGCGCTGCCGAAGTGCTTGCGCGAAGCACTTTCCGAAAACGTGCCGGCCGGGCCGAGATACGCGACCTTGAGCGGCTGCTCGAGGGCCAGACACGCCGACATCAGCTCGCGAAACACCCGCTGCACGGCGGCGGCCGGCAAGGGGCCGGGATTAGCCTCGGCCAGACGGCGCAGCACTTGCGCTTCACGCTCGGGCCGGTAGATGTTGCCGTGCTTGATTTCGCCAATACGCTGTGCCAACTGGGCACGGCGCGCAAACTTGGCGAGCAACTCGTCATCGATGGCGTCGATTTCGTTGCGCAGCTTGAGCAGTTCCTGTTCTTCGCTCATGAATGCCTCTTCAGCCGTTCCGTTTCGCAAAATCATGCATGAACTCGACGAGGGTCTCGACCCCCTCGAGCGGCATCGCATTGTAAATAGAGGCGCGCATGCCACCGACCGACTTGTGCCCCTTGAGTTGCACCAGCCCCGCCGACGCACTCTGCTCGAGGAAGGCCGTGTTGAGACGCTCGTCCTTGAGCAGGAAGGGCACGTTCATGCGCGAGCGACACGCCGGATCGACACGGTTTTCATAGAAATCGCAGTTGTCGATAAACCCGTACAGCAACTCGGCCTTGGCGGCATTGCGCTGCGCCAGGGTATCGACCCCGCCTTGCGCGCGCAGCCACTGAAACACCAAGCCCGCGATATAGATCGCATAGGTGGGCGGCGTGTTGTACATCGACCCCGCGTCGGCCACCAGCTGGTAATCGAACGCCGAAGGGCAGTCCTTGTGGGCACGGCCGAGCAGATCCTCGCGCACGATGACGAAGGTCAATCCGGCCGGACCGATGTTCTTCTGCGCACCGCCGAACATGACGCCATAGCGCGACACGTCCATCGGCCGCGAGAGGATATTGGACGACACATCGGCTACCAGCGGCAGATCCGGGCGGCCGAGTTCCGCCAGATCGGGGTCGAAGGCGTACTCGACGCCGCCGATGGTCTCGTTCGAGCAGATGAACAGGTAGGCCGGATCCGCCGACAGCTGCCAGGATGCCATCGCCGGGATGGTGGTGAAGCCGGACGCTTCGGCGGTGGCGGCAATATTCACGTCACAATACTTGCGCGCTTCCTTTTGCGACTTGACCGACCAGGAACCGGTCACGACATAGTCGGCGGATCGCTTGTCGCCCAACAGGTTCATGGGGATGATCGCGTTCTCGGCAATCGCCCCGCCTTGCATGAAGAGGATGCGATAGTTGTCCGGCACCCCCAGCAACTCGCGGAAGTCCGCTTCGGCCTGCGTGTAGATCGACTGAAACGCCGGGCTGCGATGGCTCATTTCCATCACGCTCACGCCCGTGCCTCGCCAATCGAGCATCTCTTCGGCGGCACGATGCAGGACCGACTCGGGCAATGCCGCTGGCCCCGCAGCAAAGTTGAACACGCGCGACATTACGCCTCTCCGTCGCCTTCTTCCGGCGCGCTGCTGGCGTCGTCATCATCGGAAGGCGCTTCGGCCGCGGCGTCACCGTCTTCAGCAACGACCTCCTCGCCATCTTCGAGGAACTCTTCCTCTTCTTCCGTCTCGGCAACCGGCTCGATGCCGGCAAGATAAGTGCCCTCATCCAGCGAAATCAGCGTCACGCCCTGCGTGGAGCGCCCCATCTCGCGAATGCGATCGACCTTGGTGCGGATGAGCACGCCGCCGGTGGAGATCAGCATCACCTCGTTTTGCGGCTGCACCAGCACCGCGCCAATGAGCTTGCCGTTCCGTTCGGACGACTGGATCGCGATCATGCCCTTGGTGCCACGACCATGGCGCGTGTATTCAGCCACCGGCGTGCGTTTGCCATAGCCGTTTTCGGTGGCCGTCAGCACCGACCACGACTCGTCGGCCGCCACCAGCATGCTGATCACCTGCTGACCGGGCTCGAGCATCATGCCGCGCACACCGCGCGCGGTACGGCCCATCGGGCGCACGTCGGTTTCGGCAAAGCGCACGGCCTTGCCGGCATCGGAGAACAGCATCACGTCGTAGGCGCCGTCGGTGATCTGCACACCGATGAGGTAGTCGTCTTCGTCGAGCCCCACCGCGATGATGCCGGCCTTGCGCGGGTTGGAGAAGTCGGACAGCGGCGTCTTCTTGACCGTGCCGCGCGAGGTCGCCATGAAGACGAAGTGATTCTCGTCGAATTCCTTGACCGGTAGCACCGCGGTGATCTTCTCGCCCTCGAAGAGCGGGAACAGGTTGACGATTGGCTTGCCGCGCGAATTGCGCGTCCCCTCCGGCACCTCATACACCTTCAGCCAGTAAGCGCGGCCACGGTTCGAGAAGCACATGATGGTGTCGTGGGTGTTAGCCACGAACAGGCGATCGATGAAGTCGTCTTCCTTCATGGCCGTGGCCTGCTTGCCACGGCCGCCACGGCGCTGGGCACGGTAGTCGGTGAGCGGCTGGCGCTTGAAGTAGCCGGTGTGCGAGAGCGTCACCACCATGTCTTCAGGCGCAATCAGATCTTCGATATTGATGTCGGCCGTATCCATCACGATTTCCGAGCGACGCTCGTCGCCGTACTGCTCGCGGATGGCGGCGAGTTCTTCGCCGATGATCGTGGTCACACGAGCCGGTTTGGCGAGGATGTCAAGCAGATCGGTGATGATCTCCATGATCTCGCGATACTCGGTGACGATCTTGTCCTGCTCCAGCCCGGTCAGCCGCTGCAGGCGCAGTTCCAGAATAGCCTGCGCTTGCGCTTCGGAGAGCCGGTAGCCCCCGTCCTGCAGACCGAACTCTGCCGCCAGACCGTCGGGACGGTAGCTTGAACTATCGGCATCGGCGCGACGGAGCATCTCCTCGACCAGCGGCGAACGCCACAGGCGCGTCATCAGGCCCTGCTTGGCTTCGGCCGGCGTCGGCGCGGCCTTGATGAGCGCAATCACCTCATCCACATTCGACAACGCCACTGCCAGGCCTTCGAGCACGTGACCACGCTCGCGCGCCTTGCGCAGTTCGTAGATGGTGCGGCGGGTGACCACCTCGCGACGATGCTGCAAGAAGCAATCGAGCATCTCGTGCAGGTTGAGCAGCTTCGGCCGGCCATCGACCAGCGCCACCATGTTCATGCCGAAAGTGTCTTGCAGCTGCGTCTGCTTGAACAACTTGTTGAGCACCACTTCGGGCACTTCGCTGCGCTTGAGTTCAATGACCACGCGCATGCCGGACTTGTCCGACTCGTCGCGAATCTCGGAGATGCCTTCGATCTTCTTGTCGTTGACCAACTCGGCGATGCGTTCGAGCAGCGCCCGTTTGTTTACCTGATAGGGCAGCTCGTCGACGATGATCGCCTGCCGATTGCCCTTCTCCAGATCCTCGAAGTGCGTGCGCGCGCGCATGATCACCCGGCCGCGACCGGTGCGATATCCGTCGTAAACACCCGAGATGCCGTAGATCAGCGCCGCCGTCGGGAAGTCCGGCGCCTTGACGATGCGGATCAGCTCCTCGATATCCGTATCCGGCTGGTCGAGTAGCAGCAAACAGGCGTCGATCACTTCAGCCAGGTTATGCGGCGGAATGTTCGTCGCCATACCCACTGCAATGCCCGACGAGCCATTGATGAGCAAGTTCGGAATACGCGCCGGCAACACCGCCGGCTCCTTCTCCTTGCCATCGTAGTTGGGCACGAAATCGACGGTTTCCTTGTCGATGTCGGAGAGCAGTTCGCTGGCGATGCGCGCCTGGCGACACTCGGTGTAACGCATCGCCGCCGCGTTGTCGCCATCGATGGAACCGAAGTTGCCCTGCCCGTCGACCAACATGTAGCGCAGCGAGAAGTCCTGCGCCATGCGCACCAGCGTGTCGTAGATGGCCGAGTCACCGTGCGGGTGGTACTTACCCATGACTTCACCGACCACACGCGCGCATTTCACGTAGGGGCGGTTCCAGGCATTGTTGGCCTCGTCCATCGCAAAGAGCACGCGGCGGTGCACGGGCTTCAGGCCGTCTCTCGCGTCGGGCAGCGCCCGCCCGACGATCACGCTCATGGCGTAATCGAGATAGGCATGGCGCATTTCTTCCTCAAGGCTGATCGGAAGCGTCTCTTTGGCGAATTGATCCATGGTGTCCGCAGCGCCCGCTTGGGCGGCAATAAAAAGAGTGAAATATTAGCACGTCGCCCATCCCAATCCGATGCTCTCGGACGCCCAGGTGCAATTGCGCACCGCACACGTGCACGGCCCGTCGGCAACGGCGCTTGATCTTTTGCGCGCAGCGGGATTGAATGCCCCATCCCGCCATCAGAGACATGACATGAGCGACTCCGCCGACTTGCTGCTCAGCGCCCGATGGGTGATCCCGGTCGAGCCGGGCGATCCGGTTCTCGAGCATCACAGCGTCGCCATCCACGCCGACAAGATTGTTGCCGTGCTGCCGCGCGACGAAGCACGTGCGCGCTTCAGCGGCGCGAAAGAGCAACTTCTCGATTCGCACGCACTCATCCCCGGGCTGATCAACCTGCACGCTCACGCTGCCATGACGCTCATGCGCGGCATGGCCGACGACCTGCCGCTGATGCAATGGCTGGAAGAAGCGATCTGGCCGACGGAAGCCCGGCATGTGAGTGCCGATTTCGTCCGCGACGGCACACTCATCGCCGCCGCCGAAATGCTTCGTGGCGGCATCACCACATGCAACGAAATGTATTTTTACCCGCAAGCGGCGGCGGCGGCTTTCGACGCATTGGGCATGCGCGCAGTCGTCGGCGTGACCACCATCGACTTCCCCACGCCCTATGCCAGCAGCGCCGACGAATACCTGCGCAAAGGGCTGGCCGCCCGCGACCAGTGGCGCGGACACCCCCGCATCGGCTTCTCGCTCGCACCCCATGCCCCATACACCGTTACGGATGACACATTCACCCGCATCGTCAACCTGGCCAACGAGCTCGATCTGCCCATCCACGTCCATATTCACGAAACGGCGCACGAAATCGCCGAAAGCGTAAAACAACATGGCGTACGGCCACTGGCACGCCTCGACAAACTCGGCGTGGTCGGCGCCAATCTCATCGGCGTGCATGCCGTCCACCTCACCGCGGACGAAATCGAACTACTCGCCCATCATGGCGCCAGCGTCGCGCACTGCCCGTCCTCCAATATGAAGCTCGCCAGCGGCATCGCCCCGGTCACCGAGCTGCTTGCGCGCGGGATCACCGCTGGACTTGGCACGGACGGCGCCGCCAGCAACAATCGCCTCGACCTGTTCACCGAAATGCGCGAAGCCGCCCTCTTGGCAAAAGTCGCCAGCGGGGACGCCAGCGCGTTACCCGCCACTCGCGCCTTGCGCATGGCCACCATGGATGGCGCGACTGCGCTGGGAATGGCGGAACGCATCGGCTCGATCACGCCCGGCAAGCAGGCCGACCTGTGCGCAATCGACATGTCGGCCATCGAAACGCAGCCCTGCTTCAATCCCGTTTCGCATTTGGTCTATTGCGCCGGCCGGGAACACGTCACCGACGTCTGGGTCGCAGGCACTCACCTCGTGAACGATAAACAAGTGTTGCAAAAATCCAACATTGAATTGCTCGCCGTTGCACGCGTATGGCAGAATAAGCTCGGTAATTAATTTGGCTATTACCGTAGAAGTAATAACGGTCTACGACTTTCAATACCTTGCCAATTGACGAGGAAACCATGATCAAACAAATGAAAAAACAGCTCATGATGGCTGCTGCGGCCGCTGCACTGGGTATCACCGCCACCGCGACTATCGCTGCAGACGACATCGTCGTGACCGGCAACGGTGAAATTCCCTACGCGATTGACGGTCGCAACGTCGTCGCCCGTAGCGGATACGATCTGTGCTGGCGCACCGGTTACTGGACCCCCGCCGCCGCCGCCAATGTCCTGGCAGGCGAGACGCCGGTGGGTTGTGGATGTGATGGCGACATCATGCCCAAAGACGCTTGCGCGGCACCGATGGCTGCAGCACCTGAAGCGAAGCCCATGCCGGCAGCGCCGATGCCCAAGCCCTCCGCTGACAAGATCAAGCTGGCCGCTGACGCCCTGTTCGACTTCGACAAGGCCGTCCTCAAGCCGGAAGGCATGGCCAAGCTGGACCGTTTGGCCTCCCAGGCTGACGCGCTCAAGCTTGAAGTCATCCTGGCCGTCGGCCATACCGATCGCCTCGGCTCGGCAAGTTACAACCAGAAGCTCTCCGAAAAGCGTGCTGCCGCTGTCAAGCAGTACCTGGTGAGCAAGGGCGTCGAAGCCAACCGCATCTACACGGAAGGCAAGGGCGAGACCCAGCCGATCACGACCGACAACTGCAAGAACAGCCTGGGCCGCAAGAAGCTCATCGAATGCCTGCAGCCGGATCGTCGCGTTGAAATCGAAGTGATCGGCTCCAAGTAATCGATTCTTCGTTTCACGCAAAAAAGCCCCGCCTGGTGCGGGGCTTTTTTCATTTCATGCTATCTTTTTGCCACATTTTTCGAACGTCGCATCCATGAACGCCGATCCCGCAGAACTTCAGAAATTCAACGAACTGGCTCACCGCTGGTGGGACACCGAATCCGAGTTTCGTCCGCTGCACGAAATCAATCCCCTCAGGCTCGACTGGATCGACTCCATTGCACCGCTCGCCGGCAAACAGGTGCTTGACGTCGGCTGCGGCGGCGGGATCCTTGCAGAGGGCATGGCGGCACGCGGCGCAGAAGTCACCGGTATCGATCTGGGCGAAAAGGCACTCAGCGTCGCACGCCTGCACTTGCATGAATCGGGGCTGAACGTGAACTATCAACTGATCAGCGCCGAGGAAATGGCAGAGACACAGCCCGGCCGGTTCGACATCGTCACCTGCCTGGAAATGCTGGAACATGTCCCGAATCCAGCCAGCATCGTTGCCTCCTGCGCCAAGCTGGTCAAACCCGGTGGCCACGTCTTCTTTTCAACGATCAACCGCAACGCAAAAGCCTACCTGTTCGCCGTCATCGGTGCGGAATATGTCCTGAGCCTCTTGCCAAAGGGCACGCACGATTACAGCAAGTTCATCAAACCCTCCGAACTGAGCCGCATGTGCCGCGAAGCTCGGCTGTCCGTCAATGCCTTGCGTGGTCTCACCTACAATCCGCTCACTCAGGTCTATGCCTTGGGGCAGGACACCGGCGTGAACTACCTCGTGCACACCACACGTGAAGCTTGAGGCAGTACTTTTCGACCTCGACGGAACGCTGGCCGACACCGCCCCCGATCTCGGCGCAGCACTCAACCTGCTGCGCAGCGAAGAACATCGGCCACCCCTGCCGCTAGCCTCACTCCGCCCCTACACCTCCGCCGGCACCCGCGGCATGCTCCGCGCGGGGTTCAGCATTACGCCGAGTGACGACACCTACGCATCGCTCGCCGAACGTTTCTTGCGCATCTACGCACACAAGCTGTGCGTGAATACCGCCGTGTTTCCCGCGCTCGAGCCGGTCCTCACTTCGCTCGAGGCGCGCGGACTCCCATGGGGTGTTGTCACCAACAAACCCAAGCGTTTCACCGAGCCCTTGCTGGAATCGCTCGCCCTCACCCGGCGCTGCGCATGCATCGTCAGCGGTGACAGCGCCGCCAAACCCAAACCCGCGCCCGACCCGCTGCTACTCGCCGCCAGACAACTCGCCCTTGATCCCGCATCGATACTCTATGTCGGCGACGATCTCCGGGACATACAGTCCGGCGACGCCGCAGGAATGAAAACGGCTGCCGCCGCGTGGGGCTACCTCGGAATCGATGCGCCCATCGACACCTGGGGCGCCGACTGGATTCTGCAAACGCCCGCTGACCTGCTCAAACTCTGCGGCAACTGAGCGAAAGTCGCATGGTAAGATGGACACGTACTTGAATTCGGGCTACCCAGCCCCATATTCGAAGTGCGACGTGGGGCCGACATGGCTTCGACGTGGGTCGCGAAGCAGTTGAGTGCATACCGAGGTCCAGTTACCTCGTAAATCCGCTGGAATCTAAGTAAACGCCAACGACGAGCGTTTCGCTCTCGCCGCTTAAACCCGGCGGGCGCTGCACCGACAGGTTCCTGGGTCGGATGATGGGGTGAAAGCTTCATCTCGCAGTGTCATTTACAGGAACTCGCGGCTGTGTCGGGTTACTTGGCACAGTCTCTAAAACCAAGGTAACTCGTTGCGGGACGGCCCGTCCGTCGGCCAAACCTCGTGACTAAATTCAAATAGACGGAACAAGTATGTAGAGCTTGCTGTAGAGGGCTTGCGGACGGGGGTTCGATTCCCCCCGGCTCCACCACCCAACACACACCATGTAGCACCAAGAAGCACCACAAACCCCGGTAACCATAGGTTGTTACTGGGGTTTTTTCTTTCCATTCACACCAAGAAGCACCATAGGGCGCCATTGAATTGAACGAGGTTTGACGGTACCGTTGCAAGTAAACCGCCATTCTGAAAAATGTGTACCGCCATGCCACTCACAGATGTCACTGTTCGACAGGCCAAGCCGGGCGACAAACCGAGGAAGCTCAGTGACGAGCGCGGCCTCTACCTCCTAGTCAATCCTCGAGGCTCAAAACTCTGGCGTATTGACTACCGCTTCGAAGGGAAACGACAGACACTTTCGCTTGGCGCCTATCCAGACGTCAGCCTGAAAGACGCACGGGAGCGGCGCGATGATGCCCGTCGCCTGATCGCCGCAGGCACCAATCCCAGTCTCAAGCGCAAGCTCGAGAAGCTGAACCGGCGCACCATCGCGGCGAACGCGTTCGAGCTAGTCGCCCGAGAGTGGTACGAACGGGTTCGCGCGTCATGGACGCCAGACCATGGCGACCGGATCATCCGACGCATGGAGCGCGACCTCTTTCCGTGGCTCGGGACACGCCCCATCGCCGAAATCACCCCACCCGAGCTCCTCACCGTGATTCGCCGCATCGAGAACCGCGGCGCCCTCGAAACCGCCCACCGCGCCATGCAGAACGCCGGCCAAGTGTTCCGCTACGCGGTAGCCACAGGCCGCGCCGAACGCGATCCAACCGCCGACCTGCGCGGCGCCCTCCCCCCGGTGCGGGAGAAGCACTTCGCCGCCTTGGTCGAGCCCAAGGATGTTGCCGGCCTGCTGCATGCGATCGATGGATTCAGCGGCACGCACATCGTCAAGAGCGCCCTGCAGTTGGCGCCACAACTGTTCGTGCGCCCTGGCGAGCTGCGCAAGGCCGAATGGGGTGAGTTCGACATCGATGCGGCCATGTGGTCGATCCCGGCGGTGAGGATGAAGGCGCGGCGCAACCACTTGGTACCGCTGTCGCGCCAGGTCATCGAGATCCTGGAAGAACTTCGACCGCTCACCGGCCACTGCCAATACCTGTTCCCGGGCATCCGGGACCGCAAACGCCCCATGAGTGACGCCACCATCAACGCCGCCTTGCGGCGCATGGGTTACGACACCCGTACCGAGATGACTGGCCACGGCTTCCGCGCCATGGCCCGCACGATCCTGCATGAGCAGCTCGACATCGATCCGCACGTGATCGAGCACCAGCTCGCGCACAAGGTCAGCGACCCGCTCGGCGGCGCCTACAACCGCACCAAATTTCTCGCGCAGCGCAAGGCCATGATGCAGGCTTGGTCAGACTACCTCGACGAGCTCAAGCGCGGCGCCGACGTGATCCAATTTCCGGCCGGGGCGGGATGACCCCCCCGACTGAACCGCACTGCCGGCCTCTAGGCTGATCCCCGAAAACCCGCAACCCTTGGCGGGCTGAGGCCGGCACCCGATCAAGGGCGACGCCTGAAGGGAGGCGTGCAATGACAGAGACAACAACGACAGACACGACCGAGTACTTCACGCTGGACGACGCGTTCCTGATCGTGGCGTGCCATGTCGGCGACTACACTCAAGCCGTCCATGGGTTCAAAGCATTCCTGCAGACGAATGAGGATGGAACCGATCACCCCTTCTACCAAGCAACCTCGCCAGCTGGGGTAAAGCGCTGGAGCACGCTGACCAACCTGACGGAACTGGAACGCGTGTGGCACGCAATCAATGCGATCGAGGTCCATGATGGAG
This sequence comes from Rhodocyclaceae bacterium, assembly GCA_050293885.1. GTDB lineage: Bacteria > Pseudomonadota > Gammaproteobacteria > Burkholderiales > Rhodocyclaceae > Nitrogeniibacter. Next base: position 13,242 of record JBNKNO010000022.1, on the reverse strand, counting down.
CGTCACACGAGGACGTGTTTGATCTAGTGTGGGTCGACGCAGACTTTCTTGATGCAGTCCTGGCCTTCGGAGGGTTTCGCCCAATATTCCCGAAGCCACAGTTTGGTGAGTTCAGACGAGTCATCAAAGCCATGGACCATTTGCGGCAACAAGCGATCCGTGCGCAGCGGACGGCAGGAAACCAGGTCGTTCTAGCCCGCCTCGAAGAAGTGTTCCCGTCTGATCTTGCGAGGACTCAGAAAAGCCTTGAAGTAGCTCGAGCCAAGATCTCCCAACTGGAGGAAGAACAACTCGAGCTATCGTCAAAGCTTGAGCAAGCCGAGAACCAGAGCTTGTCGCCCACTCTCGACAAAATCCCTGCAGCCCAAATGACCAACTATCAAGACGCGTTCATTGCCCTGCTTGCTCGTGCAGCTACCGACACGCCTTTCGATCCCCACAAGATCGGCGACAGCGCCGACGATCTGATTGACTTCGTCAGCGATAATTTCCCGGGAGATGACATCCCAATCCCCGATCGCAAAACGGTCGTCAAGTACATAAGTTCAGGCCTCAAACGGCTGAGAGAGAAAAATGCCTCCAACACGGAATTCATCGACTGGCTGATTGGCTGAATCACAGAATGTCGCAGAAACGGGCCAAACGGCCCGTTTTTTTGTACCCACTCTCGCCACACCAAGAACGTTCCGGAACGTTCCCACAAGCCCTGTCTCGCCATTGCATCATCCACCTGCACCAGCAACAGATCGCCTTCCTGAGCGACATGGTGCGCCCGTGAAATGCAAAGGAGCGAGAACATGCCTTCAGGATGCACCCCCAGCCCTACCGTCAGCGAAATCGCGTCCCTCCCTGATTTCGCTCTGATCGACGTCCGCGTTGTCGCAGCCCTGAGATCCGTCTCGGTCAATCAGACTTGGCGCGACGCCAAATCCGGAAAAATCCCCCAACCGATTCGCATCAGCACCCGCGCCACGCGCTGGAAGCTCGGCGACATCAGAAAGCACCTCGAAGAGCTTTCCCCCAGCTGACCCATCGTCCAAGTCCAGAACCATGGTCGACCACACCACAGCCGCTCTCCTGCGCAAACAGATCGAGCTCTCAGAAGGCCACGCGGCAAACCTGAAGACCAAGCTCGCTGCGGTCATCTTTAATTTGTTCCGTGTCGAACATGGCCTGAATCCCACGCTTGGAGAGTTTGAAGACCTCATCTTCCCCCCCGCCAAACTTAAACCCGGAGAACAACACATGATCGATCTCAAAAAAACCGCCCACCTGCGCAGGCAAATCGAGAGCTCCGAACGCCGCACCTCCAGCCTCAAGGCTCAGCTCGCCGAGGCTGAGCGCGAAAACGTCAAGCCCTCGGACCAGATCGTTACCGATCCGCCGAAATTCACCGCGCAGCCCGTCGACCACAACGACCCCGACATCGGACTCTGAGAATCAACCATGACGACGGAAATGACTGAGAACACCGCGACGGCCGACGAGACAACCTGCACGATCACGAACCTGGGCGAATACCTCGAGGCCGTGAAGCAGCTTCGGAAACGGCAGAAAGCCGCCGAGCAGTTCGGACGCAAGATCGACGCTGCCGAAGCGAAATATGCCGACGTGAAGTCGAAGATAGAGGCGCTGAACCAACGCCGCGCGGCGGCCATGTTGAGTTCGTTACGGAGCCCACGTAGCAGCCTCCCCGCGCACGAAGAGCATGAATTCAGGAGCGAAGAGGCCAACATCCTTGACGTCGAACATGACATCGACTTCGAGGAAGGCATGATCCCAGCGCTGAAGGCACAGCATGCCGCCGAGATGGAGGCGATTGCCCACGAACGGCGCGAACTTCGCAAGACCGGCCGTCATCTGGCCATCGAAAAGTTCGAAACCGATGCCGACGAGCTCGTCGAGCGAATCGAGTCCTTGGATACGACCAAACTCGACGCCGTATCTTGCGTCGAGCAGCTTCGCGATATCTGTGAGGCGAGCAACCAGTTCTATAACTACCCCGGGCGGTTCGCCTTGAGAACGGTACTGGAAGATACGGTGGTGAATGGCGAAAAGACCAAGATGCCAGTGAACGCAAGATTCGTCCCCGGTCTGCTGTCCGAAAAAGTCGACCTGAAGCACCACATCCTGTGCGCGACGGTTGTCGATCCCGGGCTTTCCGAGACGCCAGACTCAAACCAGGTTGACGTGCTCGTAGCCGAAATGCGTGACATGTTCCTGGTCCCGCTGTACTCACACCGAGAGCGAGACCTCGAGTGGCGTAGCTACGAAAGCCCGGCCAAGAAAGTCCGCAATGAGAAGTATCTGAACGGCTTCGACTACGGGCGGAATGATTTCTACATCGCTCAGGAAATCGCTGCGCTCGAAGAAGCGCGCGAGCAACTCAAACACCTGCAAAGCCAGCCGTTTTGACCGCCGCTTACCTGATGCACGGCCATGGCGCACGGAAATGCACGGAAGCGAATACCCCGCCATCCGCCGAACCCTTCCAGCAGGGGCCGCTTCCGGCCATGCGCACGTGTGCAAGTTTTCCCCTACACGAAGCGGGCAGGCGGGGCGGGGTGCCGATGGCGCGCGCGGGGTGTTCAAAACACACCCCCGCCGCCACGCCGCAACGACACCACAAGGCCTCCTGCAGCCCGCATAAGCGCCACCACAGCCACTGAACGAGGACAACCATGGACACTCCCCAAACCATTCACCGCAATGCCCACACGATCATTCTCGACCAACCCATCAAGCGCGGCGAGAGCGAAATCACGTCGATCACCGTCCGCAAGCCGAGCGCGAGCGAACTCAGCGGGCTGGCCATCTCTGAGTTGATACGGATGGACGCAAGCACCGTCATCCAGGCGCTGCCTCGCATCACCGCCCCCGCCCTGGTGCCGCCCGAGGTCAACGCCATGGACCCGGCCGATCTGTTCCAGTGCGCAACCGCGATCGCCAGCTTCTTCCTTCCGAAGGCCTTGCGGGCGGAAATCGATCTGCCCGACGCAGAGTAAGTCCATGCGACGGACAGCACCGGCCAACCAACCGGCGCTGTCCGCTTCATCCCGTCCCTACCCCATGCCCACGGAGAACCGACCATGTCTGAACCGTTGAAGCTGCAGGTGCTCTTCGAGAGCATTGACAAACTCACCGCCCCTTTGCGCGGCATGAAGAGCGGATCGGACAAACTCTCCCGCGCCCTGCGCGCCACTCGCGACGAACTCAAGGGCCTCGAAAGCCAGCAGCGCAAGCTCGACGTCTTCGACAAAACCACCCGCGATCTAGCCGAAAACTCCCGCGCGCTGGAGACCAACAAGGGCAAGCTGCGAGAGCTGCGCGACCAGATCATCGCCGCCGAACGCCCCAGCAATGCCCTCAAGGACAGCTACAAGGCCCAACTTCGCGAAATCCGCCAACTCGAACGGCGAAACGCCACGCTCGCACGCACCGAAAGCACCGTGCGCAAGGAGATGAAAGCCGCCGGCATCGACACCAGCCGCCTCACCGAGCACCAGGCCCGCCTGCGCAACCAGATCGCCCGCGTCAACACCCAACTCACCACCCAGGGTGCGCGCATGGAAAAACTCAACCGGGCCCAGCGCAGCTACAACGCCATGATGAATGCCCGTGGGCGACTTGCAGGCACCGGCGCCGGACTGATGGCCACCGGGGCCGCCGCCGGCGCAGCCTTCATGACTCCGGTCAGGGCCTTCGCCCAAGCCGAAGCCGCGGCCACCGACTTTCAGGCGGCCCTGATGCTTCGTGACGGTTCAGTCAGCCCGGAATACCAGCGCATCCTCGAACTCACCGAGAAGCTCGGCGACCGCCTCCCGGGCACCACCGCGGACTTCCACAAGATGATGACCATGCTGATCCGCCAGGGCATCCCGGCAAAGTCACTGCTCGAAGGCATGGGCGAAGCAACCGCGCTGCTTTCGGTTCAGCTCAAGATGGCACCGGACCAGGCGGCCGAGTTCGCCGCCAAACTGCAGGACGCCACCCGGACGGCCAACAAGGACATGTTGCCGCTCATGGACACCATCCAGAAGACGTTCTATCTGGGTGTCGACAGTAACAACATGCTCAACGCCTTCGCCAAGATGTCACCGGCGCTCGACGTGTTGCGCAAGAAGGGCATCGAGGCCTCGCGCGAACTTGCCCCGCTGATCGTGATGGCGGATCAGGCGGGACTATCCGGCGGGCCGTCCGGCAACGCCTTCCGCAAGATATTCCAGGCGGCCGTGATGCGATCGCGCTCCGGTGACGGGCCGGGCGCCTTCGGGCTCGAGTTCACCAACGGCAAGGGCGAATTCGCCGGCATCACCAACATGTTTGCCCAGCTCGACAAGCTCAAGAACCTGACCACCGAGAAGCGCCTCGGCGTGCTCAAGGACATTTTCGGCGACGACGCGGAGACCCTGCAGGCCCTGAACATCATGATTGACAAGGGCCTGGACGGTTACCTGGGCGTGCAGAAGCGAATGGACGGGCAAGCCGACCTGCAAAAGCGCGTCAACAAGCAACTCGACACGCTCGCGGCGCTTTGGGATGCCGCGTCCGGCACCTTCATGAACGCGCTGAGCGCGATCGGCGAAGCTATCAGACCGGAGATCAAGGCCATCATCGAGTGGATCGGCGAGGTCTCGTCGTCACTTCGAGCATGGGCCAAGGAAAACCCGAAGACCGCCGCATGGATGATGAAGATCATCGGGCTGGTCGCCGGCGGCGCGATCGCCTTCGGCGGAATGGCGCTGGCTGTCGCTGCGCTGCTTGGGCCGTTCGCGATGCTTCGACTCGCGCTCGGCTTCATCGGCGTGAAATCGCTTGGCGTCACGTCGATTTTGAAGGGAACGTTCTCCGGCCTCGGGCGCGTATTCGGCTGGCTCACCGGAACATTCAAGTTCGTCGGTAAAGGGCTCATCTGGCTCGCTCGATTGGCCACCTTGCACCCCATCGGGCGAATGGTCGCTCTGCTCGCCTCGGGCGCCATTCTGGTCTGGCAGAACTGGGACAAGATCCAGCCTGTGCTTTCCGCAGTGTGGGAATCCATCGGCGCGTCGTTCAGGAAGTACCTCTACGACCCGATCATGGGCGCCATCAAGAAGATCCAAGAAATCCGCGCGATGGTCGGGCAGAAGATCCAGGGCGCGTGGGATTGGGCCTTTGGTGACAGTCAGCCAGCGGTTGCCGCAGCCGGTGCCGGGGGGAGGCAAACGGTCACGCCGCTGCGATCCCGCTACCACTCCAAGGTCGTCAACCAACAGCAGTACCACTTCACGATCCACGGCTCCCCGGGGCAATCGGAAGAAGAAATCGGCCGCGTCGTCCAGAAGACCATCCAGGAAGAACACCGCAGGGCCGGCCGGGCTCGTCGCAGCCGATACGGTGATGTCGATTGACTCAACAAACAGCGCAACAGACGGAGGAACCAATGAGCCAGCCGCAGAGAAAACGATCCAGCCGCATGCACTGCCCGATCTGCGGCGAGACGGCCTACATCCGCACCAGCCGCAAGGTCTCGAACAAGTCGCGGGAGTTCTACTTTCAGTGCATAAACGAGGCGTGCAGCCATGTCTTCGTCGGCATCCTCGAAGTCACCCATTCGGTCGGCGACAGCCTGCTGCCAATGGGCGAGCGAAAGGGCAGCATCGCCAGCCCCTGCGCCAAGGGCGGCGCCGCACAACCACTTGGCGAACCGCCCGCCTGAAAAACAAAACGGGAGTGCCCGCAAGCACTCCCGCTCTTCACCGCGTCCCTTCCCTGTTTCGACGACTTGAAGGAAATGACCCATGCACCGTAGCCCATCGGCCGGCGCCTTTCAATCACCGGCGCTTGACATGCCGGCCCCATACAACAAGAATGGCCACGTCACTGAAACAAAGGTGACCGGGTTTGGCGACTCGAATCATCCAAGGCGGACGTCCGCCGCATGGCGGTTTTTTTGCGTCCGCAACAACACCCATGGTGCGCCTCAAGATCAACGGCGGGCCGGGTGGGGAGACCGCAAGGTCTGCCGGGCCCTTGGACTCGGTTCGCCAACCCCGCTTCGGCCCGCCACCCCGTTTGGCGACGGGGCCGGGAAGACAACCGCTTTCCAAGGAGCCTCACCATGGCAATGACCCAATCTGGCGCGACCGCGCGCGCCAGCACCCCCCGCCCCCAGATCGATCTCGGCACCCTTGCCGACGACGTCAAAGGCATCGCCGAGCTGTTGTACCTGGCGACCGAAATGACGTCGCCGAACAACTCATCGTACGACTTCGAACTGAAGTGCCATCTGCTCAGGGCAATGCGTAGCCAGATCGAAGAGCATCTTGCCCTGATCGGCCACACCACCGACGAGCCTTTGAACAAAGCCAGCATGGTGCTTGACGACGTCCGGCTGGCAATCGAACACGCCCTGGAGACGGCCCGCACAGTGTACGACGGCGACCGCCAGCTCAAGCGCTACTGGGCGCACCTGGGTTGCGCATCCGCAGCCGCCAAGCACGCAAGCCATATGCTCGCAGCCTTCGAACAAACCAGCGACACGGAGGCAGCATGATGGTGACCAAAAAGACAACGGCTCAACACGAACTGCAGCCCATAAACATCGACAGCCTCGCGTACGACATCAACGGGGTTGCCGAACTTCTGATCTGCGCAGACGAGATGCTGAGGTGCAAGTTCAAGCACCTGCGCGACTTTGATCGCCTGTGTCACATGCTCAGTGCGATCCGTGCTCAGGTGGGCAGGCTGCTCGCGCAGATCGAGAACCGGGATGATGGGCTGCTTCCGTCGATCAGGAACGTTCTCGAAGACACTTGGCTCACCCTGGACCATGCACTGGACACCGCGGTTTGCGAGTTCGACAGCCGCCGCGATTTCGACTTGTTCAGTGCCCGGCTTCGTGGCGCGAGCGCGGCCAACAAGCTGGTCCATCTGGAGCTGATTAACGACGATGCGTTCGCCGCCGCCAAGCACGCCAGCAAGATGCTGGCTTCCTTTGAAAAAGACAGCGAAGCGGAGGTGGCATGATGGCGCGCAAGAAGACTGCTCCAACGCACCTCCGCCAAGTACCCGCCGGCCGAGACAGCCAGCCCCTGGAATTCCATTCACCCGAATACCGGGAGTTGATTGACGAATTGCGCATCCGTTCTGCCATGGTGAAGAACGGACAGATAACCGGCATGGCGATCGTGTCGCTGATGAGCGATGGCACGACGCATGAAACACTGCTGGGCACAGCGAGAAGCGACATCTACCGAGCGATCCACGGCGTCAATCGCCTGCAGTACTACCTCGCCTTGCCTGAGAAGTTCAACTACAGGAAGTGCGAGGTATGACCGCCGCTCTGCCAGGGTCCGCCTTCGGTGAGTTGTTCACCAGACTCAAGGACATGATCGATCTTCACGATCTGGCCGGCCGCCTCGGGCTCGAGCGCCCGGGCGGCCGGGGCAACTACCGCAGCCCCGCCCACCCGGACAAGAGCCCGTCGCTGTCGGTCTTCAAGGGCGGCCACGCCTGGAAGGATCACTCCACCGGTGAAGGTGGATCGTGCATCGATCTGGTGATGCATTGTCGCGACGACATCGGCGATCCAACGCAGGCGGCCATGCTGCTGGCCGGGTGGTATGGCATCCCTACACCAGCCACGCAGCACAACGAGCCGCGGAAGGAGAAGTCCGTCCCGGAGTACATCGCGGATCAGGCCATGAAGGACCCAGCGCCTGCCGCCGTGTATCTGGCCGGCCGCGGCATCCCGGAAGCGGTCACCCAGGCCGCCATCCGGGCCCGTGCCGTGGGCTGGAACACCTACTGTAGCCTGAAGGTGCCCGCCGGCGAGCACGGCCACGGCGGGCCGGCGGCGGCGTTCATCGTCCGCGACCTGACCACACGGAGGATCGAGGCGGTCGACCTGCGCTATGCCGACCCCGCGTTGAACGGCGGCACCAAGACCCAGTGCCAAGGGGTGAAGGACGGCATCGGCTGGACGCCCGACCTGTCCGCCCTGGCCAAGGCGCACACGGTGTACCTCGTCGAGAGCCCGATCAATGCCTTGTCGGTGGCCACCTGCGCCCTGCCCACCGGCGCGGCCGCCTTCGCGATCCGAGGCACCGGCAACGCCGAGAAGATCGATCTGGCCTTCCTCAAAGGCAAGCGGGTGATCATCGCGCTCGATCATGCCGACCCGGTGAACGATCGCACCGGCCAGCGCCCCGGGCTGGCTGCGGCGTGGGCGCTCTATGACCGCCTCACCGCCAGCGACATCAGCGCCGCCCTGGTCGACATGCAGGACTGGGGGGAAGGCGAAGACATCAACGACGTGTTGAAGAACCACGGCACCGACGAGCTGACCCGCCGACTGAAGGTGCTCGACACATGGCTCATCGCAGGCATGCCCGGCGGTGGCGAGCGCCTGCATGGCACCCGGCGGATATTTCTGCCAGGGCATGACTTCAAGGTGTACTGGCGCTATCGGGCAGATGCCGACTTCATGCACTACGTCGAGGAGTTCAAGGACAACGACGAGGGTGACCGACACGAAACCCTGGGTGACCTGTGCTCGTTTCGGCTGGCTGGGCTGTCCCGGCTACGGGTACAGGGCCACCTGGCCACCATCGACGGAACGCCCGACACCCAACCGGAAACCGTATTCGGCGTCAGCGCGCAGATGCCCCGCCATGGCAACGAGCTGCAACGCTGCGTCGCCGACGACCAGAAGCTGTTCAACCTGGAATGGTGGAAGGCCAACTTCGGGGCGATATACAAACCCAAGGAGTTTCAGCGCATGCTGAACATCCTCGAGCGCGCCGCCGGCCTGGGCGCCCGCGACGTGGTGAACTTCGTGGGCCTGGCGTGGCGCGATCAGCACCTGGCCGCCCTCGAGGGCAGCGACACGCATTTCACCGACCCGCCCAAGCAGTGCCTCTACCACAACATCCTGTTCCCGCGCGGGGACGCATCGACGGCCCGCCAGGTGATTGATGCCTACCAGGCAACGTTCGCCGGCAACGCCGCCATGATCGCCCTGGTATGGGCACTCGGTGCCCATCTCAAGGCCGTGCTGGGCTTCTACCCGCACCTTCAGATGCAGGCGGAGAAAGGCGCCGGCAAATCCAAGCTACTGGCCTCGCTGCAGTCGTCGATCGCGTTCCAGGTGCTCTCTGGCCAGATGCTCAAGACCGACCACCGCCGGCGCGCCTCGGTCAGCTACACCAGCCACCCGGTGGGCTGGGACGAATACTCCAAGCTGCCGAAGGCCGTGCTGTCCGAAATCGACGGTCTGCTGCAGAGCACCTACCGCTTCGAGTTCACTCGCACCGGGGCACAGCTGATGCCCTACCTCATGTGCGCACCGGTCTTGCTGGCCGGCGAGGAAGTGGACGTGATGTCGTTGCAGTCGAAGATCTGCCGAACAACCCTCACCACCGCCAAGCAGGGGCCAGTCATCCCGCGCGGGCTGCCCCAGTTCCCGGTATGGCAGTGGATCCAGTTCCTGGCCGCCAAGCACCCGGACACCATCCGCGCGGCTTACGACACGCGCCTGAGCGACTGCAACGACAACTCACGCAGCGAAGACACCGACGCCACCGCGCGCCGCATGCACGAGAACTACGCGGCCGTGCTCACCGCCTGGGATCTGTTGTGCGAGTTCGCCGGCATCGACACCTACCAGGGCGACTTCTTCGGCGACCTGATCGGCGAGATGAACGCCCACATCGCCGAAACCGACGGCACTCGCCTGCCGTGGGTGTGGATCATGGAGATCATCCTCTCGGAGATCGACGCCAACCGCTTCGAACACCCGCTCAAGTGGGAGTCCGTGCATGACGCAAACGGGGTCGCTCACCAAGCGTTGTTGGTGCGCCCGAGCAACATCATGGATCACGTCAGCACCGCGTCCCACCTGCGGGACAAGTTCAACGCCCTGCCCATCAAGACAAGCGCTGTCTTTGCCCGACAGTTGCGCCAGAATGGCGCCGTGGTGGCCGAAGGGATCGAACGTACCATCCGCGGCAGTCGCGTCTCCCACATGAGCGCCATCAGCCTCAAGCAGCTCGAGCGCCGCGGGCTGTACGCTTCGCCGCGGATTGACTGAGGCCAACCGCGTGGACATGGATGACGGTGGCGGCTTCGCGGACAACCCGACCATCACGAGCACGTCGACGCCGCAACTGCTGGTGCGCACCACCGAGCACGACGGCGAGGAGTTCGCGATCATGAAGCCGACCGTGGAATGCATCGGCCTCGCATGGTCTGTCCAGGCCCGCAAGCTGGCTGCCAGCAAAACGCTCGAAGCGTGCCAGCTCCAAGTCGCCGCAGGTGACATGAAGTCGCGCCTGATGCTGTGCATCCCATTGCGCAAGCTGCCGGCGTGGATCTGCGGCCTCAACACCACCCGAATGGACGTGGTGCTCCGGCACCGGATCACCGAGTTGCAGCGCCAGTGCCACACGCGGCCAGCGTCCGACCATCACGAACCGCGTCGCACCCACCACCTGTTCATCTCTTCTCGCCTCGGGGCCTGTCCCTCTCCCTGAGTTCCCTGCGCTGCTCCACGTGCACGCCTCTTTCAACTATCACCATCATGGTGATGTTTTCGCGCAAACATATCTCGACCGCCTGGAGCGCGCGCGGGCTCGGTCTGCCCTGGCCAGCCGCGCGGGTCACCGGCGCCGTGGCTCCCCGTTCGGCCCGGCCCCATTGGCGCCACTGCAGGTGGCATGCCGCGCCGATCGCGGGCCCAACAAGGCGCCTGTGCCCAACTGGCGGACATTTTGTCCGCATCCCATTCGCCGTGGCGCGAACTCGGAAAGGCGACCGCGCCGGGTATCGAGCAGATGAGCAATGAAGGAGTGAGGGCAAAACGGCGCTGGGAAGTCACACAGAAATGCACAAAAGCCGTGGATCTGGCTGTTCAGGAACTGAAAACCCTATACTTTGGCCCCGTCAGCAGTTTTCCAATCCACGGATACCGTCACCACATTCCACGGTTTTCGGCATTTTTTCCACGCTTTTGGCAGAGTCTTCCACGTGCAGCTTTTCTTCTTCCACGCCTTATTCTTCTTCTTTCTTCTTTTAAATCAAAGAGAAGAGAGAGAAAGAGTGGGATAGCGGCAATCCACGGCCTGTAAGGTTTGTATCACAATGTATCCACATGAAATTCGGGTATTTCGCGAATTTCCGTGGATCGGCACATCCGTAACCCATTGATTTTTAGTAACACTGAAAATAGACCGTGGATCATCCACGGCTTTCCACGAAAAATCCGTGGGTGAAAAATCGGGCTGAAAGGGTATTGGTTGCAGGGCTTTTGCGGTTGCCAATGTCATGATCCACGGAAATCGGCCGTTTTTTTGTCCGCCTGTACCCTGCCCGCTTCACACTAGCCGACGAAGGTGGCTACGTTGTCACCTTCAGGGACATTCCCGAGGCCATCACCCAGGGCGACACTCTTGAAGAAGCGGCGGAGATGGCTGCTGACGTGCTGGCTTCCGTGCGTAAGTTGTATGTTGAGGACGGGCGCCCGGCTCCTATACCGTCGTCAACACTGCTCAATGAAGAACTTGTAAAAGCTCGCCCCACTACTCGGCCGGCCTGGCCACCGCGCATATTTCGATCAAGCTGCGCGCGTATTTTTCAAGGGTAGAAAATGCAACGCCACGTTGTTTATGGTTGAGATCGAGTTTTTCCTCAGCACACTTCCTCTTCATCTCAGCCCGAATCCATTGCAGCTCCGCTCCATCAAGATCGAGCTCTTTTCGCAGTACTACAAACCAACGACCATCAGCAAGCGGAAAAGCAGTGACACAGGGAGCCGGAATCGGGCTAACAATTGTCGGGTCCACAGAAGAGATTGGCGTAATGAAACAGTCCATAGAAAGAGTCTTTCCGGCTTTTGGCGGGTCAATCCACAGAACTTTTCCCAGTGACTCGGGCGCATCGACCATCCTCAATTCCGACTCAGGAATTTTGATGTTGAAGATCAGCACGGCTTCATGGCCCATTTGCTTCGGCATCCGCCACTTGTTGAAATGCCTCTCCGCATTCTTTCTGCTGCCGTCTTTCCTAACCCAAGAACCAGTTCTAGACCACTGGCATTCACCAGACGCATGAAGACTGACCTTCGCTTCACCACCGAACATCCGCGTAAATATGTAGATGTCACTTCCTCGAACCACAAATTTCCATACAGTGGACCGCAAGCCATCTGGAGTCCCGACAGCAACTCGCAACTCGTGAAAATTTTTTGGCGGCATGGACCCTTCCCACATATAGTTTTCGAAGGTCACAAACCTATCACGCACAGGCCAATGCTGTAGTAACGCTTTGGACAGAAATACAGTCCCAAGGAACTTAGCTCCCCTCCATACTTGGTACGCTTCGAGCATCGAGATGAAAAAAGAATGAGCAACGAACTTAAGCCAGACGACGACACCAGTGCCGCTTCAGTCGAACCGCCAAAGTCGACGAGCGGGGACTTTCTTCATGCAGTCGTGAAGGCAGGCCTGTCCGCACTTCCTGGCATCGGCGGGCCAGCAGCTGAATTGTTTCAGCTGGTCATTGCCCCGCCAATCGAAGATCGCCGTATCAGGTGGGTCGAGATGGTGGGGAAGAAACTCATGGAGCTTGAACAACGTGGGATTGATCTCGGGTCTCTAGCGAAAAACGAGGAGTTCATTACCGTGGTTCTCCACGCATCAACTGTGGCAATCCGAACTCACCAACGGGAAAAGCTTGAAGCGCTCAGGAATGCGGTAGCCAACGTCGCCGTTGGGCTGGCTCCAGACGAAACGCTTCAGGCGATGCTGATCCGCCTCGTCGACGAACTCACTCCTATGCACTTGAAGTTGCTTTCGGCCGCTCACTTACCGGAGCCGTTGGGCCGAATACCCATAACCCCAGGCCAAAGTGGGATAGATCGGTTCGCTATGGCAAACGTTACCGAGCTGGTCGGTCGTGAAGCACTGCTAAACCAGATATGGGACGACTTGTTTCGAAGTGGATTGGTGAACACCGAGCGAGTGGATGGCCTGTTCGCGATCGGTTCAACAGCTGGATCTGGATCTGCAACAACCTTCCTTGGATCCGCATTGCTGAATTTTATCCACACCCCGCCATAGCCGCCGATGGGAGTCCGTCCACCACGCTGCGTGGATATCTAAAACGACGGTACGAATGCCGGTACACGCCATATGAGAAACATCAAAAACAAAAATATATCAATAAGATAGTTTGACTATCTTATCCCCCCCGGCCCACCCTGTT
>JBNKNO010000021.1:0-49207 GCA_050293885.1 Rhodocyclaceae bacterium | reverse complement strand
GTTACGACCTGGATGCGGCCATCCTGTTTTCCGACATCCTCACCGTGCCTGACGCCATGGGCCTCGGGCTGTATTTTGCCGAGGGTGAGGGCCCCCGCTTCGAACGACCGCTGCGCGACGAGGCCGAGATCATGAAGCTCACCGCCCCCGATCCGGCCGGTGAGCTCAAGTACGTGACCGACGCGGTCAGCGAAATCCGCCGTGCCCTCGATGGTCGTGTACCGCTGATCGGCTTCTCCGGCAGTCCGTGGACCCTGGCCTGCTACATGGTCGAAGGCAGCTCTTCGAAGGACTACCAGCAGATCAAGACCATGGCGTATCAGCGCCCCGAACTGCTCCACCGCATCCTCGACGTGACCGCCGACGCCGTCATCGCCTACCTGAACGCCCAGATCGACGCCGGCGCCCAGGCGGTGATGATCTTCGATTCCTGGGGTGGCGTGCTCTCCCACGCGGCCTACCGTGAGTTCTCGCTGCAGTACATGGAGAAGATCGTGGCCGGCCTCAGGAAAGAAGCCGATGGCCGACACGTGCCGTCCATCGTGTTCACCAAGGGCGGCGGCCTGTGGCTCGAAGCTATGGCCGACATCGGCTGCGATGCCCTCGGGCTGGACTGGACGATCGACATCGGTGACGCCCGCCGTCGCGTCGGCGACCGCGTCGCCCTGCAGGGCAATATCGACCCGTCGGCGCTGTTCGGCACGCCCGAGCGAATTGCCAGCGAAGCCAAGGCCGTACTCGACAGCTTCGGCAACCACCCCGGCCACGTCTTCAATCTCGGCCACGGCATCTCGCAATACACGCCGCCCGAGAACGTCAAAGTGCTGGTGGACACGGTGCACGCACACAGCCGTGCCGTACGCGCGCGCGGCTGATACACACCGGCAGGGGGCCATACCGAAAACGTCCGGAAACGCCCCCGTTTTTTTTCATGAGTCAACCCGAAATTTGTACAAATCAGGGTTGACTTATACACACGAAGCCAGCCCGAAATGTGCCGCAATGACATGCGCACACCCGTTTTGGGTAAAACCACAGGTTATTGATTTTTAAAGATTTTTTGTGTGCATCAAGATGGTGCAAAGCGTAAAAAACGTTGCTGGAACGGTCAGTTAGCGGCTTATCCCTAGCGTTCCCCACAAAGTTATCCACAGGTTTTGTGGACAAGGCATGATTACAGTTTTATGGCAGGCAGTTAGCCCGTTTACCGAAGAAGTTTCTTTGAAAATCACGCCAAGCCATTGTTTTGTTTCAACAATCGAATAAAACACGACTTCCTGCATGGCAATCGTTCGCGTTGCGCTCCCTGTTCCGATTCCGCAACTCTTTGATTATTCTTGTGAATCCGCCACGACCGAGGACATCGGCCGGTGCGTGCGCGTGGGCTTCGGACGGCGTCAGGAAACCGGTGTCATCGTCGACCTGCCGGCCGAAAGCGACATCGATCCGACCCGGCTCAAGCCGGTGGAACACCTGCTCCGCGATGTCCCGCCGCTGCCGGCCGACTGGCTGGACCTGACCGCTTTCGTCGCCCGCTACTACCACGTGCCGCAAGGCGAAGTGATCGCCCTCGCGCTGCCGCCCGACCTGCGCCGTGCCAACGACGTCGACGACGCTGACACCGACCCACTGCTCGCCCTCACCCCGGCCGGCCACCAGGCGCACCACGAAGGCGGCCGACCCTCGCGGGCGCGCAAGCTGCTCACCCGCATCGAAGCGGCGGGCCCCACCCGCAAGTCCGTCGTCCGCGGCTGGGAAGACGGTCAGGCCTGCGCCGATCTGCTGCGCCGCCAATGGGTCTATGCCGTACGCCCGCAAAACCCGGCGCGCACCGCCGGCACACCGCCCAAACTCACCGACGAACAACAAGCCGTCATCGCGACGGTGCTCGAGCACCCCGACGGCTTCGCCCCCTACCTGCTGCAAGGGGTCACCGGCGCTGGCAAGACCGAGGTCTACCTGCGCCTGATCGAACACCAACTGCGACACGGCCGCCAAGTGCTCATGCTGGTGCCGGAGATCGGTCTCACGCCGCAGCTCGAACAACGCGTGGTGGCGCGCTTCCCCGACGCCGACATCGTCTCGCTGCACTCCGGTGCCGCCGACGGCGCGCGCTCGCGCGGCTTCGTGCGCGCCATGAAGGGCGAAGCCCACATCGTGCTCGGCACCCGCCTGTCCATCTTCACGCCGCTACCCAAACTCGGCCTCATCGTCGTCGATGAGGAGCACGACCACAGCTACAAGCAGCAGGAAGGGGTGCGCTACTCGGCGCGCGACCTCGCCGTGTGGCGTGCCCGCCAGCGCGACATTCCGCTGCTGCTCGGCTCCGCCACCCCCTCGCTCGAAAGCTGGCGCCATGCCGACGAAGGCCGCTACACGCGGCTGCGCCTCACGCAGCGCGCCATCGCCACGCACATGCCCAAGGTGCGGCTCATCGACACCCGCCGCATCAAGCTCGAAGACGGTCTCTCGCCGGCGCTCCTCAAGGCCCTCACCGAACGCCTCGAACGCAAGGAACAGAGCCTGCTGTTCCTCAACCGCCGCGGCTACGCCCCGGTGCTCAGTTGCCCCTCGTGCGAATGGGTCAGCGCCTGCCCGCACTGCTCCGCCAACCGCGTCGTGCATCTGCTCGAACGCCGCCTGCGCTGCCACCACTGCGGCTTCGACAGCGCCATCCCGCTCGCCTGCCCCGACTGCGGCAACCAGGATCTCAAACCGCTCGGGCGCGGCACGCAAAAGCTCGAAGAAGGCCTCATCGCGCGCTTCCCCGAGGCCCGCGTGCTGCGCCTCGACCGCGACGCCGCGCGCTCACGCAAGCACTGGCTCGAACTACTGGCAAGGATTCACGCCGGCGACGCCGACATCCTCGTCGGCACCCAGATGATGGCCAAGGGCCACGACTTCCCGCGTCTCACGCTGGTCGGTGTGATCGGCGCCGACGCCGCGCTCTACGCCTCGGATTTCCGCGCGCCGGAACGCCTGTTCCAGCAGATGATGCAGGTCGGCGGCCGCGCCGGCCGCGCCGAGCTCGCCGGCGAAGTGCTCATCCAGACCGAGTTCCCCGACCACCCGCTGTTCCAGTGCCTCAAACGGCAAGACACCGACGCCTTCGCCAAGATGGCACTCGCCGAACGCGAGGAAGCCAACTTCCCCCCGTTCACCTACCAGGCCATGCTCAGTGCCGACGCCCCGGTGCTCGACGATGCGCTCGATTTCCTCGCCCGCGCCGTCGACTGCATCCACGCCGAGCTGCCCGGCGGCATCTTCCTCTACGACCCGGTGCCGATGCGCATGACCCGCCTCGCCCGCCGCGAACGCGCACAACTGCTCGCCGAGTCGGCCTCACGCGCCGCGCTGCAATCGTTTCTGGGGGAATGGATGCGCCGGCTCTACCGCCTCAGCGCCGCGCGGGATGTGCGCTGGCGGCTTGATGTGGATCCGCTGGATGTTTGATTAGGGTGACTTGTCGGGCGGACATCACCTTCTAAAACCGGCGACGGACGCATTCATTCACCGGACACGTGATAGCATGCCATTAACATAACCTGAAGGCATCTCATGCTCGTTCGACGCTTGGCCCCATGGGCACTTCAACTGATCACGGTCACCGCTTTTGCACAAGCATGTCCGCCGCCCCGATTCGATACCTTCACACCCACCACCGACGTGATCACCGACGGCATCGAGTACCAGTCGGCCAATCTGGTCCGTATGCGCCTGCCGCAGCACATAACCTACATCGCTTCAGTGACGGGTGCGCTTGGATTGCGCTACGCCAACGGCATCAAACTGACGTTGTCACTGGACGATGGATCGCACAGTCCAGAGGAAACCCCAACGCCCCCCGCAACAAGCTTCACCGACGCATTTGAAGGCAGAACACCTGCGGGATGCGCGCTCATCGCCCACTGGTCTCAAGTGAATAGCGCCAACTACCGGGCACACTTTTCGTCCGGCCCCCTGACTGTCTACGCTTTCGGGTTGCGCGACTCGCAGTACGAATTCGTCGCAATCAATTCAGTCCACCCTGATCTCGTACTTCGCGGACTCGTAAAAGGCATGCCCCACGCCGCGTTCGAAACGCTGCTATCCACAATGACGCCGCCGGAGGCCCCATGAGCCAGACAGATGCCGACCCCATCACACCAGAAGAAGCCCGCGAGATGCGACGCATCCTGGAAAAGTTCTACGGCAAACAAGTCCAAGGTTGGCCGATCACTCAGCGACACTACATCCTACTTGGCACGGTCATTGACGAAAGCAAACGATGTACGAAAGTCATGCACCTCGTGCCACGACCCTATGACCTCAAAGCGCCGATTAATTGGGTACGCAAGCAGATACGCGACGCGTTTCGTCGCGCGCTACTCGCTGACGACAACGAGGTCTACCTGACCTGTCTGCGTGTCGCCGCAAACAACTTTCGTACCGAATTTCAGGCAGCTGCGATGGGGCTATAACTTGGGCAACAAAGCGGCGACGGGAGAGCTGCTCAACTCAGCTGCTTAGTCCACCACCTCATACGACCGCGCAAAAATATCCGCATCGCACGGATACACCTCGCCGTCGATGCCGGTAATCAGCCAGTCGCCCGCCTTGCCCTGCATCAGGCCTTCCATGGTCTCGACGGTGAAGGCTTCGGGCATGCGGCGTACTTCGAGGGGAATGGGTTTCTTCACGGCGCGCTGCGCGGGCGGCAACTCGGTGTCGGTGGACATGCCGCCGTCGGGCAGGCGTTTGATCTTGATCATGCGGTGCAACTCCTGATTACCCGGCCTGGCGTTCGAGCCAGTCGGCGCGTTGGTTCAATCGCTGCGCCCATTGCGCCGCTAACCCGGGGGCGGCGGCGAGCGCGCGCATTTCGTCGACAGCCGGGCGGTGCGCCTGCTCGACAGCCCACAGGCGCGTGAGCTTCATCGCCGGGGCGGGGCGGTCGATGAGTTCGAGCGTGCCGTCCGCAGGCAGCAGGCCGCCGTCGAGCACGCGGAAGTACCAGCCGGTGAGGCCATGGTCGGCAACCACGCGCGAGGCCACATCGACGCCGAGGCGGTGACTGATCTTCCAGCACGGGCGACGCAACTGGCTCACCTGCAGACGCACCTCACCGAGCACGAACACATCACCGATGCACACCATCGACTCATCGATGCCATCGACGGACAGATTCTCGCCGAGTACGCCGGCGGCGAGCGTGACATGCGTCTCGGGCAGCAGATCGGCCAGTGCCCGATAGTGGCCGACCGGGTACAAATGCACGGCCTTGTCCGGCCCGCCATGTACGCGTCGGTCGCCCTGCCGGTCGCCGTCGAGGCCTTCGAGCCCGCAAACAACCGGGTCGGTCTGACGCGTCTTGAACATGCCCGTCATCTGCCCTTCCGGGGGCAGGGGTTGCAAACCGCCGGTGAACAGGGCGACGGGCCCCCAGCGCTCAGGTGTCATGCGTTTTCTCCTGCGGCCACAGCCAGGCGGCGCCACGCACGCCGGAGCTGTCGCCATGCAGCGGGGGCAAAAGCCGGGTGGCGATGGTGTCCGAAAAGATGTGCCGGCCCCACAGGCGGGGCACGTTTTCGTACAAGCGGGTGAGTTGCGACAGGCCGCCGCCAAGCACGATCACGTCGGGATCGGCGATGTTGATGACGGTCGCCAGCGCACGCGCCAAGCGCGCCTCGTAGCGCTGCAGCGTCGCCTCGCACGCGGCATCGCCGTCCGCCGCGTTATCGGCGATCTGGCGGGCGTCGCATTGCTGACCGGTGACCCGCGCATGATCGGTGGCCATGCCCGGGCCGGACAGCCAGGTTTCCACACAGCCGAGACGGCCGCAGTAGCAGGGCAGGGGGTCGGCCTCGTCGGCGAGCGGGTTGTGACCCCATTCACCGGCGATGGCGTTGGCGCCGGTGAGCGGCTTGCCGTCGATCACCAGCCCGCCACCCACGCCGGTGCCGAGGATGACGCCGAACACCACCGGGGCACCTGCCGCCGCGCCGTCCGTCGCCTCCGATACGGCAAAACAGTTGGCGTCGTTGGCAATGCGCACCGTGCGCCCAAGGGCGGCCTCGAGGTCGGCTTGCAGCGGCTGACCGATCAGGCAGGTGGAATTGGCGTTCTTCATGCGCCCATCGCGGGTCGAGGGCGCGCCGGGGGTGCCGATGCCGACCGAGGCGCGCATGCCGAGCGCTTGCTCGGCCGAGCCGACCAGTTCGGCAATCGCCGCAATGGTGGCGCGGTAGTCGGTTTGCGGGGTCGGGACGCGGCGGCGAAAACAGGCGACACCGTGTGCATCGAGCGCAATGGCTTCGATTTTGGTGCCGCCCAGATCGATGCCGATTCGGATCATGGCCATCCCCGTGTGATCAGAGACTTATCGTCTCACGAGCGCGCCGACGGCGAAAAGCCGCATGGCATGCACCGGCAAGTTCGTGTTGCAACACTCACCCCGGCGGCCACACACCCTGTTCCTCGAGCTGCCGGGTGGCGGCTTCGGCCCAGCCGCGATTGGCGGCCGGGCTGGCGGGGCTGGGATGGAGCACGCGGCCGATGCGTACCGGCAAGTCGCCAACCACCGCCTCGGCGCGCTTCTGTGCCCAGGCGCCGACGCCGATCACCCAGTCGGGCTGGAGGGCTTCGACCAGCGCGTGCAGGTGCGCATCGCAGGCGGCAAACAGCGGTGCCGTTTCGGCCGCCGGCAGTTTGTCGGGGGTGACATTGCGGCCACCGTCGAGAAAGGCCAGCGGGCAATAGTTGGCAACGAAGTGCTCGGCGAAGAAGGCCTCGGCGGTACCGAAACGCTCGGCGAACAAGCCCCACAGGCGCTGGCCGCTGACTTCCGAGCGCGTACAGGCGAAGCCCTCAACCGCGCGCTTCGGGCTCTCCACGGGCGGCTTGCCGACCTCGCCTTCCAGCCCCATCCAGTCGCGCACCATGGCGATCTCGCCGAAGGGCACGCCGGTCTGCACCATGCCGAAGGGGCCGGGGTTCATGCCCAGCAGCACGACTTTCTTGTGGCCGCTGCCATAGCGGCGCAGGTAGGTTTCATGCACCGACCAGGCGTAGGCAAGCGGGTTGTACACGTGGCTGACGGGGGCGGAAAAACGCAGGGCATCGACCGCATCGCGCAATTGCGCGGCGGCATCGACGAGGGCATGAGTCATGAAACTGTCCTGGGAGAAGCGTCCTCGGGTCGCTCGTGCCACGGCGCGACCTTGAGCAGCAAGAGCATGCCGGGGAAGGCGAGCACGAAACACAGCATGAAGAAGGGCAGATAGCCGCCCAGGCCTTCCACCAGCCAGCCGGCGGAGGCATTGATGAAGGTGCGCGGCACCGCCATCAGACTGGTGAACAAGGCCAGTTGGGTGGCGGTATAGGCCGGATGGGTGGCGCGGGCCATGAAGGCCACGAAGGCCGTGGTGCCGAGCCCGGCGCCGACCGCCTCGCCGGCAATCACGGTGGCGAGCACCGCCAGCCGGCCCGCATCGGACGGCGCCGGGCCCAGCCAGGCGAGCCACACGAAACCGAGGATGGTAACCAGCTGCACCACGCCGAACAGCCACAAGGCGCGGTTGATGCCGAGCTTGACCATCCAGATGCCGCCGAGAATGCCGCCGATGACCATCGGCCACAAACCGGCGTTCTTGGCGATGATGCCGATCTCGGATTTGCTGTAGCCCATATCGAGATAGAAGGGCGTGGCGAGCGCCGTGCACAGCGAATCACCGAGCTTGTAGAGAAAGATGAACAGCAGCACCAGCAGCGCGGACTGCACGCCATGGCGGGTAAAGAACTCGTGGAAGGGTTCGACGACCGCGTCGCGCAGGGTGCGCGGGCGGATGGCGGCAACTTTCGGCTCGGCCACCATCAGCGTCATCACCATGCCCGGCAGCACGAACGCCGAGGTGATCATGAACACCTCCTGCCAGGGCAGGTAGTCGGCGAGGATGAGCGACAGCGAGCCGGGCACCAGGCCGGCGATGCGATAGGCGTTCACATGGATGGCGTTGCCAAGGCCGAGTTCGACGTCGGGCAGGATCTCGCGGCGGAAGGCGTCGAGGGCGATGTCGAGCGTGGCCGAAGCCAATGCGATGGCAACGGTGAGCCCCACCACCAGGGTGAGATCGTCCGCCGGCGATACCCGCCCCAACCACGCGATGGCAGCCAGCAGAACCGCCTGGGTGACCAGCATCCAGCCGCGTCGTCGGCCCATGCGCGGCAGGATGCCGTAGCGATCGAGCAGCGGCGCCCACAGGAACTTCCAGGTGTAGGGAAACTGGATGAGGGCGAAGGCGCTGATGGTCTTGAGCGACATGCCCTCGGTGCGCAGCCAGGCCGGCACCAGGTTGAACAGCAGGTACAGCGGCAGACCCGAGGCAAAACCGGTGAACACGCAGATCAGCATGCGCCGGTTGAGAATGACCTCCTGCCACCTGCGGCGCGTGCCGCCGGACTCGGTCATTCCTGTTCCTGCACGGGGGCGGGTTCCTCTTTGCGGAACGCTTCGGCCATGCCTGCACCCACGTGCTTGACGCGCTCGGCGGCCTTGCGGGTCGCTTCGAGGAAGCGTTCCGCCGCTTCCTGCGTGGCGACACTCGCATCGCGTGGCTGCTCGAGGCGCTCGGTTTCGTCGGGCACCGGTGCAATCACGGCTTCTTCGACGGGCGCAGCTTCATCGGTCGGCTTCTGCGGTGTTACCGCCTCACCGGCGGCTTCGCCCGCGGCAGTAGCCGCTTCACCGAGTTTGCGAAGCGCTTCGCCGGCCTTCTTGACGGCGTCTCGCGCTGCATCGCCCGCATCACGCACGGATTTTTCAGCCCGCTCGGCGGCTGTCGGCGGGGGTGGGGGTGGCTCGGGCTCACACCCGGTCAGCGCAAAGAAAGAAACCAGTAGCAACAGCAGGGGCACGCGGCCCATCGACGCCTCCATGTGAGTGGAATGTGCGGAAACGCCCTATTGTCACATAGCTGGCCTAACAGCTTCCTTACGCTGACGCCTGGCGAAACAATTTAGGCACGCAAGGCCGCCGCATGGTGGTGCAAATGGTCCTCGATGAAGCTCGCAATGAAGAAATAGCTGTGGTCGTAGCCCGGCTGCATGCGGATCGTCATCGGGTAGCCGACGGACTCGGCGGCCGCCTGCAAGCGCTCGGTCAGCAACTGTTCGGCCAGAAAACCGTCCTCGCCCCCCTGATCGACGAGCACCGGCAAACGCTCCTGCGGCGCCTGCCCCAACAGCAAACGACTGGTGTCCCACTGCGCCCAGGTCTCGCGATTCTCGCCCAGGTAGCGCGACAGCGCCTTCTGCCCCCAGGGACAATCGGTGGGCGCACAGATGGGCGAGAACGCCGAGATGGAGGTGTAGCGACCCGGGTTCCTGAGCGCACAGATCAGTGCGCCATGACCGCCCATCGAATGCCCGCTGATGGCACGACGATCGGTGACCGGAAAATGCGCCTCGATCAATGCCGGCAGCTCCTTGGTCACATAGTCGTACATGTGATAGTGGCGGTTGTAGGGCGCTTCGGTGGCATTCACGTAGAAACCGGCGCCATGGCCGAAATCGTAGGCGCCATCGGGATCGTCCGGCACGTCGTCGCCGCGCGGGCTGGTGTCCGGCGCCACGATGGCGATGCCCAACTCGGCGGCAACCCGCTGGGCGCCCGCTTTCTGCATGAAGTTCTCGTCGGTGCATGTGAGCCCGGAGAGCCAGTAGAGCACCGGCACCGGACCCGACTCCGCGGCCGGCGGCAGATACACGGCAAACACCATGCTGCAGCCGGTGGCCGTCGAGTTGTGGCGGTAGCGCTTGTGCCAGCCGCCGAAGCTCTTGTTGCTGGCGATCAGTTCGAGATTCAGATCCATGGTCGATTACATGTCGTAGTGGATGACGGAGCGGATGCTCTTGCCCTCGTGCATGAGATCGAAGGCCTGATTGATATCGTTCAGCCCCATGGTGTGGGTGATGAAGGTATCGAGCGGGATCTCGCCGCGCTGCGCACGCTCGACATAGCCGGGCAACTCGGAGCGGCCACGCACGCCGCCGAAGGCCGACCCGCGCCATACGCGACCGGTCACCAGCTGGAACGGTCGGGTGGAGATTTCCTCGCCCGCGCCGGCCACGCCGATGATCACCGACTCGCCCCAGCCCTTGTGGCAGCACTCGAGCGCCGAGCGCATCACCTTCACGTTGCCGATGCATTCGAACGAGTAGTCCACACCACCATCGGTCAGATCGACGATCACTTCCTGGATCGGCTTGTCGTAGTCGAGCGGGTTGATGCAGTCGGTCGCGCCGAGCTGCTTGGCGATCTCGAACTTGGACGGGTTCACATCCACCGCCACGATACGGCTGGCCTTGGCCATGACCGCGCCGATGATCGCCGACAGGCCGATGCCGCCGAGACCGAACACCGCCACGGTGGAACCGGGCTCGACCTTGGCGGTGTTCATCACCGCGCCGATGCCGGTGGTCACGCCACACCCGAGCAGACACACCTTCTCGAGCGGCGCATCCTTGTTGATCTTGGCCAGCGCGATCTCCGGCACCACGGTGTACTCGGAGAAGGTGGAGGTGCCCATGTAGTGGAAGATGGTCTTGCCGTCCTTGGAGAAACGGCTGGTGCCATCGGGCATCAAGCCCTTGCCCTGAGTCGCCCGGATCGCCTGACACAGATTGGTCTTGCCCGACTTGCAGAACTTGCATTCGCCGCATTCTGGCGTGTAGAGCGGAATCACGTGGTCGCCGACGGCCACCGAGGTCACCCCCTCGCCGACCGCTTCCACGATGCCGCCGCCTTCGTGGCCGAGGATGCTCGGGAAGATACCTTCGGGATCGGCGCCGGACAGCGTAAACGCATCGGTATGGCACACGCCGGTAGCGACAATGCGCACCAGTACCTCGCCCGCCTTGGGCGGCGCCACATCGACTTCGGTGATTTCGAGCGGGGCACCGGCTTTCCAGGCGACTGCGGCACGTGACTTGATCATGGTTGTCTCCGAGAGTTGTATTGGGAATAGGAGAAGTCTAGTTAAGTGCTCACTAAAAATAATTAGCTAAAATAGAAAACATTATTTCCATACAGCAACAATAACGAGGTGAGCATGGATCGCTGGAGCGGTATGGAAGCCTTTGTGGCCGTCGCGCAATGCGGACGCTTTTCGGGCGCCGCCGAGCAACTCGGCGTGTCCACCTCGCACATCAGCCGACAGATCGCGCGCCTCGAAGAAGCGCTGCAGACGCGACTGTTCTATCGCAGCACCCGCCAGGTATCGCTCACCGAAAGCGGCCAGGCCTTTTTGCAGCATTGCCGACAGCTGCAGGATGGCTACGACGAGGCCGTACGGGTGGTGCAGGATCTGGCCTCGACGCCGAAGGGCTTGTTGCGCATGACCTGCGCGGTCACTTATGGCGAGCGCTTCATCGTGCCGCTGGTCAATGAATTCATGGCGCAGCACCCCGGTCTTCAGGTCGAGATCGATCTGTCCAACCGCACCGAGGACATCCTCCATCAAGGCCTCGACATGGCTATCCGCCTCGGCCGCGTGCCCGACTCACGCCTGGTGGCGACACGCATCGCGCCGCGACAGATGTACCTGTGTGCATCGCCCGACTATCTTGACCGTCACGGCGCACCTCACAGCCTCTCGGAGCTGCCGCGCCACAACTGCCTGATCGGCACCTCGGACATCTGGATCTTCCAGTCCGGCGGACGCGAACTCCTCGTCCGTCCGCATGGCAACTGGCGCTGCAACAGCGGCAGCGCGGTGCTCGACGCCGCCCTGCGTGGATTCGGCCTGTGCCACCTGCCCGACTACTACGTGCGCCAACCCATTCATGAAGGCCGTTTGCGGGCACTATTGCCAGGGCATCAACCCACCGACATGGCCGTATGGGCCATGTTGCCCCAACAGCGGCACCTGTCACCCAAGGTGCGCCTGCTGCTTGACCATCTCAAACGCGGGCTTGCCGCGCTTCCGTTTTACGCCAAGACCGCACCCCCATGAAAAAGGGCGCCTGTTGGCGCCCTTTTTCGTGATGACGGAACCGACTTACTTCACGCGGTTCTTGTACTCGTCAGTGCGGGTGTCGATTTCGATCTTGTCACCGATGTCGACAAAAGCCGCGACCATCAACTCGAAACCAGTGGAGATCTTGGCCGGCTTCATGACCTTGCCGGAGGTGTCGCCCTTGACGGCCGGCTCGGTGTAGATCACCTCGCGCACCAGCATGTTCGGCAACTCCACCGAAATCGCCTTGCCGTTGTAGAACACCACCTCGCACGGCATGCCGTCCTCGAGATACTTGAGGGCATCTTCCATGTTCTCGGCTTCGACTTCGAACTGGTTGTACTCGTCGTCCATGAACACGTACATGGGATCGGCGAAGTAGGAGTAGGTCACTTCCTTGCGCTCGAGGATCACCACGTCGAACTTGTCGTCCGCCTTGTACACCAACTCGGTGCCCGAACCGGTCAGCAGGTTCTTGAGTTTCATCTTCACGACCGCAGCGTTGCGGCCGGACTTGTTGTATTCGGTCTTCTGCACGACCAAGGGGTCGTCACCGACCATGATCACGTTACCGGAGCGCAGTTCCTGAGCTGTTTTCATCGCAACACCTGAATTCCTAAAGACGACCGCGTGGCCGACGGAGAGTAAAAACCCGTTATTTTACAATGCCATCAACAAATTTAACCAGCCGTTCGGCAAGATCTTCCTGTTGCGCCAAGCGCGCGCACCAGTCACGCGCGTGGCGCGACAGCGCAGAGAAGCGATTTTCGAAGGCTGGCCAGGCGCTTGCCGCATCGCCCCCCTGGTTCCAGTGCAGCCACAACTGAGCGACGACACGCGCATCGGAGGCGTCGAGCGCGTCGCTGTAGCGGGCCAGAAACGCGTTAACCTTGACCAGATGCGTGTCATCCGCCTGCGCATAGGCCTGCCACACGAATGGCCGTGCGGCCCACTGGGCACGCACAAAGGAATCCTCGCCACGAACGAAGTTCACATCGCACAAAGCCAATAGCGCGTCGTAATCACGCTGGGACAGGAACGGCAAGGCACGCACTGTGAGCTGCCCGACGCGCGCGCTTTGCACATCCCCCACCCCCAGCGCCGCGATCACCTGCCGCAGCGCCACGCCCTCGGGAACCCACAGCAGCACCGGTGTCTCCCCCTGTTGCCAACGCGCAAGCAAGGCGGGCAGCGCGGCATTGTCGTAGCAAAACAGCGAGATCCAGCGCGAAGCAGACGACGCCCCCGGCGTCGCATGCCGCGCCAGCCACAGCGCGCGCCCCTCGATGCCCTGGGCGGCATCGCGGCGCGCGAACACATCCGCCTCGCGAATCAGCCCGCCGCTGCGCGGCGTGAAACCGGGAAAGAAAAAGGTCTTGCTCAGGCCGGTGGCCGGATCGGGCGACGGCAAGCCATGGCAATCCTCGATCCAGTGTTCGGCACTGAGGTACTCGAAATTGATCCACACCGGCGGGTCTTGCCGCTCGCGCATGGTGGCCACATACGCTGGCGGCAGCGCACAGGCAAACGCTTCGATCACACAGCTGGCGGATTCCGCACTGGCATCGGCCGTCTCCCACGGAAAGATCTCGACGCCATCGACCAGACATGGTGCGCGCGCCTCGGGCACCTGCGGCACCACATGACGCAGCGCCAACCAATCGTCGACCCACAGCCGGACCCAACGGCCATGCTCATTGACGAGCTGACGCGACAGACGCCAGCACACGCCGATATCCCCAAAGTTATCCACAACCCGGCAGAAAACGTCCCAGCGCATTATTCCTCTCGGTACGACTTAGCCAGGCTGTCGACAAGTCGACGGACAAGCCGGGGATGAATTGTGGACAAGCCGCGAAAAGACACCATTCAAAAATTTCATCGACATTGCATCCACAGCGCAACCCATCGCTTTTCCCCAAGATATCAGGCAATGCAAGTCAATGATTCATATATAGAAAAATGGCTTACCCACAGAAAGTGCCCGAGCATTATTATTATTGTTATTTATATATATAAATCTGTTAACACCCCTGTACACAAGCGCTTCTCGCCCGGATCGACCGCGATTCACCCCTTGCAGACAATCACCAGACAACACAACAGACAAGATCAAGGGATCGCACTGAAGCGATTTGCCGCCATCTGACCGAGGCAATGCCGGTGACTAACCCACAGGCAATGGCCAAGCCGACGACACCGCCAACGGCTAGCTGTTCTCGCTGGCATAGTCCGCCAGTGCGTTGAAGTGTTTTTCGGTCATCCAGGCCCAGTCGCCCGGATTCAGTACCTCGGGCAGCTGCAGTCCGCCGACACGGTCTCGGTGCAGTCCGTCCACCCGATTGCCGGCGGCGGCAACCATGCGCTTGACCTGGTGATACTTGCCTTCGGTGATGGTGAGCCACAGATGGGTCTCGTCGATGGGCTCGCACGCAGCGGCAGCGATCGGCGCCGGCTCATCGAGCAGTTGCACACCGCTCAGCAAGGACTGAATGAATTCGGGCGTGTGTGGATGCTTGAGTTCGACCCGGTAGCGCTTCGGGATGCGTTTCTTGCCCGAGCTCCAGGTGTGGATGAACTGACCGTCGTCCGACAGCAGCAGCAGCCCGGTGGTGTCCTGGTCGAGCCGACCGACGGTCTGTACGCCCCGCGCCGCGAGCTGTTCCGGCAGCAAAGAGAAGATCGACGGGTAGAACTCGGGTTTGCGGGTGCATTCGTGTGCGGCCGGCTTGTACAGCATCAGGTAGGCCTTTTCGCGGTACTCCCAGGGTTCGCCGTCAACGGTGAATTCGAAGCCGGCCGGTTCGAACTCGGCAAACGGATCGTCGATGACCTGGCCGTCCACGGCCACCAGGCCGCTGCGCACCAGCGCGCGGCATTCGCGTCGGCTGCCAAAGCCTTGCGATTGAAGAATTCGATGAATTTGCATGCCTGGCATCGTAACTGAAAGCGAGGTCGGGCCGAAACGAGGTCGCTTTCGCGATACACTTCCGGCCTGCCGTCGAGGCGGGTTGGCCTGGCAAGGGTGCGGATGGCCCCGCTGGAGAAAGTGCGTGAATTTTGAACATCTGATTGAAATCAACGACCTGGAAAGACCGGACATTCCCGATCTGACGCGTGAAGAGGTGTGGTTCGGGCTGCTGTGCCGGGCGGAAGATCCGCGTCCGTTCCTGCCGGGGCTGGAGACATGCGACATCCTCACCCGTGAGCCGACACGGCTCACACGGCAACTCGATTTCGGTCAGGTGCTGATCCGCGACGAAGTCCGCTGGGAGGCCATGCAGTGGATCTGTTTCGAATCCGCCGCCAATGAGCAGCACCCCGGCGGGTCACTGACCATCACGATCGAGCATCCCGAGCCCGAGATCCCGGCGCTGTTTTTGCGCTTTTGCTATCGCACCGGCCTTCCCGAAGGTAGTGGCGAGGATGCGAAATACGCCGAGTTCGTCCGTTCGGCCTATCACCAGTCGGATGTGGACACCGTGCGCGTCATTCGCCAGATTGCCGAGTCCACCCGTACCGAATAACCCATTGAAAGAACACTCCCCATGTGGTTTCGCAATTTGCAGTTGTACCGTTTGCCCGCGCCGTGGAATGTGGGCATCGAAGACCTTGAAGATCAGCTGGCGACGCGCCGCTTCATGCCTTGTGGCAGCCAGGACGCGGAGTCCCGTGGCTGGTTGCCGCCGGTGGCCGACGGGCCGCTGGTGCACAGCGTGGGCGGGCAATGGTTGATCGCGCTGGGTATCGAGCAGCGTTTGTTGCCGTCCTCGGTGGTCAAGCAGGAGGCCGAGGAGCGTGCCGCACAACTCGAACTGAGCCAGGGCTTCAAGCCGGGGCGCAAGCAGATGAAGGATCTGAAGGAGGAGGTGACGCGCGAACTGATGCCGCGCGCCTTCACCCGTCGGCGCAAGGTGTATGCCTGGATCGATCCCAAGGACGGCTGGTTTGCCGTCGATGTGGCCAGCGTGACCCGTGCCGAGGATGTGCTCGAAGCCCTGCGGCAAAGTCTGGCGGCGTTTCCGCTCACCCTCGTGCGCACCGAAACCAGTCCGGTCAGCGCCATGTCGGACTGGTTGGCCGGTGGCGAAGCGCCGGGCGGTTTCACCATCGACATGGACTGCGAGCTCAAGTCGGTCACCGAAGAGAAGGCGGCCGTGCGCTATGTGCGTCATTCGCTCGACGGTGACGAGATCAAGGCCCATCTGGCCGAGGGCAAGTTGCCGACCAAGCTGGCGTTGACCTGGGATGACCGGGTGTCCTTCGTGCTCACCGAGAAGGGCGAAATCAAACGCCTGCAGTTCCTCGATGTGGTCAAGGAAGAAGCCGAGGGTTCCGGCGAAAGCGCGCAGGAGTTGTTCGATGCGCACTTCGCGCTCATGACCGGTGAGCTGAAGCGTCTCATCCCGGCCGTGATCGGTGCGCTGGGTGGCGAGCAAGCGTCGGACTGAGCACGGCCGAGCGGTGCGCGTGACGGGCCTTCGTGCCTGGCGCGGGCTGTTCGCCGTGGCCTTGGTGGCGGTATTCGTGCTTTCGCTGCTGCCGGTACCCGAGGGCTTGATGGTATTTCACTGGCAGGACAAGCTCGAACATGCCTTGGCCTTTGCCGGGCTCGGTGTGCTGGCATCGGCGGCGCAGTTCGGTTCGCGCCCGCTGCAAGCGTTTGCTTTGCTGGCCTACGGCGGGCTCATCGAGTTGGTCCAGGCGATGACGCCGCATCGCATGGGCGATCCGGCCGACTGGCTGGCAGACGCAGTCGGCATTGGCGTGGCGATGATCGCGTTGCGTGCCTGGGCGCCGCGTGCGGCACCGTAAAACGCCACGCTCGCCAGCGATCTACTGCATTTGTTCCTCAAGGCTGGTGAACAGCCGATCGTAGATGTCGATCAGGTATTTCTGTTCGCCGTCGTCCTTGATCCAGCGTTGGCCGGCGGCGACCTTGGCCGCTTCGATTTCCATCTCGTTGAGGTCGAGCGATTCGACGGGCTCGCCATTGATGATCAGGTTGGCATCGGAACGGGCTTTTTGCGCCAGTGCGACGACGTTCATCGATGCTTCCATGGCCTGAGCACCCGATTCGATGCTCGATGCCATGGTGCCGACCTGGGTGGCGGAGGTGGCGGATTGGGCCAGTTGCTGACGGAATTCGTCGGCGGTTCCGCGCGCGCCGGACACCGCGCCACTGAGTTGGCCGATCTGTGCGATGGCTGATTCCATCGATTGGCTCATGTCCTTGATCGCACGCGCGATTTCCTCGGCCGAGCGTTGTGATTCATCGGCCAGCTGGCGGACTTCGTCGGCGACCACCGCGAATCCGCGGCCCGATTCGCCCGCCCGTGCCGCTTCGATCGAGGCATTGAGGGCCAACAGATTGGTTTGTTTGGCAATGTTGTCGATATTGCCGGTCAGGCCGCGAATGACCGTGGCCTTGTCGGACAGGTCGGCCACCGCATCGCTTCCCTGAGTGGCTGAACTTTCTGCCTGCCCCAAGGCAACCGACATGCGTTCGGCCGCTTCCGACATGTTCAGCGCCGAGTCGGAAAACGAGTGCGCCATGCTGCCCGACTCGCTCGCCTGCGTGCACACGTCGCCGAGCGACTGGCTGACATGCTTGATCGCCATCGACAGGCCGCGTTCCGATCGCATGAAGATGCGCGACAGCAAGGCCTCGCGGGCGACCGACACTTGCGCCTTTTCGAGGTCGTCGAGCATGCCCTGCATCTGCTCCAGCACACGGGCGAAGATGCCGTGCAGGCCGGTGGTCTGCAAGCGACGCCAGGGTCGTGCGTTGGCGCTGGCGTCCATGCCACCGAGAATCTCGCGAAACGCGGTTTCCGTCTGGTCCAGCGCCGAGTTCAGATTGACGCGTATGGACTCCAGCGTCGGATCGGAAAACTCGTTCGGAAGTCGATTGGTCAGATGCCCGCTACCCACGGCCGTCAGCAAGGCGTCGAGCTCATTCACACCGCCGTTGCCGGAGGCGCCACCCGGCCACATCAGGGTAATGGCGGCGACGCCGAGCACGAGCGCACCCGCCCAAGCCTGCCAGAAAGCGGTACCGGCACCGATCGCCATGAGGGCGAGCACGATGACACGACGATCAAAGTGCGAAGATGAGTTCTTCATAGCCCATTTCCTTTTGTTCCATCACATTCACCAACACGGCGGTGCCGGCGGCGATCGCGTCCCGTGCGCCGGCGGCCTTTTCGGCGGCCAGCATTTGTGCGTACACCGCGGAAATCGTTTCGACCGCGCTGCGTTTCGGGCATCGGCGTACCGAGGTGTAGCCGATGATGTTGCCATTCACATCGAAGTCGGGCGCGATGTGGGTGAACACCCAGTAGAAGCCGCCATCCTTGGACATGTTCTTGACGTAGGCAAAGAATTCCTTGCCCGTTGCGATCGTGTCCCAAGCCAGCTTGAATGCCGCGCGTGGCATGTCGGGGTGTCGGATGATGTTGTGCTGGGTACCGATGAGTTCGTCTTCGGTGTAGCCGGAAAACTCGACAAAAATCGGGTTGCCGTAGGTGATGATGCCTTTCGGATTGGTCTTTGAGACGATGAAGTCGTCATCGCGCATCACCCTTTCGACATTTGTCGGTGTGATGGCTCTTTTCATTGGGTTCTCCCGTTGTCCTCGGGAAAACAACGACGTCCCCCATCAAAGCTTGAGAAAAAAGGCACGCATCACAATGTGAAGCGTGCCTTTTTGAAAAGTGCGTGGCGTCACGAGCGCGCATGCGCCCGTTTCGGATAGCGGTGCCTAGCGGACAAACATCTCCACGCGACGATTCTGTGCGCGGCCTTCGGCCGTTGCATTGTCGGCGACCGGCATGGTCTCACCCTGCCCGGTGGCGGTCAGGCGCGATGGTGCGACACCGTGCGCCGCCAGATAGGTCGTGACCGAGGTGGCCCGGTCCTGCGACAGCTTCATGTTGTAGGCGTCGGAACCGGAACTGTCGGTGTGGCCGACAACGGTCACCGTCGCTTCGGGGTGTTCGTTGAGCGTGCCGGCGATCTGGTTCAGCGTGCCTTCGAAACCGCTGTTGAGTCGCGCGCTGTTGGTGTCGAACAGCACCGCACCCGGAATATCGAGTTTCACGCTGCCGTCCGGTTGCTCGGTCACCCCCACCTTGGAGCCGATCAGATAGCCGAATGCGCCGCCCAGCGCCGCGCCGACCACGGTACTGCGCGTGCCGCCCACCTGGTTGCCGATGACGCCACCGACCACGGCCCCACCGATGGCACCGATGGTCTTGTTCTGGGTTTCGGTGGTCTGGCAGCCGGTCAATGCGAGCGTGGTTGAAACGGCGATCAGTGCAAACTTGAGCTTCATGATGAACCCTCCTGGCGATCAAATTCGTTGTTGCGTTCATGGCTGCGCGTGCGATGTGCCCACCGTGCGCAGCGCGGCACCTTCATCTTGCCACGCGCATGTGACCAGGTGTGTGCCGTGTCATACCCGGACACACACTGATGCATTCGCGCGCAATCGTCACCAGCGCGTCGAATCGATTAGGCTATAGCGATTCCCGTTTCCCTGGACCTCATGCCGATGCGACTCTGGATCGACGCCGATGCCTGCCCTGTTGCCATCAAGGCCGTGTTGTTTCGTGCGGCGGAACGGCTGCGCATCGAAACCACGCTGGTGGCCAACCAGCTTATCCGGGTGCCGGCATCGAGAGTGATTCGCGCGGTGCAAGTGCCTGCGGGTTTCGATGTCGCTGACAACTACATCGCCGAACGTGTCGAACCCAAGGATCTGGTCATCACCGCCGACATTCCGCTGGCGGCCGATGTCGTCGAACGCGGCGCTGTGGCGCTTGAACCGCGTGGCACGCTGTACACGCGCGAAAACATTCGCGAAGCGCTCGCCGTGCGCGACTTCATGGCCGAGATGCGCGATACCGGGCAAGTCAGCGGCGGCCCGTCCGCGCTGTCGAAATCCGATGTGCAGGCCTTTGCCAACCGGCTCGATGCGTATCTGGCGCGTCACGTCAAAACCCCGGCCAAACCCCCGGCCAAGCCGACCGATTCCGCATGAGCGATCTTGATACTGTCGAACTCAAACCCTGGATCCCGGCGCTCGACTTTGCCCGCTCGCGGCGCTTCTATCTCGATCTGGGTTTCTCCTGTGACGGGGTGCACGCCCGGCTTGCCGAATTCCGCCACGGCACGACTGCCTTCGTGTTGCACGACGACTACATGGCGGTGGTGGCCGAAAACATCATCCTGCAATTGAGCGTCGCCAACGTCGATGCCTGGTGGCAGCACGTGCACGACGCGCGGCTGGTCGATGTCTACAGCGTCACGCAGACACCGCTTGAAGCGTCGGCCACGGGGGTGCGCGAATTTACGCTGACCGATCCCAGTGGGGTGCGGTGGCGCATTGGCCAGCACCTGCTGACCCGCTGATTCGCGGCGGCGCGCGCTTGCCCGATTGAACACGCCTGTGCGCATGCGGACGCAAAAACGGCCACCCGCAGGTGGCCGTGGTGTCGGGATCGACAGCGATGCCGATCAAGCCGCCTCGGCGGCGCCAGTCGATGCCACCTGATGAAGGTGCACGTCGCGCTGCGGATAGGGGATGGAAATACCGTTTTCGTCGTAGGCGATCTTGATGGCTTCTTTCAGATCGCACATGGTGTCGAAATAATCCGCCGACTTGACCCACGGGCGAATGTGCAGATCGACGCTGCTGGCGCCGAGTTCGGCCACGGCGATGACCGGTGCCGGATCGTCGAGCACACGGTCCTCGGCCGCCAGCACGGCGGCCGCGACGTCCTTGGCCTTGCGGATATCGTCGTCGTAGCCGATGCCGATGAGCAAGTCGATGCGACGGGTTTCACGTGCCGAGTAGTTGGTGATCACGTCGGCGTAGATGGCGCCGTTGGGAATGATGATCGCGCGGTTGTCCGGCGTGCGGAAGGTGGAGCTGAAGATGCTGATGGTTTCGACCACGCCCTGCGTGCCGGCCGCCTCGACAAAGTCGCCGGCCTTGAACGGGCGGAAGACGACCAGCATGACGCCGGCCGCGAAGTTCTTGAGCGAATCCTGCAGCGACAGACCAATCGCCAGACCGGCCGCGCCGATCAGCGCCACCAGCGAGGTGGTGTCGACGCCCAGTTGATTGAGGGCGGCGACAATGACGATCAGCAGCAACACGCCGCTGAGGATGGAGAGCACGAAGTTCGCCAGCATGTCGTCCGTTTTCGAGCGCGCCAGCATGCGGCGCGCGATACCGACGATGAGCTTGATCGCATAGCGACCGGCGAAAAAGATGACCAGCGCGATCGCCAGATTGATCAGCCACGCGCCGGCGGTGTCCAGGATGTTCTCCATGAGATCTCCATAAGGGGTAGAAAAGAATGCTTGCCGCAGTCTATGTTGCTTTGCAGCAGCGTGCAAAAGCCCGCGATACGGCGGGTATGATGCCGGTTTTCAGCCAGGGTTTCCGATGCCGATGAACGATCGCCGCCGCGCATCTCCACCCCGGGTGGCTGTCATCGGCGCGGGGCCGGCCGGGCTCATGGCCGCCGAGGCGCTGTCCGCGGCGGGCGTGCGCGTCGATGTATTCGAGGGCATGCCGACGGCGGGGCGAAAGCTGCTCATGGCCGGTCGGGGCGGGCTCAACATGACCCACGTGGAACCGTCGCCGGCGTTTGCAGCGCGCTATCGCGAGCAGGCCGATAGCGTCGGCCGCTGGCTGGCGGACTTCGATGGCACGGCCGTGCGCGCGTGGGCGGAAGGCCTCGGCATTGCCACCTTTGTGGGCAGTTCGGGCAAGGTGTTTCCGGTGGGCATGAAGGCGGCACCGCTGCTGCGCGCGTGGTTGCGTCGCTTGCACGAGGCCGCGGTGACGATGCATGTACGCCATCGCTGGTGCGGCTGGGCCGCCTCGGGCGAGGCCGTGTTCGACACCCCTGATGGCGTGCGCCGGATCGATGCCGACGCCTATGTGCTTGCCTTGGGCGGCGCCAGTTGGGCGCGTCTGGGTTCCGACGGCGCGTGGGCCGCGGTGCTGGCAAAACACGGCGTGCCGCTCGCACCGTTCAAGCCCGCCAACTGCGGTGTCGAGATTGCCTGGAGCGAGGTGTTTCGCGAGCGCTTCGCCGGTCAGCCGTTGAAGGCGGTGCGCATCGCGTTCACCGACATTGATGGGCAAGCGCAACAGCGTGGCGGCGAATGTCTGGTGACCCGACACGGGCTGCAGGGGCCGCTCGTGTATGCGCTCTCGGCGTCACTGCGCGACGCACTGGCGCAGGGCCCGCTGACCATTCACCTCGATCTGGCGCCCGACCGGGATCGCGACAGCCTCGTGGCGTGCCTGTCGCGACCGCGCGCATCGCGCTCCTTGTCGGCCCACTGGCAGCGCGGCATCGGGCTCAAGGGCATCAAGGCCGGGTTGCTGCGCGAGGCGCTGAGCAAGGACGCGTTGAACGACGCCGAGCGTGTCGCCGACACGCTCAAGGCACTGCCGCTGACGATCACCGCCACCCGGCCCCTCGACGAAGCCATCAGCACGGCCGGCGGGGTCATGTTCGCCGGGCTGACCCCCGAGCTCATGCTGAAAGATCGCCCGGGCGTGTTTGTCGCCGGGGAAATGCTCGACTGGGAAGCCCCCACCGGCGGCTACCTGCTCACCGCCTGCTTTGCGAGCGGACGATGGGCGGCGCGCGGCGCACTTCAATGGCTCGCGACGACCGGCGAAAAAGTCGACTGACATGCAGTGAAATTTTCACGGGTGCGTTGTGGTAAATCGAATGGCATACTGACGACGTAACAAATTCTTTCTGCCCCGTTCCGGAGTGCCGATATGCCCAAGAATTTCCGCTTGTCCGTTCGCCTGTTTGCCTCGTCCCTGCTGCTGGCCGCCGCCACCCAGGCGCATGCCTTGAACGCCTGGTATTTCAACCCCGAGGGGACCGGCTTTGCCAGTGCCGCACCGGTGAGCGAACTGCAGATGGGTGGGTTCGGTTTTGTCGAGCAGTCGATCTCGAGCAGCCAGTTTCTTTCCATCGGTTTCGAAGAACATGGTGCCTACCAGCTGATGCCGCCCGCCGCCGGGGCGACGCCGCTTGCGGGCTCGGACATCACTGTCACCTACGAGATTGCCGGCAGCCTGGGTGTGTTCGGCACGCAGTTTTCGAGCAGCCTGATCAGCATTTACGCCGACAACAACTTTGATTTCGGCTCGACCAACGGCATCTTCGGTGCCGACAATGGCGATCTGATTGCCCAGTTCGAAGTCAGTTCCGGCACCGTCGGCATCTTCCCGCGTCAAGCGAGCATCGAGGCCGATCTCGTTGCCGGATCGATGGCCAGCGGCTACTTCTTCGACGGCTTCGGCAACGATCTGTCGTCCATCTCCGGCATCGGTCTGGCCTTCGACGTGCAAAGTCAGGTCATCGACCCCAGCGGCAGCAACGTTGTTGGTGAACTGGCCTGCGAATACGCAGGATTTACCGGTCCGGGCTGCAATGGCCGCGCCTATCGTCCTGCCTTCTTCAACCTTGCCTACGCCACCGTGCAGGATGTCGGCGTCGCTCGATTGACCTATAACGGAGGTGTGCCCGTTGTTGCCGTGCCCGAGCCGGCCAGCGCGCTTATGATGCTCACTGGCCTTCTCGGCATCGGTGCCTGGAGGCGTTTCCGGAGTTGATTCCCGATGTCGGTTGCCGTCGTTCTGCGCCATCTGGCCTTTGAAGATCTTGGTCTGCTCGAAGCACCCCTGCGCGAACGCGGCTACCGTATCGAAACGCTCGATGCCGGCGTCAATGCCCGCCCCGAGCGACTGCGGGCGGCCGATCTGCTGGTGGTGTGCGGCGGCCCGGTCGGCGCCTACGAGACCGACTTCTATCCCTATCTCTCCGACGAGATCCGCGTCATCGCGCAACGTCTCGCCGGTCATCGCCCGACGCTGGGCATCTGTCTCGGCGCGCAACTCATGGCCGCCGCCATGGGCGCACGCGTCTATCCGGCCGAGCACAAGGAGCTGGGCTGGTCGCCCTTGCAACTGACCGAAGCCGGCTGCGCGTCGCCGCTGGCGGCCATTGGTGATCTGCCGGTGCTGCACTGGCACGGCGACACCTTCGACATTCCCTCCGGTGCCCAGTGGCTCGCCTCGTCGGCCGACACGCCGCACCAAGCCTTCAGCGTGGGTCAATACGGCCTGGCGATGCAATTCCATCTCGAGGCCGATCCAGCCCGCATCGAGCAGTGGCTGATCGGGCATACGGCCGAACTGCGCGAGGCGGGCATCAACATTCCCGCGCTGCGCGCGGCCTCTGCCATTCACGGGCCGAAACTGGTGCCCGTGGTCCGCTCGGTAATCACCAGCTGGCTCGATGCCATGGCGGCGCGTCGCACCCGCTGAACCCGCGAAACCTTCTGTCGGCATTCGCCGCCATGGCGCCCCGGACGCTACCATTGGCGCGAAACCCCGGGGAGAGGTGGATGGCAAGAAAACACCGTGGATGGTCGGCGCGACTGCCCGACGACGCCTACCGCGTGCTGTTCGAGAACGCGACCGAGCCAGCCGGCAGCAGCCCGCTGAATCAGGAAAAACGTGCCGGCACCTTTGTGTGCGCGGCTTGTCACGTGCCGCTGTTCAGCCATGACACCAAGTTCGAATCCGGCACCGGCTGGCCGAGTTTCTTCGACGCCCTGCCCGGCGCGGTCGCCACCAGAATCGACTTCAAGCGCGTGTTGCCGCGTACCGAATACCATTGCGCGCGCTGCAGCGGGCATCAGGGCCATGTGTTCAAGGACGGCCCCGCGCCCACCGGGTTGCGCTACTGCAACAACGGTGTGGCGCTGCGCTTTGTGCCCGAGGACGAGGATCTGCCGCCGGTGCGAGACCCGGCGTGAGCGCCGCGGTCCTCAGGCAGGCACGCGCAGGTCGAAGTGCGTGCCGAGGATCGAGATCACATGCGCCAGATCGAGGTTTTCCTGGTTCAGCGGTACGCCCATCAGGCTGGCCAGTGTCGCTTCCGGAAAGCTCAGTTCGATGCCGTAGCGGCCGAGCGGCTGGCCATAGGTGTAGATGAAGGCTGACAGGCGCGGCTCCTCGGGCAGTTCGAGCCCGAGCCCTTCTTCATCGTCGCGCCAGCCATCGGCCACGCGCATGTCGCCACGCGCGAGGGGGTCGGCCAGACAGTCAAGCAGCCGGGTCAGGCTGCGGTATTTGGGCAGTGACGTGGTTTGAGCCATGGTGGCACCTCATTTGACGGTGTGACGAAGCAGTTTCAAACACGCGCGCAAAGCCGTCGAAGCGATGTGCCGTGCGATGGTGATAGGCGCGTACGGCCGCGGCGGGCGAGGTGGCCGGCGCGGGCTTGGCAACAGGCGGGAGAATCGTTTCCGGGTCCATGGCTGGCACGGACGCAAGAGCAATACCAGTTTCAAGATCTTTGAAAATCAAGTAGTTGCGGCGTACTCAGGCGGGCAAACAGGCGCGATTGTCGTGTTTGCGACAATGCCGATGCCTCGCCATGAGTCGCGACAATCGCCGTCGTACGCGCGCTGATTCACGCGTGCGTGGGGGATTCTTCGCCGAATGCCGCGCGCAGCAGGGCCGGCACAATGCGGCCGGCGGCACCCACCTGGTTCCAGTCGGCCAAGGCATCGAGCGCGGTCGCTTGCGGATTGATCTGCACCACCCGCGCGCCCTGGCTGGCAGCCGTCTGCGGCAGGTGCGCCGCCGGATACACCATGGCGGAGGTGCCCACGGTGATGAACAGGTCGCAACTGGCCGCTGCACCCACCGCGCGCTGCCACGCCTCGGGGGGCAGCGGCTCGCCGAACCACACCACGCCAGGGCGGATCGGGCCGGCGCATTGCGGGCAATCCGGCGGCGTCACGCGTCGGCCGTCCTCGGGCTCGTCCGGAATACCTGGCGGATAGCGCCACGGGTGGCCGCACACGAAGCAGCGTGCTTGCATCAGTCGGCCATGCAGGTGAATGACGCCCGTGCTGCCGGCGCGTTCATGCAGGTCGTCCACATTCTGGGTGATCACGCTCAGCGCCGGCACGTGGCGGGCGAGCGCGTATATGGCCGCATGCGCCGGATTGGGCGCCGCCTGCATCATGCGCATGCGTCGCCATTCGTACCAGCCCCACACCAGCGCCGGATCGGCCTCGAAGGCCTCGGGGGTGGCCAGTGCGGTCGCATCGAAGCGTGCCCACAGGCCGGTGTGGGCATCGCGAAAGGTTGGCACGCCGCTTTCCGCCGACACCCCGGCGCCGGTGAATACGGTCACGTGGCGCGCACTGCGCAGCGCGTGCAACAGACTGTCGGAAAACTGCAGCGTATCGTCCATGACGCGCGCCCGGGTGCGTGACCGAAAGGCGTCAGTCTAACCGTGCCGCGCGGGATTCCGCAGTGCGCTTGCTATGATGGGTGCGCCCTTCCAGGA
The DNA here is from genome assembly GCA_050293885.1 of Rhodocyclaceae bacterium. GTDB lineage: Bacteria > Pseudomonadota > Gammaproteobacteria > Burkholderiales > Rhodocyclaceae > Nitrogeniibacter. The sequence continues at coordinate 22,797 of JBNKNO010000021.1, read as the reverse complement.
CACCGCGCAATGACCGACCACGACGCCCCCTACGCCCACCTCACCCCCGACGCCTTGCTCGATGCCCTCGAAGCCATCGGCCTGCCGGTCGATGGCAGCGTGCTCGCGCTCAACAGCTACGAGAACCGCGTCTTCCAGATCGGTATCGACGACGCGCCGCCGGTCATCGTCAAGTTCTACCGGCCGGGCCGCTGGTCCGACGAGGCCATCGGCGAAGAGCACGGCTTTCTGGCCGAGTTGGTCGAGCGCGAGATTCCCGTGGTCGCGCCGCTGGCAATCGACGGGCGCACCGTGCACCACGCCGGCGGCTTTCGCATCGCCGTCTTCCCCCGCCGCGGCGGCCGCGCCCCCGAGCTCGAAGACGAAGAGGTGTTGCGCTGGATGGGGCGCTTCATGGCGCGCATCCACGCCGTCGGCGCCATGAAACCCTTCGCCCACCGCCCCACCATCGATCGCCAGACCTACGGCATCGACGCCCGCGACGCCCTGCTCAACACGCCCTACATCCCGATGGAGCTCGAAACCAGTTGGCGCAGCGTCGTCGATCAGGCCCTCGACGGCGTCGCGCGTTGCTACCAGCGCGCTGGCGACGTCGCCCTGCTGCGCCTGCATGGCGATTGCCACGCCGGCAACGTGCTATGGACGCCTGACGGTCCGCACTTCGTGGATTTCGACGACGCCCGCATGGGCCCGGCGATTCAGGATCTGTGGATGCTGCTCACCGGCCAGGGCGACGACATGCGCCGCCAGTTCGAATGCGTGCTCGAAGGCTACCGCCAGTTCGCCGACTTCAACCCCGCCGAGCGCCACCTCGTCGAAGCGCTGCGCACGCTGCGCCTGATCCACTACGCGGCCTGGATCGCGGGGCGCTGGCACGACCCCGCCTTCCCCCACGCCTTCAGTTGGTTCGACAGCCCGCGGTATTGGCAGGACCATATTCTGGCGCTGCGCGAGCAGATTGCGTTGATGGATGAGGGCCCGTTGGTGTCGGCGGCCTGAGGCGCGCCAACCCGAGGGCATCGCCTCGCCGCCCACCCGCCCGACAATGACGGAATACCGATACGTGACCGATACTCAAAAGAACAACCCCCTCCACGGCGTGACGCTCGAACAAATCGTGACACGGCTGGAGGCGCACTACGGCTGGGACGCGCTGGCGCGGGAAATCAATATCAACTGCTTCAAGAGCGACCCGTCGATCAAGTCGTCCCTCAAATTCTTGCGCCGCACGCCATGGGCGCGGGAAAAGGTTGAAGCCTTGTATGTCGCGAGCTTTGATTGAAGGCGAGCGTTTTGCGGGTCATCGCTGGCGGTTCGGCAGATGAGGGCCGTTGATGGCTGAGTCGATCCCCATCCGCTATGTCGAGCCGGTGTATCGGCCGCCGAGTGAGGCGCGCTCGCTGATTCTGCCGGTCACCGACGGGTGCTCATGGAACAAGTGCAGCTTCTGCGAGATGTACACCGCGCCGCAGAAGAAATTTCGCGCGCGGGATGAAGACGAGGTGATGCGCGCGATCCGCGAGACCGGTGCGCGTCACGGGGCGGCCATTGCGCGCGTGTTCCTCGCCGATGGCGACGCGCTGGTGCTGCCCACGCGCCGCCTGCTGGCAATCCTCGAGGCCATCCACACCCATCTGCCGGGCGTGCGTCGCATCTCGAGCTACTGCCTGCCGCGCAATCTGCACAAGAAGTCGGTCGCCGAGCTGCGGGCGTTGGCCGAGGCGGGGCTGAAGATGGCCTACGTGGGCGCCGAATCCGGCGACGATACGGTGCTTGCTCGCGTCAACAAGGGCGAAACCTTCGACAGCACGCGCGCGGCGCTCGACAAACTGGGCGAGGCCGGCATCACCCGCTCGGTGATGATTCTCAATGGTCTGGGTGGGGAGGTGCACTCAAACGCCCATGCGGACGAATCGGCCCGACTGATGAATCTTGTCCAGCCGGAATACCTGTCGACGCTGGTGGTGAGCTTTCCGTTGGGCGAGGCGCGTTTCCGCGCCGACTTTCCCGACTGGGCAGCGCTCGACCAGCTGGGCTTGTTCCGCGAAATGGAACGTTTCCTCGCTGCGCTGGCCTTGAAGAAGACGGTGTTTCGCTCAGATCATGCAAGCAACTGGCTGGTGCTCAAGGGCACGCTGGGTGCGGACAAGGAACGGCTGTTGGCGCAGGTGCGCGCAGCCATCGATGCGCCCGAGGCGGCGCATCTGCGCCCGGACTGGGCGCGCGGCTTGTAGGTTGCCTCGCACCATCGCCTCCCGTAGGCGGCGACGCGACGGCTGTGTTCAGCGGAATTCACGCCCGCTGCCGAACAGATCGCTCAGTCCGACGTCACCCTGCGTTCAATGGCCTCGACCGGGCCCGGCCGTCCGAACAGATAGCCTTGATAGGCCAAGCAGCCGTGACGGGCGAGAAAATCACGCTGCGCCTCGGTTTCGACGCCTTCGGCAATGACTTGCAGGCGCAGGCTCTGGCCCAGCGCGATGATGGCCTGGGCAATGGCACAGTCATCCGGATCCGAGGGAATCCCGCGCACAAAGCTCCGGTCGATCTTGAGCTGATCCAGCGGCAGGCGTTTGAGGTAGGCCAGCGACGAGTAGCCGGTGCCGAAGTCGTCGAGCGCGAAACTGACGCCGAGTGTTTTGAGCGCTTGCATGATGCGGATCACCTGTTCCACGTCGTCGAGCAACAGGCTCTCGGTCAATTCCAGCTTGAGCAGTGACGGGTCGACGTTGTAGCGTCCGATGACCTCACGCACCTGGTCGACGAATTTCGGTTGGCGGAACTGGCGCGCACTGATGTTGACCGCCACCTGGACACGAGACATGGCCGGCCGCTGCGCCCAATCGGCCAACTGGGCACAGGCCGATTCCAGCACCCAGCGCCCGATGGCTATGATCAGACCACACGCCTCGGCCACGGGAATGAAGACATCCGGCATCACCATCGGACGGCTACGGGGTTGCCAGCGCAGCAAGGCCTCCATGCCCACCAAGGCGCCGCATTCATCCACCTGGGGCTGGTAGTGGAGCAGGAATTCGTCTTCCGCCAGCGCCCGGCGCAGTCCCGCTTCCAGGGCAGCCCGTTCTTCGATGACCGCTTGCATCGCCGGATTGTAGAAACGGTTGGTATCGCGGCCGGCGTCCTTGGCCTGGTAGAGCGCCAGATCCGCTTGCCTGAGCAGCGCGTCGACCTTGTCGTGTTCGCTGTGAACCAGGGTGATGCCGATGCTGGCGGTGATGTGATACGCGATGCCGCCGAGTTTCAGGGGCCGTGCGATGGCTGCCCGGATCTTTTCGGCGGCCGCTTCGGCATTGCCCGCGGCGACCACTTCCTCGGTGCCGATTCTTTCCAGGAGCACCACGAACTCGTCGCCGCCAAAGCGGGCCGCCGTGTCCATCTTGCGCAATGCGCCGCGCAGGCGCTGCCCGACCTCGACCAGCAGTTGATCGCCCACTTCGTGGCCACGGGTGTCGTTGAGGGTCTTGAACTGGTCGAGATCGAGCAGCAGCAAGGCACTGAATTCACCACAGCGCGCGCCGCCGGCCAATGTCTGCTCCAGGCGGTCGAGCAGCAGGCGGCGGTTGGGCAGTCCGGTGAGCGAATCGTAGTAGGCCAGTTCGATCAGCTTGCGTTGCGCCTCGCGCGGTTCGCTGATGTCGGAAAATACACCGAGGTAGTGGGACACCGAGCCGTCTTCTTCGGGAATGGCGGAGATGGCCAGCCATTCCGGGTACACGCCGCCATCCTTGCGACGGTTCCAGATCTCGCCTTCCCAATGCCCCTCCCGGTGGATGGCCTCCCACAGGGTGCGGTAGAAATCGTCGTCGTGCCGGCCGGAGCGCAACATTCCGGGTTTCTGCCCGATGGCTTCGTCGGCGCTGTAGCCGGTGATTTCGGAAAACGCCGAATTGACACGCAAGATGGTCCCGGCAGCGTCGGTGACGATCATGCCGTCGCGTGCGTCGAAGGCCACGGCGGCGATACGCTGTTGTTCCTCGGCCTGCTTCAGTTCGGTGATGTCCTGCACCGCGCCGAAGCCGAATTCGGGCTCGCCGGCGGCGTTCATCCGCAGCTCGGCACGTTCGCGCACCCACTTCACCGCGCCGTCCACCACGATGCGGTGCTCGATGTCGTAGGGTTCGCCATCCACCGCCGCATTCCATGCGCCCAGCAGGCGCTCGCGGTCGTCCGGATGCACTCGGGCGATGAAATCCGCCAGCGTCAGTGGCGACCCCGGCGCGACGCCGAAGATACGGTAGGTTTCCGCCGACCAGGTCAGCACATCGCGGGCGATGTCCAGCCGCCAGCTCCCGACATGGGCAATGGCCTGGGCGCGCGCCAGATCGGCTTCGCTGTCCCGCAGTGCCGCTTCGACCTGCCGGCGTTGTGTGACATCCCGCAAGAATGCATACACCCTGTCCTTGGGTTGCACGCGGCAGGTTGCCTCGATGTGCGCCTTGCGACCATCCCTTCGTCGCACGCGCAGAATGCTGTGCCCGACGACGCCTTCCTTGGCCTGGCGGACGTGTGCCACCATGCGCGCCACTTCCTCCGGCGCCACCAGTGTCGCCGCCGTCGTGCCCAGCAGGGCGTCGCGCGAATAGTCGAGCATGCGGCAGGCGGCTGCGTTCGCCTCAACCACGCGCAGGGAACGCGCGTCGAAGACCAGAATGCCGTCGGGCACCTGGTCCAGCGACAGATGCGTGCATGTGTTGTCTGCCGCCTGCGCCATGTCCCGACCGTCAGTATCCTTGCGGAACGTCATGCCATTCTCCACCACCTGCTTTTCCGGCGACCGATCGCCACAAGCGCCATCGCCGGTTTCTCCGTCCGGACAATCAATATAATAACAATATTGTCATCATGGTTATTGGGTCAGTCCCGCCCCCTCCGCCTTCGACAGGAGTCAGGCTGCGTCGGCTTGAGAATCCTTTTCCGAGGTCGATTCTGGTGAGGGGGATGCGTCCGCATCCACATCTGCCGCCTGAGTCGACGCGTCGGTCGCTTCAGGCGCGGCCGGTTCCGCCGGTTCCGACTGATCTTCGTCAGCGACCTCCGCTTGTGCAGCGTCCGCCGGGGTGTCGGCATCGCCGTCCCCATCGGCCGGCGGGGGCGGCGGGGGCGGAATGGCGCCAACCAGAGCTTCCTTGACGCGATCGCTCAGCACCGCCGGCTTGAAGGGTTTGAGCAGATAGCCCTGAATCCCCAGTTTCACCAAGCGCGCGACCACGGTCTTGTCGCCATCGGCGGTGAGCATGATGACCGGCGTCTGGTCGCCGCGCTCACGCAGCTGAGTGAGAAACTCCTCCCCCCCCATGCCCGGCATGCTGATGTCGCACACGATCACGTCGGCGGGAAGGCTGCCTTGCATTTCGAGTGCGTGGTGCCCGTCGGACGCTTCCATGATCATGACCTTGAGGTCGCGCAGCGCCGCTTTGACAAATCCGCGGATCACCGACAGATCGTCCACCACCATGACTCGTTTTTCGGGCATGTCCATTACTCACAGCGTTGCTTATCCAGCACAGAGATCGGCCAAAACGCGGCGAACTTGAGCTTCGCGCGGGGTCAAATCCCGTGCGCCACTTTCCAGCGCGGCGTCGCTGTCGCATCATGCCGGCATGGCCTATCAGCAAAGCATTGTTGTGAACACACGCGGGCGCGGCACCCGCAACATCACCGGTGAAATCGCCGAAGTGGTACGCGAGAGCGGCATCGAGACCGGCCTGTGTCACGTGTTTGTCCGCCACACCAGCTGCGCGTTGACCATCACCGAGAACGCGGACCCCGACGTGAGGCGCGATCTGGAAACGATTTTCGCGCGCCTGGCGCCCGATGGCGACCCGGCCTATGCGCACGACCTCGAAGGGCCGGACGACATGGCCGCGCATGCGCGCAGCGTGCTGTCCGACACCGGGCTGACGGTGCCGGTGGGCAATGGCGCGCTGATGCTCGGCACCTGGCAGGGCATCTTTCTGTGGGAGCACCGCGCCGACGGCTCGGCGCGTCAGGTGGTCGTTACCGTGATCGGCTGATGGCCGTCACGCCGAGGGTCTCGCGCAGCTTCGGCTGCGTGGTGATCAGCTCGGCCAGCGTGACCGCGTCAAGCGACGCCAGAAACGCCTCGAGCGCGTGGTGCAATGCGCCCTTGAGCCGACAGCCCGAGTTCAGCAGGCAGCGTGACTGGCTGCCAAAGCATTCGACCAGATCGAAACCCGGTTCCATGCGGCGTACCACCTCGCCCACACCGATGTCTTCGGGGGCGCGGTTGAGCCGCAGGCCGCCCCCCTTGCCGCGTGCCCCATCGACAAAACCGTCGGTGACGAGTTGATTGACGATCTTCATCAGATGGCTGCGCGAGATCTCGAAGCGCTCGGCCACTTCCTTCACCGTCACCCGTCGTTCCGGGCACGCACCGAGATAGATCAGCAGGCGCAGGGCGTAGTCGGTGTGCTGCGTGATGTTCATCGTTTCTCCCATGGGGCGGGTGGGCATTCATCCGCCGGTCGTGCTCGGCGCATCGTAGCAACAAAAGATGCATTTTCGTTGACTCTTTTAAAGATTCACATAAAATGCATCTTAACGACACCTTTCAGGATGCGCCGCCATGAAACGCGACCACCGCCTCGTCCCGCTGTCCAGAGAGCATCACGCCGCCTTGCGGCTGGGCCGCCAGCTGATGGCCGGTGGCGCAGGTGCGGCGCTGCGCGCGCAACTCGACACGCTCACTGCCCACTTTGCCGAGGAAGAGCGTCGTGTTCTACCGCTGCTGCATGCGCACGGCAAGCATCCGCTGGCGCGGCGTCTGCGCGAGGAGCACGTGATGCTGCTCGATTTGTTCGATGACGCGCTGCACGGTGAGCCCGAGGCCGAGATCGAGGCCGGTCGGGCGCTGATCGGGCATGTCCGCTTTGAGGAGCGCGAGCTGTTTCCGGCGGTCGAAATCCTGTTCGCAGGCGCGCGCCCGACGCCGCCGAGCCACAGCTACGCTGGCTGACTCACCGGAATCTCACCCCATGGCCTTACTCCGACTCGATGACCCCAAACCCCGCCTGACGCCCAATCGCCCCGGGTGGCGCGCGTTCACCGCCATGGCGTTCCGGCCGCTGTACCTGGGCGCCGCGTTGTTCGGTGCGCTCGCGGTGCTGGCGTGGGTGAGCGGGTTCGCCGGCAGCGAGGCGCTACCGGGTCTGACCTGGCATGGTCACGAGATGATCTGGGGCTATGCCGGCGCCGTGATCGTCGGTTTTCTGCTGACTGCGGTCGCCACCTGGACCGGCCAGCCGGCCTTCTCCGGCGCACCGCTGGCCGTGCTCACGGCGCTGTGGCTCGCGGCACGTGTCGCGGCCGCGTTGGAAACCGGTGCCCCGGTCGTCACCGGGCTGTTGTCGGTCGGCTTCTTCATCGCCGCCGCCGTGGCGCTAGCCGCACCGATCGTGCGTGCGCGCAACCGGCGCAATGCCGGCCTGCCCGTGTTGCTCGTCGTGTTCGCCCTGGCCGAGGCGGCCTATCTGTTCGCCGTTGCCGGCCACCTTGCGCTCGACCCGCGCCGCCTGTTGCTGGTCGGCTTGCTGGTGGTTGCCGGTTTCATCACCGTGGTCGGGCTGCGCGTGATCCCCTTCTTTACGCACCGCGCGCTGCAACGCCAGCAGGTCGCCCACCCGAAATGGGCGGGCCTGGTGGCCATGTTTTCCCCGTTGGTGCTCGCCGCGTTGGTAGCGGGCGAGCGCGCCACGCCGTTTGCCATGTGGGTCGGGCTGGCCGGCATGGGCTTCAATCTGGTGCTGCTGGCACGCAATCTCGGCCCCCGGCTGCACCAACATCCGTTGCTGTGGGTGCTGTTTGCCGGCTATACCTTGACGGCGCTGGGTCTGGGGCTGACCGGGCTCGCCCTGTCGACGGCACCGGCGCTGCTGTCGGCTGCGGTGCACGCCATTGCCATCGGCGGTGTCGGCGTGCTCACGCTGGGCATGATGACGCGCACGGCGCTGGGGCACACCGGCCGCACGCTGGTGTTGCCCGCACCCATGGTGCCGGCCTATGGCCTGATGCTGATCGCCACGGCACTGCGTCTGGCGGCGGCGTGGCCGGGCAATCCTGTCGGCGCGACATTGATCCACGCGGCCGGCGCGGCCTTCGCTGCTGCCTTGGCGCTGTTCGTGTGGCGCTATGGCCCTTGGTTGATCAGCACCCGGGCCGACGGCTTGCCCGGCTAGGGCCGCTTCCCGCCGCGAGGCTGTACCGGTGGCGTGCGGCGCGCTATCGTTAGCCTGACGACACCAGAAGTGCGCACCCTGTGATCGCCTTGTCATGCTGCATCGGCAGGATGACCCCGATCGCGCTGACGCACCCCAACGGGAGACCGACCATGAACGCCGCGCCTCAGGAGATCCTCGAACAGGCCTTTCTTTCGGCCCGCACCTTCAACACGTTTACCCCCACGCCGGTGGACGACGAGACCATCCTCAAGCTCTACGATCTGTTGCGTTGGGGGCCGACGTCGATGAACTGTCAGCCGGCGCGTTATGTGTTCGTGAAGAGCGCCGAAGCAAAGGAAAAGCTGACCGACGCGCTGGCTGCCGGCAACGTGGCCAAGACCATGGCGGCGCCGCTGACGGTAATCGTGGCCATGGACGCGCACTTTTACGACCACCTGCCGAGTCAGTTTCCGCACTCGCCCAATGCGCGCGACACCTTCGCCAACAACGCCGCGCTGGCGCAAAGCACGGCGTTTCGCAACAGCACGCTGCAGGGCGCCTACCTGATGGTTGCGGCGCGCTTGCTGGGGCTGGACTGCGGCCCCATGAGCGGTTTCGATGCCGACAAGGTGAACGCGGCCTTCTTTCCCGATGGCCGCGTGAAAGCCAACTTTCTGGTCAATCTCGGCTATGGCGACCCGAGCGGCAATCATCCGCGCGGCCCGCGACTGGCCTTCGACGAGGCAGCAAAAATCGTCTGACCGACAAACGCCGGCCATAAAAAAACCGGGCCCAGGCCCGGTTTTCTTAGTGTGCGGCAGTCTTACTGCACGCGCACTTCCACGCGCCGGGCTTCGGCGGCATCGCCGCCACCGAGCGTGACTTCCGGCTTGCGCAGCAGCACCGTCTCCGGCGCCACGCCGTCGGCGATCAGCGCATCGCGCACACTGAACGCGCGCTGCTTGGCGACTTCGGCATTCACCTGGGCGGTACCGGTTTCGTCGTGAAAGCCGGAGATCAGCACCACGGCCTTGGCCTCGCCCATCTGGGTGATGACCTTGGCGAGTGCCGTCACGTTGGTGCGCGCTTCGTCGGAGAGATCGGTCTGGCCGACATTGAAGTACACCTTGAGCTGAGGCTCGCCCACCGGGGCGACATCGGTGAATGCCACCGCGCTGTCAGCGGCCGCTTCGGTGGTGGCCGCACCCTCGCCATGTCCCTGCTCCATGACCTCGGCGATCGGCGTGGGCGCGGCTTCGACCACCGGCACGCCGCCGGCATGGTTGAGCTTCCAGACGCTCAGCCCGATGACCAGCGAGATCACCAGCGCGATTACGAAAAACACCACGCCCAGCGGAATACCCAGTTCGTCTTCGTCGTTCATGTGTCCAACCTCGGTTGTATGTGTCTGGCAAAATCTTTGTTGCGGCGCATTCTAGCGCAGCTGCATGGCGCTGTCTGTGGGCAACTGTTTCAGGCGGTGGCGATCTTCTGGCCGTGTTCGCGGGTGGCGTGGAAGCCGACGTCGGGCCACTTTTCCATGGTCACCTGCAGGTTGTAGCGGGTGCTGGCCAGATACACCGGGTTGCCGTCCACATCGGTGCCCAGCCGCAAGGCCTGTTCCTTGTCGAATTTGCGGCGTGTCGCCTCGTCGGGGAAGGTGAGCCAGCGGGCGGTGTAGATGTCGGCGGTCTCGAAGATCGCGTCCACCTTGTATTCGTCCTTCAGCCGCTGGGCGACCACCTCGAACTGCAGTTGGCCGACTGCCCCGAGCAGCATGTTGCCGCCGATTGCTTCGAACACCTGGATGGCGCCTTCTTCGCCGAGCTCCTGCAAGCCCTTTTGCAGCTGCTTGGTCTTGAGCGGATCACGCAGGCGGGCGGCGCGGAACATTTCCGGCGCGAAGTAGGGGATGCCCTTGAAATGCAGTGCCTCGCCTTCGGTGAGCGTATCGCCGATCTGCAACTGCCCGTGGTTGTGGATGCCGATAATGTCGCCGGCGTAGGCCGCTTCCATATGCACCCGCTCGTTGGCCATGAAGGTGAGCGCATTGGCGATCTTGAACTCGCGGCCCATGCGTTGGTGGCGGGTCTTCATGCCCGGTTCGTACTTGCCCGAGCACACGCGGAAGAAGGCGATGCGGTCGCGGTGTTTGGGGTCCATGTTGGCCTGGATCTTGAACACGAAGCCGGTGAACTTGGGCTCCGCCGGTGCCACCATGCGCTCGCCGGCGTCGCGCGGCTGCGGCGGCGGCGCCCAGTCGATGAGCGCCTGCAGGATCTCCTGCACGCCGAAGTTGTTGATCCCCGAGCCGAAGAACACCGGCGTCTGCCGGCCGGCGAGGAAGTCGTCGAGCGAGAACGGACTGCTGGCCCCCTCGATGAGCTCCACATCGTCGCGCACCTGGCCGATCTCACCCGGAAACAGTTCGTCGAGCTGCGGGTTGTCGAGGTCGGTGATGATCTCGGCCGTGCTCTTGCGTTCCTCGCCGGGGGTGAAGCGCAGGATGCGGTTGTCGAGCAGGTGGTACACACCGCGGAAGGCCTTGCCCATGCCCACCGGCCAGGTCACCGGCGCGCACTCGATCTTGAGCGTCTCCTCGATTTCCTGCAGCAGGTCGAAGGGCTCGCGCACCTCGCGGTCGAGCTTGTTTACAAAGGTGATGATCGGCGTGTTGCGCAGTCGGCACACGTCGAGCAGCTTGATGGTCTGTGCTTCCACACCCTTGGCCGCGTCGATCACCATCACCGCCGCATCCACGGCGGTGAGCACGCGATAGGTGTCTTCCGAGAAATCCTCGTGGCCCGGGGTGTCGAGCAGGTTGATGGTGTGCTCGGCGTAGTCGAACTGCATCACCGAGGAGCTCACCGAGATGCCGCGCTGCTTTTCCACTTCCATCCAGTCGGAGGTGGCGTGCCGGGCGCTCTTGCGCGCCTTCACCGTGCCGGCGAGCTGGATCGCGCCGCCGAACAGCAACAGCTTTTCGGTGAGTGTGGTCTTGCCCGCATCGGGGTGGGAGATGATCGCGAAGGTGCGGCGGCGCTGGGCTTGCTTGACCAGCTCGGGCGGGTAGGCGGTGGCAGTCATGAACAGGGTCGATCCGGGGCCGGTGCGCGGGGGTACCAGCAGTTGAGCTCAAAGCAGGGCTTTTACAGAAAGCGGTGGCGCCGGGCAAGCCCGGACGACTGATGGTGCCACGCCGTCGTCATGAAAACTCTTTTTACACTTGTTAAAGTTCCGTATTCTTTGTGTTTCCAGCCGAGTTCGGCGCCAGTGCGCCAATGCGATGACCGAAACGCCAAAGCCGAATCACACTCGCCGCCCCTCACTCGTGAGCGCACTGCTCGGGCAGTTTGCGTTTGTGATTGCGGCGTGTTTCGTCGTCTTTGGTGCGTCGCTGTACGGCTTCATCATCGCGCCCACGATGAGCGATCTGGCCAGCAGCGAAGTGCAACAGGCGGCCAAAAACGTGGCCTCGCGCCTGCGTCGCGACATGCACCAGATCGAGCAACAACTGCTGACGGCCGCGCAGTGGGGGCAGGCCGGTGTGTTCGATCGCACCGATGCGGCCGGCTTCAATCGGCTGATGCGCCCCATCCTGGAAAACGATCTGCGCCTGTCCACCGCCTTGCTGGCGGCGGACGATGGCGGCGAGTTGATGTTGCTCGAGGAGCCCGGCGGCAAGTGGTCGAACCGGCTCACGGCGCCGGCCGGCACGCCCAAGCGGCATCGCTGGCTGGTGTGGCACGACACCGACAGCGTCCCGACCGAAGAAAGCCGACAGAGCAGTTACGACCCGCGCAGGCGCCCCTGGTTTGTCGGCGCCATGAAGACCGAAAGCGAGCTGCAGATCTTCTGGACCAAGCCCTACCAGTTTTTCACGACCCGCGATCCGGGCATCACCATCGCCACCCGCTGGCAGGGTCGCGACGGCCTCAGCTACGTGTTCGGCCTCGACGTGCTGCTCTCCGATCTGTCGCGCATCACCACCTCGATCCCGGTCGGCACCCGCGGCGGCGTCGTCGTCCTCACCCCGACGGGCGAGGTGCTCGGGTTGCCCCGTTATCCCCGCTTTGCCGACCCCAACGAAATCCGCCGTGCCGTGTTCGAGCCGGTCGACCGGCTCGGTATTGATTTCGTCACGCAGGGGGCGGCCGCCTGGCGCGCCCGGGGCATGCAGGCCGGTACGGTGGATTTCGAGGCCGAGGCGCTGACCTGGCGCGGGCACTTCCTGCCCATTCAACTGGGCGGGCATGCGCTGTGGATCGGCGCCTTTGCGCCGGATGCCGACTTCGTGCCGGCCCGTGCCCGCGACCTGTGGATCTTCTTTGGCCTGCTCGCCGCGGTGGTGGCGCTGGGCGTGCTGATCGCCATGCGTTTTGCCGGTCGCGTCAAACAGCCCTTGCGTGCCCTGGTGGCGCAGAGCGAGCGCATCGGTCGGCTGGATCTCGCGCCCGGTGAGCCGATTCGCGCCAAGTGGCGCGAACTGGCGACCCTGATCGACAGTCAGCAGCGTACCCGCGGGTTGCTGGCCAATGCCACCACCGAGCTCAAGCGCGCGCGTGACGAGCTCGAAGAGAAGGTCGACGCACGCACCGCGGAGCTGGCCCAGAAGCAAGCGGATCTGGCCGACCAGTTGCTGTTCGTGCAGGTGCTCATCGACGCCGTGCCCAACCCGATCTTCTACAAGGGCGCGGATGGCCGCTTCCTCGGCTGCAACCGCGCCTACGAAACCACCTTCGGCACCACCCGCGCCTATCTCCAAGGCAAGACGGTGCTCGATCTGGACTATCTGCCGCCCACCGACCGTGTCGCTTACCACGACGAAGACATGCGCGTGATCGCCAGTGCCGGCAACGTGCAGAAGGAAGTGGCGATTCCGTTTGCCGACGGTGTCGTGCATGACACCCTGTATTGGGTCACGGGCTTCCGGCTCACCGATGGCCGACCGGGTGGGCTGCTCGGCATCATTGTCGACATCACCGAGACCAAGGCGGCCGAGCGGCGCGCGCGTGATGCCGAAGCGCAACTGCGCCGCATTCTCGAATCCAGCCCGATTGCGGTGGTCGTCAGCAACAAGGCCGGCATGCCGGTGTTCGCCAACTCGCGAGCCTGCGAAATGGCCGGCCTCGATCACGACGCCTTCATGCAGCAACCGGTGTCACGCCGTTTTGTCGATCCGCAACAGCGCGAGCAGGCGGCGGCGGTGCTGGCCGCGGGCGGCGAAGTGCGTGACCGCGAAATCGCCTTGCGCCGCGTCGGTGGCGAACCGAGCTGGGCGCTGCTCACGCTCGAGCGCAGCCGGCTTGGCGACGAGGACGTGATCCTCGGCTGGACCTACGACATCACGCCGCTCAAACGCGTGGAGCGCGAGCTGCGCAAACTGTCGCTGGCGGTCGAGCAAAGCCCGGTGATGGTGCTCATCACCAACCCGCGCGGCGACGAGGTGCAATACGTCAATCCCCACTTCACCAAGGTCACCGGCTACTCGCTGGCCGATGTTGCCGGCGATCTGCCCGAGGTGTTCGATGCCCACGGCAATTCCGATGACGTATTCGCCACCTTGGGCAGCACGCTCAAGCAGGGGCACGTGTGGCATGCCGAATGCCAGAGCCGCAAGAAGAACGGCGAACATTTCTGGGTGAGCATGGCGGTCAGCGCGCTGACCGACGACGACGGACGCATCACGCATTGCGTGTGGGTGCTCGAGGACGTCTCCACACGCAAGGCGACTGAAACCGCGCTGCGTAGCGCCAAACGCATGGCCGAGGAAGCCGCCAACACCAAGGCGCGCTTCCTGGCCAACATGAGTCACGAAATCCGCACGCCGATGAATGCCATCATCGGCCTGTCGCACCTTTGTCTGGAAACCCCACTGAGCGCGGCGCAACAGGACTACGTGCACAAGATCCAGCAGGCGGGCAACACCCTGCTCAAGGTCATCAACGACATTCTCGACTTCTCGCGCATCGAAGCCGGTCGGGTCGAGATCGAAGCCGTCGACTTCGTGCTCGACGAGGTGCTCGAGAACGTCGTCACCCTGATCGGCCAGCGGGCGCAGGAAAAACGGCTCGAACTGTTGCTCGACGTGGACACCGACATCCCCGCGCCACTGGTGGGTGATCCCTTCCGCCTGGGACAGATCCTGACCAATCTGATGGGCAACGCCGTCAAGTTCACCGAACACGGCGAGGTCACGCTGAGTATTCGCCCGATCCGGCGCACGGCCGGTCGCATCGAGCTGGCCTTCGCGGTCAAGGACACCGGCGTCGGCCTGAGCCCCGAGCAACAAGCCAACCTGTTCGAGGCTTTCGCGCAGGCCGATGGCTCGACCAGCCGCAAGTACGGTGGTTCCGGGCTGGGCCTGTCGATCTGCCGCCATCTGGTCGAACTCATGGGCGGGCACATCGAGGTGGACAGCCAGCCCGGTGCCGGCAGTACCTTCCGTTTCACGCTGGGTTTCGCCGTGCATGGCGAGGCCGCGCCACCGCGTCTGCCGGGCCAATTCAAGGACATGCGGGTGCTGGTGGTGGACGATCACCCGGCGGCGCGCGAGGTGCTGTGCGGGCTGTTGTCGGCGCTGCCGTTCCGCACCGAGGCGCTGCCCTCGGCCACCGAGGCCATCGCCGCCATCACCGGCGCCGACGCTTCCGACCCCTTCGGTCTGGTGCTGATGGACTGGCGCATGCCGGGCATCGACGGTCTCGAGGCCACCCGACGCATCAAGGGCGACACGCAACTCACGCACCCGCCGGCGATCATTCTGGTGACCGCCTTCGGTACCGGCGAGCTGGCGGTCGACGCCGCCGAAGCCGGCGCCGATGCGCAGGTGTTCAAACCGCTGACGGCGTCCAGCCTGGTCGACGCGATCATGCAGGCCTACGGGCTGGAGCGCGCCATGGCGGCGCTGCCCACGCCCAGCCGGAGCGAGAACATCGACCTGACCGGGCTGCGCGTGCTGGTGGTCGAGGACAACGACATCAACCAGCAGATTGCCCGCGCGCTGCTCGAATCACGCGGCGTGACGGTGCACGTGTTCGGCGACGGTCAAACCGCCATCGACTGGCTGACGGCGAGCGACGGCCTTGCCGTCGATGCCGTGCTGATGGACCTGCAAATGCCCGGTCTCGACGGCTACCAGACCACCCGCCTGCTGCGTGGCGAGTCTCGCTTCGCCCGTTTGCCCATCATTGCCATGACAGCGCACGCCCTGCCCGACGAACGCGAGCGTTGTCTGGTGGCGGGCATGAACGATCATGTCGCCAAGCCGATCGACCCGGATCATCTGTTTGCCACACTGGCCCGTTGGACCCGCGTCTCCGACGCCCGGCCCGCGCATCCGGCGAGCGACGCGCTCCCCGAGATTGCCGGTCTCGATACCGACGCCGGTTTGCGTCGCATGGGCGGTGACATGGCGCTCTACTTGCGCCTGCTACACCAGTTTGCCAACACCCACGCCGACGTGCCGACGCAGTTGCGCGCCCTGATCGCCAACGACGACATCGAGCGCGCCGAGCACATGGCCCATACGGCTTGCGGCGTGGCGGCCAACATCGGCGCCAGCGCGGTCGCCGCCGCCGCCGCCGACATCGAATCGGCCCTGCGCCGGAGCGACGTCGAGGCCGCTCCGCTCGATCGGCTCGACACCTGCCTGACCGAACTGATCGATGCCATTCACCGGCAAGTCCCGCAGGCCGGGACGACCGAGCGCCGCGGCGCGGACATCGACACCACGCCCAGCGTGATCATCGACCACCTCACTCGTCTGATCGATCTGGCCGACGGGGAAACCAACAGCTATTTTTCACGCGTACGATCCAAGCTGATCGACCTGCTCGGGGACATCTGCGTGGGTGAAATTGGCGAGGCCATCCAGATTTACGATTTCGACCGCGCAAAACGCGTACTCGAGAACACCTTGGGCCAGGCGCCCACAAGCGAAGGGAAGCCATGAACGACGACACCAACGGCCTCGGAATCGCCACCATTCTGATTGTTGACGACGCCCCGGACACCATCGAGCCCATCGTCAACTGCCTGCGCGCCGGCCCGTACCGAACGCGCATTGCCACCTCCGGTGAGCGGGCGCTCGAGCTGGTGCAGGTCGAGCCGGTGCCCGACCTCATCCTGCTCGACATCATGATGCCCGGCATGAATGGCTACGATGTTTGTCGCGAACTCAAGGCCATGCCGCGCACGGCGGATATTCCGGTCATCTTCCTGACGGTGCGCACCGACGCCGCCGACGAGCAACACGGCTTCGATCTGGGGGCGGTGGACTACATCGCCAAGCCCATCTCGCCGCCCATCGTGAAGGCGCGCATCCGCAACCACCTCACGCTCAAGGCCGCGGCGGACTTCCTCACCGATCGCAACGCCTTCCTCGAGCAAGAGATCGACCGGCGCATCAACGAAGTGAACACCATCCAGGAGGCCACCATCATCGCCCTCGCCTCGCTGGCCGAAACGCGCGATGCCGAGACCGGCAACCACATTCGTCGCACCCAGCTGTACGTGAAGGCGCTGGCCGACGCACTCAAGAACCACCCGCGCTTTGCCGCCGAATTGTCCGACGATGCCATCTATCTGATTTACAAATCGGCGCCGCTGCACGACATCGGCAAGGTCGGCATTCCGGACAGCATCCTGCTCAAGCCCGGTCCGCTCACGGCCGATGAGTGGGAGATCATGAAAACCCACACCACGCTCGGTCGCGAGGCACTCGACGCCGCCGAAGCCACGCTCGACGAGTCGTTCAGCTTCCTGCGCTTTGCCAAGGAGATCACCTTCTCGCATCAGGAAAAGTGGGACGGCAGCGGTTACCCGCAAGGGCTGGTCGGCGAGGCCATTCCCATCTCGGCCCGGCTGATGGCGGTGGCCGATGTTTACGACGCACTCATCAGCGAACGCGTCTACAAGAAAGCCTTCTCGCACGCCGAAGCGGTCGAGACCATCGTCGGCGGCAAAGGCCAGCACTTCGATCCGGATGTGGTCGACGCCTTCGTGCATATGGCCGACGTCTTCCACCAGATCGCCGCGCGCTTCTCCGACGACTGAACGCTCGCGCGACCCCCACTTTCACGCAGACACCGATCCGAATGCCCGACTTCCGCGAACTTTCCGCCCTCGTCCGCTCCCGCATGCCGCTGGTGTGCATCGAAACCGTCGAGGAGCCCAAGGTGCTGCGCCTGCTCGAGCGCCTCGCCCGTGAAGACAACCACGACCTGCACGTGTGGAGCGTCGCCGACGGGCTCGCCCAGACCAACTTTTGCTACGGGCCGGCCACGCGCGTGAACACCTTGTTCGGCACCGTTGAAGCGACGCCCACCGAAGTCGAACGCACCGACGGTCATCGGCGCGCCGTCCCCGACACACGCGCCCTCGAAGCCGCCCTGCACTACATCGACAAGGATGCCAGCCGCGGCCTGTATGTGCTGCTCGACCCGCACCCCTTCCTCGAGGATCCGGTCATCGTGCGCCTGATGCGCGAAATCGTGCTCGACCACCCCATGGCCGAGCGCACGCTGGTGTTGGTCGCCCCGCGCCTGCCCTTGCCCAACGAGCTATCGCGCCACGCGGCGCACATGACGCTGCGCATCCCCGACATGGACAGCGTGCGCAAGCTGTTCAAGGAAGAGGTCGAGCTCTACAAACACCAGACCCGATCCGCGGTACGCGGCGATCAGGGCACCGCCAATGCGCTGCTGCACCAGATCGTCGGCCTGCCCGAGGACGACGTGCGCCGACTGGTGCGCAACGCCATTCGCGACGATGGGCGCATCACCACCGACGACCTCGGCCGCATCGCCCGCTACAAGCAGGACATGCTCGGGGGAGCCGCGCTCGACGTCGAACTGAGCCCGCTCGGCCCCGACGACATCGGCGGCCTCGCCCACCTCAAGCGCTGGCTCGATACCCGCCGCCCGGTGTTTACCGGCGAGCGCGCCGCGCCCGGCCTGCCGACGCCCAAAGGCGTGATGCTGCTCGGCGCGCAGGGCGCCGGCAAGAGCATGGCGGCCAAGGTCATTGCCGGTAGCTGGCAGGTGCCGCTGCTGCGCCTCGACGTCGCCAGCCTGTACGACAAATACACCGGCGAGACCGAACGCAAACTGCGCGAAGCGCTGCGCACCGCCGAAGCCATGGCCCCCGCCGTGTTGTGGATCGACGAAATCGAGAAGGCGCTGGCCAGCGGCGGCAGCGAGGGCGACGGCGGCGTCTCCAAACGCCTGCTCGGCCACCTGCTCACCTGGATGGCGGAGCAGCAGACGCGCCTGTTCATCGTCGCCACCGCCAACGACGTCTCCGCGCTGCCGCCCGAGCTGCTGCGCAAGGGCCGCTTCGACGAGATCTTTTTCGTCGATCTGCCCAGCCCGGCCGTGCGCCAGGAGATTCTCGCCATCCACCTGCGCCGTCGGGAACTGAACCCCGACAACTTCGATCTGGAGGCGCTGGCGGTGGTCACCGACGGCTTCTCCGGTGCCGAGCTCGAGCAACTGGTGGTCGCCGGCCTGTACGAAAGCCTCGCCTACGGCAGCGAACTCGACACCGAGAAGCTGGTCGCCGAAGCCGCCCGCACCCGGCCGCTGTCGCATGTGATGGCCGACAAGGTGGCGGCGCTGCGCCAATGGGCGTCGGACCGTTGTGTGCCTGCGGATTGAAGAATGTGGGCCCCCACGCTCGCATCACTCGCTGCCCCCCGAGGGGGCGGCGCATTGCCTTGGGGCGGCCCGGCGGCAACGCGGACGGCCCCCACGCTCACTGTGCTCGCTGCCCCCCGTTCGGCGGGCGCGCGGATTTTTGATGCGTTCTCGGCAGCGCTTCACACGCCCCGCGATCGGGGCCACGACGAAGCTCCTCCCCCTTCAAGGGGGAGGTTGGGATGGGGATGGGGTGCTCACGGCATCGCTTGAAACCCATCCCCACCCCAGCCCACTCCTTGAAGGGGCGGGCGCACACAAGGCCGTAGGGCGGGATTCATCCCGCCGTCGCCGCTGAGCGTCACCGATGCGCTTCCTCGATCTCGGCGACACCGCCTTCACCATCGAATTCGGCGACATCATCGCGCCGTCCTTGCAGGCCGCCGTCAACGCGCTCGATCATGTCCTGACACGCGACGTGGCGGCCGGCAAACTGCCCGGCGTGATTGAAACGGTGCCAACCTTTCGCTCGCTCACGATCATCTACGATCCGTTGCAAACCTCGCGCGCAGTGCTCGAAGCCGCGGTGCGCACCCGGCTGGTCGCAGCGGCGGACACCCCCGCGACACCGACCCGTCAATGGCGGCTGCCGGCCTGCTACGGCGGTGCGCACGGCCCCGATCTGCACGCCGTGGCGCAGGCCGCCGCATGCTCCGCCGACGACATCATTGCCGCCCACGCGGGCATCGACTACGTGGTCTACATGCTCGGCTTTCTGCCCGGCTTTCCGTTCATGGGCGATGTTGCCGCGCCACTGCAACTGCCCCGGCGCAGCGAGCCGCGCGTGCGCGTGCCCGCCGGCAGCCTCGCCATCGCCAACGGGCTCACCGCCATCTACCCGTGGGAGAGCCCGGGCGGCTGGCACCTGCTCGGGCGCTGCCCGGCGCCGCTGTTCGACGCCACGCGCGCAGCGCCCGCGCTGCTTGCGGCCGGCGACCGGGTACGCTTCGCGGCCGTCTCGGCTGACGAAATGGCACAGATCGAGGCCGATCTGGCCACCGGCCGCCTCGACCCGCAGCAATGGTGCGACCCCGCATGAGCGCGCTCACGATCCTCGCGCCCGGCGTGTTCGCCAGCATTCAGGATGCCGGCCGCCACGGCTGGCGACGTGCCGGCGTGCCCCGCGCCGGCGCGCTCGACACCCGCCTGCTGCGCATCGCCAACACCCTGGTCGGCAACCCGGCCACCGCGCCGGCCATCGAATGCATCGACGGCGGCCTGCGCGTCGAAGCGCAGGATGGCCCGGTGCGCGTAGCCACGGCTGGCGAGGCGACCTTGGTGCATATCGACTGCGAGGGTCAGGCGCATCCGTGCCACCCGTGGCGCAGCCTCACCCTGGCCGCTGGCGAACAACTACGGCTTGTCAGCACCGGCCACGGCCGCATCGCCATGCTGGCGATTGCCGGCCTCACCTGCCCGAGCACGCTTGGCAGCGCCTCCACCTACACCCGCGCCGCGCTGGGCGGGCTCGACGGCCGCGCGCTGCAAAGCGGCGACCGGCTCGACGCCGCCGCGCTGCGCGGCCCCGAACGCATCCTGCCGACACCGCCCGCAGCCACCGACGCGCCCATCCATGTGGTGCCCGGCCCGCAGGCCGATCACTTCGCGTCCTTCGATGCCTTCCTCGAACAGAGCTGGACACTCAGCACCGAGGCCGACCGCATGGGTCTGCGCCTGCGCGGCGAAGCGCTCGTCCATGCCAGCGACGCAACGCGCGAGATCGTCTCCGACGCCCTCGTGCCCGGCGCCATCCAGGTGCCCGGCAACGGCCAGCCCATCGTGTTGCTGGCCGACAGCCAGACGGCGGGCGGCTACCCCAAAATCGCCACCGTGATTTCCGCCGATCTGGGGCGTATCGCCGCCCTCAAACCGGGGCAGGCGCTGCGCTTTGCAGCGGTGACGGTGGACGAAGCCGAAGCGCTGGCGCGCGCCGCCGAGGCCGACACCCGGCAGATGCTGGGTGCCATCGCGCCGCTCAAGGGCGAAGCGGCGGTAGACCTCGACGCGCTCTACGGCAACAATCTGCTCAGCGGCATGGTCAACGCCTTGTCGCCCGACGAGGCAGACGATTCGGAGCGCAGCACATGAAACTCAACCTCAACGCCGATCTGGGCGAATCCTTCGGCGCCTGGCGCATGGGGGACGACGCCGCGCTGCTGCCCATCGTCGATTCCGCCAACATCGCCTGCGGCTTTCATGCCGGCGACCCCAAGGTGATGCGCACCACCGTGCGTGCCGCCATCGCCGCCGACACCAGCATCGGCGCGCATCCGTCCTATCCCGACCTCCCCGGCTTCGGCCGCCGCCCGATGCACATGTCGCCCGTCGAGCTCGAAGCGGCCATCCTCTACCAGCTCGGCGCGCTGGGCGGCATGGCCCGCGCCGAAGGCGGCGCCATGACCCATGTGAAACCGCATGGCGCCCTCAACAACCAGGCCTGCGAAGACGCCGCGCTGGCCGAATGCGTGGTGCGCGCCATCGCCGCCTTCGACCGCGACCTCATCCTGCTCGCTCCCGCCTGCTCCGAGCTGGTGGCCGCGGGCGAACGCGCCGGCCTGCTCGTGGCCCACGAGATCTTCGCCGACCGCGCCTACACGCCACACGGCACGCTGATGCCGCGCAAACACCCCGGCGCCGTGCTGCGCAATCCGCTCGACTGCATCACCCACGTGCGCCGCATGCTCGACGCCGGCGGCGTCGTCACTCACGAAGGCACCGTGCGCAAGAGCCCCATCCACAGCATCTGCGTGCATGGCGACAACGCCGAAGCCGTCGATACCGCCCGTGCCCTGCGCGCCGCGCTGGCGAGCGACGAACATGACATGGTGATCCTGCCCGAGTTGGTCTAAGCTGAAATCCATGAAAAAGCTCATCATTGCCCTCACCGCCTTGCTGCTGGCCGCCTGCGGCGTCGCCGACACCGCCACCAGCGCCGCCACCGTGGCCGCCGCCAAAAAGAAGGAACTGGAACAAGCCGAAGCCACCAAGGCCCGCGTCCAGCAACAGCTCGACGACGCCAACGCCATGATGCAAAAGCGTATGGAAGAAGCCGAACGCGAGACTCGCTGAACGCGACCGGTCGAAGGGGCGCGCGCCTTGGCCCTGAAGGCTGCCCACCACGCCACCTCGGCGCGCCTGAAGGCGCCCCCGGGTGACGCACGTGACTGGCTGATGCGCCCGGAGAATTTCCTTGTGATGTCAGATGGGGTGATGTTGTAATTCAAGACCCAAGCCGGCCGGTTTCGCGGCAGGTTTACCGCACCGCCGCCCTGTCCGCGGCCTTCGGCTTCCTCGTCTTCCGCAAGAGCGACCCGCCATGAAGCACCTGCTTGCCTCCCTCGCACTGGCCCTGCTCAGCAGCCTCGCCGGCGCCGCCGATAGCAGCCAGTTCTTCTCCAGCAACTTTCCCGATCTCGACAACCAGCCCCTCGCCATGGCGAAGTTCAAGGGCAAACCGATCGTGGTGAATTTCTGGGCCGACGGGTGCCGCCCGTGCCGACAGGAGATCCCCGAGTTCATCGCCCTGGCCAAACGCGCCGGCAACAAGCTTGCCATCATCGGCATCGCACTCGAAGACTACGCCGAAGAGTCGAAAGAGGTCGTCGCGTCCTACGGCATCAACTACCCCGTCGCCTTCTCGGGCGTCCCCGACGGCATCGAGCTGATGCGATCGCTGGGCAACGCCCAGGGAGGGATACCGTTCACCGCCATCCTCGACGCCCACGGCGAGGTCGTCTACGCCAAGCTTGGCGTCATGACCGCAGAAGCGCTGGAGGAGGCGACGCGCGGGTTGTATTGAGGCTCGGTATGGATGGCCAGGTCGCCCGGATGGAGAGCCGCGCAATCCGGAATCGGCAGCGTATCGACCACCCGAAAGACTTCACTTCGAAACACCCGACGAG